>JABDAR010000037.1 GCA_013289085.1 Gammaproteobacteria bacterium | reverse complement strand
TTTCCATTAGGCATAGCCGCCAATGCAGCCTTTTGTAATAGAACTATAGAAACCAATTTATTACTGGAAAATATTAAAAATGGTAAGCATACATTATTAATGGCGACACGCCGCTATGGTAAGTCGAGTTTGATTTTGCATGTATTAAAATTAAGCAAAATGCCTTATGTTGAGACGGATCTTTATATGGCAACCAATGAGCGTGTTATTGAAGCTTATATCTTAAATGCTGTTGTGGAGCTGATTGGTAAAGCCCTAGGTAATGTAGAAAAATTAGCAATTAACCGTCGAGCAATGCTGATGCGGCGGGGAATTTCAGGTAAATTATCAGCGCTATACCAGCCAGCATCTTCGATTTCTTTGTTATCAATTTGTAATTCACCACTCGCGTATTCTGCATAATATCCCAACATCAGGGTATTTGGAAATGGCCACGCTTGTGATGCGTAATAACGAATATTTTTAACGTTTATACTCACTTCTTCTTTCACTTCTCGCATAATTGTTTCTTCTACACTTTCACCGGGTGACACATAACCTGCAAGTACACTATACATTTCAGGCGGAAAATGAGGAGAGCGTGCTAATAATATTTCATCGCCGCGATATACTAAAACGATCATGCTGGGATTCACTTTTGGATAAAAATGATAATGACAGTTGGGACAGAGCATTGCGCATTCATTTGCATCCAGTTCCGTAGACCCTGCACACATGCCACAAAAACGATGTTTACGATACCAGTGCATATAACCAAAAGTTTTAGCTATCCAATTTCTTTCTAGGTTATTAAAATATTGATAAATTGATTTGATATTTTCCAAAATAAACTCATTAGGAATATGAGTGTCATTTAAATCAGCAACTAATAATTGCACGCCTTCATTTGAACTTATAAAAAATGCGGCATGGATATTTAGCTTAAAATTAATTTGCTGATAAGAAGGTAATGTATATTTATCTTGTTGCTTTAATACTAAAATAGAATCGCCGTAAAAAAATAAGCAAGGCGTATGTGTAGCAATATTTCCAAGATCTGAGAATGTGTTCACTATTTCCATGTTGAGTCCTTACCGTTACAATTGACATTTTGGACAAAAAACTGTTTGGCGTTTGCCAATCTGTATTGCCACTAAAACTGTATTACAACGAGTACAAGGCTGATGTTCACGCCCATAGACATGTAAACTTTGGGAAAAATATCCCGGTTTACCATCGCTGTTTAAAAAATCCTTTAACGTTGTTCCGCCTTGTTTAATTGCTTGTTTTAAAATATTTTTTATATGTTGTGTTAATTTTTTATAACTAAACAAGCTGATCTGACCTGCTGATTGATTCGGGTTTATACCTGCTAAAAATAACGCCTCGTTAGCGTAAATATTCCCTACTCCCACAACTATTTTTTGATCCATGATAAATGTTTTTACGGGTAATTTTTTATTGCGTGACCGATTATATAGATATTGTGCTGAAAACTCTTCAGTTAAAGGCTCAGGCCCTAAATGATTTAATAACTTATGACTATCCGGATCTTCTGTCCACAAAAAAGCGCCAAATGTAATAATAAATATTTACCTCTGCGCGCTAATTGCACGACTTGGTGACCCATTAATTTTTTATGAATATCACGCACAATCGGCCAGCGCAAACCATAATGGCGAATCACCACTTTGTTAATGGTTTTATCTAGCACATGCGGCGCTATGCCACGCAGCGTGGTTTCTACCTCAGGTAACTCAGGCATTATGTAATTTTCCAGTATCTTCGAAATATAACTATAATTTTACACTTTTTGCGCACACTGGTCATCAATATTAATTCCAGGTATGATAGCCTCACCATTCCATTTAAAGGACTAAATGATGAAATCCTATCCACTTTTTTTATATTCTTTCACCGCCTTAACCCTATGCTCTTTTGGGATTGCTAGTGCTGAAGAACTTGTCACTGTGCCGCAATTAGAAAGTGGCATTACTGCATCTATTGGAACATTTTATGTGCAACCTTCTGCAAATAATTTAACCTACGCCTTTGATGCAGAACCTACCGACCCAAACTCCGGCATACTCACCGCCGTTGATCTTAATTCTGATTATAGTTTTGGCACACAAGCAGCTTTGGGGTATTTATTTGATGACACCGCCAATGGCATTGAGCTTGCCTATCGTAATCTGAATACCAGCGATAACACATCTGGTATACATGATTTCCCTACTAATAATAACTATATACCCGGAGATACAGATGCCCATGTCGGTTATGAACTCAATACCTTTGATTTATTAATCAGTCAATATGTAAACTTGGGTGAACATATGCAATTACGATTTAACGGCGGTTTAACTTATGTAGAATTAGAACAAGATGCAAATTTTTCTGTCACTTATAATCCTCCACCCCCTCCAGATATGGGCGATGTAGTGACACAGGGTATCCATCATAATGAATTTCAAGGCTGGGGCCCGCGCATTGGCATAGATACGCGTTACGCCTTTGATGAGGGCATTGGAATTGTAGCCGGTGGATCTGCTGCCTATTATTTAGGTAGTTTCGATATCACCACAGTCAAGCATCTTTACAACACTTTTGATGGCACTACTCCAGAAATTACAACAGAAAATACACTTGATAGTCATGCAG
>JABDAR010000036.1 GCA_013289085.1 Gammaproteobacteria bacterium | reverse complement strand
ATCGCCATGCAGCATGCCAAGATTAAATATAACCACCAGCTCCGGAACAATAGCAACCTTTTTATCTAATATCCATTTATTTCCCTGTGTAAAATATCTAGCTAGTTCATCTTTAATATCCTTGTATTCCATAGTCGCAATTAGCTTATAAAATTTCACAATCTCTTCAGGTGTATCATTAAAAAGTAATGTTCTATATGTACGTAAAGCAGTAGCATGAGGCGCCATACCTGCAATTAAAAGTTGAGTTAATGGTAATTGAGCATTGTCCTGCATAAATTTAGAGATGTTTGCTTTAACAATAGGATTAGCATCTGCAAGTTCAAGTAACTCGTCGACTTTAAGCGCGTTAGTGAAAGCATTCATATTGAGTTTTCTAAAGGCCTGATTAATCAATGCTGCATTTTCAGGCATGCGATTAACGATGACTGACAACATATCGACATCGACGCTCGCAGCAGAACTTTCAAAATAAAGTTTGCTTAATAGTGCGAGAAGAGGATGATCATTGTTTAAATTTTTAATCAGATTCCAGAAGGATTTTTGATCGTTTGGCCTTGCTTGTAGTAGCTGAGAAAATAATACCAATATGGATTCATGAATAGCTGGGGCTGGCGTTGTTTTACCATTTAATAAATCCAGTTCATATTTTAAATAAGTTTCTAGAATCTCAATGGGAATATGAGCATGTTGCGCTTGTACTTTTTTATTAAAAGCATCAAAAATTTCTTTACTAGGTTCTTTAACTGCTTGCAGATACATGCGATGCAAATCAATTAAAGCTTTATCCGCTTCTGAAAGTTTAGATTCTCCTTCCAATTCCTTTCCTTGAGCACACCATTTAATAAATTTAATTCTCTCGCCGGCAGATCTAAATGTTAAGTCGATACGATTTTTATGTACTTCAAGATTCTTTAAAAGATGGGGGTAATAAAATTCACTGTTAATATTATTTTCAATGGCATATTTACAAATAGTTAGCTTGTGCTCACCTTGACGGTTTGCAACAATCATATTAAGCAAAGATTTTTGATCTTCATTATAGGTTTGTGTAGATAAATAAATAGTTACAAAATTTATAAATTTTTCTAGGCGCATGGCCTGTATTTTAGCTTTTAGCAGCTCAGCATCGAATTGTCTAAACACTTTAATATCAATAGCGCGCCACTCTTCTTTAGTGGCAGTCATGACATCGTCTAATGACGAAAGATTTAGTACTTCATTTTTTTCAGTGATGAACCAAGTCGGACCGTCTGTTTCTTTATATAATATATGATAGGCATATACAGAATTGTCTGGGTCGAGTACTGGATGAAGGCTTAGTTCACCTTCATGTAGTTGGGCAGCAGCAAGAGCTGCAAGTTTGTCATCATAATTATTTTTTTCAGCAATAGCAGCCTTTATTCGATCCTTCGTAGTTTCTTGACCTGCAACACCAACAGGAATTTTTCTCGATGGCGCTTGTTGATAAAATTAATCAAACAATGCTGCAAATTTTACACCCACTTTAATTTGAAATGTTTTGGTCTGTTCTGTACTGGCCCATGGTTTATCATTGGGCTCTAGTAAAATAGATTGAATCGCTTTATTAAATGCCTGCTGATTCTGGGAAGGTATCTTTACCTTAATGTATATGTCACCATCCTCCATATCCGAATATGAGAGCAGCTCACCCTTGTAGGCCGCTATAGCAGACCTCAATAACGTTTGTAAATTTGGAGACATATTTAGAGTCCTTGTTTAATGATAATTGGCTAGTTTATCATGTTTAAATTTAAGAAAGCAATAGGACTTACATGATAGGTCAACCCTTGATATGACAATTTAAGCAGTTATGTTATATAGTTACAGGATGCTAACCCAACACTTAACTGCCCTACTTTCAAATCTTGTCGATTATCAAGGTAAAGACCTTGTCATTTCTGGTCTTTGTACCGACAGCCGTATGGCAAAACCTGGGGAATTATTTTTGGCAAGTCGCGGTACGCAATTAGATGGGCGGATGTATATTGAAGAAGCAATTAAGCAAGGCGCGACTGCGGTTATTTATGAAGCGGAAGAATTAACGCAATCGATGCAACAGATGATTGCAAAATATCAACATCAATTACCGATGCTTGCTATACCCCATTTAGAAGAAAAAATTGGACTTATTGCGCAAAGGTTTTACCGAAATCCTGCTAAAGATATGCATATTATGGGTGTGACAGGGACTAATGGCAAAACTTCTTGTGCTTATTTTTTAACGCAAGCTTTAGAAATATTAGGCAAAAAAGCTGCGATGATGGGCACTATTGGTGTTGGGCCTGCCAGTGCATTAAAAGAAAGTACGCATACCACTTTATGTGCATTGCCGTTGCAACAACAGTTGTATGAATTTTCCGAGCAACATTTTAATTATATTAATATGGAAGTGTCATCACATGCGCTCGCGCAGCATCGTGTTGCGGGGGTTCCGTTTGAAGTGGCTTTATTTACGAATTTAACGCTGGATCATTTGGATTTTCATAAGACTATGGAAGCTTATGGTGAAGCTAAGGCGCAATTGTTTAAGTGGCCTGGTTTGAAATATGCAGTTGTTAATTTGGATGATGCGTTTGCTGAGATTATGCTTAATACCATTGCGGATAAGATCCATGTTATTGGGGTTACATTACATAATAAAATACATGCGCGTTGTGATTTGTTAATTAAAGCGGATGATATTCGTTTAAGTGTTG
>JABDAR010000035.1 GCA_013289085.1 Gammaproteobacteria bacterium | reverse complement strand
GCACTTCTTGGGGTTTTATGTGTTGTTTAATCGAAGCAATGCTGGCAAACTCAACATGTTGTCTCAATTGACTTAACAAAGTTGGAGTATAATAACGCAGCAGAGTAGCTGTGCTACTATTAGAGGTTTCTAAGAATAGACAACTGTTCATAAATGAAATAGCGCGTGTGTCATGCGCGAGTTCTTTTGGTAAAATTTCTTGGAGCAAGGTGTTTATTTTTTTGAGGCGTAATGCCTGCAAGGTGAGTTCAGATAACTCTCCATTTTTTAATAGTTGATTAATAGATTGTTTCATTGGAACATCATACACATTAATAGAAAGGATGACAAAATTCATGGGTATTGGACAGATCTTTAAAAAATTATTTGCGATTCCACATGAGCGTGAATTAAAACGTTTGCGTCAAATCGTTGAAAAAATCAATGCTCTTGAAGAAAAAATGAGCACTTTTTCTGATGAAGCCTTACGTGGGCAGACCGAACATTTACGTGCGCGCCTTACCCAAGGTGAAAGTCTGCAAGATATATTACCCGAAGCTTTTGCTCTAGTCAGAGAAGCGGCTAAGCGTACATTGAATATGCGCCATTTTGATGTGCAATTAATGGGCGGTATTGTTTTGCATGAAGGCAAAATTTCTGAAATGCATACAGGGGAAGGTAAAACATTAGTCGCAACTCTTCCTGCATATTTAAATGCACTGACTGGCAAAGGTGTACACGTTGTGACCGTTAACCCTTATCTTGCCGCGCGTGATGCAAAATGGATGGGACCTATTTATGAATTTTTAGGCTTAACAGTGGGTGTCAGTATTCCAGGCATGACACTTGAAGGCAAACAACAAGCTTATAATGCTGATGTTACTTATGCGACCAATAATGAACTTGGTTTTGATTATTTGCGCGATAATATGGCTTTTAGTTTAGAAGATAAAGTGCAACGTGATTTGCATTATGTGATCATTGATGAAGTAGATTCGGTGTTGATCGATGAAGCACGTACGCCACTCATTATCTCTGGTCGTATTCAAGACAGCACTGCACTTTATAGTAAGATTAATGAAATTGCGCCAAAACTCAAAGTACAAGTGGAAGAGGGCGAGCCGGGTGATTATGTTCTAGATGAAAAATCTAAACAAGTGCATTTGACAGAGCAAGGTCAAGCACAAGTTGAAGAATTATTATATGAGGCAGGCTTGTTGCAAGAAGGCGACAATTTATATAACGCTAGCCATTTAATGTTATTGCATCATATTCATGCGGCCCTTCGCGCGCAAACCTTATTTCAACGCGATGTCCATTATATGATACAAGATGATGCTGTGGTCATTATTGATGAACACACAGGCCGTGCGATGGCTGGTCGTCGTTGGTCTGATGGATTGCATCAAGCGATTGAAGCTAAAGAAGGCATGGAAGTACAAAATGAAAGTCAGACTCTGGCTTCCATCACTTTCCAAAATTATTTCCGTCAATATGAAAAATTAGCAGGTATGACAGGAACGGCAGCGACAGAAGCACAAGAATTTAGGCTTATTTATAATTTACCCGTGGTGCCTATGCCGACCCACAACACCAGTATTCGTATGGATGCGCCTGATTTAATTTTTGCAACGACAGCAGATAAATTTAATGCGATAGTCGCGGATATCCAAAAAAGACATGCCAAACATCAGCCGGTATTATTGGGCACGACGTCAATTGAAAATTCTGAAATTTTATCGAAATTATTAGATAAGGTAAAAGTTCCTCATCAAGTATTAAATGCTAAACACCATGAAAAAGAAGCGCAGATCATTGCAGGCGCTGGTGCTCCTGGTGCGGTAACGATTGCAACCAATATGGCTGGCCGGGGAACAGATATTGTTTTAGGCGGTGATATTGTTATTAAAGCGGGTGGCTTACATGTGATAGGTTCTGAGCGTCATGAAGCAAGACGTATTGATAATCAATTAAGAGGTCGCTGCGGGCGACAAGGCGATCCAGGTTCAACACAATTTTATTTATCGCTGGAAGATAATTTAATGCGTATTTTTGCTTCTGATCGCATGAAAGTCATCATGAAAAAATTGGGCTTACAAGGCGATCAATCGATTGAAAGTCCCATGGTGAGTCGTGCCATTGAAAATGCGCAACGTAAAGTAGAAGCGCACAATTTTGATATTCGTAAACAATTATTAGAGTTTGATGATGTTGCTAATGATCAGCGTCGCGTGATTTATGCAAAACGCAGAGAATTGATGAAGCAAAATGATGTGTCAGATTCAATTGAAGATATGCGTTATGATGTGTATATGCAATTGGTATTAAAATATTTACCTTTAGAAAGCATCCAAGAGCAATGGGATATTGAAGGTTTAACGGGAGAATTAAAAGGTGAATTTGGCCTAGATTTACCGATAAAAACTTGGGCGGATGACGAAGCAACACTTTCTGCAGAAAAATTAGCCTTGCGCGTTATTGAAGCAGTAAAAGCGCATTATGCTGAAAAAATAACCGGCGTAGATGCAACAACGGCAAGACGCTTTGAAAAATCTTTATTGCTACAAATTCTAGACAGCCATTGGAAAGATCATTTAGCGGCCATGGATTATTTACGTCGCAGTGTCAGCCTTCGTGGTTATGCTAATAAAGATCCTAAGCAAGAGTATAAACGTGAAGCATTTTTGTTATTTTCAGCCATGTTGAATGCGTTTGAATATGAAGCCTGTCAGGCCTTGGCGAAGTTTAAAGTATCGAGCGCTGCAGACATTGATGCGATAGAAGCGCAGCAACGTGAGCAATCTATTAAAGATGTTAAATTAGAACACCCAAATGCACCGAGCGCAGAAGAAGACGAAATTAA
>JABDAR010000034.1 GCA_013289085.1 Gammaproteobacteria bacterium | reverse complement strand
TATGGCTACTCTTCGCGGGTATGGTTTAAACGAGTGTAGTTATAGGCATGGTAGATTTTCGCCAGCTGAAGATCGGAGCCCGGCGGAATATGATTCTGATAAAGTTCACAATGTTATTTCGTATCCTCTTCACCCGATCCGATTCCCGGTTTTGAATGGAACAATCACCGTAAATATTCCATTAAACTGATCAGGTATCTGCTCAAAAACCACCCGTTTTTCCCAAAAACCAAGAAAACTCAGAAATATCGCGAAAATTTTATTGCCTGGTAATCAGCATTTTAAACAAACCCCAAATTATATTTTTTGGTTTTGACCCTTATCAGGTAAAACCAAGCCAATGAAAGTAATCTATTCAAACAAAAACATATCTCCATACGGAGGTATCCTGCCAATTCTTAAAGCGATAAATGATTGCGGAATTCCAAATGTTATTCGTAGAACTTTAGGTGTTAGAGCACAACAGGCATTATACGGTTATGAAGACGTTTTCTTGGCTTGGGTTTTAACCACTTTATGTGGAGGAATGAGGCTTGATCACATAACGAACCTTAAAAAGAAGCTTAGAATTATACCAGGATTAAAGCTACCCAGTCATGACACACTTGGCCGGGTAATGAAAAAGCTGGCTACCGAACAGAGGGCTAAGGAAATAGTTTCCGGTTCAGGAAAGAAGCAGCATATGCATACGAACCTATACAACGAAAATGATAAAATGAGTGAAATGCTCATTAAAGTTACAAAGCGAATTGGTGCTCTTGAAGTAGGACGCAAATATACCTTGCATATTGATTCTACCTTTATTGAGACGAATTGTGCCACTTCTCATAAGGATAGCAAGTACAAAAGGTATGGATATTATCCAATGGTTTGCCTGATTGACGATATGCCGGTATACATTAGCATGCGCAATGGTGACGTGAACGCCAAATTTCAACTTAAAGAGTGTTTGGAGAGGTGTCTTGACCTACTTGCAGCAAATAATATCACTATATCAAGAGTGATTATTGATAATGCAGGATATATTGTAGAGGTAATGAAAATGCTTACTGATAGGGGTATTGCATTTAATATCCATATGCAGTATAATTCTTATTATAAACGTATGGTAAAAGAATTGGATAAGGTTATGAATTGGGAAAAAATTGAATTGGAAACCGCTTATTTTGTTAGGGATTGCGAGGTGGGTGATTTTCATTATACTCCAAATGAGTCCGAATATGCTTATAGGATAGTTGCGGCAAGAGAATACACGAGAAGAACAAAGATAAATAGAGAGAATAGAGCAGAAAGGGTGAGAAGAAAAAACGTTGAGGAGCACTTCAGTAAGCTAGAGAAAAATAAGCCAGGGATTGTAAAACGCTATTCTAAACCATATGCCTTAGGAGAATGGAGCCTACATGATAAGTATAAAGTTAAACTTATAATTACTAATGATATAAAAACTTCGCCAAAGGACTTGTTACTTGAATATAATCAAAGAGGTGCAACAGAACGACAATTTGACGCGATGAAAAATGACTTTGGCTGGCGTCTTCCGCCATTTATGAAAATGGAACAGAATACTGTATTCATGATTGCAGCAGCTCTTGCCAACAATATCTTCAGAGGTATATTGAAGCGATTTAAGAAGGTGTTTAAGGAACTTAGATTGGAGACAAGACTACCCGAGTTTCAATTTGTATTTATTGAAGTTGCATGCCAGCTTGTTAAAAAAGATTTCTATAGGTATTTCCATCCCGCGTTTGACTACGAAAAATTAATGTAGTCTGATTTTCTATGGGGTGGTCCGTCCGTGCTGATGCTACGGACTTGGTGGCGTTTTAAACTATTCTACAATATTTAGTTCTCTGCCAAGTTTCTCGCTCAAGTCTTCAATATTGTCACTCAATTGTTTATATAACAAATATGCCCCATATAAGTCTTTGTGTCGTGTAATAAATGCATGAGTAAAATTGTCTCTATATCTCGCTGTAATATGACCTCGCCCAAATTTATATCCCCCATTAATAAACTCAGATAACGTAGAAATAGCAGTATAAATCTGGATTACATAAACGTCATTTCTAAATGATGAATATGCAATACAATTCAGTTCAATATGATTTTTGATCCTATATAAAGTTTTGAACCTATCAAGGTCTTTATTGCTCAAGTTTACTCTTGAAGAAAAATTCACATCTTTTAAAGATTTCAGTTCATTTAATTCATGATAAAGTTCAATCTTCCTTTCGCTTTCTGATTTTTCATAATTTTTCTCATATTCCCGATTAACTAAATCAATTGCATGATTAATTCTAGAGCCAGGGCCTTCTCTAAACCACATTTCAATTAATCCTAAGCTTTTTACTTCAGTAATATTACTTAACTCAAGTCCGATAGCCAATACAGGAATATCTATGTTCTCACTAATATTAGAATTTTCAATCCAAGCAGACATGTATGGCTTTTTGGATCTAGGCTCATTTTGCATTATCCTTAATGCTCGACTATTATCTTTATTTATTAGACTATAAATAGGATTTCCATTCAGTGACACCTCTCCATTACCATCAGTATTATCAAGCCATTCGCGGTAATTATTCGGATTGTCAAGAATATTATTAATTCTTTTCTTCCAATGATTAATTGCTTGGAAGTATTTTTCCTTTGATTCTGTAAAGCCCTTATTTCTAAATTGAATAGTTGTCATTTCTTTAATATAAATGCAGTTCCTGCATGTATCTCCAAATCAACTCTGTCTCTTCGTGCATTAGGGAAAGAGCGTCTATAGGCTTTATCTACAACAGTAAAACCTCCATTTTTACTCATAGCTGTAATTTCTTCTGAACACATTTGAAACCCAGCACGCCTTATCATCATCTCAGTTTTAGGTATTTTGTTTGATAGCGTAGT
>JABDAR010000033.1:1043-3255 GCA_013289085.1 Gammaproteobacteria bacterium | reverse complement strand
TAGGTAAACGCATGTCCTTTGTAAGTATTTGTTTGCAAAATAGCTTATTTATGATATCATAACTCACTGAGTTAAATAGGAGCACTGGTATGCCATTACATGTTATATATAGTTGGAATCATGATGCAAAATATAGCTATGATGCCTTAGTATGTGCTGGGAGCTTAGAGCAAGCTGATGACTTGATGTTTATTTTACTTAATCAACATCTGCAAATAAAAGATAAGGTGTCAGTGAGCTCCACAAAAATCGGTCTCAATGATCTTCCCGATCAGTATAAAAAACTAACCGAAAGTCAGCTTTTTTTAGAGCAATACTCAAGAAACAATCATCGAAGAGTTCAAGCGAATGCTGAATTATTAACTATAGAGTATCATCTAAAAGCATCACCATTATCATCTAAGATATTTAATTGGTTACAGAATAGCATCATACCTCCCGGTTTATGCTTAGCCGGAGGAAGTATTTATTCTGATAAATTCCGTTTCGGTATGATGATGATGCCTCTTAATATTACAGGTGCCGTGATAATCAAATGCTTGGCATATATTTATTCTGCACAACCTGGAGAAATGTTAAAGAAAGATGCGGATTTTGAAAAGCGTGTTAATGCGGTCAAACCATTTTATGTATCTGTAATTGTGCCATTTAAAGAAGAACTGATGTTTAGAGTGCTTGCTCATAGTATCTTTCGGCATTTGGTGCAATATTTTCTGATTCGATACGCAAGTTTATTGCCCGTTAAATCAAATTCGAGCCAGATAGCAAAGTGGATTGCAATTGTGGGCTCTTCTATATTGTTTGGTTACGCCCACAAAGGTAACGGTAACCCCGTTCAGGTTTTATATACAACTTATATGGGCCTTGTTTTGTCGATGATTTACGAATCAAAAGGTTTTCCTGCGAGTGTTGGACTCCATATGGCTCAAAATTTCCTCCATCCTTTTTTGGTAAAAATAGGCTTCAATACTAATACTCAAAAACGCTTATTTTTACCTACCAAAATGTACCAATACAACATAACCCAGAGCTGGGTAGCAACGGGTACCCGCTTAAGAGAACAAGAAAAAATACCGGTTACACTTGATAAGCATTTTGAAAAGGAAGTGATAGACAGTCAATCCAATGCGTATTTTAGAAATACAAAAAGGATGGAACAATTTATAGTCTAAAAATGTAGACACTGGAAATTTTGTCTTAATCCGCTGGTCGCGGGTATCAATCCCAACACGACCCACTTGATTAAAGTGCTTGCGAAATGAGCGCACGTTCAGGGGATAAATCAGAGCTAAGTGACGCTTGTTTTATATCCAAATACTCTGTCACGCGCATAAATAACATTTGTATATTTTTTTCTTCTTCTGTAAGGGGGCTTCTGTCACTGAGTTCTATTTTTAATATTTCATTTATTGTTGCAATTGGATTTTCTGCTCCAAGTAAACTGATATCATCAGAAGCACCGTAATGCGTTTTCATTTCTCTAAGCTTTTGTCTTGCAATGCCAACTGAATCAGGCTCGCTAGATAGCCAAGAAATAGAGGCTGTATTATTTTTTATATAGGTCTCTAAGATTGCCATGACTTGCGCGGGGATATCTTTATCATTGATATCCATCAGACTTAATTTCAATTCTTCTATGAACATGCTCGTATCATTATCAGTGTATTCTTCATAAGAAACATGCAGGAATGTAGCATGTTCATTAAATGTATAATAGGCATTCTTTTCATGTACCTGTTTGTAAAGGGCCTTTAATAAATCCCATTTATATGACAGCCTATCATTTCCCCCGTCAGCATTTAGGATCATTATTACTGCTTCTTTAGGATTACTTTCTATCTTCTCATCGAGTCCTAAAGGTTTACGTGCCTGACGTTTACTCATTCGAAAGCCTGCATACGCAGCGAGCATCGTTGCAACGCCACCTGGAAATGGCAATAACCCACCAAGAAATCCTATCCCCACAAATCGACCCAAAGTGCCGCGCGTACTTCCTCTTACAGATGTACCTAATGCAGTACTTCTTTTAATATCGTTGATTGCTGCTTTTAGGCATCCAGAGTCACAGTGTCGCGTGATAAAATTTATAATTGAAGAGGGGTTTTCAAATGGCACAATAGCTTTTCCTCATTTTAGTGAAAATTTAGAATAACATCTTCAAGTTAATAGATAAAGTTTTTATATTCTAGGGACTTACAACAATTTTGGCCCT
>JABDAR010000033.1:0-1033 GCA_013289085.1 Gammaproteobacteria bacterium | reverse complement strand
CCCTCTGAGATATTAGCGCAAAAGCGCCTAGACCCTTGTATCTTAAAAATCATGTATTCTAATTAAAGTTTATTGTTCTAGAGCAATAAACTTTAATTAGAATACATGATTTTTAAGATACAAGGGTCTAGACGCGTAGCGTCGTAACCCTGGGTTGTGGGATTAAAAAAATCTACACCCTTATCCTCTTCACCGCCTCCAACCAACCCTGATATAGAGATTCACTTAGATCATTGGGCCTCTTGGGTGTGAATATTTTTTCGCATTGTAAGATGTGGGTGATCTCTTCTAGATCATGTAACCAATTTAATTGTATTGCGGCCATAAATGCTGCGCCTAGTGCTGTGGTTTCTATCATTGATTGGCGCTCTATGGGGATTTGTAAAATATCGGCTAAAAATTGCATTAACATATTATTGTTAACCATGCCACCATCTACACGTAAGTGGGTTATTTTATTATTTGCATCTAATTGCATGGCATTGATTAAATCTTTGGTTCGATAGGCTACCGCTTCTAATGCGGCGCGCACTATGTGGGCTGCTTTGGTATTGCGGGTTAAACCCAATATGGCGCCTCTTGCGTTGGGTTCCCAATAAGGCGCACCTAAGCCGGTGAAAGATGGAATGAAATATACCCCATCGGTACTACTCACTTGATTTGCAATTGTTTCTGATTCTTGTGCAGTTTTAATAATGCCTAAACCATCACGCAGCCACTGTATGGCTGTACCTGCATTAAAAATACTGCCCTCGAGCGCGTAGCTTATTTTTCCATTTATACGATAAGCAACTGTACTGAGTAAACGATATTTTGATTGTATAATATTATCGCCAGTATTCATGAGGATAAAACAACCTGTACCATAGGTACTTTTAATATCGTTTGGATGTAAACACGCTTGACCAAATGCAGCGGCTTGTTGATCGCCCATCATCGCAACAATTTGAATACTCGCACCAAAATGATTTTTATCTGTCGTACCAAAATGAGCGTTATTATCTAACACTTTAGGTAATAATGATGCTGGGAT
>JABDAR010000032.1 GCA_013289085.1 Gammaproteobacteria bacterium | reverse complement strand
ATTATCTCGTATCCCGGTTAAAATTGAGGCTGCGGAAGTTTTAAAAAAACCTGACTGGATACGGATTCGCCTGCCTACTGGCGACAAGGTTGAGAAAGTTAAAGCGATGTTGCGGCAGAATCGCTTACATACTGTATGCGAAGAGGCGGCTTGTCCTAATTTAAGTGAATGTTTTAGCCATGGTACTGCAACATTTATGATTATGGGTGATAAATGTACGCGTAGATGTACATTTTGTGACGTGGGCCATGGTCGACCTGATCCTTTAGATTTAGATGAACCTGTGAATCTGGCTAAAACAGTTCAGCAAATGGATTTAAAATATGTGGTGATCACTTCTGTGGATCGTGATGATTTACGAGATGGTGGCGCACAACATTTTGCTAATTGTATAACAGCCGTACGTGAATATTGTCCAAACACCAAAATTGAAATTTTAGTCCCTGATTTTCGTGGCAAAAATCGCCGACAAATTGCCATTGAACTCTTATCTACCGCGCCTCCTGATGTGTTTAATCATAATATTGAAACCATTCCAAGATTATACGCGAGTGTGCGTCCAGGTTCTGATTATCAATGGTCTTTAAATTTGCTTAAAGAATTTAAAGCCGCATTTCCAGATATTCCTACTAAATCAGGCATTATGTTAGGTTTGGGTGAGAATAATGAAGAAATTTTGGCGTCTATGCAAGACTTACGCGCGCATGATGTCAATATGGTCACCATAGGCCAATATTTACAACCGAGTCTTCATCATCACCCTGTGTTACGTTATGTGACACCTGCTGAATTTGATTCATTTGCCATAGCTGGAGAGGCCATGGGATTTACCAATGTCGCCAGCGGCCCATTGGTAAGATCTTCATATCATGCAGACAGGCAAGCCCAGGGGCAAACAGTTTAGGCCCATTGCTGCAGCGCTTCAATGATTTTCTGCGCTTGATCTTTGCTCGAAATATTAAATTTAGAGCGTTGTTTATATTCACCATTTTTCTTTTGATAACGACGGATAGTATATTTATCCGCGCCAAAGTCTTGCTTTTTATTGTCCCAATCTTGGTATCTGAAAATAATGGTCGTCCAAGCGCCTTTGGACAGTACTTGTTTGTCTAATTGTTTTACAACCAGCTGGCCTTCTTCGGTGTAATCTACGGTTAATTCGTCTATGGTGCTAGACATGTGAGCTCCTATATTTTATGTTGAATATGCAAATTTTTACGCCATTTTGCCACAGCCAGATAAATTTAGCACTTTTCTTAATATCTAATCTGTCTTACACTCATTTTATTTACTGAGACTTTAAGCATGTCAGTTACATGGTATTCATTATTGCCACCCATAGTAGCCATCACGATTGCAATTTGGCGACGCGATATCATCTTGGCCCTTTTGGTCAGTTTATTCCTCGCAGAAACCTTATTAATGGGGTTCAACCCCTTTTTAGGTTTATTGGCATTGTTTGAACGTGTGGTCGATGTATTTAGTGACCCTGACCGCACTCGGATTTTATTATTTAGTTTATTAGTCGGCGCACTACTCGCTTTATTTCGCACTTCTGGCGGCGTGAATGCATTCGTGCATCGACTCACACATATCGGCTTTGCCACTACAAAACGTCGCGCAGCACTTCTACCCAGTATTACTGGCACATTGATTTTTATTGAAACTAATTTAAGTATTTTAACCGCAGGTATTATTTCCCAAAAATTATTCGATAAATTTAAACTCTCACGCGCGCAACTTGCTTTTATTATTGATTCAACTTGTTCACCCATTAGTGTTTTAATTTTACTGAATGGTTGGGGCGCATACATTTTAGGTTTGCTTGAAGGCTATGGTTTAGAAAATACCACTACGACATTAATGCAATCCATAGGCCTTAATTTTTATGCTTTATTAGCAGTCATCATGGTTTATTTTACTGCCATTACGGGCAAAGTATTTGGCCCAATGAAACAAGGAAACAGCCATATTGATATGCCCACCGATTTACCCGATGAAGCACCGGCCAGTAAATCACGTTATTTTCTAATTCCACTGCTAACCTTAGTCGCAGGTATGCCCTTATTTATGTTGTATACCGGTGATGGACAATTATTACAAGGTTCAGGCACCAAAGCTGTACTCTGGTCAGTTGGTCTAGCATTACTCGTGTGCGCAATTTTATTGTATCAAGGCAAACAAATGCTAACTAAAACTATTATTCAAAATAGTTTTAATGGTATGAATGATTTATTGCCCTTAGTGACTATCGTATTACTGTCCATGGGTTTAGGCATGGCCTGCATTGATCTTGGTACCGGTCAATATGTTGCTTTATTTGTAGGTGATTTTTTGCCGCCCTTTTTACTCGCACCCATATTATTTCTTTGTGCCGGTATTATTTCTTTTACCACAGGCACGAGCTGGGGCACATTTGCGATCATGATGCCATTAGGAATACCTTTAGCAATGACCTTAGGGGTACCACCCGCATTGGTATTAGCCGCAATTTTAGGCGGCGGTGTATTTGGCGATCATTGCTCACCTATTTCCGATTCCACTTTAATGGCCTCATTAGCAAGCGGTTGTGATCATTTAGAACATGTACGTACACAATTACCTTATGCACTTGTTATGGCCGCCGTGAGTTTGAGCTTATATTTGTTGATTGGTTTTTATCTTTAAATATCGGATCTAAACTATCGATATCAATCGGTTTATTAAATATTCGATTAATCCCAGCGGCAGCAAAAAGCTGTAGAGGATATTCATCGGGTGTTGCAGTGAGTGCGATAATTTCTACAGGTATTTTATTTCGAGCCTGTTCGAATGCACGAATTTTACGGGCCACTTCAAAACCATTAATATCGGGCAAACCGATATCTAACAAAACCAAATCATATTTGTAATAAAAATACAAACTTAAACCATCAGTGCCATCGCAAGCACCATCGACATTAAAACCTGCATGCGTTAATAATTCTTTGGCTGCGAAATGAGCCATCAGATTATCTTCAATCAGTAGTATTCTTTTTTCTGAGCGCAAATACATATTATTCCACCTTAATAGTAATTAAACATACTTAAGTGTGGGCGCGCTCACCTTCTACCAGTTGCCATACATCACAATTCAACCCATATCAAATGCACAAATCTACGCTTGCTTGCATAAAATAGGGAAGGACTGGTAAAAAACCACGTGATGATGGCACGAATGGTGCCAATATTGTAATATATACGTAGCCATTAGCAGTGTCCTAGACTGACTGGTGGTTAGTGAGGCGACAGATGTTCCACGCATCTGGCGCCCACGACTCTATTTCATACCATTTTTAAGAATAAATCAAGTTTTTCATAACAAAATCTTAAATTATGAGATGTATTTAATACCCTAACGGAGTTGAAATGCAAGGCGCAACAAAAATAGATTGGATCGGAAGGAATTTCGAGATTTTAGAATCACTTTGCCATCCACTAGATATTATCTATGCAGTTGTGGATAAATCCACACAATCACATCATCTATATTCATTATCACATACTTTGTTTGATGGCCCTGGTGGAGTACTCTATTTGCATGATCAGCTCTTAGGTAGGGATGCGGCTCAAAGTTTCAAGAAAAGCAATAAAATATTTAAAAGAAATGCTGAAAGGCAATTCACTATCTTAGAAAAAATCACTCTATTAAGACAGATGTTCATAAAAATATTTCTAGAACGCAACAAAAAAATTGTTTGGAAAATTTATAATGCCGATCTTAAAAACATTCAAGATGAACCAAGTAACATGGTTTGGCATATATTTACAAAACAAGAAACCGATGTATTGTTAACTAAACTAAAACAGAATCCTACATCAGCCGCATTTCTTTCATTACATAAAATCATCAAAAA
>JABDAR010000031.1 GCA_013289085.1 Gammaproteobacteria bacterium | reverse complement strand
TAAGAAAATTCTAACCCAGACCATATAAAAGTATAATAATGACTGTATGGAATCATTATTTTTCTTGCCTAACTGGGCTGCATTTTCAAGAGTGGATAGTAAAGATAGCGTATACCCAGGGAAAATAACTAAAGTAGCACTGCAGTAACTAGCAATTGTGTTACTGAAAACATTTTTATATAAAAACTGTTTTGTTAGAAATTCTTCGGTAACAACATAAAGTAATGGCATACTGAGAGTAATTATTACCTGAAATAATTTTTGCGCTGATGAGTTGTGGGATTCTTTAATTTGTAAACGTAGCAAATATTTCAGTAATTGTTCTGCTGATTTTATATTGCTTGGAATTTCAATACTATTATTAATAAGATATTTTACTTTAATGATTAAAATAGCACGCACATCTTCAATTTCTTTCAATTCAGGAGATAGATTATGGTAATTAACTCGATTACGTAGTTTTTTTATCGCTAGACTATAACCGAAATAGCCAAATGCTAAATTATTAAGGAAAACAATCGGAGGAATCAATATTTGTTTAAGACCAGAATTCGATATATAACTAGCATAAAACCAAGGTGCGGTGGATAAGACCCCAAATCCAATCGGTATACCAATTTCTATCACTTTTCTTTTGTGCGAACTGTGATCTGATCCATAGACGTTTGTGACACTGGGCACTTCTTTCTTAAAGTCTTTGCTAACTTGATTCATTAGCCATTGTGCATCGATACTTAGTCCTATTAATGTTCCTACTTCAAAAAATTTGCGAGCAATTTCTCTTAATATGCCCGCAGGAATATGATTTGCGAAATTACCCCCGACTTCCATCCAAGTATAGCCAAAGCTTGCAGCCACGATAAACATACTCGCTTTTATAGCGGATTCAGAACGTGAGGGAGTATAATAAGGCGAATAATTTTTTAAAATATGCTTTTCAATATATTGATAGAGTGGATTATCTAGATTGTTGTTAGATGCGCTCGCATGAGACACAATTTCATGTAATTCATGTGTCTCTGGCTGCTTTCTTATATACATTATATTTTCTCAAATGATCACGGCTTATTTTGTGGTTAGTATGTAATATATACATCCCGAGCGAAGCGAGTGATCTCGTGTTAAGGACGAGATCACTCGTCGCAAAGAACGCTTCTCGGGATGACAATGAGTGGCTTCGCTGCGACCTGACCCCATTACTTTCTAACTGTTTTTTTGGGATCAAGAAATCCAGCATTTAACCCAGCGAAAGTTCTTTTTTCATTATCACCAGGTGTAGTGTTTCCAGTCTGCGGTGTTGCTGTTATTGTATGAGTTGCAACAGATGGACCAACATTTAATTGGGGTTGCATTTTCTCGGCTAAAACTTTGGTAATATCTTTTAATGAATTTTTGGCGCTCTCTATACTGTCATTTAAGTTTTTGTATTGGGTACCGAAATTTTTTAGCGTTTTGAACATCCATGTTATCTCTCCTTATGAATCAAACTGATTTAATATCTTTCAACCATAGACTACCAATGAAACCGATCGCCAATGTTATTACTAAAGGTGTTAGCGCTATTTTGAAATCATGAATATCAGCAATGCCTCCATGCAATGTCGTATTTTCACCAAGCAATACACCAATTACATATTGTAGAAACGCGCTTAAGAGGTATGCGAGCGTCGCCATTATTCCAAATCCTGTTCCTCTGAGAGCTGCCGGAATATGCTGACTCACGAGAGGAAAGCCAAGCACTGCGCCACCGAAGAAAAAGCCTAATAAAGCAAGCATAAAAAAAGTGAATCCATTTGACAATATGGGTCCATAAATCAAAATAGCACATACGATAAACATACCAACGCTGTAAAACCTAGCGACCCTCGATGCTCGATTTGTCATACTCGACAACCAGCCAGATAAAGTTGCGCCAAAAGCACCGCCAAGAGGCAGCATTGTCGTCATTATGGATGCGGTTTGTAGTGAATGCCCATATGAAATTTGATCCGGTATATTCCATAAATTAGAAAATGCCAGCAACACACCAAAAGCCGTACTAAAATAAAGGGTACCTAGCCAAAATTGTGAGATACCCATCAGAAGCTTCAAGTCAGACCATAATCCGGCACTATTATTTAAATTAGTGGCTTGCTCAGTTACAGGGGCCCCTCGAACTACTAAAAGTAGTAGCAGAGCAACACAGAATACAACTCCCGCGAGGCAACTCATCATAAACTGAAATCCCATTGATAAAGCACCAGAGAAGACCATGCCCACTATAACAATGACGGCCATTAAATTTGCAGACATCTGCGTAATTCCAGACATCAGTGGAAATCGACCCGGAGTGAACCAGGTACTAGCTAGAAAAATGGCGCCAATATAAGAAGTTGACAAGCCAATGCCAGAAAGAGCCTGCGCCACGAATACTTGAGAAAGGTCATCAGCTTTTGAAAATATATATAAACCAGAGCTTGTAATTAAAGCAGAGACTGTGAGTGTCAGTCGCGGTCCCAAGGAATCCATCAAACGTCCACCGACCAATTGCGCGAGTCCATAACAAAGGAAAAAGACAGAGCCTAACGCCCCAATTTGCGCCGCATTTAAATGAAGGTGTTGTTGTATATTAGGTGCTAGCATTCCAAAAAGTATTGCAATAACAACACTAACTACAAAATAGATATCGCCTATACCCCAAATTAGCACTGAATGGGCAGCGTTAGATCCATTCTTAGAGTTCATATTTCTACTTCTCCATTCAGTCTCTAATCGGGTAGAATTGATCTTTTAATTTAATTTGATGTTCCCTACATTGTGAATAATACCAAATGCTGATAAGAGCCATACTACAACAGCAATAATGACCACCGCATTTAAAATAGACTTGATCGAGCTTGCCATAGGTATGTATCTATTAATTATCCCAAGAATGACGCCGATAACGATTAAAACAAGAATAATTGATATTAATGACATTACTTGCTCCTTAAGAAATGATGAAATTCTTCCTAATACAATCATATCATATATTTATTGCTGAGATTTTTGAATTAAGCTCCGCAAGCGCATTTTCTTCTGCAATAATCATTTTATTGAGATCATCTATTGTTTTTTGTAGCCGCATATAAGTTATTACCTCACAGTTTAAGTAAAGTTTAATTAGTTAGCTGTTAATGCTCTTTTATCGATAGACCCTTGCGCTTTTCCTTTTACGATGGCAGAAAACATTGCCATATTCTCTGAATCTACAATCATATATCGTGGCTGCGCTGTGGGGCGATATATTCGAGAGGAATGGCGAAAATCAATACTAAACGCCATGGTATATCCTGCTTTGGCGGCTTGTTGTTCTAGGTAACTATCGTAAATACCAAAAGGCCAAGCTATAAAATCAACCTTTATGCCAAGTTTTTCTTCTAAAACTTTTTTCGAATCAAATAATTCTCTATGAACGAATCTTTCGTAGGCATCAGACGACATGTGCTTTTTTTCTTGCTTAAAGTTTGGATGACTAAAGGTATGATCCTGAACATCAAACAAACCGGATTTCATCAATTCTTTCAATTGATCCCAAGTCAACGCATGTTTTCCTTCTGAAATGGTTCCCGGATAAATAAACAATGTAATGGGAATATTATATTTACGCGCGATGGGATACATATATGTATAATCAGATTCCCAACCATCATCGGCTGTTATGACAATAGGTTTTGCGGGAAGAACAACATTGTTTCCTTGTAAATAGCTGACTAATTGTTTGAGAGGGATGACAGTATAACCATTGTCTTTTAACCACTTTATTTGCGATTCAAATCTGTCTGGAGTGATAGTCATACTGCTGGGAATGGTAGGATTTAAAAAGTGATAAACTAAGACGGGTACCGAGACAGTATTGTCAGCAATCGCGATGCCACAACTAATAAAGAACAAAACAAGCAGTTTTGATAAAGTTTTAGCCATCTGATGCATCTCAGTATCCTTCTATGATTCGATTATTCTTAATATTTAATCATAGTTGAATGTATAAAAATATCAATTTAGATTTGCTGCCGAGTCAATTCAATTGTTTGATTTTGCTGAGATTCTATAATAACTGTGGGCATGGAAGATGGTTCATTGGCTTTATAAAATAGAACAGCAGGAATTAAATTTTTTGCATCTGCATCACTAAGCGTTCCAACAAAATGATTTAAT
>JABDAR010000030.1 GCA_013289085.1 Gammaproteobacteria bacterium | reverse complement strand
AGTGTAATAAATACTGGCGTCTGGTTTATCTTTTGGATAGGGATTATTCCAGAGGTTATCACAGGCGGTGAGTGGTAATAGGCAAGAAAGTAGAAGTGCTATATGCCAATTTTTTTTCATTTCAATCATTAAGTAATCATAATAGCAATTGTTTGCTAATGCCAGGCTGGTTTTTGCATAGGCTTATGGTAAACTGGTTTTTTTATCACTCTTGCGGAGGTTTTATGGGATTTTTACAAGGTAAACGCGCCCTGATTGTTGGGCTTGCAAGTAATCGTTCAATTGCTCATGGCATTGCTGAAGCCATGCACCGTGAAGGTGCTGAACTTGCTTTTACTTATCAAGTTGAGCGCTTGCAAGAACGTGTGACCCGTATGGCTGAAGAATTTGGCTCTAAAATAGTATTACCCTGCGATGTAGCGTTTGATGAACAAATTACCGATGTATTTTCTGAACTGGGTAAACATTGGGATGGCTTAGATATTATTGTTCACTCAGTTGCCTTTGCGCCTGCTGAAGAAATTCACGGCGATTATGTTGATAATTTAACACGCGAAGGTTTTCGTATTGCCCATGATGTGAGTAGTTATAGTC
This sequence comes from Gammaproteobacteria bacterium, assembly GCA_013289085.1. GTDB lineage: Bacteria > Pseudomonadota > Gammaproteobacteria > JABCZS01 > JABCZS01 > JABCZS01. Next base: position 4,202 of record JABDAR010000030.1, on the reverse strand, counting down.
TAGGCGCGCTTGCCAAAGCCGGATTTCCGCTGATGAAAGGTAGGAATGGCGCGATTATTACTTTAAGTTATTTAGGCGCAAATCGTATTGCCCCTAATTACAATGTTATGGGTTTAGCGAAAGCAAGCTTAGAAGCGAATGTGCGTTATTTAGCAGGTAGTTTAGGTCCCCACGGGATTCGTGTGAATGCAGTGTCTGCAGGTCCTATTCGTACACTTGCAGCTTCAGGTATTAAAGGCTTTAAAGATATGTTGAGTTTCAATGAAACAGTTACCCCACTACGTCGTAATATAACCACTGAAGATGTGGGTAATGTCGCAGCGTTTTTATGCTCTGATTTAGCATCGGGTGTTACGGGTGATGTTGTTTATGTGGATGCGGGATATCACATTATTGGCGTGCCGGTACTTTAGAACTTAATTAGTTCTTCCCCTCACCCTATCCCTCTCCCACACTAGTTCTCCCGCCGTTGTCGAATTATTGCAACGTGGGAGAGGGGACTCTCTCGTTATTCTCAGTGGTAAACACCAAATTAGATTATTAGTCTTCAAATATGTCAGTAGTAAAAACTAATTTATGCTATTAGTCCCCTCTCCCACGTTGCAGTATTTCTACAACGGCGGGAGAACTAGTGTGGGAGAGGGATAGGGTGAGGGTCTAATCTATCTACTTCTTCATTTCAATATCACTATGCTTTTCAGCATCAATGACATAAAGCTGATAATCCATTTCACCTTTATAAGAAGTCAAACCTGCCATATATTCTTGACGCATCTGATCAGCAAAATTAGGATCTAATTCGCCGGGATAAATACCATTAACAAGTACCAATGCATAATCTTCTTTGCCAACAGGAATAACATCTGCATGTGCTTTTTGCAAAGTAAACGCTTTAGTCAATACCGCAGGTGGCACCGCATGATTATAGCGATTAGATTTTGCTTCGCTTATCCAGGTTGCGCCTGTTAACTTATCTGCTGCTGTACCTGCTTTAAGTTCAGCAAGCCAAGTATTGGCTTGTTGATGAGCCATTTTTGCGGCTTGCTCTAAAGCAATTCTAGTTTTAATTTGTTCTTGCACCGCTTCAAGGGGTTGTAATTGTGCAACCTCATGATTCAGTTTACGTACGACAACAACATCAGTGGGTGATAAATTAATTATTTCACTATTTCTATTTTCTAATAAAACACTATCACCAAATGCAGCCGCTACAACTTCAGGTGTATTGAGCACACCCAAACTTTGTGCGTCTTCACGCGTAAATAGCGCTGATTTTTCTATAGTCAGTTTTAATTTATCTGCAACAGTCGTTAAATTATCTGGATTTTCAAATGTCAGTGTATCCAATTGCGCAAGTTCTTCATCAAATAATGTTTGACGCTGATTTTCTAGCCAAGCAGTACGTATTTGATCCTTAACAGAATCAAAAGGTTTAATTGTTTCAGCTTGTATGCCTATGACTTTGATAATATGTACACCAAAATCAGTTTTAATAGGGCCAATCAATGAATTAGGTTCAGCTGTAAAGACAGCTTCTTCAAATTCAGGCACCATCATACCGCGACCAAACCAACCTAAATCGCCGCCATTTGCAGCGCTGCCTGGATCTGCAGAATATTCTTTAGCCAAAGTTGCAAAATCCGCACCTTGTTTCAATTCTTGCATGATTTTCTCGGCTTGTGCATTCACCGCCGCATCATCACCACTGATTTTTTCCTGCGTCAATAAGATATGTGCTGCATGACGTTTCTCAGGTTCAGTGTAATCGGCTTGATGTGCTGAGTAATATTCTTGTAAAGCTTTATCATCAGGGTTACCTACATCTAGATTTTCAGCATTTAAACGCACATATTCTATGCTCAAACGTTCTGGCAACATAAAATCCGCTGGATGTGCTTTATAATATTCTACTGTTTGCTCGGGTGTAACCTGTGCCTGTGATATATATTGTGCGGCAGGGATTAATACATATTGAATATCACGTTTTTGTTCTAATAAATCTATAGTTCTATCGAATTCATAAGGGAGTACAAATGCGCTCTCAACTATACTGCTACGCACCTGCCCTATCATTAAATCATTTTGTACAGCTTGTCTAAAAGCGGGAGCGGTATAACCCATATTATTTAATGTGGTTTCAAACTTTGCAGGTACATATTGACCTTGTTCATCTTGAAATTGGGGTAAAGAACGTAGTAAATCATCTACTTGATCTTTGCCCACTGCAAAACCTTGTTTTGTTGCAACCGAAGATAACATTTTTTCACTGACTAAACCCATCAATGCTTGCTGTTGTAATTCTGCATCATCTATGGCGGGGCCACCTTGCATTGCACGCATCAGTTGTTGTTGTCTAGATATTTGTTGATAGGTACGTTGCAATTCTTGCTCGGTAATCACTTGACCATTTACTTTTGCAACTTGATTGGCGTTAGAAGAGAAAAAACCTTCAATTCCCCAAATCGCAAATACAAAGCCAATTAGAATAATAACAATCCAAGCTACGACGCCATGAGTTTTTGAACGTATGGTTTGCAACATAAAATAACTTCCTTATTAAGATACGGAGTGGACGGGGCTCGAACCCGCGACCCCCGGCGTGACAGGCCGGTATTCTAACCAACTGAACTACCACTCCAAAAGTATTAAAGAACTCATATGGGTGCTGAGGGGATCGAACCCCCGACATTCGCCTTGTAAGGGCGACGCTCTACCAGCTGAGCTAAGCACCCGAAAATACTGTCACTTTTATGGAAAGCTAGTTTAACGGATATTTAGTGCTTACTCAAGTGTTCATTTACAGTTTCTTGCAACGGTAATAAATGTGATACAGGTGTATCATTTTTGAGCAAAGGGATAGGCATACTGCACAGTGCAATTTGTAACACTTCATCTATCCAACGCACCGGTTTAATAATTAAATTTTCTATTATTTCCGCAGGAATTTCTTTCAAATCACTTTTATTTTCATGCGGGATAACGACTGTTTTAATCCCGCCACGCAATGCCGCTAATAATTTCTCTTTTAAACCACCTATAGGTAATATTTCGCCGCGCAAGGTAATTTCACCCGTCATTGCAACATCTGCTCGCACTGGAATATGTGTTAAAGCAGATACAATCGCAGTACACATGCCGATACCAGCACTGGGTCCATCTTTAGGTGTACCGCCTTCGGGCACATGAATATGTAAATCATTTTTTTCATAAAAATCTGCAGCAATGCCTAGGCTTTGGCTACGACTACGCACTACGGTCATCGCAGCTTGTATAGACTCTTGCATCACGTCACCTAATTTTCCGGTGCGACTGATTTTGCCTTTACCCGGCACCACTGCAACTTCTATAGTCAATAATTCACCGCCTACTTCTGTCCAAGCAAGACCATTAACTTGTCCAATTCTGTCATCTTCTTCAGCTAAGCCGAATCTAAAACGTTTCACACCTAAATACTCTTCAATATTTTTAGAGGTAATCGATGTCTTAGTTTTTTTTCTGGGTTAATAATACTTGTTTGACTACTTTGCGGCATATTTTAGCAATTTCACGCTCTAAATGTCGCACACCTGCTTCACGCGTATAATGTCGAACAATATCTTTAATAGCAGATGATGAAATAGCCATTTCTTTATTTTTTAAACCATTCTGTTCCATTTGTTTAGGAACAAGATAACGTATAGCGATGTTCAGTTTTTCATCTTCGGTATAACCCGCAAGACGTATCACCTCAAGTCTATCTAATAATGCGGGTGGAATTCTTAATGAATTACTGGTCGCTATAAACATGACATCAGATAAATCGTAATCTACTTCTAAATAATGATCGTTAAAAGTATTGTTTTGTTCAGGGTCTAGCACTTCTAATAATGCAGAAGCAGGATCGCCGCGAAAATCAGTCGACATTTTGTCAATTTCATCTAACAAAAATAAGGGATTCCGCACTTTAACTTTCGCCATTTTTTGAACGATTTTTCCGGGTAATGCGCCAATATAAGTACGGCGATGACCACGAATTTCAGCTTCATCATGTACGCCACCTAAAGAAATACGCACAAACTCACGACCTGTGGCTCTGGCAATGGACTGACCTAATGAAGTTTTACCAACGCCGGGTGGTCCAACCAAACATAAAATCGCACCTTTTTGCTTTTTAACACGTTGTCCTACTGCTAAATATTCAGTAATTCGTTCTTTTACTTTTT
>JABDAR010000029.1:2698-5472 GCA_013289085.1 Gammaproteobacteria bacterium | reverse complement strand
AGTGTTTGCAGTGCCTGAAAATGAGGCCAAACATTTTGCTTGTAATGCAGTCGTGTTAGGCAAGCATGTGATTATGCCTGCAAATTGTCCGGAAACTAAAAATCATTTAGAACATAAGGGTTTTACTGTTTTTGAATGTGATATGTCTGAATTTATTAAAGCAGGCGGGGCCTGTAAATGCCTCACTTTATTGCTAGATTAATATGAGCGAATATCCAAAAGTCAGACTAGCGAATGAAAATACAGCCACGGGAAAATGGGCTAATAAATTTTTTGATCGTTTTTTAGCGCCATTATTACGCTTGCGTCCCTTTCAAAATGCTTATCGCATGGCAATGAAAGATGATGCACCTGAAGATTTATGGACTAAAACCCTTAAACACCTCAATACTACTTTATCAATATCCACTGATGATCTCAATCGCATTCCAAAAGAAGGTGGCATAGTGATTGTTGCGAATCATCCACATGGCATTATGGATGGCGTATTATTAGGTTCACTCATGCATAGAGTGCGTAATGATTTTAAGATCATTATGAATGAAGCCACCAGTATGCCAGGCTTAGATGACAGCTTATATTTTGTAGCTATTTTTGGCAGCGCTAAAGAAAATGCAAAAAAAAATATGCAAATCATGCGCGATGCTATGCAATGGTTAGAAGACGGCCATGCTATTGTGGTATTTCCAGCCGGAGAAATATCGGCCATTCGGCGCATGGATGAAAAATGGGCTACTGATAATGTATGGAGTACTAATATTATCCGTTTAAGTTTGCGTACGCGTATGCCTATTTTGCCACTTTTTATTGTGGGTCAAAATGATGCACTATTTTTAAAATTAGGATTGCTGCATCCGGTATTTAGAACATTGCAAATTGGACGTGTCACTAATCATCTTCTTGGGCAGACAATGTCAGTGCGTGCATCTCATCCCATTCCTGTAAAATTATTGGAGTCATTGCCAGATGATACAGCGCGAGTTAATTTCGTACGTAGCAAAACCTATTCATTACTCTCGCGTGAAAATAAATCACCGCGCGTTTTTTCTACATCGCTTAATGATGTTATAGAGTCAGAGGTAAGTGCCACACACATGCACGAAGTATTTGATGTACTATCAGCAGTTCCTGGATTTAAAGTGCGTGAAAATAATACTTATTCTGTATTAATTTTTAATCAACAGCAATTGCTGGAGTTGAATCCTGAATATGCCAATTTATTTTCTAGAGTAAAAGATGAAATTGGTCGCTTGCGTGAACTCACTTTTCGTGAAGTGGGAGAGGGCAGTGGTTGTAAACGTGATTTAGATCGATTTGATGAATATTATTCACATTTAACTTTATGGGATAAACTAGAAAAGCGTTTGGTCGGTGCTTATCGGATTGGATTTACTAATAAAATCATCCCTCAATATGGCATCGAAGGTTTATATACAGCAACACAATTTGATTTTAATCCAGAATTTTTTAAAATTTTAGGTCAAGCAGCTGAAGTAAGTCGTGCATTTATCATTAAAGAATATCAAAAATCACCGGTAAGTTTATCTATGTTATTGGGTTCAATGAGTCAAGTGCTGGTAATGTCCGGCATCCATTCATTTTTTGGTGTGGTCAGCATGAGTAATGATTTCCAAGCCATTTCTAAAAAATTAATGCTGGAGTATCTGACGAAACATTATGGACATGAAGCCTTATCCGGTTTGGTTACCGCAAAAAATCCACCGCAATTTAATTTAGATGTGCCTCTTACCGAGTGGGAGCGTTTATTAAGTAATATACATTCTTTATCGATGTTAAATACAGTGATAGCCAGTATTGAAGAAGATGGAAAATCTATTCCACCACTGATTCCGATCTATATGTCCTTAACAGGACATATAGTGGCTTTTGATCATGATGTAGAATTCAATAGTATTGATGGCCTATTAGTCATTAATTTACAGGACGCAATACGTGAAAATCCAGCCATGGTTAAACGCTTAATCGGCAAAGAGTGCTTTGAAGGTTTGCCCCCTTTATGAAAGGGGGCAAGATTTCTACTTAATTTTATGCCAGGTTGATGTGGCGCCAAATACGGGCTGGAATACATAGCCACGTAAATCAAGCGTCTTACCATCTTTGCTCAAAGTCATTTTTCCTGAATATATTTTGCCATTTTCAGCATTTAATACATGACCTTGGGACCATTGGTTAGTACCATCAGGCATCATGCCCCATAACACAGTCATGCCTACGATAGGTTTATCTTTATTCGCACCCTCACATTTGGTGCAATTCGGTGAAGGATTCTCACCAGGACGTGGATAAGCTTCTTCAATAACGCCAATCAATTCACCATTTTTTTGTGTGGTAATGCGAATATGTGAGCTTGGAGTATTGCTGGCATCATATCTAACTTCCCATACGCCATCAATTTGATGAGAAGGGGTCGCTGCGGCAAATACAGTGCTATTGAGTAATAAAGTTGCAATGATAATGATCAATTGTTTCATGTTTTTTATCCTTAAAAATATATATTATAGCAAAGATAAAAATGCCCATGCGCCAAAAATTGCAAAAAATAGGGCGGAGATTTTCCGGATGGATAGAATAATATAATCCGGTACTAAATGCCTCGTGTAATGAATGATGCGACCCAGTATGATAAACCATGATAGCGAACCCACGAAAACACCTATTACAACGTATATGGCATGCTGATTGTGCAGTAATTGATCGCCCAACATTGCAAATATAGCGATAAAACTAATAATACCGATGGGATTTAATAAGGT
>JABDAR010000029.1:1523-2688 GCA_013289085.1 Gammaproteobacteria bacterium | reverse complement strand
GGTAATCAGAAAAGTAGTGGCAGATATGGCTAAGCAACCTTCTGGCGTGATTTTAATCGTATCTTTGATGGGTGTTTTTGAGTAATATTCTTTGATGGCAAGTATAAATAATAAAGTCCCGCCGATGAGTTTAATATAAACCGCATGTTTTAATACAAATTCGGAAATAGTCGCTAGGCCAAATACAGTCAACCCGGCATAAATGGCATCTGCAAGTGCAGTACCTATACCCACTGCCAAAGTGCCAGCAATACCATATTCTAGAGTTTTACGAGCGCATAACACGCCTACAGGCCCCATGGGGGCCGCAATAACTAAACCGATTAATATACCGATTAGAAATAAAATCACAATGCTGAGGCTCGTTTTATTGCCATTTGCTCTTTCATGGCATACCAACGCTTGGCACCCAATAAACGTGACATATTATAATCAACGATCAGTAAATTAAACATTTTAATCCCGGCGAGTGCGAGGCGTGGCAGGCCAGTGCGCGCCCTTAGGCTCAAAGCAAATCCGCCTTCTACATAATAAATATAATGCCAATAGCCACTCGGAATGAATAAAGTTTCACCATTATTGATTTCACATTCATAGCCTCGGGCTTCAAGCAATTTAGGGTATTTATTGAAATCAGGATTGCCTAAATCCACGTTACATGAAACGGTTAAAGGATGACGGTAGAGATGAGTTGAGTATTCAGGGCCAAACAAAATCACCTTTTTTTTGCCATAAAATTGAGTTAAAAACACATGAGATAAATCTAAGTCGAAGTGTGCATCTACTTTGGAGGTTGCGCCCCCAAAAAACATAAAGGGATGTTTTTTAACATAATGATCGACAATATCCGGATAAATAAAATCTTGGCATAAATCAGGAATATACTTAAAAATATTAAATAAAAACATGCGCAATTGCGTGGGTGTATTCGCAATTAAATCTAAGTAATCACCAAACAACATTTTGTCATCGGTGCTGGTATAACTCTTACCAGTATCGGCAAAAGCTTCACCATAAACAGGTACCATTAAATCTGGATAACGCGCTTTAAAATAGTCAAAAGACCACTTATTTTTGGCAGCCCAATCTGCGCTAAAGTTCTTCATGACCACAGGCTTATTAGGTTTTAAATAGTGTTCCTGGAAGTGCTTGCGATCAATATGTT
>JABDAR010000029.1:0-1513 GCA_013289085.1 Gammaproteobacteria bacterium | reverse complement strand
TATTAAATCCCATCGGTATTATTAGTTTTATCGCTATATTTGCAATGTTGGGCGATCAATTACTGCACAATCAGCATGCCATATACGTTGTAAGTTCAGTGTTAGGTTACTCATATTGGCTAATAATATACGTTTTGCCTCCTTTAATAAAGGGGGCAAATAAATTTCCCTTGTGCTTCTTGAGGAAACTAGCTACATTTAGCCTATGTTAAAATCATTACCCTTATTTATTGGCCTACGCTATACCCGCGCCAAGCGGAAAAATCATTTTATTTCTTTTATTTCACTTATTTCCATGATGGGTATCGCGCTTGGCGTAACCGTCTTGATTACTGTTTTATCTGTTATGAATGGCTTTGATAGGGAATTACGTGAGCGAATTTTAGGCATGGTGCCTCACGTAAGTTTGATGGCCTATGGTGGCAGTGGTTTGCAGGATTGGGAAAGTGTCGCCAAACGTTTAGCACCTTTTTCTGAAATTCAACATTTATCGCCAGTAGTTGCGGGTCAAGGCATGATAGCGAGCCAAAAATATACCCGCTATGTCATGATCAATGGCATAGATCCTAAACAAGAACAAGACACACGTTTAATGAATAGCATGACAAGCGGTTCAATGAATGATTTAAAACCCGGTCAATTTGATATTTTAATTGGGGCACCGCTCGCGAAACAATTAGGGGTGGAACTGGGTGATTATATTACTTTAGTTACGCCAGAAGCAGCCCTTACGCCCGCGGGTTTAATACCTCGTTTCAAACGTTTTCGTTTGGTAGGTACTTTTGAAGTAGGTTATGATTATGATACCTCAATGGCATTTATTGAAATGAGTGATGCTCAAAAATTATTTAAAATGGGCGATCGCGTGACTGGCATTCAAATGAAACTGGATAATTTATTTGCCGCGCCTCGGCTTAAAAAAGAAATATATGATTATCTAGGTGGCGAGTATTCAGTCAGTGATTGGACGCGTACCAGCGGTAATTTTTTTGAAGCAGTTAAGCTTGAAAAAACCCTAATGTTTTTAATGTTGATTTTAATTATTGCGGTCGCGGCTTTTAATATATTGTCCGCTTTGGTGATGATGGTTACTGATAAGCAAGCCGATATTGCGATTTTAAGAACATTAGGTGCATTACCCGGTACCATTATGCGTATTTTTATTGTCCAAGGAATGGTCATAGGGATTATTGGTACAACAATAGGCGTGATAGGCGGCATTGCGCTTGCGCTTAATGTCACAGACATATTAGCAGCAGTGGAGCGTGGGTTAGATGTTAAATTACTGTCTGCTGATGTCTATTACATCAGTCATTTGCCCTCAGTATTAGTCCCTAAAGATATTTTAGATATCACCATTGTGGCTTTAATATTAAGCTTTGTTGCGACACTTTATCCTGCCTGGCAAGCATCACGTACAGAGCCTGCGGAGGCATTACGTTATGAGTAATATAGTGCTGCGTGCAGAAAATATTGTGCAACGTTTTGATGAAGCAGGGCAAGTCCTAGAAAT
>JABDAR010000028.1:1362-5879 GCA_013289085.1 Gammaproteobacteria bacterium | reverse complement strand
GCTACGCTTGATTAAATGTACGGTAGAAGGCAGCAAATGACTGATGACCTGTTTAATATTGCTGCCATTAATAAAATTATCCGTTAATGATAAGGTATGTTCAGTATTGTAAACGCCATGCCACCAATTGCTAGGCGTATAGATCATATCTCCAGGATTTTGTAGTGCATAATAACCCTTTGCCTGTTTGAACAATGGAAATTTCTCATCATCTGGATTAAAGGGATTGACCTTACCATTATATATAAACTCAGTTTGATTCGGCGGATAAAACACCCACAATTTTTGTCCTCTAAATACCGCATTCCAAGCACTGGTGGAAAGAATATCAATATGCAGCTTTGAAGCTGAGTGTTTAGGCCCAATATAAAAAGCTAAAAATTTAGATATAGGCATAAACTTATCTAACCAGCTCTCAAAATAGGGAGGAATACTATAATCTTGTGTCAATTCTGAGCAATTTTTTCCGACAAACCAATCTAATAAATACAGCGGATCCGCATCATCTGTGTTATGAATATAGTGTAAATATTCCCTAAATGACATTTTTTTATAAAGATTACGATTGCTGGTTCGGTAAACTATCACGATGCGATCGCCATAATGGTCAGCAAAATAAGTCCAATCCCATTTTTGCATAGCAGGCGTGTCCGCCACGCCATTTTTTAATAAAAACGGAATATTGGGTCTACCAAATCGCGATGAAAATTCATCATTTTGTAAACGTTCACACGTTTCTATGCTGGGCATAGCCATTATATGAGGACTTATCATTAACTTTAGTTCCGACTTAAATCAATAAATAGTGATTCCAACTGCAATACTGGGTTAATACTCCCATGTTGCAATACTATTCTGCGCATAGCATTTATCTTATCTAGGCGCGCAAATTCTCTTATTTTAGCAAAATAAATTTCTATTTGCGCTAACAATATTAATAAATCTTCTTTTTGCCATTTTTGCGCTGCCTGCAATGGATCTAATGTACCGCGCAGTAAAGCATCACAATCTGCATGTAAGATATTTTGCCAGTCAGGCGTATCTTCATCATAATGCGGCAATCGTATCATCTGACAACGACTACGTATCGTTGCAGACAAAGCGCAAGTCACATGGGTGGTCAGTAAAAAATAAGTATTGCCTGATGGCTCTTCCAAAGTTTTTAATAGTGCATTACTGGCACTGATATTCATATTATGAGCATTGGGAATAATAATGATTTTTTTATCAGCACATTGTGGCGTTTGTTCACAAAAATCGGTGAGGCTACGAATCGTATCAATACCTATAGTTTCTTGTTTGCCTTCTGCCTGCAGCACAAGATAATCAGGGTGGGTTTCTGCTGCCAATAACTGACATGCTTTGCAAGTACCACAGGCATGACCTTGTTGTGGTGCAGCACATAAAAAACCATATGCAAATGTTTTTGCAAAATCTATTGTTTGCGTAGCCACACCTACAAACAATAATGCATGAGGAATATTCACATGTTCCCATAAGTGTTCAAATTTCATTTTATCAGTTCATCCAATATCGTACTCAATTGTTCTTGTATATGTGACAAGGGTTTTGCTGCATCCACTATCCGATAGCGTGCAGGGTCAACCTGTGCCCTTTGCAAATAAGCTTCACGGACTCTGGTGAAAAAATCAGCTTGTTCTTGTTCAATTCGATCTTTAACTTTACGATGCCTTGTTCTAGATAAAGCCAATTCAACGGGCGCATCTAAAATAATCACTCTATCTGGTTTTAAATTATTGAGAACCCAATGTTCTAGTATTGCGATACGATCATAGGCAATGCCACGTCCGCCACCTTGATAAGCATATGAGGCATCAATAAAACGATCAGAGACTAACCAACGTCCTTGAGTCAATGCAGGTATTATCACCTCGGCAACATGTTGCGCCCTTGCTGCAAACATTAATAATAATTCTGCATCCACGGCTAAAGGTTCAGTGTCTTTAGTGTGCAAAACAATATCACGAATTTTTTCAGACAGCACTGTACCTCCTGGTTCACGCGTGCGGACCACATCCAGGTGTTTACCAGACAAGTATTGGCAAATAAATTCCATATTGGTCGTTTTGCCAACCCCTTCAATGCCTTCAAGTACTATAAATTTTCCCATTCACTGCGCTTCCATTTGATTGCGGTAGTCTTGCACAGCTTTATTATGCGCAGCAAGGTTATCTGTAAACACATGGGTGCCATCACCTTTAGCCACAAAATACAATGATGTGCCTTCATTAGGATGCAAGGCTGCTTCTATAGCCAAAGCACTTGGGATGGCAATCGGTGTCGGTGGCAAACCTAAATGTAAATAAGTATTATAGGGTGTATCCTGCTTTAAATCTGCTTTTGTTAATGGTTTATCATAATGCGCTCCCAAACCAAACACGAGTGTCGGATCCACTTGCAATGGCATTGATTTTTGCAAACGTCTATAAATAACACCCGAGACATCTTTTAACTCACTCAAAACCGCAGTTTCTTTTTCAATGATCGATGCAGCAATTAAAGCTTGATACGCATTTTCATAAGGTAAATGCGGCGCACGCGTCTGCCAAGCGGTATTTAAAAATTTTTGCATCTCTTGGTAGGCCACTGTCAATAAAGCTGCGTCAGTATAATTTCTTGGAAAATGATAAGTCTCAGGGAAGAATAAACCTTCTGGTATATGATGACTTAAATCTAGCTGTTGTAAAATGGTATCTGGACTGTTCCAATCCAACGTTTTTTGTAAGGCTGTTTCTGCTGCAAGTGATTCTGCTATTTGCGCAAATGTCCAACCTTCACCAATTCTTACACTATGCATTAATACGTCGCCGCGAACAATTTTATCTAGCACCATGGCCGAGGTACTGTTTTTCTCAAATAAATACTCGCCTGCGCGCAAGTGATGCGCATCTTGCTTAAAATAAACCCATGCGATAAATGCATAGTCATTGGCGATAATGTGATTATCTTGCAAACCTTTTGCAATTTTTTTTAAGGAATCACCGGGTTCGATAATATAAATCATCTCTTGATTGGTTTTTGCACATAACTGTTGTGAAAGCCAAATTCCAGAAAATAAAATAATCGATAATAATACAACAATAGAGATAACAATCTTCATAGTGTCAGCCAAAATAATTGAGTAATTTCTGAGTGTAATTCCCAATGGGGAGGTCATGTTCTTCTAAACGCGTTACTGGCCAAATACCAAAAATACTATTGCAAAGAAAAATTTCATCAGCGGCAAATAAATCATCGCGCGTTATCGCTTTAATATTCATCTTAATATTGTGCAATTCAGCCCAGGTTATGATTTGGGCACGCATAATACCTAATATTCCCGCGCTACTTAAATCGGGCGTGTAGAATTCACCTTCACGTACACAAAATATATTGCTTTTAGTCCCTTGAATAATATGCTGCTGTGCATTACTCATCAAACCTTCAGCAATCGACTCATCTTCCCATTCGCTGCTTGCCAGGACATTATCCAAGCGATTGATGTGCTTGATGCCAGCCAAATGTTTATTTTCACTGACAGGTGTTTTACAAAAAATAACACGCACACCTTCTTGATAATTTTTTTCAGGATATTCTGATAAAGAATATGCTTGCACGATACGTTTGACAGTATTTGCTTTAGGAATCCGATATCCACGTTCACTGGCATCGCGGGTAATAATAATTTTTATAATAGCATGATGTTGGTTTTGCTTAACCACATCAATTTCTTGTAATAATAAAGCTTCGTTAAGCGGAGGAAATTTTAAGCGTTCACAGCCCAATAATAAACGTTGGTAATGATCACACCAAAACGGCATTACACCATATTTAAGTGCAATCGTCTCGAATAAGCCATCGCCGTAATGAATAGCGCGATCGGAAATGGCAATTCTGCTTAACGCTTGACCATTAATCAAGCAGGCGTTCATGCAAATTTACTAAAAATAAGTGAGCCATTAGTACCCCCAAATCCAAATGAATTTGATAAAACATGTTGAATCATCATGGGTTGTGCATGATTCGGCACATAATTAAGCACACAACCTTCATCAGGATTATCTAAATTAATGGTCGGTGGAGCAACTTGATCGCGAAGGGCTAACACTGAAAATATACTTTCAATCGCACCAGCAGCGCCTAACATATGCCCTGTCATAGATTTAGTTGAACTTACTGCTAATTTATCGGTATCACTACCAAATAAACGTTCAATTGCAAAACTTTCAATGCGATCAGCCGCAGTTGATGTACCGTGCGCATTAATATATTGAATATCAGCAGGATTGAGTCCAGCATCATTCAGTGAGTTTTGCATGGCATCATATGCGCCTTGGCCATTTTCAGGCGGCATTGTCACATGATGTGCATCACCACTCATCCCAAAACCCGTAATTTCTGCATAAATCTTTGCGCCGCGTTTTTTGGCATGTTCTAATTCTTCTAACACTAAAACACCTGCGCCATCGGCCATTACAAAACCATCGCGATCTTTATCCCAAGGACGTGAAGCTTGT
>JABDAR010000028.1:0-1352 GCA_013289085.1 Gammaproteobacteria bacterium | reverse complement strand
CACAAAATCCGCCTAAACCTAAACGTGTTACACTTTTTTCGGAACCGCCGGCCAACATAACTTCAGCATCGCCACATTGAATCATGCGCATGGCTAGGCCAATATTATGTACGCTTGTTGTACAAGCCGTCACAACACTGATATTGGGACCGCGTAGATTAAACATCATAGACACATAACCTGCACACATATTAATAATGCTGCCGGGAATAAAGAATGGGGAAATTTTGCGTGGACCGCCTTCAAGATAACGTAGATGGCTGGTTTCAATAAATGAAATACCACCAATACCTGATCCTATCGCAACACCGATACGATTGGCATTACCTTCATTGACTTCAAGTCCAGAATCTTCAAAAGCTTTGGCTGCAGCAAATGCGCCAAATTGGATAAACTCATCCATTTTGCGCAATTCTTTACCCGAAAAATATTGACTGCAATCAAAGTCAACGATTTCTGCTGCAAAATGCGTAGTAAATTGTGAGGCATCAAATCCTTTAATATTGTCCACAGCACTTTTACTGGCTAAAATATTTTGCCATATGGCTTCAACTTCATTGCCATAAGCAGACACCGCACCCATCCCTGTTACTACTACACGACGTTGAGTATTCATTTTTCTATTTTAAATTCTCTGTGATGTAATCAATTGCATCTTGTACAGTCATAATTTTTTCAGCATCTTCATCAGGAATTTCAGTTTCAAATTCTTCTTCTAATGCCATTACTAATTCAACAGTATCTAGTGAATCGGCACGCAAATCATCGATAAAAGAGGCAGTAGGCACTACTTCTTCTTCTTTGACTTCAAGTTGCTCAACAATAATTTTTTTAACACGTTGCTCAATGCTGCTCATAGTTCCCTCACTTATAGTTAAATGTCTAACAAATAATTCTTACCCATATAATGGGCGCAGTATATATAAAAAAAGGGTAAATAAGCAATCATTTTCGTAGCTTTTGAGGCTTATTGGCGAGTATTTTTGGGTATCGTAGAAGTAGTGCTGGTAGAATTTGTTTGGTTAGCTTGTCTAGATTGTGACGTTATAAGCGTAACATCGGTAGATTGCCTTGTATTGAACAGGGTCACATAAGCAGCAGCCTGTGTTGCCAAGTCCCGACCCTTTACTGTCACACAAAGTGTGTAAGCTGCAGAATAATTATCTTTTACTGGGTCAAAGCCAATATCCGCTTTTAACCTATTATAAAAAGGTTGTAAACGATTAAATAAAGTTCGCGTTGATCCCCAGCCTCCCAAACTTGTGTTGTATTCTTCATTTGTCATATAAGGCGTCATCAGCACATACAACATTATTTTATCCTCTGCCAAAAGAGATGATTTGCTACCTATA
>JABDAR010000027.1 GCA_013289085.1 Gammaproteobacteria bacterium | reverse complement strand
GAACAAGGCACAGGCTTAGGATTAGCAGTGTCGCATTATATTGTGAATGAAAATCATCATGGGAGTTTAACAGCTGATAATCCCAAGACTGGTGGCGCTTGCTTTACAGCCAAGCTACCTTTGCTACAGTAACATCACTATTCCCGTAATAAAAAGGATTTTTAACATGCGAATTCTTCCATGCGCAACATTATTTGTTACCAGCTGTTTTTCTCTGTCGGCATTTGCTGAATTTGAAAGCGGCTATTATGGTACTTTATCACTAGGCGCCAATTGGGGGCATGCCGATTGGGATGGCGTGAGTTCGTTAGATGCTGTGAATGATACAGGCGATGCGTTATCTATATTCGAATCTTGGACGCCATCAGGCGCAACTTCTGATGATGCAAAATTCATGGGTAATGTTGGCTTAGGTTATCAATTAGTTGATGGCCCACTTTATCTCGGTGCGCAAATTTCTGGCACTTTTAGTGATGAACGCAATTTTAATGAAAATGAAACGCATCATTATTTAGTCACAGCAGAAGAAAGGCAAAAAGCGAGTATTGATGGTACATCTAGCACGCAAACGCATGTCGCTTTAGGTGATTCAGAATTAGATATCGATCTAAAACCCGGTTATATTTTTGGCGATAATTTTTTAGTGTATGCACGCATAGGCGTTGCATTTACACAATTGGATATGAATAGTTCGGGTGAATGGACAGCGATTGGAACAACTTACGCGAATCCTCCTAATCAGCCGCCTATCATTATCATTAATACCAACCAAGCTTCTGATTCCAATGCCACGAGTAAAGATGTTGCAGGATTTCGTGTGGGTTTAGGCGCAGAATATTTACTATCTGAACATATTGGCATTTCCTTGGATTATATTTTCACAGATTATGGCGATATCAGCATGACTATTTCCGGTCAAGAATCTGATCCATTTAGTGGTAATCATGTTGCAGGTGTTCATTCACCTAGTGTGGATGTCACGACACATGCTGTGTTACTTGGAATAACAGTTCATCAATAAAAAGGATTTTTTATGCGCATTATTTCATTTACTCTTTTAAGCCTTACAACATTGGCAACCTATTCTGCATTTGGATTTTCAGATGATGATGACATTACTTTTGAAGATGGATTTTATGCATCTGTTGCACTAGGTGCTAATTGGGCAATAGCTAACTGGGATGGAACAAATTCTACCGCCTCTTTTTATGATGATAATTTTGACAAACTCAATCTATTTGATGTTACCACACCATCAGGTGATAGTAGCGATGATGCAAAAATTATTGGTAGTGCTGGATTAGGTTATCAGCTAGTGGGTGATTTGCTTTATTTAGGTGCGCAAATTTCTGGTGCTTTTAGTGATACGAGAAATTTTAATGATGATGAATATGCATCATCAGAAGCAATTGGATTTTTTCCATTTGGTGATGCTGTTTTAACGGGAACAAACGATGTACAAAGTACAGTGACTTTAGGTGACAGTGAATTAGATCTTGAACTTAAGCCTGGGATTCTTCTTTTAGATAATTTTTTAATTTATGCAAGAGCTGGTGTTGTGTTTTCAGAATTAAAAATTAATAGCACGGGCGAATGGTCGCAAATTACTGAAGTAGAAGGTTTTGATCCTGTTGAACTTGCCACTAGCGCCTCTACTTCAAATAATGAAAGTGTTGTGGGTTTTCGTGTCGGCGTAGGCCTTGAGTATTTATTTACCGAACACTTAGGCGTTTCATTAGATTATATTTTTACCGATTATGGAGATGTCAGTACAGTAACAGAAGGAAAAATAACCGGTGACCCGGCTGATTCGCCTTTGCCGCCACCCATTGCTGATTTGAATCATATTCATGGCTTATATGCACCGGAAGTATCTGTGACTACACATGCTGTGATGGCTGGGTTGGTTTATCATTTTGATTAAATAATTCGGCTATAGTGTAAAAAGATCCGGTAATCACGAGCGTATCTTGGATATTGGCTTTATTCATCGCTTCGCAATAGACGGTCGGTAAATCTTTTGCATAACATACGTTTTCAATTTGTAATTCTTGCAAAATTGATTTTAATTGTTCAATGCTCGCAGCACGTTCACTGTTAATTGGCGCAACAAACCATTCATCCACATAATTTTTTAATTCTAAAAAACCTTGACGTAAATCTTTGTCTTTGAACATGCTAATGACTAGGAGTATTTTTCCTGATTTGCGTTCAACTTGCAGGCGGTCGCCAAGTTTTTTTAATCCCGCAGGATTATGAGCGACATCAAAAATTTGTTTACATTTATTAAAAATAACTTGTTGCCTGCCTGGTAGATGGGTATTTTTTAAACCTTGCGTGATATCGTGTTGTGAAACAGGTAATATGTTTTGTAATTGCATCACAGCTGCAGCTGCAATATTCATATTCTCGAGTAATAAATTACTTCCGTCAATGCGAGTGCTTGTAAAGACGGAGCTTGTGTTCTCATTGACGGAATAAAATGGGGCATTTAGATTATCTGCTATTTCTTTTAAAATACCAGGTGGATTAGGATCGCCGCAAATAACTGGAATATTTTTTCTAAAAATCCCTGCTTTTTCTTTAGCAATTAATTCGCGGGTATTACCTAATTTATCTGTATGATCTAAATCAATGCTAGTGATAATGCTTAAATCGGGATCGATAATATTAACGGCATCTAAACGCCCGCCTAGCCCTACTTCCAAAATAATAATATCTAATGGAGTCTGTTTGAATATCCAAAATGCAGCTAATGTGACTACTTCAAAATAACTGAGCTTATAAATTTTTGCTGTTTCATGAACCGCTGCAAATGCTTGGCAAAGAGTTTTATCATCTATATTATTGGTATTTAATTTGATTCGCTCGTTAAAAACAAATAAATGAGGCGACGTATAACTTGCCGTGCGATAGCTTGCGGTATGATAAATAGTTTCTAAAGCGCGCACGGTTGAACCTTTACCATTAGTGCCACCGACAATAATGACAGGCGCTTTGAATGATAATAAATCTAAAGCTTTTGCTGCTTGTTGAATATTGCTTAGACCTAATTCTATGCGCAGGCTATGTGTTGCTTCTAGTAAGCCTAACCAATCGTGTAAATCATTAGGCAACATGTTGATGTAAAAATTTTTGTGTAATAGCAACAATGCGATCGCGCAATTCACGTCTATCAAAAACACAATCTAAAAATCCATGTGCTAATAAAAATTCACTTTCCTGAAAGCCTGCAGGCAACGTTTCTCGCACAGTTTGTTCAATCACCCGTGGACCTGCAAAACCTATCATGGCATGAGGTTCTGCAATATTCACATCACCTAACATCGCTAAGCTTGCAGATACGCCACCATAAGTCGGATCAGTCATCACTGAAATAAAAGGTAAACCTGCTTCCGCTAATTTAGCTAAAGCGGCACTGGTTTTGGCCATTTGCATTAAAGAAAATACTGATTCTTGCATACGCGCCCCGCCACTTGTGGCAAAACAAACCAGGGGACAATTTTTAGTGAGCGCAGCATCAACAGCCATTACAAATTTTTTCCCAACCACAGCGCCCATAGAGCCGCCAATAAAACTAAATTCAAATGCACAAGCCACCATAGGCATTTTTTTAACGGTGCCTTGATAAACAATCAGCGCATCTTTTTCACCCGTTACTTTTTGCGCGCTCACCAGTCTATCTTTATATTTTTTACTATCACGGAATTTTAAGCGATCCACAGGCTCAATATCCGCACCGATTTCCTGCCAACTTTTGTCATCAAAAAAGTAAGCTAACCGTTGTCTAGCATTAATACGTAAATGATGATCGCATTTTGGGCACACATGTAGATTTCTTTCTAAATCAACTGTGTATAAAATTTGATGACATTGCGGACAATTGCTCCAAATGCCTTCGGGCACCTGGACTTTCTTTTCTGTCATTTTCTTACGAATTTTTGATGGTAATAATTTAGTAAACCAGCTCATATGTAATCCTTGAATTAATTAGACCAATAATACATCAAAACCTTAAAGTGTGGAATTCCTAGAAAAAGATAGTTGACCTAATTATATTAACTCAGTAGAATAGCTACAATGCTTATAACTACCGTGGGGGACCTGTGAAAGTTTTGTTAACACTGCCTATCACTAAAGAAAATCTTCTTGCTGAGAAAAAACGCTTAATAAGAATCCTCGATAGCATAGCCATAGCATCTAACGGTAACGCTCGACGTGAGACCTGTGATGATCTTGCAAATTCTTTATATTTTTTGATTATTATCAAATTAATAAACGACTTAGACCGTAAATTGGCCACTACAGAAATGCATCGTGTTGCTATTAAAATAGTGAAAGATCATGAAAAGTTATTTTATGAAGCCTTAAATGCATTATATCAACAACTGATCAGCGTCGATCCAGCAGCAACCTTTTTTGCAACATTAAGCAGCGCCCTTACTACACTTGGTGATTACAAGGATGGTGAGAAGCACTTCCCTAATAAAATTGTTGAGTATGAAAAACAGCTTGTTAATAACGCGGAAATAAAAAAACATATTACTGAAAATGACAACATTATAGCGACATTACCTACGGGTAATGAGAAAACAATTTTTATTAAAAGGAATGATATTTATAAAAATATAGCTGAAGAGTATTGTGCATTTAAAAAATTGTATTCAGATACTGATATAAATAATATATTTACCGGCCTTTGTATTCTTAATAAAGAAGTTAATGATTTCAAAGTAGCTCTAAATATGCGCTCGCTGGTTGATGGTTTACTGGGTATCCCTGATGACGATGATATTCCTCAAGGCGCAGTCATTAACCTGAAAAAATACTTACCCTTCGAGTATCGTTTCAATAATAATTTATCTAAATTTGACGTCAGTGCTTATGGCAAAAATTACTCATTTGAAATCAACCGTTACAATAATTCAAATAGACAAAACCCACATGTTATTACTGTCAATGAATGTGCTGATGAAAATAAATTAGGTCAATTTATTGCATTGAGAGTTTTGGCGGTTTTATTAGGGGAAATTTACAATGATGATTATAAAGAATTACTAAACCTAACATTTGAAGATTTTTGCAATCCAGATTTGCCTTATAACAATCTTAATTATCAAGAAATTCATTCAATTGCCATTCACTTTTTTAAAATGAAGGATTTTCTAGTGCAAGCTAAATTATATATAGACAATCATCCAGAGTCTATAGGTATCAAAGCTTCTTATGTGCGATTATTGAAATTTGTTAAATTAAATAATTTTATTTACAGTGTATTACGTCAAGATGATCATTTAAATACTTATAATAATTATGATTATTTGTCGAATTTTGTTAAAGAGTTAGAAATTGACAATCATGGTTTACAAAGAACTTCATTTGCCAGTTATCCAAAGTTCAAAGTCACTGCGCCACGTGAAGTCTCTAGCACTACATCAAACTTGGTGAAGCCACCAGCTAACTCAATCTAAGTCATTGCAAATCTTGTTATTTCATTCTAAAGTAGTATGACTTTAACCGGAGGCAATAATCATGATCGCACTATTAAAAAAACGTTCCACGCATTTTATTTTGGCACTTCTGCTCGGTATTCTGACAGGACTGACGCAAATACCCACCTTAATTGGTATTAGCGCGTTTGTGGCAACGGTGTTTGTTAGTTTATTAAAGCTTATCAGTATTCCATTGATTTTTTTGGCCATAGTATCCACTATCACTCAAATGAAGGACATGCAGGAATTTCGAATTCTGGGTGTGCAAGTATTTAAATATACAGTGCTAACAACTATTATTGCTGCAAGCATTGGCCTTATTTTATTTTTAATTATTAATCCGGTACAAGTCAGCACGACACTTGAAATAGCACAAACTATGGAAACCCCAGCAGGCACTTATTGGGATTATTTAATCAAAGGTATCCCATCCAATTTTGTTGCGCCATTTAGCGAAGGGAATGTGATTGCCGTACTGGTACTGGGTTTGATGATGAGTTTTGCAATATTAGCTTTGCCAACTACGCAAAAAAATCTATTATCAGATGTGTTTACCGCTTTATTTGCTGCCATTTTAGAAATTGCAAAAACGATATTACTTTTTATTCCGATTGCTATTTGGGCGTTTGTCACAGAATTTGTCGCGACACTTGAAACCATGGAATCACTCGAAACTATAGGTTTATTCTTGGCGTGTGTATTGCTCGCAAATTTAATTCAAGCATTTATCGTCCTGCCAGGATTTTTAAAATATAAAGGCATCAGCCCCATTAAAGTGTTTAAAGCCATGTCGCCTGCACTTAATGTCGCATTTTGGTCCAAGTCTTCTGCAGCGACGCTTCCCTTAACTTTGCAATGCGCAAAAGAACGTTTAGGCATAAGCGAAAAAACCGCAGGATTTTCTCTACCGTTATGCACTGCCATTAATATGAATGCCTGCGCAGGTTTTATTATCATTACCGTATTATTTGTCGCCATGAGCAATGGCATTGATTTTTCAATTTTAGAAATGATAGCGTGGGTATTTATCGCAACTCTTGCTGCAATTGGTAATGCCGGCGTGCCTATGGGTTGTTATTTCTTAGCGCTCGCACTCTTAAGCACCATGAATGTACCTTTGACATTGATGTTTATTATTCTACCGTTTTATACATTTTTAGATATGCTCGAAACCACAATTAATGTTTGGTCGGATGCTTGTGTGACGTCTGTTGTTGACGCAGAGTCAACAATAACAAAATCGCCCCGCAAGTAATTGCGCTGTCCGCGATATTGAATGCAGGAAAATGGTGTGCGCCCCAATAAAAATCTAGAAAATCAATAACGTAACCAAAACGTAGGCG
>JABDAR010000026.1 GCA_013289085.1 Gammaproteobacteria bacterium | reverse complement strand
CTCAAGTCCAAGATTCACTCAAAAAAGGCGCAGTTGTCGCTATCGGTGCCGCAAAGCCCCAAGGTTTATCAGGACACTTTTATTTACCCACAGTTTTAACCCATATCAATTGCAATATGCGCGTATGGACAGAAGAAGTATTTGGCCCTGTTTTACCGGTAATGGCATTTTCCACAGAAAATGAAGCCATCACATTAGCAAATGATACGCCATATGGTTTAAGCGCTGTTGTTTATAGTGCAGATAAATTAAAAGCACGTTTTATTGCTGAGCACATCAATGCCGGCTGTGTAGATATTAATTCCGCCAGCCATTGGCGTCCATGCAATCCTTTTGGCGGCTATAAAGCCTCAGGAATTGGCCGTATTTACGGCGAAGAAGGCTTTAGAGATCTGTGCCAAATCAAAGTCATTGCCCAATGAATTCAGCAAATACGTCCCCTCTCCCACGTTGTAATGTTTTTACAAAGATGGATAATGAGTGTGGGAGAGGGAAAGGGTGAGGGAAAATCACTTAAATAATATTGAAAATGTATGGAGTTAAAATGAAATTTATCCTAATGTCCATCATGTCTTTTGTAATGATCATTAATATTGTCCATGCACAGACGAATAATCCTAATAACACATCCACTTTTGAAATATTTACTATCGCAAAAGAAGTAAAAATCATCAGAATTTTGCCTTCTGTTTATGTCATTGAAGATCAGGGCGGAATTGCGCCTGCTTATTCAATGATTGTAGATATCTCTGATGATAATCTATTACTGGTTGATACTACCGATCCTGAAAAAACTAAAGAAATACTTGCATGGGCAGACAAAAAATTTAATGGTAAAAAAATTGTTGCAATTAATACCCATCATCATTCCGATCGCACAGGTGGAAATGCAATATTGATTGAAAAGGGAATACCCGTATATGGATCTGATCTTACAGCGTCTTTGGCAACAGAAGAACATGAGATACCCCCAAATCATATTTTTCCGGCTAACCAAGGAAAAACCTTAAATTTTGATAATAATAAGGTTGTCATATTTTATCCCGGGCCCGCACACACGGAAGATAATGTTGTAGTCTATATTCCTCATTTAAAATTACTTTTTGGTGGCTGCATGGTCGTACCTTTCCAAAAAGTTTACCGTGTACCTGATGCGAATATTGAGGCTTGGCCAAATTCTTTGGCTAAATTAAAACGATTTGACATAGAGTGGGTGATACCAGGACATCCAGCGAGCTTGAATGATGATCTGAATTTTTCTCCTAGCCTTATTGAACATACTGAAATGCTTTTGCGAACTGGGAAAACGGGCGAATTTACAGAAAGTGACAAACAAGCTTTAAGAAATGAAAAGGCTCAGTATGATGCTTCTCATTAAATAAATTGCCCAGGGACTAAAGTGTATGATCATTTTTCCCAGATTGATATGAGTATTTTTTTTGCAGTTCTCTTTGCGCAGCGATGTAATCGTCTATATCGGTGACATTGAGCATTAATACGCATTGACCTGGTTTATTTGCTTCGGGTGAACGCAAATGTGCAGAAAGCAATCCCAAGGTCAGACATATGGAATATAAAACGCTCGCTTCGTCTTTAGGAAGACGTACCCATGCCACATTTTCCTTGCTTCCGAGCGCGTAATTTCGTTGTAAACCTTGCCATTTAACATCGCTAAGAGAGTTGAGAAATATTTGGGTTTCAGCTGTTAAAGAAATCACTTGTTGCGATACAGGTACACCGCGAGTCGGGACCGTATATGTTTCTTTTTGAATTTTGCAACTGCTCACTCCAGGTATTTTTAATTCTGGCAAAATTGAAACCAAGATATTTGTCATTTGAACAGGTGTATTTGCAAATTCAACGATAGCCGGGGCATGGGCAATCTTTTCTCCCTGTTGATGGTTGAGCATTTCAGACAGAAACATTGTAGTTGCACCCATTTGAGTTATTTTATCTGTACTATTAAGCAAATTAAGATACATTTGAACTGCGTAGGCAAAGTGTTGTACTAGTGTTGCCTGTGGAAAATTCATTACGTTTAATGCGGACACAGGCAAATTGTGGTCATCCAGAATCTTGCATACATACTTTTGTCGAGTTTGTGGGGGTGTAGCCGCCGTCGCGGTTTGAGCAACCGATGAGGTCAATACCACACTTGATGGCGCCGCAAGGGAAGTATCTTTTAACTCAGTGTTATTATTATTCATAGTTTAATGCTGCTTTAATAATTTATGTCAGCATTATACCATAATAACCCAGCTTCAGTCCAACCTTTTAATAATGAAGCGGCGCGCATGCCGATGTCTTCTTCTTGATTCCATTGTAATAAACCTTCGCATATTGTGCCAAAGTTTTCACCGCGTATGATGGCATCAATTGCCCATGCATCTTCTGCTTCTAATGAGCAGTATTGATTGTCTAAATTTTTGCGCCAAAAAATCCAGGGTACTGTGAATTCATTTTTAATAGGATCACTTGGTGTTTTATCTTGAATTAAATCTTGCCAGATGGCTATGGAATTCCAATTCAGATTAATGCGTCGTACTGAAGGATGTAGTTTAAGTTGCATGGATTCCCATGATTCAGGTGGTATATTTGCAAGTTCTTCTATCGATAAGGGCGTTGCATTTTTTGAGTCAAATACCGCTGACATGGTCCATTCAATTTCGGCAATTTCAGCAAGATGATTTTGTAAAAATGTTGGAAATTTATCACCAAACCAGCGTATGGATCTAAATTCAGAAGGATGTGATTTGGCATATTCGCAAGCCAGTTTATAAAAGTCATCAAATCCCAAATAACTTTGTATCGTTGGATAAGTGGCCGATAGGGCTTCACTTAGTCTTGCATAATAGGCATTAGCATAGATATTTAAGCGCTTATCAACCGGCATTCTTTCAGTGCTAACAATATTCTTGTAAATGTTACGATCGTCATTTAATAAATATTCTTGAAAATCATTTTGTAATTGCTTAAGCATATTCATTTTGTTCCGCAAATACTTTATCTGCAATTTTACGTGCAAATTTAAGTTCTTGTAATAATTCCGATAACGGTGGAATGTGATCGTCACGCTCTATCATAGTGGATACTTTGCCCATGCGTCTTAGGGTTTTTTCATATAAATCCCATACGGGATCAATAATGGGATGATCGTGGGTGTCAATAATACAACCTTGCTCATTTGAATGACCGGCCAGGTGAATTTGACGCACGCGTTTTGCGGGAATTGCATTCATATAATCCATGGGTTTAAATTCATGATTCATTGCGCTGACGTAAACATTGTTGACATCTAATAAAATTAAACAATCTGCGCGATGCGCGACTTCGCTTAAAAATTCCCACTCTGGCATTTGTGATTGTTGGTAGGTAATATAGCTCGATAAATTTTCAATTAAGATTTGTTGACCTAAAAATTCTTGAGCTTGCATTATTTTATTTGAAACATGTTGAATGGCCTCTTCCGTATAGGGTAGAGGCAATAAATCATGCATATTTTTTTGTGCAATTCCAGTCCAGCATAAATGATCAGAAATCCATTTGGGTTGAACGCGCTTGATTAACTGTTTAACAGCAGTTAAATATTCTAAATCTATGGGATCAAAACTACCAAGCGACATGGAAACACCATGCATGACCATAGGATAATCTTGTCTAATTTTATCAAGGAAATCTAAAGGTTTGCCGCCGGGAATTAAATAATTTTCTGTGAGAATTTCAAACCAATCCACACTGGGTTTTTCGGCTAGAATAGTTTGGTAATGATCGGGTCTAAGGCCTAAACCGAAACCTAGAAATTCATTTTGTGTTGCTGTGTACGACATAATCACTTCAATTAAGAAAGTGCGCTTAAATACTTAAGCGCACTTGTTTGAGTTGACGAATTACTGCGCCATGTTGTTTTGCATGTTATCCATCATCATTGGTTTGCCACCAGCTGCTTTACATTCATCAGCAGTTTTCATTTCAAAACCTTGGCCTTTGCATGAATTTTGACCTTTGCAAGCATTTGTAGAAGTTTTACAAGCGCCTGTGCCTTTACAGCTGTTGATGCCCATACATTGAACTTGGTGTGTGTTTGCAAAAACAGAAGCTGAAGCAGCAGCAGTTAAAGCGAAAGCGGCAGCGGTTGCTAAAAATTTCTTATTTAACATAATTATTTCTCCGAAGTTGGTTAATTTAGATGAATAGATAATTTGAAATACTGCTAAAATATCCATTGTTAAGGGTAGCTTATCGGGTATAAAAATGCAAAAAAAGCATTAAATAAAATCATCGACAGCAATAATAGTGCGACGTGAAATGCGCGCATCATTGACTTGCATAAATTCAGCTTCAGTAATAATGCCAGCATCACGGGCATGCATTAAATCGTCGTCCAATTTAATTTTATGAATCTCGCCTGATTTTAACGCATGTTTAATGCGATGTTCAATTTCTTCTGTTTGTACACATTTTATCAATGTGGTTTCAAGATCGGCTAGTAAATTACCAGGTGAGGGTTGTAAAAATAAACCTTGTTTAAATAATTCATGTAATGTGCCAGGATTTAATAAATTTTTGGCTATTTCATGACCGTGTTGATCAGAGGGTGGGTAGCTTGCAATACCAAAAGGAAATATTAATTTACGCATAAAAAATCCTAAAATTTGATTAGGGTAGTTTTTCCAAAAATCAGACAATTGTTTTTCAAGATAATTTAATAAATATTTACAAGACCAATCAAGTAATAGTTTTTCATCTTCAGTATGTCCATCACTATATCTTTTTAATATTGCCGAGGTTAAATACAACATGCTGAGAACATCGGCAAGTCGACCTGATAATTTTTCTAAACGTTTTAAGCGTCCACCTAGTAAAATAAGTGACAGATCAGCACTCAGTGCAAATGCACTCGATAAACGGGTGATGTGTTGATAATAGCGCCGCAACTTACCTTTGGGCGCTGATAAATTACTGTAACCGCGGGTTAGTTTTAAAATAATGGTACGCACAATATTACTTAAAATAAATCCACAATGTCCAAAAATAGCTTTATCAAAGCGAGCCAGATCATTTTTTTGTGCAGCATCTAATTCTGTTAATAAATAAGGATGGGCTCGCATTGCACCTTGTCCAAAAATCATTAAAGTGCGCGTTAAAATATTCGCGCCTTCTACGGTAATTGCAACGGGTACACCTTGATAAAAACGTCCTAAATAATTATGTGGACCCAAACAGATGCCTTTGCCACCGTGAATATCCATGGCATCAAGCGATACTTTGCGGCTCAATTCTGTGGCATGATATTTAATAATTGCAGAAGGTACACTCGGTTTTAATCCTAAATCTACCGCACCCGCAGTGAAAATCCGCGCAGATTCGATAATATAAGTAAATCCTGCCATGCGGATCAAGGCTTCTTCAACGCCACCGAAATAACCAATCGGCTGATCAAATTGTTTGCGAATATGGGCATAAGCAAAACTTGCAAAAGTACCTGCTTTTGCACCACCGGTTGCAAGTGAAGGCAATGACAATGCACGTCCTGCAGATAAACATTCAACCAACATTTGCCAACCTTGGCCTATCATTTGTTCGCCGCCAATAATAAAACTAAGCGGTACAAATACATTTTCGCCTTGTGTAGGTCCATTAGGAAAAGCCATATTTAACGGTAAATGCCGACGACCAATAGTAATGCCAGGTAAATTAACTGGAATCAATGCGCAAGTAATACCCCTGTCAATTTTATCGCTTAATAATTGTTCTGGATCATATAATTTAAAGGCAAGACCTAATAAAGTTGCAACGGGCGCAAGGGTAATATAACGTTTATCCCAATTGAGTTTTAAACCGATGACTGTTTTACCTTCAAATTCACCGCGACAGACAAGCCCAGTATCAGGAATGCTACCCGCATCAGATCCCGCTTCAGGACTTGTCAGTGCAAAACAAGGAATTTCTTCGCCCTTTGCTAAGCGCGGTAAATAATAATCTTTTTGCTCCGGTGTGCCATAGTGTAATAATAATTCTCCCGGACCTAAAGAATTAGGTACAGAAACTGTTGCTGCCATTGATAAGCTGCGGGTTGCAAGGCGTGCTAACACTTCTGAATGGGCAAGGGCGCTAAACTCTTTACCGCCATAGGCTTTAGGAATAATCAGGGAAAAAAAGCCATTATTTTTTATAAATTGCCAAACATTTTCAGGAATTTCCCCCGTGCTGGTAATTTGCCAATCATCAATCATATCACACAAGATTCGCACTTCCTGATCAATAAAAGTTTGTTCCTCAAGTGATAATGCAGGTTTAGGATAAGCGAGTAATTGAGTAAAATCCGGCATACCGGTAAATAGCGCTGCTTCCCACCAAATATCGCCGGCATCAATGGCTGCTTTTTCAGTTTCAGAAATAGGCGGCATTTGTTTTTTAAACAATACTAAAATTAAACGCGAAAACATCTGCTCACGAATTTGAGTGATATTAAAGGGTAGGGCGAGAATTAAAAAAATAACAGCATAAAATAACGAATAAAAACATAATAAAACAAATATCGATAGGGTAAATACTTTTAGACTCGCACGATTATAGAGCAACAATAAAATAACTACTGCAAAAATAGCTGCGGTCATGATGATATCCTTATCGGTATTGATTCATTTCATCGCGTAAGACAAGTGCAGCAGTGCGCGAGTCTTTGGCAAAATCAGATTTATGGCTGGCGTATAAAATACTGCGTGAAGCACTAATAATTAAACCACCGCCTTGTCCTGTTTTACCATGAGTGACGACATCTTTAATATTAGCGCCTTGCGCACCAACGCCCGGTACTAGCATTAACATATCACCAATAATTTCACGAATTTTGCTTAAGGCTTCTGGATAAGTTCCACCTATTACCAAGGCGATATTATTATGTTCATTCCAATGCGTGGCCGCAAGCATTGCAATTTTTTCATACAGAAACTGATCATTGACATGAAGTTCTTGAATATCCTGTGCACCTTTATTGGAAGTATGACACAGTACAATCACGCCTTTGTCTTTATATTCTAAAAACGGTTGCAATGAATCAAAACCTAAATAAGGATTCACAGTCACCGCATCGACTTGATAACGATCAAATGCTTCTAGTGCATATTGCGCAGCAGTACTACCGACATCGCCACGTTTGGCATCTAAAATCACCGGAATATGGGAAAAATGTTCTTTGATAAATTCAATAGTCATTTCCAACTGGTTTTCAGCACGCTGCGCGGCATAAAATGCAATTTGGGGTTTATAGGCACACACTACATCATGGGTTGCTTCAATAATCGCGCGATTAAAAGCAAAAATAGGATATTCCTCGCGTAAGACACTGTCAGGAAATTTATCAATAT
>JABDAR010000025.1 GCA_013289085.1 Gammaproteobacteria bacterium | reverse complement strand
ATCGTATCCAAAGTCTTTCTCACCATCTTATTTAGTTTAGTCATGTTTTTTTCAGCTTACTTGACCATGCGGCGCCGTGAAGAAAGCGACCAATTTGACTCGTCACATCCATGGGCGATCAGTTTACAATTAGATGGCACTTATCCACACAACACCCGTCTAGAACATTATAAAGTTCAAAGCGTTCCCATTGCTTTACTGGTGATGGGTATAGCAGGTGTTCTATCTGGCTTGTTAGGCATTGGGTCAGGCGCACTGAAGGTATTAGCCATGGATCAAGGATTGCGTCTTCCGTATAAAGTAGCGACCACTACTAGCAATTTTATGATTGGTATTACAGCGGCGGTCAGTGTGGGAATTTATTTCACCCATGGCTATATTATTCCTGCGATTGCCTTCCCTGTATTGATAGGCGTCATTGCCGGCTCATTTTCTGGCGCAAGAATCATTTCGCGAATTAATAACCGCTCATTAAGGCTTATTTTCAGCATCGCTATTTGCTTTATAGGCTTACAAATGCTTTATAACGCATTATCTGGAGTTGTTTAATGTTATCCGTTAAAAAGATGGAAGAGTTTATTGGAGTCGTGCTACTCATCGGAACATTATTGTCTGCTGTTTTGGTCATTATCGGCGGGGTGATGTACTTGCTTCAACATGGCAGTGAAAACGTGCAATATGAATTATTGCAAACTAGCATTGCTCGCACCACCATCAAACAAATTTGGCAATATGCTTTCTCCTTTACCCCACTGGGTATTGTTGAACTCGGATTATTGATGCTTGTCGCGACACAAACCGTGCGCGTGGCACTACTCTGCTGGCTCTTTACCATGATACGTGACTATAGATTTTTGATGATCAGTGTTTTTATTTTGATTATGTTGATTTATAGCTCGTTTTGGAGAAATTAATACCCCTTCGCATCCTTATCAAACACACCAATATATTCCGCAATACGTTCAACACCTGTTTCGATATGACCGTCTTCAAATAAATGTATCCAACGATAGCCAGGCGGTAAATGATCCAGTCCAAATCTATCTTGATGAGGTTTAAATTGAATGCACGTCGAAGGGGTTGCGTAAATAGTCATGCCATTCACCGCTTGCTGAAACTCTTGATGGACATGACCAAACAAGACTGTCTTGATTTGAGGATATTTCGCTATCGCCGCCCAAAATTCATCAGCATTGGTGACCCAAAGCTTGTCTAACCAACGGCTGCCAACGGGAACAGGCTGGTGGTGAAAAAGAATGATAGCATGTTGATCGGGGTGCTTTTGCAAGCAGTGCTGCATATACTCCAACTCAGATGCATCAAGATAACCTTCGACCGCGTCTGGTTTGTGCGAGTCTAATAAAATGATCTGCCAATTCTTCAAAACAATATGCTTGTTATTTGAAACGTTTCCGCGCGGATAGACTTGCTTCATCATTTTTGGATTATCGTGATTACCTGGCACACAATAAACGGGAATATTGAACGGCTCGATTAAGTCAGCAACACGGGCATAAGCCTCAAGGGAGCCATCTTGCGTCAGGTCCCCGGAAAGAATAATTAAATCAGTATCTTTGGCATGTTTGGCCCGCACCAAATCAAGAACTGCCTGATAACTATCATGCGTATTTACTCTGAGTAATTCACCCCGCACATCACTATGGAGGTGTATGTCACTGATTTGGATAATCTTTAAGGGCTGATTATGCATATTTTTTTCCCCACATAACTTATAGTATAGTTAAGAAAATTGACGGTTTGGAGAAATTTTTATCATGATGATTAGACAGCCAAAACCAGGACCTGGTCTTTATATCCTAATTACGGACGACAACCAGCAATTTAGGGCCACCATACGCGCCATCTTAATAACCTATTTAGGCACACAAGTTAAAATTCATGAAGCTGAAAATGGCAACGCCGCCGTGGCAAAATGCGAAATGAAAATCAAAGCAGATAATAAAAATTTTGATTTAATCATCATGGATTATCAAATGCCGCCTAGTACGACAGATAGAGAAATATATAGGGATGGGCAAGCAGCTACAACAAAAATACGCGCTATTGAAAATGAATATGGATTAGCCGAGCCAGAAAGAAGCGTCATTTTCACATGGTCTATGGAAAAAAACATACAATTTCAGGGCGCGAATGACGTTATTCCTAAACCTTGTTCACCCGCAGATGTTGAATCTGCCTTAATAAGACAAAAGCTATTAGACTAGGTGCCACAATTACCCATACTAATGATGTTATCGTCCCATTGAAAAAACAACTTGAAAGCCCGCTGCCCAAAGCAGCGAAGCTTGTCACAAATACCGTCGATAATGCGACACGCGCGCCCATAGGTTCATCACTTGTCTCAATTCCTAAACGGTTCAATGGCGCAAAACATAATCCTGATCCAAATGAGTATGTCATCATAGCAGCTAAAAATGCGAATAACGTATGAGGAAAGTACATCATGACCACCAACATAAACAAGGAGCCACAAAGGATAATACACATGCCTAAATTGATAAGAGAATTAACATGCAACACTTTCAATAAATATTTAATGCTGGCATTCCCGAGTATATTTGCGCCAAAAATCACGGTTTGCATCACCCCAAATACCATGGCGCTATAATGGAAATTTTCAATAACTAATAAAGGCCCAGCAGTAACCCAGGAAAGAAATCCACTCATGATAAATCCTAATATAAACATATATAACACGAAGTTTATATTTGTTAATAGACGAGTGTATTTTTTGAATATCAGTTGTAATGACAAAACTTGCCGTTTATCTAACGGTAACGTTTCTGGCATACAATAATATAAAGCAGAAATAGCTATCGATGCCCAAACCACAATCACCCAAAAAATTCCGCGCCAACTTATCACATACAACACCATCGCGCCAAACAATGGCCCTAATCCTGGTGCAATCATGACAATAATACTCATCAACGCCAATATTCGAATTGCTTCTTTTTGTTCATACAATTCATGTATGGCGGCGTAGCCGGACACCATCATGGTTGAAACCATACCACCTTGCACAAAACGAGCACTTAAAAAGGTAATCTCGTCGTGTGTCATTGCGCATATTATCGTAGTAGTGATGTAAATGATTCCTCCCCCGAAAAGCACGAACCGTCTGCCATAAGCATCAGATATTGCGCCCATGATAAGCGGCATAGACGCTGATCCAAGGAACCAGATCGTCAACGTTAACTGTGCTTGTTTATCACTTAAGTCAAGATCACGCATTATCTGCGGCAATGCGGGTAGATACATATCATTCGATAGATAAGTAGCAATCTCATACAAAACAAGCATGATAGGAAAAAGTAGCGGTCTTGCGTGTCGAATCATATTCACTTACCATGATTGGGCTTTTTAGGATTATATACATGGAGTTGGTGAATGATGAAACTTTCTGTTCCGATTTTTGGTATCAGCAGCGCATTATTACTTTTTAGTTCTCATGTCAGCGCATTACCAAATTCAGGCACACCAACTACTTTCCTTGGCACCCTCGCGCGAATCGGAATCAATAATGCCATCTCAAATACCAGCGCATTTTCGGTAGCAGCAGAAGCAAGCCCTAATAATATCCGACTCAATGGTTCTTTTGGTTGGTTCATCATGGAAGACCAGAAATTAAAACTTTCTGCCGAATATCTATTACAAGCGATTTCATATTCTTATTTTAGCGGCGATACCCGTCAATGGGTCCAACAAGGCGATATTAGCGCAGATTATCGCTACGCATTGGGTGAATACACGTATCTTTATAATCCTCAAATTGATGTGAAAGCATTTGTTTCACATGCACCTGGTAAGTCATTACGGGTAGACACAGGTTCTTTTGTAAATAAATCGGGCGTTTTGACCGCTTTTGCTGATGATAAGCGCATCGCAGGTTCAACTGCCGAAGGTATTAGCCCTGGATTCATTTTATCGCCATGGGATGGCGGAAATGTGGGTGTTTATCTTAACTATGATAACGTCAATTACAATACCGATTATGTTTCATCACAAAATGCCAAAGGTTTCGGCGGCTCAGCATCCCTCAATCAAGCCCTTGCTGACAATATAGAAGCCGGTGTTGCGTTAGGCATACGCAAACCATTTGACAGCTACACCGCTCACCTTACCTGGCTCAATGTACCCTTTTATGGATTATGGTCGGTTGGTGTGAATGGTGCTTACACTTCTGGTAAAAATACGCTACCCAACACATATAGCGTGGGTATTAGTGTCGATTTCTTAATGAATCAAGGCTGCCTCAGTTCTGAAACAGAAAAACAGGAAGCCCTTAACTTTATTAACTGGATCTCTAAACCAGCCGTCTACATGCCGCAAGTGTTGGCTATCTCTGATGAGAGAGTGACGTAATACTTCGTTCATCACCCAACCCATTGTTCTACATGAAACATTAATCCCATAAACGTCACACCTTACAGCTTAAAAGTGGACGTCTATGGGATGCGTATCATTTCTAATTCAAATATTTAATATTTATATATTTCAAATAGTTATATTAAGCTTCGGTAACCGAAGTTGGCTGTCTCAGCAGTCTTTGGATAATGCTGGCACGGATCAAATTACTTTTTACCCCTTCAATCATGGGATATTGTTTCCTAACTTGAATAACCGCATGCTCTATTCTCAGCATTAAATCTTCAGGAACACGAATACTAACCATATCGCTTAATTGATCCATGTCTTCGGCAATTTCGACCAGAGAAGGATAATCGGAAAGTTGTAATAAGGATTCGATAGATTCGATAATCCATTTACTCTTGCCGCGCATCCCATAGCCGTCCTCGATAATGCGCTGTTGTAATCTGCGATGAAGATTTTTTTGTAATTTAATCGATGTCATAACCTTGGTTGATATCATACTGCCATCTCTACTTCTAAAATTTCGATTAATTTTCGGAATGCCTTTGTTGCTTGACGCAAATCCATCCAGTTAACTTGGGAAAACACTTCCATATATTTATCAAATTGCCTTTGTGTTGTGACGCAATCCACAATCGTCTTAACAACCTGGGCCTTGAGCGTCGTACCCATGTTGATTTTAGCCGTTGAACGCCCTCTTTTTGATGAAACTAAGTCTTTTCTATTCTTGTTGAGATGCTTATGTTGGCTGATGATGCTGCGTAACTCTTTTAAGCTAGATCCATTGATACAGGCTTCTATCGCGCGCGCCCGCACATCAGGAGAAACAACACCTGCGAGTAATGCGGCTTTATCGAGATTACGAATATTGCCGCTTTGAATGTGTACTTGGACATCTTCGGGGGCATTAAGCGCAGTCATGTAATAGGTAGTCTGAGAGAGAGACAATCCTGTAATACTCTTTAGTAACGTGGCGTTCACCTCGGTTTGCCCATGCTGAAGCTCATATTCACGGATAATTTCCCTTACGTTACCAAGACGTTCGTCTAGAGTTAAATCTTCACGAGCGGTATTTTCAACCCATTGAATTAATTTGAGATCAAACCCTTTCGGTTTTTCATTAAATACACGCGCTTCTATCTCTTGTTTGCCCGCTAAAATAGAGCCCAAGCAACGACGTTCGCCTGCCACAATGCGGTAAAACTCGCCATTCTTATAAACCACGATAGGATTGATAACGCCATTAGCTTTAATGGTGTGGGCCAATTCTTTTAATTTTTCTAACTCTTCTTGCTTACGTGAATAAAGCGGATCATCAGGACGTAGCCCATGCCGTACGTCTGATAAGTCTATCGTAAGTTTACGGGGGTTTTCAGGATCGAGTTCTATGCGTGACAATGGCAATACGACGTTACGGAACACACCCGTGTTATTTTCAACGACATTGATGGTTTCACTTAACCCGCGTGTGAGTGCTTCAGATATACCAAACCGTTTTTTCTTACTCATGCGAAGATCCTCTCAGCAATATAGCTACATACTTCATCCGCTTCACTTTTAGCAACATGTTGTTCCGGAAAATCAAAAATCGAACGCGGTGTAGAGTCCGCCGCATCCACTTCCGCAAACACAATTCGTTGTGAAAACTTAACTGGCAACACGTATTTACCAATAGCAGGATTATCTTGCAAGCTTGTTAAGATATCTTTATGCAGACGCGTCTGTTTGAACATGTTCGGTAAAATACCAATGAGATTCAAAGGCCGGGACTTTTCTCTGATAAGTGATTCTTGCATCCAAAGTTGTAACATCCCATATATCCCTTGCACAGGCTGTTCTTCCATTACCGATGGAATAACTATATGTGTCGCAGCTTTAATTACACTAATAGTCAGTGGACCTTTAGATGGTGCGGTATCAATGACAACAGCATCATACTCAGCTTGTACATCGGGATGATTTAAAAAATTAGCCAATTGCTTGTGAACCTTATCAACGACTTCAGATCGCCTAACTGACTCTGCTGTGAGTAATTTTTCAGCATGTCCTGGAGCTATGTCCAATTTATCTACGTATGTTGGATATGGTATAACACCTTGGCCATAAAATATTTCTGCAATACTGCTACGTCCATCCCAATCTGCATCATCTGGGTGACCTGGCTCATAGTCAGGATGAATAGGTGGTATGAGTCCTTCAGGTGCCGCAGGATCGATTTCCATATGTAAGTATTGATGGGAAAAATTACATTGAGGATCGAAGTCTATGCAAAGTGTTCTAAGTTTTTTTGTTTTACTCAAATACTCTGCCATTAATTTACTGCATGTTGTCTTTCCTACGCCGCCTTTATTATTCACAAACGCGATGACTTCCATAGTTGACTCCTGTCGTTGTATTACGTTAATGCTTAATATATCATTAGTTTTGTTTTATGCTACACAAAAAAGATTAAAACAGTTAACATTACCGTGTTGTGTTTTTTGTTTATCTTTTGTTTTGCTTTTGTTTGCGATGGCGTAACTGATTGAAGGAAATAGATTTACTGCTGCAAATTGTGACGTTTATGGGAAAAACGGTGACGCTTGTGGGATAACTTGTGACGTTCTTGGGATAGGATGTGACGACTATGGGAAAAGTTGCGACGGATATGGGACTCGATAAGCACGAGAATGACAGGGAATTAAAGAAGCACGCAGCAACTATTCATTGTTCCAATTCATTAAGCCTGCTGCAGCGTAAAATCAGCAATGCCTTGTTATATCATGCTTATAAAGAATTGATGTTGAAAGATGAGCATGAGATCACTGTCAAACAACTCTGCCGCCTGATTGGCTATCAAGGTAATAACCACTCTGCGATTAAAGAAGCCCTCAAAGGCTTAATTTCGACGGTTATCGAGTGGAATTTGATTAATGATGAAACGGGCGCGGAGAATTGGACAGCGAGCTCCATCATTGCCAGTGTGAGCTTACAAGGCCCTTTGTGTTACTACGCCTATTCACCCCGCATGAAGCAACTGCTGCATTCGCCTTCCATGTTTGG
>JABDAR010000024.1 GCA_013289085.1 Gammaproteobacteria bacterium | reverse complement strand
GATAAATATGCCATAAATGCCTTGAAAAAAATGAATAACAGCTTGGCGCGGCTCTTGTTCGGGAATATAACGAATCGCAACACCCACAATAAGGCCAAGTATTAATACACCCATCACTTGATGCTCTAAGAAAGGTGAGAACACATTCGTAGGAATTAAATTAAGTAAATATTGAGAATAGCTATTCGCATTTTCTACACCAGTTAATGTCGAAGGTGTTAGCGCAGAACTAGCGTTGGATGGATTTATCAATAAATAGAGTAAGCAGCCTACAGTCGCAGCAACCACTGTAGTGCCTAATGTATAGGTGATGGCTTTTTGCCAAATCTGCCGCATCGAATTTTCCGAATGATAACTTGATAGCGTAACGATGAGTGAAAGCGCAACAATAGGCAGACTGATGCAACGGAAAATTTTGATGAAAACATCCGAAATTAATTGGCCAGTATTTTGTAATATGCCAATATCCGACAGTCCGCATAGAATGCCAAGACAAATCATCAGTAAGTATATGAAAGCAGGGTTGTGAACTTTAAGCTTCTTCATCGAAATATTCTGCATATTTTTAATACTGCAATTATAAAAGGGGGTCATTATGTCATCAACGAGATCGTGTTGCTAGTTATTGCATTCCTTCTTGACTATTTTGTAACCAGACTATAAACTAAACCGCCTATTTTATACATGGCGTGCATGAGGGGATATTATAATGTTTGATTTTGCTGAATTCGTCCAAGAGCTTGAAAAGGTAAATTACTCTACAGAAGCTTCGATGCCTATTATTAAACGTCACCTGGATTTATTGCAAGTAGAGGGTGCCAATGTGGAGGCAACATTTACTAGCCGCTTCCCGGTTTTGGTAAATGAAAAAAAACAAAATCTACTTGAATACGCAATCAGTGAGAAGAACCAGAAACTATTTGCGTTCGTGTTAAGTTTATTTGTTTGGAGTGGCGGCATAGAGCATGTTAAAAAGACAATGGCTATGGCTTTTGCACTAAAATCACCAAACTCTTTTCGAGATGAATTTGTAAAGTTATTGATGAAAAAGTTAGTTAGCTGGTGTGAAACGTTAGATGATAAGAATAGGCAGTGGATTGATGAATATACTCGTACAAGTATTTCACTGAGTGTGGATTTAAGTGATATTACTAAAATGCATGATGTGTTGACTTTTGAATACAATCAATTAAAAAAAGAACTGCAAGATAACAAAACAGCATTTCAAGAGTTCAAAAACAGCGTGCATTATAAAAATATCGATCGGAGCTTCCTACGTGCAAATGTCCAGCCTGTTGTCAATGCCATTGATTCATTAGTGCAGCACAAAAAAATATTAAATCAAGATGTTGAAAATATAAAAAATGATAAATCATATATGCAGTATTTACCACTGTACTCGATGTGGAATCAAAATCAGATTCAAATCAAGAGTGATAAAGTGGCAGCCATCACAGAAGTGATTGGCGCCCTTAAGACAGATGGGAAACACAGTGCTCATGACATCATTGAAACTGCACGTACAAAGCATCCTTATTTCTTTAATGGCATCATTAGAAGTCGGACAAAAAATTATTGTGCTGCAGTGGAAGCCGCCGAAGAAAAAGCCTCCCAAATGCTTGGTGTGAAATAATCTTTAATTAATCTGCATATCGGGATGAAGGCATGCGTTGTCATCACCCGTCGCCATATCTTGATTACAGTATTTTTCAATGTTTCTATCTCGATGATGTCGAGTATCATAATGATAATTACTCGCATGACGTACTTTCCAATGACAATGATGCCCAGAGCAGTTGATAGATACGACATTAGGGATGGGTTGATAACATCCTAAATAATATTCAGCGTTGGCATTGCAGGCGATGGTGGCTAATATAATGAAGACGAACGATTTCATTATCTTTCTCCCCATTTCTTATTATATAAGGATATTCTATCACACTATTTGAAATGTATTGTGTCAGTGAAATCAAGAAGGTAGACTGGTTTTATCGAGCAAGGATAGGCAAATGCAAGCTTCAATAGATGAAGTGACATTTAAACACCCTACTAGTGATCAGTTTGAACTAATCTACAACTGGTTTAAAAAACCGCATGTGAGTGAGTTTTTTGACGATCCAGAAACTGGTCGTTCTATTCCAGATTTGCAAAATTACCTGGCCAATAAAGATTATTTTTGGACGCCATGGTTAGCATACTATGGTAAAAAACCGTTTGCGTATTTGATGACAGCACGGGTAAGAAGAAACGAAACAGGAATATGGTCCAAGTGGCGTGAAAAACACGGGTTAACATATTCATTAGACTTGTTGATTGGTGAAGAAGAATTTTTAGGAAAAGGCATGTCACATTTACTGATCAAGAAATTTATTAACGATAAATTTAAAAACGCCGCAGCATTTTTAATTGATCCTGAACTACGTAATCTGCATGCGATTCATGTTTACGAAAAAGCTGGTTTTGTCATCGTCGATGAATTCAAAGGCGAACATGGTCAGTTCGCCGGAATTCCCCACGTCATGATGAGGCTAAAGCTGACGTAATTATATAAGTGAGCAGTGCAGTCTATTAATATAAGGCTTGTTATTCTTAACAACCAATTGACCCGTAATCGTCAACCGTTGATTTTTATTGACGACAACATTGCATGACTTATCGTTGGATTGTAAGTGCATGCTCATATTGCTGACATCGGTGATAACAATTTTTTGTATATTTCCCATATCAGTTGTTGGCATCACTGGGAACACTTTGCCGTTATTTCCAGCGCGTATGCTTAGGCAGCCTATTCCATAAAGACATAAAAAGTATTTGTTTTCTTTTACCGGATTCGAAATTTTGATGTTTAGCTTTGCGAAATCAGCGGCAAATACCGGGCTGCACAACACTAATGATAAAATGACGGCAATTAACTTTTTCATGTCTAGTTTCCTCGTTTTGTAAACCACACCTTCTGATCAAAATTCTACCAGAACTAGATTAAGGCAGCATTAAGAAGCCACGCCATAAAAAGCCCTCCTCGGGATGATATAAAGACGGTATAATGGGAGTTATATCAGGGGAGTTAGATATGCCTACAAATAAAAAGGTATTGGTTAGTGCCGTCGGTGTAATCACTTTTATCATTATCGTTATAGCAATCGCCTATTTTGCAACGGGTGGCGTCAATTCAACCATTAAAAATCAATTAGTTGCATTGCGTTCTGGCGATATCGCTAAAGCCTACTCATATACCTCCACAGATTTCCGCAATGCGACGCCGCTTACTGACTTTGAAGCGTTTGTTAATCACTACGAAGCGTTAAGAGAAAACAAACGGTTTTCTTTAACTGAGAAAGAAATTAAAGATGACACTGGTGTAGTGAAAGGTACTTTGTACTCAAAAGAGGGTGCATCCACGCCAGTTGAATACTTATTGGTAAAAGAAGATGGCGAATGGAAAATCTTGGGAATTCAGGTGAACCCGAGTAGCGTCATAGAAAATGCCGGTAATGGAAATCTCGGCACAAGTGAGATGACAAATAGCTATGATAATCAAGATAGCCGTTACACGATGAAATATCCTGGTAATTGGGAATATGAAAAAGCCGGTGATGGCACAGTTATTTTTAGCGGCAAGCGTGGAACGACAGCTTATTTCTCGACGGTTAACATACAAACCGTGCTGACAAAGAAAACCGGCGGAGATTTTTCTACGGTAAAACAATTTATGGCAGACATTAAGCACCAAGCGGTTAGTCAATCTCCTGGGGTGAAGTTTTTGGAGAGCGGCCCGTTTGAAATCACAGAAAAAAATGGCAAAAAAGATAAAGGCGAATATACCGTTTTTTCTTACACGTATAAGGACAAAGAATTCAAGCAGTGGCAAATTGTGATACTAAGAAGTGATGCACAAGTATTTTATGCTTGGGCGTATACATCACCAATAGCACAATATCCTAATGATTTGGTAGTGGCGAAAAAAATGCTTGAGTCATGGATCATATATTAGCTTGTGAGAGGTGAATAATGAATGGAACTCAGTTCAAACCCGCCTGGTGGCTGCGTAATCCTCATTTGCAAACCTTGTGGCCAGCGCTGTTACGGCGCGATATCAAAGATATTGAAATTGAACGTGAGCGAATTGAATTGCCCGACGGTGATTTTGTTGACTTAGATTGGTCAGGACGTGCAGGCACAGGGCCATTGGTCATGATCTTGCACGGTTTCGAAGGTTCTATCGAGTCGCATTATGCAAAAGGCATGATGCGTCAACTTAATAACCATGGTTGGCGTGGCGTTTTTATGCATTTCCGCGGTTGTAGCGGTGAGCCCAACCGTCTACCACGCAGCTATCACTCTGGCGAGACTGGCGATGTTAGTTATATTGTTAACATGCTGCTCGAGAGAGACCCTGGCACCCCTATTGCCGTGATTGGATATTCACTTGGTGGGAATGTCTTATTAAAATGGTTGGGTGAATCAGGCATGCAAGCCCCATTGGCTGCGGCAATCGCTGTTTCAGTTCCTTTCGAATTAAACAAAGCGGCAACGCGCATACAGTCGGGGTTGTCACGTGGATATCAATGGTATTTCTTAAAGTGTTTGCGTGAACGTCTTACCTATAAATATGAATATGTGCCGTCAGCGCCAGTCGATCCGGCGGATCTGGAAGATATACATACCTTATTTGAATTCGATAATAAATTCACGGCGCCATTGCATGGATTTTCTGGTGTTGATGACTATTATTCACAAGCAAGCAGCCGTCAATATTTACATGCCATTCAAACTCCGACATTGATATTGCATGCAAAAGACGATCCATTTATGTCGGAAGACGTCATCCCCGAGCCGCATGAAGTATCACCGCATGTACAATTAGAAGTGACAAACGCTGGCGGCCATGTGGGTTTTGTAACGGGCAAATATCCTTGGAAGCCTGAATATTGGCTGGAACAACGTATTCCTGAATTTTTAAAGGAATATTTAAAGTAGGTAATGTAGATACGATGCTAATGATTATCTTATTTGCAACGGGCTTGTTTGCTGGCGTAGTCGATGCGATCGCGGGTGGGGGCGGCTTAATCACACTTCCAGTCTTGCTTAGTACCGGGATGCCACCGCACCTAGCTTTTGGGACAAACAAATTGCAAGCGATTGTCGGGACGTTTACCGCGGTTAAACGTTATCACCGGCATGGACTGATATCATTTTCGGACATGTACACAGGCCTCTTCTTTGGTTTGATAGGATCTATCAGCGGAGCGATTGCCGCGCAAGTATTAAGTACGGAAATCTTACATAAAATTATTCCTATCTTGTTGGCTACCGTTTTAATTTACACATTAATTACACCTAAGCTGGGTTTGAAGGATCAAGAGCCACGCATGAGCAGGCTATGGTTTTATATCTTATTTGGATTCGGTCTTGGATTTTATGATGGTTTTTTTGGCCCAGGTGTGGGCTCAATGTATGTTTTCTTTCTGACTTTTTTTCTAGGATATAATCTCATCAAGGCGACCGCATACACTAAAGTATTGAATTTGAATAGCAGTACTATTGCGGCGCTTTGTTTTATTTTAGGCGGAAATGTTGATTATCGTATCGCCGCTTGCATGGCCGCAGGCCAATTCATTGGTGGTCGGTTAGGTGCAAGCCTAGCGATTAATAAAGGCGCGCGCGTCATACGCCCGTTGTTTCTTATGATGGTGACATCCACCATCGCGGTATTAGTTTACAAGGCAGTCAGTTAAAAACAGAGAGGATAAGGATATGCTCGCTAAAGAAATACAGTGGATGTTAAGTAATTTTAATGTCGTTATGTTTGGTCTGGCGATATTTTTCATGCTGGTTAATCGTTTAGTCACTCGCGGACGTGTTCCTGAATATGAAATTATCTACCGGTGGCTTGCTCTCTTTTGCGTGGGCTTTTCAGGTATCTACGCAGGCTTGATGCATGTGCTTTATCCTGAAATAGCGGCGAGTGCGA
Source organism: Gammaproteobacteria bacterium (assembly GCA_013289085.1). Classification (GTDB taxonomy): domain Bacteria; phylum Pseudomonadota; class Gammaproteobacteria; order JABCZS01; family JABCZS01; genus JABCZS01. The sequence continues at coordinate 2,114 of JABDAR010000024.1, read as the reverse complement.
TAGGGTGGGCGAACAGCCCTTTTCAGTACGAAGTTGGCATGGCGGGCTTGGGGTTTGGTCTAATCGGGTTGTTATCATTTAATGCGAGCTATGGCTTCCGCTTGGCTGCTGTCATTGGTAATACGATTTGGCTATGGGGCGATGCAACCGGCCATATTTATCAAATGACTCAATCCCATAATTTTACCAATGGAAACGCGGGTTCTTGGTTTATCTTAGATGTATTCTTACCCTTATTATTAATCGCTTGTATTGTGAAGATTCGACCTTGAATACACCGTTATCTGGCATGAGATATTTAATGGATGGGTTTAGATTGATTTCTAAACCCGGTTTGCGGCGTTTTGTTTGCATACCGCTGTTGATTAACACCATATTGTTTGCATTATTGTTCCTGGTCATGCAGCACTACATGGGAGCGTTCAACCATTGGTTTGAGCACTACCTGCCGGCTTGGCTGCATTGGTTAAGTGTTATTTTATGGATAGTATTCTTCGTTAGCTTTTTTCTCATTTTGACCTATACCTTTGTCACCATTGCTAATATCATTTGTGCGCCCTTCAATAGTTTTCTTGCTGAAAAAGTCGAGCTATATTTGACAGGTCAAGTGAAAGAGTCGCGTTCATTGTATGAAAACTTCAAAGACATCCCGCGCATTGTCGGCCGGCAGTTAAAAATATTAGGTTATTATTTACCACGCGCATTACTCATACTTATTTTATTATTCTTGCCCGTCGTGCAAGCTGCCGCCGCCATCGTGTGGTTTTTATTCAACGCCTGGTTCATGGCGCTGACATACATTGATTACCCTACCGATAATAATAGGGTTTCTATATCGAGTGTGCGTGTGTGGCTAAATGAAAGACGTTGGGTAGCATTAGGTTTCGGTGGGAGTGTGCTGGTTGCCTCAATGATTCCGATAGTAAACTTTTTTACCATTCCGGCAGCTGTGGCAGCGGCTACCAAATGGTGGGTGGAAGAACAGAAATCTAACTCCTAATTTGGTAATGTATTCCCATTAATTTTAGTTACGCCGTTATCTTGAGTGATAGAGATCGTATAATCATCGTTATCTTTGATTAAGTAGCCTTGTTTAATCCATTGATCAATGGCGGGAGTGGATTGGCTGGCCCCGGTATTTTGTGGAGTGGATATTTTCGCTTGTTCGTTGATTAAGATTTGTGAATACATGTGAGTAATTTGCGCTGCAGTATCAGTGGAAATCTTCACTTGCGCAAGGCCAGTAATAAATTGTTCGGGTGTAAGGTGTTCATGGCTGAGAGTCATTATTTGCATAGAAGTAGCTAGCGATAATTTCCCTCGTTGCATTAAGCTGGCAATTTGTTCGTTAAATAATTCCACATCATTTTGGTTCAAGGTGAGGTTCATTCCCGGCGCTAGGCCGCTTGATCGGGCGCCCATCGCAGGCATGAGTGGTTGGTAATAAGTTTTGACTAATTTGTTTGCTAAGGGAATCGAAACTCTAACATTCATTTGTAAGCTGCTTTTTTTAATGATGTCTTGCAAGGCCGAGTTAGGCTCGACATTCAAGTCGGACATTCCTTCAGTCAACATAAATGTACCTAGTGATGTGGTAAAGGCCGCGTTGCAATTAACCGTGGTGGAAGGTGTAAATAGTTGCGACACGAACGCTAACAATTGATGATGAAAATCATCGTTAGAGATGTCTGTCGAAGATGTTTTCTGAAAGAAGTGCAGCAAATTCAGTACGCCCTGCGCGCTCAAATTAGAAATGGTCAGCGATAAATTGACAGGAGAAACTGGTGTGATGTCATTGTCAGATACATCAAGTTTTTTTAGTGATAATTGCTCAGTGATATTATAAAACGTGTTGCCACCGATATCATGGTTTGTTGTCACGATTAGACTTTCTACGTTGATATTCTTCCCGGATAAGTTTGTTATCATGATTCTAGGTGCGGATAATTTAAAGTTGCCAGCCCATAATCCTATGGCATTAAGCGCGCCGTCATAATTTAATGAAATAGGCTGAATGTTTACTTGGGTATTATCTGCTGTTAAGTTCTTAGCTAATACTGCGCCAATAATGTAATTGCTTTGCAAGGAATTAATGGCGTTGTTTGTGACCGCTA
>JABDAR010000023.1 GCA_013289085.1 Gammaproteobacteria bacterium | reverse complement strand
TTGATACCAGCGGCATTAGAAAACCAGATAACAATAACAAATGCTAAGAAAATTAAAGCACCGATTATTATCGAAATAGCAAATGGACCGACGAGTATTGAGGCAGATTTAATACTCAATAAAAAAGGCGTATTAATTGTTCCAGATATTCTAGCAAACGCGGGTGGCGTCACAGTCAGTTATTTTGAATGGGTACAAAACAAATCAGGCTATTATTGGACACTTGATGAAGTTCATCAACGACTGTATGAAATCATGTCTAAAGAGTTCGCAAGTATTTACCAATTAATGGAAGCTCACCGAACAGATATGCGCACGGCTGCTTACATTCATGCGTTAAATCGTCACGCTGAAGCTGTTGTTGCAGAAGGGACGTACGGTTATTTTTCTATGAGCAGCGCTTAATAACTATTTATCACTCTTTGAACGTAGTTGAAAAATCAAGAGTGAACTTAGTACCTGAACTCCTATCTAGAGTAATATTTCCTCTAAGTTGTTTAGTTAAAGTATGAATTAATTGCATGCCTAGTGTGGTAGTATTTTGAAAATCAATATGTGCAGGAAATCCAACGCCATTATCATGAACGCATAAACTAATAATGTCATCTTTGTGCTTTATCGATATGGTAATTTGGCCGGGTTTATCTGCTGGAAAAGCGTGCTTAAAAGCATTTGATATTAATTCATTAATAATTAGTCCATATGGGATAGCATTTTCAATACTCAAAAAAATACTATCAGCATCTATTAATATTTTAACGCGGCTATTATAAATATGATAAATATCAGCAAGGGTTTTTGATAACGTGTTGACATATTTCCCCATTTCAATTTGTGATAAATTACCAGATTGGTAAAGCATTTCGTGTACTAAAGCCATGGATTTGACACGAGTAACACTTTCTATAAATATGTTCCTAGAGTCAATATCTGCGATTGATTTTGCTTGCAAATTAAGGAGGCTCGCGATGACTTGTAAGTTATTTTTAACTCGATGATAGATTTCCTTAAGCATTGCTTCTTTTTCTTTGAGAGAATTCGCCACTTCCTTGTGCATTTTACTTATTTCAGTAATATCAGTTGCAACAATAGAGATACCATCAATATTGCCAAATTCAAGATTATGGCAAGAAAGTAAAGCCGATATTGTGGAACCATTTTTTGTCTGTAAGGAAAATTCTCCTTTACAACTTTGTATTTTTCCCTTACTGAGCAAATCTTTAAATGAATCACGTTCTATTTCAGGCATGTATTTATAAAATGAAGAGCCTATGATGTTTTTAGAAGGTGTGTTAACCATTTTGGAAAATTGTTTATTACAGTGCAGTACAATTCCTTCCCCAGTCAGTGTGATAGCACCCTCAGACATACTTTCAACTAAAATCCGATAAGGTTGGTCTGTCCCTTCTAATGTAAAAACCTGCGTTTCACCTTTTTTATCTTGTATTATCAGTGCGTCTACTTCGCCGCATTGAATAGAGTGTAATACTTGTTCTAACTCCCCTAACCGTTCTTGTAATGTATGTATCTCTTTTGCGCTTAGTTTGATTATATTTTTGTGATCTTTATTTTTTTGCATTCGAAGGCCGCTCTTAATTTTTATTATTTATTTATAGGCAAATCTAAACCGTGTAATACCTCTTCTAAATTGGATAAATCACCTATCGCTTTACGCGTTGGCTTCGGAAATCTTCTGATCACTGTTGGTATAGCCAAAATCTGATCGTCCTTCGCTAGCTCTGGAAGTTGCAATAAATCGATGATTTCAATCTCGTAGTTTAAAGGTAAATGCGCGTCACATATTTTTTTTAGATTGGTTAATGCAGATAAACAGTTTGGTGTCTTCCCAACCACATAGAGGCGCAGAACATAGGCTGAGTGGGGTGCTTTTTTAATATGATTCTTTTTCTTTGTGTTTTTTAGATTTCCCATTTTTAGTTCCTCTTAGTGTGTGTTTGCTGGGCTTGGTAATATCGGCCATACGGATTTTAGAAATCTCATTACGACTCTTTTTAATAAGATTATAAATATGATCTTTTTGACGATTAAGATGCACTTCTTCTTCTTTGGCATCTTCAAGCTTAGCGTGCAGAGCAGTGATTTCACCTTCTAATATTTTACGTGTAATTTCTAATTCACGCTCTTTATGTTTTATATCCGACTCACGATTTGAATTATCAATTTCTAAATTACTAGCTTGAACCAAGCGCGCTGAGCCTGCTAGCACTTTGTCTGTGCCGATATACACATCTTGAAAATTAATTCCTTTGTTCGTTATAATGACTTCGCGTAATTGATTGGAATGCGCCATACCACGAGATTTTAATATATTGATGCCGCGATTCCGTTCTCCTTCGCCATATAAATACTGTAAAAGTATATATGTGTCGATTAATGATGAAACACCCTCATCATTATTCGCAAACTCAGTTGTTCCCTCACCAGAAATAGAACTCGTAAACATCATGGTGATATTGCGGTTTTTAAAAAATGCAATAATATTTTGAATCTCATCTAGATGTTCTGCTGCCTTTAAACACGTAATAGGATCAATGATAACAATGTTAGGTTTAAAATCTTCTGTCAATTGTTTAACTTCAGCAAAAAGAGCTGCTAATCCAGTCGAATTAGGAATAATAGCATGAAACTTTAGTAGATTTTTATTAACCCATTGCTCTAACTTTAATCCAATCGAACCTGTATTACGAAGTATTTGATCAACTGATTCTTCAAACGCAAAGTAGAGACATTTCTCACCCCGCTTGCAAGTTCCATTAGCAAACGCCGCGGCAATACTGGACTTACCAACGCCAGCAGGGCCAGAGATAAGGATACTACTACCAGCATAAAAACCACTGCCACCTAGCATAGTATCAAGTTGATCTATGCCAGTAGTGATATGTTTGTTAGAGATTTTATAATCTAACAAAATAGAGGTAATCGCTGTAATTTCAATTCCATGCGCGGTAATAATAAAGGGGTATTCATTGCATCCATGTGAAGAACCACGATATTTGGCAATTCTGAGACGTCTAGTAGATATTTGATTTTCAACTCGATTATCTAGAAAAATAACACAATCAGCCACATATTCTTCTAAACCATAACGGGTAAATGTATTAGCACCTTGTTCTGCCGTCACTAAAACGGTTATGTCTTTACTTTTGAACCAACGGAACAATCGCTGTAATTCACCTCGCAAAATCGTTTCATTATTGAGGCACCCAAATAAAACTTCTAGTGTGTCTAATACAACGCGTTTGATTTTATATTTTTCAATAGTAGTAGCGAGTCGAATAAATAATCCATCTAAATTATAAACGCCAATTTCTTTAAATTCAGTGCGATCAATTTGAACATGATCTAATACTAATTTATTACGAGCGATCAAATCATCCACATCAAAGCCAAGGGATGCAATGTTTTGTGTTAGCTCAAGATCAGTTTCTTCAAAAGCAATAAATAAGCCTGGTTCATTATAGTGGACTGCTCCACGAATCAAAAACTCTAACCCAAACATACTTTTGCCACTACCTGCGCCACCACAAACTAAAGTGGCTCTACTTTTTGGCAAGCCCCCCAAAGTGATTTGGTCAAAGCCAGTTATTCCGGTAGGACATTTTTGAAGAAATTTAACGGAAGTTTTTTTTCTATTAGCTGTTATCATCGTGCCACTCCCTGTGATTTTCTTATATTGTCTATTTTAGCATAAATTCGTATAGAAATCTTATATTAAGTAATTCATATAGTTAGTGGTTTATATCTGTTTAGCAGCGATTTAAGTTACAATAATAAGAAAGAGGAAAAGCTCAGTGGATAAAATCAAAATAGTGATTGTCGAAGATGAAGCTATCATTGCGCTAGAATTAAAAACTAGCTTAGAGGAGTTGGGTTACAATATACCAGGGACAGCAATTTCAGGAAAAGAAGCTATTAATCTTGCGGAGGAATTCAAACCAAATATAATTCTAATGGATATTCAGTTAAAGGGCCAAATGGATGGAACACAAGCGGCTCATGAAATTTCAACCTTATACAATATTCCCATCATTTTTATTACTGCGTTTAAAGACGACAATACATTTAATCTTGCCAAGTCGAGCGGTGCTTATGCATTCATCACTAAACCATTCGATATGCGTGATGTGCGCAATGCTATTGAGATAACATTATTCAAACACGGTAATGAATTGCAACTATTGGCGCAAGCGCTACAAGAAAAGAATACTATTCTTGAAAATTCCAGTTTAGAGAAAGACAGATTTCTGGCGACCATGAGCCATGAGTTGCGTACACCACTCAATGCGATTATTGGCTTTAGCGGTACATTATTGATGAAGCTTCCTGGGCCGCTTAATGCTGATCAAGAGCGACAGTTAAAAAATGTCAAAAAAAGCGCCGAGTACCTATTAACCATCGTTAACGATTTGCTAGATCATGCTAAACTTGCGGTTGGCAAAGTAGCACTCACTTTTGAAAAGGTTGATTGCCGAAAGATAATTAAAGATGCTGTCGCTACGATATCCCCATTAGCCGAATCTAAAAACATCGAATTGAATGTCAAGATTCCCAGGAAAGATGTGATGATTAACACTGATAAACGCGCACTTATACAAATAATTATTAATTTAACAAGCAATGCTATCAAGTATACTGACAAAGGCGAAATAAAAATTGAGTTAGAAAATCACCCCACTGATACTAATAAAGTTTATATTCATTTTACTGATACAGGCATAGGGATTAAGCCTGAAGACCAAACCCAATTGTTTCAAGCATTTAAACAAATTATAAACCCAGGCAGACCTATAGAAGGAACGGGACTGGGATTGCACTTAAGTCAAAAATTAGCAAACTTAATTAATGGACAGATTGAGTGTGTAAGCGAATATGGGAAAGGCAGTCGATTTTCAATATTATTACCTAAAAATACTGATATCTGAAGCGTTAGGCGTCTGCTTTCTTTGAACTAATTTGTAATTTTGCTGCATGGCGCTGCATAGTGTCATATAGATCAATGTTCTCATATAACATCGCTATCTCTGTCGCAAGTGTATTGGTAATTAGGCAATCAATTTCTTCAAATTCTGCGTTATCATTTTTATCCGCAAAATACACAAAACCATATAAATGATTCGATGTAATTAGGCGAGCTCCTAAAAAATGATTAATCACAGAATGAACAGATGGAAATTCCGCTTTATCTTTCTCGCTAATGTTATTTACACACAGAATATCGTTAGCGCTCAAGACGCGTTTGATTAGGCCACATTCTAGAAATGCAATATCAGCTTTACCTGTAAAATCTTTATCATCTATTCCAGAGACGATAAAATGCTTTAGTTTCGTTTTTTCGAGAATACCTAAAACACAGTATTTACTTCCGACGATATTTCGTGCGCTTTCACAAAATAATCTCAATATATGTTTCGGTCTACGCTCAGATATCATATTCATATTGAGCTCGCATAAAGCGACTAGCTGGTTACTTACGTTGCTTAGTTGTTTAAAGGTTTGGGAAAGTTGTTCATGAACATTTAATAATTGTTCATCTTTAGTGCTTTGTCTTAGTGTTTCTTTAATTACTGCAGTGAAGGCTTCGCCTGTTTTTTCAATTTCAGAAAAGTAGTTAGAAAAGTGTCGATTTTTTGAGGATAACTTTTCATGCTTATCTATTGGTTTTGATTTAGGCGGTTTCTTTGCTTTTAAATTGGGTTCTGTTATGCCTAACACGCCATTGACCGTGTCTAAAATGAGTTGTGGGTCACTTGGTTTGAATAATACATGTTTAACATCACATGTATCAGCTAGTAACTTAGCTTCATCTAATAAAAAACTCGCCGTATAAAAAATCACAGGAATTTTTGCTAATTGCGGATCTGCTTTTATTTTTTGTACTAATTCGTAGCCATTCATCGTTGGCATGAGAATATCAGTAATAATAAGTTCAGGATGTTCACTGTTTATCATATTTAACGCTTCTAGACCGTCTGATGCTTGTAACAAATGATGTGGCCCGTATCCTAGTAATGTCATCAAGAAGTCACGGCAAATTTCGCGGTCGTCTACAATGAGAATCGTAGCCATTGTTTTTTTCTCCAGGGTTACAAGCGCACATAATTAGATCAAATATAGAATATTTGATCATTTATACAATGGATCGTTCTGTACGATATTCATGTATAATCTATAGATGTAACTTTATCATAATTTAGTAGATTGTTCATCGAAATGGAATGTTGATATGAGTATCGTCTGGATAATAGCCACGTTTTGGTTTGTTGGTGTATTGCTAGGTCTTACTCCTTGTGCAATCACGCTCATGTTGATTATGTCTACTATATATGGTGAAAGTAATAAAGCCATAACAAAGGTAAAGTCTCTACTTTTATCTTTTACATATATGTTCTCATTAGCACTGACCTATGCAATCATTGGTATTCTTGTTGCAAGTTTAGGTTTCTACTTTAAACCTTCTTTTCAAAATAATTGGATAATAGGCAGCTTTAGCTTAATATTAATTATACTTGGATTATCGTCACTTGGTCTTTTTAACCTGCAATTACCGCATCATTGGCTAAAGAGTACTATTGGAGTACATAACAGAGTACATAAATATGGGCTCTATATCGAAGTCGCTTTCATAGGTGTATTGGCTACTGTTATAGCAGCGCCTTGTGTATTAGCTCCATTAGTTGGTCTATTAAGTTATATTGCTAAAATAGGTGATGTTAGACTTGGCGGCATTGCATTGTTTTTTGCAGGCGTTGGTTTTGGAACACCTTTGATTGCTTTCTATTTAATTGGTGGTTCAATCTTGCAAAAAGCGGGAGAATGGCAAAACGGTATTAAGCATTTTTTTGGAATATTATTATTGGGTGTTGCCATATGGTTACTTGAGCATATGATTCCTCCTAAAGTGATAATGTTTTTATGGTCTTTTTTAGCGATTTTCACCGCTATATACATGGGCGTATTAATCAATAAAGAAAAAGATTCATCATCTGACGCAGGGCAGGCAGTATGCAGTTTAGATGGTGAAGAAGTACCTCAAAAAAATCTCAGTAGTAAAAATACAGGAATTGTATCAAAGCTTATCAGTATCTTGATTTTATTATACGGAATTATATTATTTTTTGGTGCTCTGCTAGGCAACGTCGATCCGCTCTCACCATTAGGAAATCAAACTTTTTTTCAATCTGATTTAAATAAAGATCAAAAAGGGAAACAAATATGAAAAAATATATATTCCTGGCAGGGCTATTAATACTAGCTGGCGTGATTTCTGCAATATTTTATATTTCCAAACCTGCGAACGCTATCGTTTGGCATGAATATTCCGGGCATGTATTTGAGCAAGCGAAAAAAGATCACCGACAAGTCATACTGTTTGGACAATCTGACACATGTCCTTGGTGTCAACAAATGGAAAAAGTTACTTTTTCTGATAACTCCGTTGTTAGCCTTATCAACGCTAATTACTTTCCAGTTATTCTAGATGTAAATAAATATATTGATGCGGCAATTAAATATCAAATGATGGATTTGCCCACCGTGGTCATTTTTGATATAAATGGCAAACCTACGAAAACGATTACAGGATACATTGGCCCAAGTGACATGATTAAAAATTTGAAATAAATCTCAAATGGAATTTAATATGAAAAAAACTTGGTTTATATTGTTCGGATTTGCCATAATTTTAGCGCTTAATAATTATTATCAACGCATTGCTTATTCATCTAATACAAATGTCAAATTGCATATAACAATTATAGGTAGTAAAGATGAAAAATCAGCTCAAAATCTTTATAATACCGCGATAAAATCAGCACCAAAAAACTCTCTTATTCAGTGGTGGAGCCTTGATGAGGCAAAACGCTTGAATCCTAGCATGAAATATCCAGATCTCAAACAAGCAGCCGCGTATATATGCATACAATACAGATGTTCGTTGCCAGCACTTACTCCAGCCGAGCTACAGGTATTAATCAAGCATTTTACTTCTCTCTCTCAAGTTTCTACTGAGGCAATTCCAACAGCAGCTGCCCATTCGAACGAATCCATTAGTAATCCAAGTGAAACGGAACGGATATTAAGAACCAGTAGTTGGTGGTTAATTGTGCCAATATTTTGGTTTTTTGGTTTGTTACTGTCAATCACACCTTGTGTTTTACCTTTGATACTGATTATCACTAGCATTCTTGGCGCGAGTTCTGAAGCACTCACTAAAAAACAGGCGTTTCTTTTGTCATTAACATACATTATTTCGTTAGCCTCAACTTATGCAGTTGCAGGCATTGTTGTTGCCAATTTCGGTTTGTATTTACAAGCCTATATGCAAAACAGTTGGGTATTGGGATTTTTTAGTTTAGTGTTTTTGTTGTTAGGGATATCGTTATTTGGCTTTTTCAGCTTAGCATTTCCTTTTCGTTGGCGAAAAGCCATTTCTACATATAGCAAAAAATTTAAAGCAGGTTCTTATGTTGGGGTTGCTATTATGGGTGTATTAGCCACTCTTATTGCCTCACCCTGCGTAGCCGCACCGTTAGCGGGCATATTAGCTTATGTTGCGACATCAGGCGATATCAAATTTGGTGGTATTGCGCTATTTTTTGTGGGCCTAGGGATTGGGACGCCGATACTATTAATTAATACTATTGGTATTGAGTTATTACAAAAATTAGGCGCATGGCAAAAATACATTAAACAATTTTTTGGTTTGTTATTACTAGGAATTTCCATCTGGTTAATAGAGCGTATTGTTCCTGCCAAGGTGGTCATGTTGTTATGGGCTTCATTAGCGATCTTTAGTGCAATATATATGGGCGCTATTGAAAAGCAGTTGCCGTACCCTAAGTCTTCGAGCATGCGTAATAAATCGTTAGCTAGATTAATGGGTACTCTCTCCAAAATGATAAGTATTATGATTTTAGTCTATGGTTGTGCAATATTAGTAGGCGCGCTCATTGGTAATACAAATCCGTTATCTCCGTTGGAACATAAAACCTCATCTGAATCAAGTAATGTTATATCATTGTCATCATTCCAACACGTGAAAAATTTATCTGAACTACAACACTCATTGGAAGCAGCGCACAAGCCTGTCATTGTATTTTTCACAGCAGAATGGTGCACGGCTTGCAAAGAAATTGAGAATGATACTTTACCTGATTCCAATGTACAAAAATTATTGAATAATTTTACGTTGCTATATGTTAATCTAACAGACATTCATTCAGAGGATATCATTTTAGCAAAGCATTTGCATGTCTTTGGCCCTCCTGTGATCTTATTTTTTAATAAAACCAACTTAATATCCAATACTCGTATCGATGGGGTAGTTAGTAGTGAAAAATTGTCATCCGAATTAAAATCGATTTTAGATGCGGCCCACTTTTAATTGTTATAAGAAGGGTACCGAAGCTCCAGATCTTTCCAATTATGAAAACTACGCCCAGCATTTGTTTGGGGAGCTGATCCATATAAACCAACCTTTGTTACCGAAGAAGTATTTACTGCACATTCAGAAGCTGGCTGCATTTGACGATTTTCCTTCTGCATATCCGGCGATTTAGTTAACGGTAACCTCGCCTGTATAACATTATCACTCACAGAACCCGTAGATTTGAAAGTGGTACAATTTCTTTTGCGTTCATAGACTTCATCTGCTCGATCCATAGCACAAGCCATAAAATATCCAGCGCTAAGCAACATTATCGCACCTAATATCTCGCCACCCGTAATCAATATTGACGTCACGCTAGAAGCAGCTAGAGCAATAGCAAATAGGGGAAAAAAAGGCATGAAAATTATAGTGAAAAATGTCAATCCCAGCAAAAAAAACACTGGGCCAGTCACCAACCCAGCCAAAGCTCCACTTGCAATCCGACCAACCCAGTCGGAAATAGGAGGCTCCTGCGTCGGTTGCAAATATGATTTATCTTCAGGGTTTATTTGCCCTTGAAATTTATATTTAATTGTTATTGGAATTTGTTTCAATAAAGATTGAAGCTTAGGTGAAAATTCTTTTCTGCCATGAGATATTTTTATCTTTAAATTAGGAAACTCGCATTGCTTTAAGGCTGCAATACAACGATCATCATTAAATAAGCCAGCATCAAAGAAATCAAGTGTAATATTTAAATTTGGGTT
>JABDAR010000022.1:9227-10792 GCA_013289085.1 Gammaproteobacteria bacterium | reverse complement strand
CTTTTTTTCCAGTAGTTTTGTTAATACGTTCATAACCTACGCGTGATAAATCACGTTTATCCAATAAAACTAATTTGATATTTTTTTGATAAGATTCTGCTGAATATAAAGTGACGGGGATATATACCAACCCGAAATTAATATCGCCTTTCCAAATTCCCTGGGCCATGTATAACCTCTTATTATTATATTTGTCAGTGCTATACTTAGTTTAGTTTTTAAATTATTAATTTCAAGGAAAAATAACTTGAGCCTTGCGACCTATCACCACAAACGCGATTTTAAAAAAACATCTGAACCTGTGGGCAAGAAATCCATCAAGGCAAAAGCAATTTATGTCATTCAAAAACATGCAGCAAGCCATTTACATTATGACTTAAGGCTGGAAATGAATGGTGTTTTAAAAAGTTGGGCGGTTCCTAAAGGTCCATCACGTGATCCCCATGTAAAACGTTTAGCTATTGAAGTTGAAGATCATCCTATTGCCTATGCTAAATTTCACGGTACTATACCTAAAGGCGAATATGGTGCAGGGAAAGTCACTATTTGGGATAAAGGCACATGGAAAAGCGAAAATTCAGCAAAAAAAGCCTATCAACGGGGCAATATGACATTTGATTTATTTGGTAAAAAATTAAAAGGTCGTTGGAAATTAATTAGAATAAGAATTAAATCTGCAAAAAATCCTTCCTGGTTATTGATTAAAATAAAAGATCGTTATGCAACAAAAACACATTAAGCCACAACTGGCTACACTTGTAGATACAACGCCTGACAATGATGAATGGTTGCACGAGGTTAAATATGATGGCTATCGAATTATAGCAGTGATTAAAAAACATTCGGTTAAGTTATATACGCGCAATCATAAAGATTGGACAGACAAACTACCACAAATCGCACAGGCTTTAAAGCATTTTCCGGATTGTATATTGGATGGCGAATTAATTGCACTTTCTAAAGGTATTTCCCATTTTGAACTGTTACAAAATGAAATATCAGATCCTAAATCTAAAAGCATTCAATATAAAGTTTTTGATATTATCTTTGATCATAATAAAAATCTTATGAACCTATCTTTAAGTGAACGAAAAGAAATACTTAACGAAATATTTAAAAAGAATAAAAATAAAATAATAAGCCCTGCAGATTATATTATTGGCAATGGTATAAAAGTATTTAAAAAGGCCTGTAAGCTTGGACTTGAAGGCATTATGTCCAAACGTTTAGATAGTATTTATCAACAAAAACGTACTCAAACATGGCTTAAATCAAAATGTGTTCATGAAGAAGAATTTGTTATTGCAGGGTTTACCAAACCCAAAGGTTCTCGCAAATATTTCGGTGCATTAGTTTTAGGTTACTATAAAAATAATGTACTTGTTTATTGTGGGCATGTTGGCACAGGGTTTAATGAAGAAACGTTAGTTAAATTATTTAAAAAAATGCAGCCGCTCATTCAGAAACATTGTCCATTTATACAAAAACCACCTATTGGCCATGAACAAGTTACTTGGGTAAAACCTAAATTAGTGTCGGAAATTAAATATATTGAAAAAACAAAT
>JABDAR010000022.1:0-9217 GCA_013289085.1 Gammaproteobacteria bacterium | reverse complement strand
GGAATTTTAAGAACACCTTCTTTTTTAGGTCTTCGTTTAGATAAATCAAGTAGAGAGGTCAAATCAGAAATGCCTATACAATTAACACATGCCCAAAATATTGTTGAAGCCACAAAAAATGTGACCAAACAACAAATTGCTGATTATTATACGCACATCAGCTCTTTTATTTTACCCTATTTAAAAAATAGACCCTTATCATTATTGCGCTGTCCAGCAAGTGGTAAAGCATGTTTTTTTCAAAAACATATTACCAGCAAAGATTTAGCCAGTTTAAAAAAAAATCATTATATTTGTGCCAGTAAAAAGTTAGATTTAATGCATTTAGCCCAAGCGGGTGTAGTTGAATTACATCCTTGGGGTAGCAAAATCGATAATATTGATAAGCCTAATTGCATTGTTTTTGATTTAGATCCAGGCTCAACTGTGAAATGGTCACAAGTAATTGAGAGTGCATTTATTGTACGTGATTTTTTAAAAAAATTAGATTTAACCAGTTTTGTGAAAACAACCGGTGGGAAAGGTTTACATATTGTTGTACCCATTACCCGGAAGCATTCTTGGTCTGAGGTTAAAAATATATCACATGCCATTGCCGAAGAAATCGCTAAAGATCATCCCGCTTTATTTACAGCGAACATGAGTAAATCCAAACGCCGCGGAAAGATTTTTATTGATTATTTACGCAATGTTAAAGGCGCAACCGCGGTTGCTGTCTATTCGCTTCGAGCTCGAAAAGATGCACCCGTTTCTGCGCCTGTCACTTGGCGAGAATTAAAGCATATTAAATCTTCAACTCAATTTAATATCTCTAATATTTTCACAAGATTAAAGAAATTAAAGAAAGATCCATGGGATGGATTTTTTCATTGTCGGCAGAATTTATTATCCTGATAAAAAATCGACTTAAAGCAATTGATTGAGATCAATGATTTTATAAAAATAGTCACATGCTTCAACCGCGCTTGTCACTCCATTTACATGAATCAATACAGGTAAACAAGCATAACCTTTTGGCAATACAAGCCTTGCTATTTTTTCTTTTATTTCTTCGATAATTGCACTCTCTATAGGGTTGCGCGAAAATTTAACCTCAATTAAATATAACGTTTTAAACTTTGTTTGTATTAAATAATCTATTTGGCACCCTTTTTGTTTGACTGTTTTTCTTTGATAAAATGGACCTGCCATTACAACCTCAAGCGGATTAATTTTTAATATTGCAAACATTGAGAGTGCATTATTAACAACTAGATTTTCAAATTGTAATCCAAGCATTGCATCCCATCCTGTCATAGAAGTGATAGCTTGGTTTTTAAATAAATTTTGTTCGATTTTATCTATATGAGGTTCAATATATTTTAAATAAAAACGTAAATAATTGTCTGTGAGTCGGTATCGACTTATTTTGCTTATTTTTCCTGTTTTAATTGACCAAGGTGAAATTTTGGCAATAAAATATGAATCGACTAAATCAGTCAAATATTCACTTAATGCGCCACTACGCTCATAATGTAGCGTTTCGCTAATTTTAGTTAGACTTAAGTTTTTTTCAACTAACGTTTCAATAATTCTTCGATATATTTCATTCCTTCTGCCAAATAAATCATGAAATAGTTTTTTAAATTCTTGTACTAAAATACCTTGCGGCGTGAAACACAAACGTTTGATATTGTCACTTGCACTGAGTTTAGGATGTATTTGCTCTATATACCAAGGAATACAACCCGTGACAGAGAGTAACATTAATTTTTCATAAATAGATCCTCTAAATCCTAGGGCTTCTAACAATTGATTGCATTCTTTTAATGATAAAGGATTCAATTTAATGTGTTCAGAAATGCGGCCTAAAAATCCGGTCGAGCTCAAAATATTTTTTTCAATCCAACTAGAGACTGATCCACATAAAATAACAATCAGCTTTGGATTTTTTGACCACTCCATATCCCAAATATTTTTTAATTTACCTAAAAAATTGGGATCTTTATCGCCCATCCATGAAATTTCATCTAATAAAACAATATGAAAACCTGTGGTAATTTTTACTGTTAATAGCGCAAATAAATCAGACCAATCATGCGCTATGACATTGGGCAAGCCTTGCCGTTGTAGTTGTTTTGCAAATTCATTTCTTTGATCTTGTGCGCTGGTCTTTTCAGTTGGTGGTAAGCCACTGAACTGTAAGAAAGGAGAATTTGTAGCAAATTGATTAATGAGTCGGCTTTTGCCAATGCGACGTCGTCCCGTTACCACCACAAGACTTGCTGTTTTCTTCTCCTTAAGCAGGGCAAGTCTAGCTAATTCCTCTTGGCGGCCAATAAATAAGTTGTTATTTTTCATATGCCTATATTTCTCAATTTTACTCATTATTGACAATTGTATACCATGAGTAAAATAAATGATAGGTATATTTTTACTCAAAATAGCTAAATGAACGTTTTGAGTAAAATTAATGGCCTATGGAGTATTACCAATTCCCAATTTCAGCTTGTGTGCCTTCGCCACCTTCTTGGCCACTGGGTCCAAAGGAATAAATATCAATTTCGCCATGTGTACCTGGATTACGATATTGATAATCATTGCTCCAAGGATCAGTAGGCAAGCGATTAACATAACCCGATGCAGACCAATTATTAGGTACGGGTGGAATCGTGGGTTTAGTGATTAAAGCTTGTAGACCTTGTTGTTGGGTAGGATATATACCGTTATCTAAACGATACAAATCTAAACTTGCTTCCAGGCGAGCGATATCTTGTTTTGCTTTCACAATCTTAGCTTCTTCAGGTCGACTGACAATTCGAGGCACAACAATTGCGGCCAAAATTCCTAAGATCATTACCACGACCATTACTTCGATTAAAGTAAAACCAGCTTGTTTTTTACGTTGATAATCCATCATTTTTCTTAACTCCCGACGACTTGCGTCACTTCAAAAATAGGTAATAGAATAGCTAACACGATGAGTAAAACCACAACCCCCATGAATAATATCATGAACGGTTCAAATATCGTTAAGCTGCCAGATACTAAACGATCCACTTCACTGTCTTGAATATCTGCGCTACGCAGCAACATGGCTTCCAACTGTCCAGTGGCTTCACCGCTTGCAATTAAATGTATACTCATTGCCGGCATAAATCCAGTCTGTTTCAACGCTTTATTTAAACTTGTACCTTCTCGCACTTGCGTAATTACATGCGACATGGCATCTTGAATAGGAATTAATGTTACGACGCGTTGTGCAGCCGTCAAAGCATCTAATATCGGCACACCGGCATTCGATAAAATGCTTAAAGTTCTAGCATAACGCGCAGTATTTGCAACGCGCAATACTCGACCAATTAATGGCAAACGTAATAAAAATTCATGTACTCTGGTTTTGAATGCCAAATTTTTTAATCCACGCAAAAATGCAATTGTACCCAATACTAATGCTATTAATATCCATAAACCATAATGTTGCATGAAGCTACTCATAAAGATCAATGCGCGCGTTAAAAACGGTAAGGCTTGGCCGGTTTCTGTAAATACTTCTATCACTTGTGGCACTACGTAAACTAATAAAATCACCACAAATAATAGAGAAATAATGACGATAAATAAAGGATATAATAATGCACCCCACAATTTACGCATGGATTTTTCTTGACCTTCTAGATAATCTGCAAGACGCGTTAATACTTCTGGCAAATGTCCTGCTGCTTCACCCGCGCCCACTGTTGCACGGTATAATTCCGAAAAAATTTGTGGAAATTGTCCCATGGCTTGCGCGAGACTCTGGCCTTCCATGACACTCGCACGTATGGCGCCTACGACTTTTTGGACGCGTGGTTTCTCTGCTTGTTCAGCAATACTTTGTAATGATTCAGCCACCGGGAGACGCGCTGCAATCAAAGTAGATAATTGCCGAGTGAATAAATTTAACTCATCACTTTTTAATTTATAACGTGGCGTTCTACTAAAAAATTCAACTTTGTGTTTATGTTCAACTTTTTCGACAGTCAAGGGAGATAAATTTTGATCGCGTAACATCGCACGAATTTGTTTGGCACTGTCTGCTTGCAAAACACCGTTGACTGTTTTACCTTGAGTATTGAGGGCCGTATATTCAAAAGCTGCCATATTAATCCTCTGCTGTTGCGCGCAAAACTTCTTCTATTGTAGTATCACCCGCACGCACTCTACGCAAACCATCTTGACGAATACTCGGCCAATGTTGACGCGCATAATCCATCATAACGGCTTCGCCTTTTTTCTCATGAATCATACTGCGTATATTATCATCAACCGGAATCACTTCATAAATACCGCTTCGGCCTGCATAACCAATATTTTGACATGCAGGACAACCTTTTGGATGATAAATCATTAATGATTTTGAAGAACCAGGTTCTAAAATTTGTCGTTCTGCATCGGTTGCTTCTTCCAAGACTTTACATTTTGGACATAATAATCGTACCAAACGTTGCGCAATTAAACCCACCAAGCTCGATGCTAATAAAAACGGTGCGACGCCCATATCAATTAAACGTGCTGCTGCACCAATTGCGGTGTTAGTATGCAATGTTGATAAGACTAAATGTCCTGTTAAACTTGCTTGTACTGCAATTTCCGCAGTTTCTAAATCACGAATTTCTCCGATCATGACAATATCGGGATCTTGCCGCAAAATTGCGCGCAAGCCGCGTGCAAAAGTCATTTCTACTTTTGGATTGACTTGTGTTTGTCCAATTCCTGGCAAATCATATTCAATGGGATCTTCTACGGTTAAAATATTGCGAGTGGCATCATTTAAATCAGTTAACATCGCATAAAGCGTAGTACTTTTACCTGCACCGGTTGGTCCTGTTACCAAAATAATGCCATAGGGTTTTGCTAAAATTTCTTTGACAGTGCTTGCATTTTCAGGCGCCATACCTAAATGATTAACATCTAAACGTCCTGCTTTTTTATCGAGTAAACGTAATACTACGCGTTCTCCATGATTTGATGGCATGGTCGATACCCGCACATCCACTGCACGTGAGCCAATTTGCAAAGCAATGCGACCATCTTGTGGTAAACGTTTTTCAGCAATATCTAATTTCGCCATCACTTTTACCCGTGAAATTAATAACGGTGTCAATGCAGGTGGTGGCTCCATCACATTACGCAATACACCATCAATACGAAACCGCACGATCAATCGATTTGCAAACGGTTCGATATGAATA
Source organism: Gammaproteobacteria bacterium (assembly GCA_013289085.1). Taxonomy (GTDB): domain Bacteria; phylum Pseudomonadota; class Gammaproteobacteria; order JABCZS01; family JABCZS01; genus JABCZS01. Next base: position 4,004 of record JABDAR010000022.1, on the reverse strand, counting down.
TCAGAAGCATGTTCACGCACGGCTTCGCGCAGTAGCGCATTAATTAAACGAATCACTGGCGCATCATTTTGACTTTCTAAAATATCTTCGGTGACATTTATAGATTCAGCCATATTTTGTAGATCAAGTTCACCTAAATCTTCTAGTAGTTGTGTCGATGAAGAACTTTCGCTGGTTTGATAAGCACTTTCTAATAATTTATCAAATTCTGCTGCACTGACACATTGTAATTGCAAGGGACGATTGATGATACGTTGTACTTCGAGTAGGCTTTCGCTAGGCGTTTCTTGTTGATAGACAAGTAAATCGTGTTCCTCACCCGGTTGTGTAATCACATGATATTTTTTAGCAAAGCTAAATGGCAATTTTATAGATGCATCTGTCATCGCCACAATATCCCTTTATTGATCAGGAAAATCATCAGTTGTCAGCACCAAATGCGGATCGGCTACATCTTTATTGGGTTGGAATGGCCGTGGTAAAGATGGCTCCATTTGTTCAAAAGGCGCTAAGCGACCATGTGAGTCGGGTATTTGTTTTTCATAATCTAAAGTATTATCCAGTACTTGTTGATTACGCATCCAATTATATTTACTACCCGTGACTTGCAAGCTTTCATTAGCATCACGCAAAATAGTCGGACGGATAAAAATCATTAAATTGGTTTTTTTAGTTGTGGTATTTTGGGCGCGGAAAAAATTACCTAGTAAAGGCAAGTCACCCAAGTAAGGCACTTTATAAGTATTATCATGTTCTTCCGTCCGAATCAGTCCGCCTAGTACTAAAATGTCTTTGTTATTCACTAATACGGATGTCGTAATGTCTCGCGTGATAGTGGTCGGATCACCTTGTGTAGTAGGCGCACCTATAGAATCCACATTTTGCTGAATTTGTAACACCACCGCATCACCTTGAGTAATTTGCGGTTTGATACGTAATGTTAAACCCACTTCACGATATTCAAAAGTATTAAACGGTTCAACAGTGTTTGATCCATCTGTTGTGGCATATGAGCCTATTGGAAATGGAATTTGATTACCGACAGTAATTTGTGCTTCGGCATTATCAAGTGCCACAAGTGAAGGTGTTGATAAAATATTAGCATTGACATTGGAACTCAAGGCATTGATTAAAAATTTAATGGAGCCATTATGAATAAAGCCTACATTCAAACCGGCACCCGGTAATGCAGTACCACCTGCATCTAAAGTGGCTTGATAAGTATCTAATGGTGAAACTCCACTACTATTAGGAAATGAAGTACCCCCAATAATAGCGCCGCCACCTCGCCATTCAATACCTAATTCTTCTAATTCTGTATCTTCTATTTCTACAATAATCGCTTCCACCATCACTTGAGCGCGACGCACATCTAATTGTGTCACTACACTTTTAAGACTTCTCATTAATGCAGGTGGTGCGGTCATCACTAATGCATTCATATTAGGTTCCGCATGAATACCATATCCGCCAACTGATACACCCGTTGCTTGTCTATCCGTAAATGTACGATAACCTTCGCCCGCATCAGAAGCAGGTGTAATTTGTGGGGTTGCAGCAACAGGTTGTTGTTGCACTTGTGCTAATGCAGCGCCAGGCGTAATATTTTCATTTTGTGCTGAAGCATAACTATCCATAATATTGGCAAGCACAGGGACTAAATCTTCTGCACGCTGGAAACGTAAATAAATGACTTCCGTATTACCTTCTCCAGGAACATCCACATCTAATTGCGCAATAATAGCTTGCAATTGTAAGCGTCGACTTTTATCGCCACTTAATAAAATACTGTTACTGCGTTCATCTGCAGATAAAGCCACTTGTCCGCCGGGTGTTTCACCTTGACGACGTACTGCCACTAACGCTTCTAATGCGGCCACTACTTCATCAGCAGAAGCATGCTCCAACATGATCATATCCATGCCATCGGTTTCTGCTCTATCTAATTTTTTTACAATCTCTGCAAGTCTTTGCGCATTCTCACCTCTATCAACCACTAATAAACTATTAGAAGGTGCATAAGCGGCTAAATGTCCTTCGGGAGAAACTAAATTACGCAATACAGGTACTAATTGTGCAGAAGGCACATGCTCTACACTAATCACGCGCGCAACAATGGCATCGCGAGAACCAGGCGCAGCATCAGTCGCAATAAATGTTCCAAGTTGTCTTGCTTTTACATCAGGAACAATTTTTACTGCGCCGTCACTTTCAACCGCTGCATAACCTAATACTTGCAACATCGATAAGAATAATTCATACAATTCATCAGGCGTCATTTGTTGATTGGAGATCACGGTGACATTGCCTGTTAAACCTGGATCAATAATAAAATTTTTACCGGTCACACGCGCCACTTCTTCCACCACATTTTTGACATCTACATTTTGTAAATTCCATTGCCGTAAATCAGCTTGTTGTGGCAAAGGCGGTAAGGTACCAGCGGTTATGGTCACAGCAGATTCAGTAGTTGTGGGTTTTATCGGCGGTAATTGTTCTTGCGCAAATGACATCGCTGTCATCAAACAACAAGCACTTATCAAACCATAGGTAGTTAATTGCTTTAACATGAATCCATTTCTTTATTTAGATTTTACTAGGCGCTCGCCTTCTGGCAAACGCAATATTTCCTTATTACCCTGATATTCTAACACTATATAATCTGGCTGAATATCTTGTATAATAGCACCTTCTATGGCATCACCCACAATATATATACGCTCTCCTTTAGATGATCCAATTACCGCTGATCCTGTTTTAGATATTGATGCGGCAAAAGTACCTTTCAATGTTAAATTTAGCCGAGTTGCTTGTAATAAACCTGAATGAGGTGAAATACCGAATAATGGGCTGGGGACAAAGACTTGGTTATGTGTTCGCGTTAATGGTTCTTCATTATTAATAGATTGTTTGTGCGAAGTCGCACTGACTTTTAGTAATTGCAGCAAAGACAGCGCCAGCAAAATAAGCAAAAAAATATAAACGCCTTTTGCAACGCGGCTTTGTTGTAAATAGGATTGCAGCTTCTCGCTATTTAACATATGACATCACATCTAAATAAAAAGGCGACCCGAAAGCCGCCTTGTGAGAAAACGTTGGACATCCATGTCCAACGAAATTAACGTCCAACGATCCTTGTTGAGCGTGCAGAACCCTGTGTAATCCAACCTGATTCCATTGGTATTAAGGTAACTATAACAAGTATTTGCAAACTTGCAATGTGATTTTACAAGAAGTTTTCATCGCTAAGTGTTTGTAATTTTGTAAATATCATCATGCATTTTATATAAATCAAGAGGTTACATTGTTTTATTCAAATTAAATCTTTTATATAAAAAAAATAATTTTTTTTATCTGGCACGATTTTAAGCATAAGCTTACAATAATATGCGCAATTAACGTACAACTGCTTTATTCTTCTTGAAAAAATTCTCGTTTATTTAACACGCCTTCCCATTGTTTGGCATCCGCAGGTGCAGGTTTCATTTTAGTAATGGCAGGCCATTTTTTTGACACACGTGCATTAAGTGTCAAAAATTCGGCTTGGCTGCTTTGTAAATCATCTTCTGAAACAATTGCATTCACTGGACATTCCGGTTCGCACAATGCGCAATCAATACATTCATCCGGATCAATAGAGAGCATATTCGGTCCTTCACGAAAACAATCGACAGGACAAACCTCTACACAATCGGTATATTTGCAACGAATACAGTTTTCAGTCACCACAAAAGTCATTTTATTTTCCTCTAACCTAAAAAAAAGTAAAAAACCTATTGAATTAAAATAGTTTACCATTAATAATTATGTCTGTTTATTTTTTTAACTCTTAAAGGGGAATGTCCATGCCTAAACGTAAAAAAGCGACTGCTCGCAAACCAGCAAAGCGTGTTGTGAAAAAAACAACTGCTAAATCAAAAGTTCAATTAAAAGCCTTAGAAAAAAATCTAGCTACTGCGCTTAAAAAAGCGGTTGCTGCTGCAAAAAGTGATGCTAAAAAAGCA
>JABDAR010000021.1 GCA_013289085.1 Gammaproteobacteria bacterium | reverse complement strand
TATTGCGACGTGGAAAATTTAATAATATTTGGATTCAGCCTGCAGCAGGCGATGCTGGTGGTGCACTGGGTGCAGCTCTTGCCGCTTATCATCTTCACAAAAAAATGCCACGTAGCCAAACTTATAAAGGCCGCGATGCGATGCAAGGTTCATATTTAGGACCACATTTTCAGCAAACAGAAGTAGAAAACAAATTAACTGCGCTCAATGCTAAATTTCACGTATTACCACATACTGAAATGATTGAAAAAACAGCAGATGCTTTGGCAAGTGGCAAAGCTATAGGATGGATGCAAGGACGTATGGAGTTTGGCCCTAGAGCTTTAGGTGGACGATCAATTCTCGCTGATCCACGTTCAACTACTATGCAAAAAATATTAAATCTGAAAGTAAAATACCGTGAAAGTTTTCGACCATTTGCACCGTCAGTGTTACGAGAAGATATTTCGAAGTGGTTTGATTTAGATGTTGATAGCCCTTATATGTTATTGGTTGCAGATGTTCATAAAGAACAACAAAGAGCCATGGATGAAAAAGAGGCGGCTTTGTTTGGGATTGATAAATTGAATGTAGTGCGATCAACTATTCCTGCAGTAACCCATGTCGATTATTCAGCACGCATTCAAACCGTTCATCTGGAAACTAATCCTGCTTATCATGCTTTAATTAATAGTTTTAAAACACTTACTGGATGCCCGATTTTAGTAAATACTTCTTTTAATGTCAGAGGTGAACCAATTGTATGTACTCCCGAAGATGCATTTCACTGCTTTATGGGAACAGACATCGAAGTGTTAGTCATAGAAAATTGTTTACTCTATAAAGAAGAGCAAGATCAATCTCTTAAAATAAGCTATCAAGATCAATTCAGCTTAGATTGATAAGCACTATAATCTGCAGGAGGTCAAGTGAAAAATTTTTTACTTTTGTGTGTGACTTGCATATTAATGGTAGCCACATTAGAAATAACTTTACGATTTTTTCCAGTTGCTACTAGTTTAAGAACCGTATCTGTTAACGACCATAACTCCACTTTTCATGCAGAACCTAATCAGGATGTCATCTATTCAACAGATTGGAATCTAGTAATCGTCAATAATAAGCATGTCAACAACGTAGGATTTTTAAATAAATTTGATTACAATGCAGCGGATCCTAGAAAATTAGTAGCCGTAGTTGGGGATAGTTATGTAGCAGCCATGGAAGTCAATGATGATGAACCTTTTTATCAAACACTTTCTCGCGATAACCCAGACCTGCGGGTTTATTCTTTCGGATTTGGTCACGGTGGATTGAGCCAATACCTGATTTGGGCTAAATATGCGCATGACAACTTTCGTAATGATTTTCTCATTGTCTCCGTGGTTGGCAATGATTTTGATGAGAGTTTAAAAAAATATAAATTTAAACGCGGATTTTACCATTATGATGAACAAGCTGATGGCTCATTGGTGTTAGTACGTAACGATTATGAACCTAATCCTTATATAAGATGGTTACTCTATAACTCTCAACTTGCAAGATACTTACTTTTGAACTGCAAAGCATTCGAGTCGATTAATTTATTAAAACATAAATTCAGTAAGCAAGAAAAATATGTCGATAATATGCTCGCACAAGTTGATTCAACCCGTGAACAAGACTCCTACCGTGCAATTGACGCTTTTTTGCGTGATTTACCGCAATACTCTGGATTGCAGCCACCACAAATTTTACTGATGACTAATGCCCTAAGAGAGTCCATTTATAATTCTGCTGATGAGCCTTTGGCAAAAAATAGCTACGTGGCCAAAATGTATCATTACCTTTTAACACAAGCACATCTATTAGGATATAATACTTTGGATCTACACCCACCCTTTTCTGAACATTATAAGCATCATCAGCAACGGTTTGAGTTTCCAACAGATGGTCATTGGAATGCTTTGGCCCATCAAATAGTTGCACAATCCATTGAAACAACCCCTTGGTGGCAATACACAGTAAAAAATATGCAAGAGGTCCAGTGAAGAATTTTTTACTTTTGTTTCTGACCTGTATATTTCTAATAGGCACATTAGAAATAACTTTACGGTTTTTGCCCGTTGCAACGGGTATAAGAACTATAGTACCTGTTAATGACCATAATCCTATTTTCCATGTAGAACCGAATCGAGATGCATTTTATTCCAGTGGTTGGAATTTTTTAATGGCCCATAAAAAACACATCAACAATATAGGATTCATGAATAAATTTGATTACAACACTACTGATCCTAGAACATTAGTCGCAGTTGTTGGTGACAGTTACGTAGAAGCATTCCAAGTCAATGATGATGAACCGTTTTATCAAGACCTCACACGCGACAACCCTAATCTTCGGGTGTATTCCTTTGGGTTTAGTGGCGCCGGATTAAGTCAATACCTTATTTGGGCACAATATGCACATGAAAAGTATCACAATAATTTTCTGATTGTCTCTGTAGTTAGCAATGATTTTGATCAGAGTTTAAAAAAATATAAATTTTATCCCGGATTTTATCATTATGATGAACAAGAAAATGGTTCGCTGGTATTAGTGCGCAGGGATTTTGAACCTAATCCCTATATAAAATTTTTTCTAGATCATTCCTACCTCGCAAAATATCTGGTTTACAATTTAAGAGCACACAAAATATTCGAGCTTATACAACAAAGATTTACACCGAAAAATCAATACGTCAACAATGTGCCTTTGCAAGTGGATACAGCCCACGAACAAGACTCATACCGTGTAGTGGACGCTTTTTTACGTGATTTACCGCAATATTCTGGATTAAGCCCACAGAACATTTTAATCATGACAGATGGACTCAGAGCGTCTATTTATAATCCTGATGAGCAATCTATAGCCCAAAATAGCTTTGCCGCTAAAATGTATAATTACCTTTTAGCACAAGCACATCTATTAGGATACAATACCTTGGATTTGCATCAACCTTTTTCTGAGCATTACAAACACTATCAGGAACGATTTGAGTTTCCAACAGATGGTCATTGGAATGCATTAGGTCATCAAGTCGTTGCAGAAACTATTGAAAAAACCTCCTGGTGGCAACAAACGGTAAACAGTCAAAATAGATAAGAACATGGGTGAAAATATTTTATGCGATCTCAGCTGCAGCTTAAACCTCTAGGTCAAACGAGTATCAACGTCTCCCCTATTGGCCTTGGTACAGTGAAATTTGGGCGTAATCAAGGGGTTAAATATCCAGAACATTTTGATTTGCCTTCAGATAACGCGCTGGTTAATTTACTTGATTTAGCCAAAAAACTGGGGATCAATACTCTAGATACCGCGCCAGCATATGGCAATAGCGAACAACGTTTAGGGCAATTATTAAGCGTGCGCAAAGATTGGGTGATTATCGGCAAGGCTGGTGAAACATTTAATAATGGTATTTCCAGCTATGATTTTAGCGCTGATTTTATTAAAAGAAGCGTGGACCAAAGTTTAAAAAATTTAAATACTGATTATGTAGATGTTTTATTAATTCATTCTAACGGCGATGATGTGAATATCATCGAGCACGATAAAGTATTTGCAACACTGCAACAACTAAAATCCCAAAAAATCATTCACGCCTTTGGCATGTCGACTAAAACTATTGAAGGTGGCTTACGCACGATTGAAGAAGCAGATGTTGCCATGGTGACTTACAATCCCATTGAAACTTCTGAAAAAACCGTGATCGATGCCGCCTGCAAAAATAATAAAGGTATTTTAATTAAAAAAGCTTTTGCGAGTGGTCATTTAAATAAAATACCGGGGGACAATCCCGTGCAAACGGCCATGGATTTTATTTTCAAAACACCTGGAGTCAGTAGTATTATTTTAAGCACCATTAACCCAGAACATTTGCAACATAATGTAGAAGCCGCATTACGCGCAATAAACAAAGGAGCAACACATGCCACTCATCCTTAGAATAATTTTGGCGGCAGTATTAGGTGCACTTATGGGTGCGATCGCCCCTGATTGGTTAGTGCGCAGCTTTAATACACTCAGCATGTTATTTGAAAGTTTTATTAAATTTTTAATCCCGTTAATTATTTTATTTTTTATCGCTGAAGGCTTGGCACAATTACAAAAAAAATCTAATAAAATTGTCAGCGCTATTGTAGGCTTGGCATTTGTTTCCACAATCCTTGCAGGACTCATGGCAATCCTTGTGGGATTACAAGTGATTCCTTTATTTAGCTTTATGCCCGTTGAAATTGCTCAAAGTGCACAATTTCCTGCTTATTTCAAATTACCACTTATCCCCATTATGGATATTCTCGCAGCACTATTACTTTCATTTATCATCGGTATTGGCGTGCAATATACTCATGGACAAGCAATACAACAATTGGTGCATGAAGGACAAAATATTCTGCAGTTACTATTAAAAAATATTGTGATCCCAATTTTGCCGCTTTATATTTTAAGTATTTTCATCAATTTTTCTGCAAGCGGTATTATTGTGAATACTTTTGCCAGCTATATTGGTGTGTTAGCGTTGGCTATAGTATTGCAAATGATCTGGCTGCTGGTTTTATATATCGCCGCTGGGATTATTAGCAAACAAAATCCCTTCACGTTATTGCGTAATATGATACCTGCATATGTAACTGCGTTTGGCACCATGAGTAGTGTCAGCACTATTCCAGTCAGCATTCGCGCCAATAAAAATAATCATGTTCATGAATCTATTGTCAATGTCACCGTACCCTTATGTGCCACGATACATTTATGTGGCAGCATTATCACCATTTTAACCTGTAGTCTTGCCGTATTACATTTGGTTCCAGGATTAGTGCAACCTGATATGGCACAACTACTATTAACACTTTTATTACTCAGCTTTGTAATGATTGCAGCACCCGGCGTCCCAGGCGGCGGCGTCATGGCATCATTAGGTGTATTAACTTTAATGTTTGGTTTTAATGAAGATGCGATTGGACTCATGATTGCGCTATATATGACTCAAGATAGTTTTGGGACAGCGACCAATGTCACTGGTGATGGAGCGATTAGTGTAATTGTAGATAGGTGGTATTCATGACAAAAAAAATAGTTTTTGTACTACCCACACTGGTGGGCGGTGGCGCAGAAAAATTCATGATACACCTAGCAAATGCATTTGCAGATAAAGGTTTCAATATATTTCTTGTTGTGCTGACAAATGAAAGTAATGATTATCTAGAAGAAATAAGTCCTAAAATCTCATTCATTCGTTTAAATAAAAAAAATTTGATGGGCGCCTTAATAGCGCTTATTTTTTTCTTAAGACAACAAAAGCCTGATATTGTTTTTAGCACTATGACTCATGTTAATATGCTTTGTTTACTTGCAAAATTATTGTCAGGTTTTGACGGCAAAGTGTTTATTAGAGGCTCGAATGTTTTTAGCCAATTTGATAGACCTAAAGACAAAGTTGCAAAATTTCTTGGACGATTTTTGTATCCTTTGGCATCAGGCATTATTTCGCCTTCGCAAGATGTGCATGAAGATAATTTAAAGATCGGTTTGAAAAACAAAAAAATGACTGTGATTTATAATTTTGTCGATAAAACACAGCTCCAACAGTTGGCAGCCATGCAGGCAGACCTTCCTGAACAATTTGCATACCCACTTATATTAGCTGCAGGTAGATTAAATGAGAAAAAGAATCATGCTTACTTGATTCGTGGTTTTAATGCATTTTGTCAGCAATATAATTACCCTAATGCAAAACTGATTATTCTCGGCAAGGGTCCAGCACAATCTAATCTTGAACATTTAATACAGGAACTTCAGCTCCAAGATAAAGTCTTGTTAAAAGGTTTTTTAAAAAATCCTTATCCTTATTTTGCCAAAGCCGATTTATTTGTGCACACCTCAAAAGTAGAAGGTCTTGCTAATGTATTGCTTGCAGCTTTGGCTTTGGAATGTAATATTGTCACTACCGATTGCCCAGGTTCTCGTGAGGCCTTGAACAATGGTAAATATGGACGAATAATCCCGATCTCTAACGACCCTCAAATACTAGCACAAGCTATGAATGAAGCTTTGCAATATCCTATCAATAAAAATATTTTAGCAGAAAGTGTGAAATCTCATGCAGTTGATACTATTGTTCAGCAATATATTGAGTTCATGATGCCTAACACTTAATTGATAAAAAGGAAGAGCATAATGTCTGGTATTACCGGTATTTATAATAGCGAAATGGGTCGAAATTTTAAGCAAGATATGCAAACCACTCTAAATGCTATGACTCATACTCTTGTGCACCGTGGACCTGATTCTAGTGGCACTTGGATCGATCCTCAATACGTTGTAGGTTTAGGACATCAACGTTCCATGATGCGTGATTTATCTTTGACAGGACATGAACCCATGTTTTCTTCATGTGATCGTTTTGTCATTGTATGCGATGGTGAAGTATATAATCGTGATGAAATTGCAAAAGATCTCCAACAATATCAACGATACCTCAAAGGAAGTTCTAATACCGAAGTTATTTTAGAAGCTTGTGCGCAGTGGGGTATTGAAACAGCACTAGAACGTATAAATGGCGTGTTTGCTTTTGCATTATATGACAAAGCAGAGCGCAGACTATTTCTTGCCCGAGATAGAGTTGGAATAAAACCCTTGTATTATGGGTCCTTCGATGGCTTACTGATTTTTGGATCAGACTTAAAAGCATTACGAGCGAACCTTAATTGGGAACCACGTTTAAATCGCAATGCATTGGCTGCATTTATGCGACACAAATATATACCAGCGCCTCAATCTATTTATCAAAATGTATATAAATTGCAGCCAGGATGTATACTTAACATCCAACCAAAAGGTGAATACGCAATTAAACCATTTTGGGATTTGCGCAGCGTTGTAGAATCTAATGCCAAAACAAAATCAAATTTATCAGATGCTGAATTACAAGCGAAGCTGCACAGTTTGCTAAATGATGCTGTAAAACTACGCATGTCGAATGAAGAGCCATTAGGATCATTTCTCTCTGGAGGTATTGACTCTGCCTTAATCACGGCACTCATGGCAAAACAAAGTTCACGACCCATCAACACCTTTACCATTGGTTTTCATAGTGCCCATAAAGATGAAGCGCCTTATGCAAAAAAAATTGCACAACATTTAGGTACACATCATACAGAACTTTATATTGATTCAAACGATGCATTGGCATTAGTAGATAAGATACCATATTGGTACGATGAACCCTATGCTGATCATTCACAAATTCCTACGCTTATCATTTGTGATTTGGCCAAAAAATACACCGGTGCCGTTTTTTCAGGAGATGGCAGTGATTTATTATTTGGAAATGGTAACAGCTACGATCACACTTTAAATAAATGGTGCAAGTTCAATAGGATTCCTTATCCGGCTCGCCTTCTAATGGGTAATATACTTCAAACTATACCCACTACTGTATTCAATCAAATCAATGATAGTATGGGTGATAGAATTGGTTACCAACTACAAAGCCTAGCAGATCGTTTAAGGACAAAAAAGCCTGAAGATCTTTTTCGTATACTCCAAAGCAAATGGCGAACCCCTGATACCATTGTCAAAAATGCACATGAGTTTAAAGAATATATTTGGTGGGATAATTCACTTGATAAATCTATACCCAGTTTTGCTACTCGCATGATGCTAATAGATAGCCTTTCCTATTTACCGGACAAAGTTTTAGTAAAAATGGATAGAGCTAGCATGGGTGTTGCACTTGAAGTGCGCGCACCATTTCTTGATTATCGTTTAATGGAATTTGCATCACTATTTCCAGAACATATGAAATTCGGAAATCATCAACAACCGAAATGGGCCTTACGACAAATTCTATACCAGTACGTTCCGCAACAATTGCTTGATCACCCTAAAATGGGGTTTGGAATTCCATTAGATCAATGGTTACGTGGTCCTTTAAGAGAGTGGGCAGAAAATTTACTCAGTGAAGAAAGACTTAAATCTCAAAACCTTTTTGAATACCACCTCATTCGCAAACGTTGGAATTCATTTATAGAAGGTAGTCGCTGCAGTAATTTAATTTGGTACGTTTTAATGGCACAGGTATGGATAAATGCTAACCCGGAAGTTTCTTTATAACCAGTTCAGCTCTTTTATCCCAAGTATAGCGCGCTAAAAATTTTTCCTTAGCTTGTTGGCCAATTTTTTTTGCAAGTAATGGATCATCACACAAACGTTGCACAGCTGCTGTCCATGCGTGTACATCATTTGATGGACATAGCAAAGCTGTTTGATTGTCTTCCAAGATTTCACGTAAAACCGGCAAATCCGAGCAAATAATTGGTTTCCCAGAAGACATATAATTAAAGATTTTAAGGGGTGATATCCACTCCGCAATGTTTATGTCCATTCCTGATGTGCTAATACGATCTTTATCATAAGGCGCTATTAAAATGTCACAGTTAAGCATAAATACAGGCACGCGTGCAGGAGAGATATAATCATGGAATATTAAATTTTTAAGATCATTTGCTTCACTCTTCCAAAATGCAATATCTTTAGGAGCGCCACCAATAATATGAAAATCAATATTAGGTAAGGCACGCGCCAAGGCTATTATCAAATCTGTTCCTCGACCCTTATATAAATGACCGATATGTCCAATAATAGGTCGACCCACTATTTTTTTAAAAGGAGGAGTTTCATTTTTTTCCTCTATGACTTCTGCACCACTTGGCGCTAAAATTATTTTCTCTCGGGGTATATTAAAATTTTCATTCAGAAGATTTTCTAAAGCTTGTGAAATCACAACTAACGCATTGAAATTTTTATGTAATACCAAATTTTGAAACAAATTTTTCTTTATTGAAGACAAAGGATCAGCATTATGGCACTCAAAAATAACCTTATGCCCCATGTGCACAGCAATTACCGCAATAATCAAACAGCGTGTATATATCACATTTGCACGCAATAAATAGGCAGCAAATGAAACTGCGAATCCATGCATAAGTACACCTATCTTTCCGGGTAATGTGACAAATTTCAATAATTTAAAATTATTTTTAACACCATAATAACCATATACATCTTTCATTGCTGGAAGCACTTGCTTATTCGATTTAGTAATTAAAGTCACATTGTGGCCCAAATTAGCCAAAGCTTCAGACATCTTGATAGCTTGAATGCTATTCGCAGCAAGGGATGGAAGAGGAGACGCGGGAGCAACAATAATATTCATCGTTATATTCTATCATTGGTCGTTGCTACAGTAAATTTTTGCATTCAATTAGTTCTATTGATAACTTAAAATATATGTGTTGCAATCTCTTATTGATAAAAATATACTGGCTGCTTGATTATATAAAAGACATAAAATGCAATGAGTAAAAAAATATTTTTTGTATTAGACGGCCTCAGTGGGGGAGGCGCCGAAAAATTTTGGATTCGTCTTGCCAATATCTTTGCTGATAAAGGCTTTAATGTTTCCCTAGTCCCTTTAAATAAAAATCCTCAGAATTACTTATCCTTAATAAATCCAAAGATTAAATTAATCTATTTCAAAAAACACAACCTCTTTTTACAAGCCTATTTACTAGGGCGGTTTTTTAAAAAAGAACATCCAGATATTATATTATCGACTCTAACCCGAGCAAATAACATCTGTGTGATGGCAACATTATTATCTGGAATTAAAACAAAGCTTTTTGTAAGAAATACGAGCACATTAAGCCAAACCAGACAAAATAAAGGGAATTTCAGAATTATACTTGCAAGAATCTTATATCCATACGCTGCTGGCATCATTTCTCTATCAAAAGGTGTACATGAGGATTGTATTCAATTAGGCATTAAAAATAAAAATATGACTGTAATATATAATTTTATTGATCAAGCACAAATAACAAAATTATCTAAAGAATCCATACCCTCTTTTCGTATAAACAATGGCCCTTGTATTCTAGCAGCTAGCCGTTTTTCAGAAAATAAAAGATTGGATTATATCATTCGTGCTTTCCATGCGTTAACCGAACAATACCCTACGTATCAGCATGCAACACTCTGCATCCTAGGAAAGGGCAGCGCAGCGATGCAGCAAAAACTTGAAAAGCTTATTCATACACTCAACCTTCAGAATAAAGTATTTTTAAAAGGTTTTTTTGAAAATCCTTATCCATTTTTTGTACAAACCGATCTTTTTGTCCATGCCTCCAAGACTGAAGGATTGTCTAATATATTACTCGCGGCACTTGCATTAAAATGTAATATTGTCGCAACAGATTGCCCTTCCGGTCCGAAAGAGATATTGGAAAATGGAACTTACGGTAGGTTAATTCCCGTATCAGATGATATTTCCATATTAACAAAAGCGATGCACGACGCTTTAGAAAAGCCAATGGATAAAAATAAATTTATTCATGCAGTCGATAAATTTTCCGTTGATCCTATCGTGCAACAATATATGGATACCATAAAAAATTAATTTTAAGAGGTTATATGTCATTTTTAATAGAATTCTTTACTTTCATAAAAACCCGGAAAAAATATTGGCTTGTTCCCGTTTTAATTGTGATGTTGCTATTTGGTGGTCTAATCGTTCTCACACAAGGCACTGCAGTAGCACCCCTTATTTATACTATTTTTTAAATAATGAAAATAAATATGAATTGGATTAAAGTTTTTTTAATTAATATCTTTATATTAACTTCATTGCTTATCTTATGTTCATTGTTGCTGCACGCATGGGACTACTTTAATAAGTCAGAGCAGCATAAAGAATCAAATTATGACACTAACACCATTCGAGCAACATATCCAAATTATTCAAAATACAGTCACGATGAAGCAATGTGCATTTTTGAAAACTATAGAGCGCCCAAAACATCATATCAACCATTTATTGAATGGCGTAGAAACGAGCACAAAAGTAGTTGCGTAAATATTGAACCTCAATATAAAACTAGAATATCGTATCATCAGCAAATTAATGACTCCTTCTGGTTCCTGGGTGGCTCAACGACCTGGGGAACAGGCGCAAGCGATGAAGAAACCATCCCATCCTATTTTGCTAAAATTTCTAATCAAGGCGTATGGAACTTAGGAGAAACTGCATTTAATTCATTCCAAGAACTTATTCAATTACAAATATTACTGGTCAATGGTTTAACACCTTCTACTGTAGTATTTTATGATGGTATTAATGATGGTTTATATTGCAATACCAATAATCTTGCTTTGCCGAATCATTCCCGAGAAGATGAATATCGTATAAGTATTGCCGAATATAGAAAAAACAAAGATGAATTAAACCGATTAAAGAAAGAAAATAATATTCAAATTTCGTCAGATGGGAATGCCATTCACTATATTAAAAAACCATTAAAATTACCAAAAAATTCTGACTAAAATCTTTGACAACCGATCAATGGGCGATTTTTTTGATAAAAATTTGTCTACCGACCTTCCTTTGGCAAGTTTTAAAAATCGAGATCAATACCGGAATTGTGATACCCACCCTACAAAAGCTGAATATGCAGCAACTGTTACGATCAATACATGGCTCCTAGCTTACGAAATATTATCAGCAAGAAATATTCCTGTCTTATTCATTTTACAACCAACATCGCATATTGGCACTGAATTTCATCAGCTGGATTACCTGCTCAACAGTGAAAAGCAAAGAATTATGAACGAAAAACCTTCTTATGAAGCACAATATGCGATGATAAGAAAACTATGGTACGAAAAATGCGTCTCTTTCAATGCCTGTGATAGTTTTATAGACCTCAGTAATATATTTAATAGCCATAATGAACCCATTTTTATAGATTCTCTACATGTAAGCCCAAATGGAAATGAGATTGTTGCCCAAGCAATATATCATTACATGTGTAATAATAAACAATATTCAGCAACCCATTGTATGTAAAATAATAGCATTCACTTTATTTACATTAAATTTCTGTTCACACAGATTACGACTATTTTTACCCATTTCTTCGCACAAATTTGGATTTTCAATGAAATTTTTCATAGCATCTGCTAATTGTTCTGCATTTTTAATAGGCACCAAATAACCATTAATGCCCTGCTCTACGGTATCTCTACAACCGGGTGCATCGGTGGTGACTATGGGTCTGCCTATGGACATGGCTTCTAAAGAAGCTCGCGGTACGCCTTCATGATAAGAAGGTAATACAAATACTGAAGATTCTGCTAAAGCTTGATGAAGGCTGGGTAACAAACCCAGATATTCAATAATGCCTTCTTGAACCCATGATTCT
>JABDAR010000020.1 GCA_013289085.1 Gammaproteobacteria bacterium | reverse complement strand
GAAATAACCCTAAAAAACAAACTTATAGTACCCGCACCCTTTTATTGGGTGCTGGGTTGTTAACGCTTACTAGCGTAAATCTTATTTTATTGTATTCAGGATTCTGTGAGACAGAAGAAAATGGCGCTGTTAATCGTAATGACGCTAGTGCATTAGCAAAAACATTAATCTGTCCTTTATTTGCTTTAGGGGCGATGATGAGTGCAAAGACTACTTCATCACCCGTTGAAAATGATGTTTGCATAGGATCTACTGATGGTCCTAAGCATCGTCCTTACAATGGCTACTTATATCTTGCACGTAACATAGAAGATGTTTTAGATGCAACCAATGGCGGTGATGATGATGTTTTGCAGCGATTTTCTGAATTAAAAAATACTATTTTTCATTTTCAAGTGATGAATCATTATTATGATAGATTAAAAAATATTTATGAACATTTATCAGCAGATGATAGAGCCGCACTGTGTGCATCACAAGATATTAATGGTCGCACGCCATTTTTTCTGAGTCTAGCCATTAGCGCGCCGGGCGAAGTGCAACGTTTATTAGCCACAAAAGCCAATGTACTCATGCCAGATAAAAAAGGTATGACACCTTTAAAACTGGCCTCTATGGGTTTGACGAATTTAAAAACGACACAATATTTATTATCATTGATTGATGAGCAAGATTTAAGGCAGGCAAGTTTAGAAGATTATCCGTCAGTATCACGAAAAAAAATCATCAAACATTTGAAAGATTATGAAATCAGTCCTAATAAAGCCAGTAATCATTGTACAGATGCTTTTAATTCAGGAAATATGCCGATTTGTCTACCCAAAGAGAATGCCCATAAACATAGTGATGTATTTTATATGGATGAAGTGACGATGGGTGAGCAAAAAATCCATTGCGTTATCGCAACCAAAGATAATATTGAAAAAATAGCACGAGTTAAAACAGATCATAAAGCTTTTGCCGGCAACTATGAAGAAGCACACAGATTGTATCCAGATGTTTCTGATCAATCGATTACTGATGTTGTTGTGGCTAGACAAGCTGAAAATATAGCGGTTATTCATCAGGCGATTAATCAGGCAAAGTCGAATTATAAACCCAGTAAAAAGTATTCATAATAAATCTTTGTCAAAAAACTTTTCTAATACTTTTAACGGCGCAGTATCCGGGTTTTTTAAACCGGATACGGGCAAGTGAAAAGTTTGTTCAAACACATATTGACCACTCATGGCTGCATGTGAGACTTGATCGGTATAAACAAACCATGTGCTACCGGGTGGAAAATGCACTTCTTGTTGGGAAACATTTTTCTGATAATCATTATTGGCTTTCATATTATTATGAATGTTTAACATATAATGATCATACGGCGTACGGTAATCGCGGGTAATTTTTAACATATGTTGTAAATGTAAAAGAAAGGGAATGGGTTTTTTAATCTGCGGGGCAAATTTTTCAACAACATGAGCAAAAGGCTCACCTGTGCGCCAGATGCGTGATTGTCCATTAGGATTTACATTAGTAAACACTCTTAAAATACGTGTACCTTTGACAGGAGATGCTGGAAATGCATCGACATGTAACAAAGTATCATCTTTACGATAAGAGAGCGCTTTTCGGCCTAATATTTCTACTGGCCGATAACTCGTGCGTGCTTGTGTAATCGTTGGCACATAATGTGGAAATAAGAGTTCTAATAATTGTCGGCTTTGCACTGCGTAGCGATGCATCATGGCTTGCAAGTGAGATGCTTGTTCACCTTTACAAACCGTTCCCGCTAATTTTTGCCTGCGAATATCATAACTGACATTTTTTGCCCGACCATCCGTAATAAGAGGTGAGAGAAACGCCAGCTCTTGTGCCTGGAATTGAAAAGGCAAATGTGGCAAATAAACAACCAAGCCATTTTCCAGAGCCTCTATCGCTTGCTGCTGGCTTTGACTGGAGGGCATAGTTTCCCAGTCATTTAATTGAAAGTTTTCAAGTATGTTTTTCATATGAGAATACTTCTTATTCAAGTTAATGCTTAATATAGCCTTAATACAAGTCAGATACAATAGTGACTTTGACATCTTAAGGAATGCTTATGCCACTACATGTAACGACCGTTGGTGAACTCTTAGATACTTACCGTACCAGTATATTAAATTCCATTGATAATCAGTGGATAAAATATCAACTTCAGCCGTTGCTAGAATACTCATGGTTGCTCACCTTAGGCACAGATTTATATGCCAAACCCTTAAATGCATTAAATTATCATGAAAAACAGAAAATTAGTAAAGCAATAGAATTTTTTGTCTCTAAAATAAGTCGGGCAATAGTACCTTATATAAGTACAGATCATAAAATTAAAGAGCGTGTCAATACAGAAAAATTTTGTAATGCATTTAACGCGTATGGAAAAATTTTATATGATTTTAATATTATAAATAATAATCAATTGACTTTTGGTGCCGTAAGTAACAATGCGGCATTTGGGCTTTATTGTTTTAATAATGGCATGGCAGCAGGTTATTATGTCCCTGAATTACAATATGAAAAAGCCCAAGATAATCATGTTGTCAGTTACTCAAGGGTGCTGAAAAAAGGTGGTTATTCAAATGGCAATGGTTGGGGCAGTTTTAATGTTGATCCTTTCCCTCATTATTATTATTATACTTACCATGATCCTATTCTTATCCGTTTAATGGCTGAAAGCATTCAGTTTCAAGTTGAAACAACAGCAAAGGTGATTAATGTTGCTGTGGATGCAGCGCAACAAGCATTACCCCTAGTGATTGATGGCGTACAACAAGGCGCGCAATTAGTCGGTAATTTATTACAAAAAATGCCTGACATCAATTCTGTGAGTTATCAGGCTGCACAGGAAATTGTTTCTACAATAGGAAATATCGCTGAAATGGTGATAGATGGTACTGTCAATACGATTAACAATGTGCCCAATGATTGCTGTCATCTCTGTGGCGATTGCAATTGTTGTTGCGATGCAATCGGTAAAAGTGCTGAATGTTGCACACAATTTATGAGTTGTATAGGTGATTTTTTTGCTTCTTGCTGCAAAGGCTGTGGTCAAATTGGTAATTGTAATTGTAACGCAGGCGGCGGTGGTGGCGATTGCAAAGGTTGTGGTGAAGGTTGTTTTGGATGTTGCTCTGTGTGTTGTGGTGCTACAAGCATGGTCCCAGGTGATGCGGATGATGAGGCCGCAAGTGAAGCCTTTTCAAAAATTATCGAAACTGCAGGCGACAATGCTTCAGATGAAGCGATGGGTATAACAGCAGGAGAATATTTTATTGGCTGTAACGTCAGTATTGCCGTGATTATTAAAACACTTGAAATGCTAAATCGATTTCGTTTAACTCGGCACGAGGGTCCCATAGTTCAGAATGATGCTGCAAAAGAATTTGCCTCAGGCTTATGTGTAGGCGGAATTGCATGTGCTATAGGCTTTTTGTTACCTTGCGGCGGGATTAAGACTGCCGCTGCTTTTGCATCGGGTGCTTATCGTTTAACACCTGAAATTACAGCGTATTATAATGATAAACAATTTAAAGAAAACTTAAATGCAAATTATAAACAACAAGTGGGCATTTCACATCCTAAAAAAAATGTATTGACATCCATTGAACAAGAAAAACTGTTAAATAAAATAAGAGAAAATCTAAGTGATGCTGCCAAGCGTGATCAAATTGCAAGAGCTAATGCTTCTTTAATCAAAACTAAAAATGAGGCGCATAAAGCTATGCGTAAAGGCCTTGGTCGTCATACGGCAAATGGAATGCAAGAAATATTTAAATTTTCTTACTTTATAAATCCATGTAATGTATTAGATAAAGTATTACCGAATCCATGTACTAAAACAGAGTATATGCAATTAAATAGAATTGCTAATGCGTGTAGACAAGGGATCGATCAGTTGAAAAAAGGCGAGTTAATTTCAGATGATGTAATGAAAGTTTTAGTTCGCACTGAACATATTAATGAAATTAGAGGTGCTGCTGCAAGTGCGCAAATACGTGGTCTGCAGGTGCCTTATGTCACTAGACAACTGCCTTATGTACCAGGGGCACAGCGCAATAATTATGGTACTTATAATAATCATGTTATGAATTAACTGCTCGGGCTCAAATCATCCGGCGGCACGTTAAGTAATCTTAAACTGCCGCTCATAACTTTTGAAAATACTGGGGCAGCGACTAGGCCGCCGTAATATTCGCCTTGGCTAGGTTCATCGATAATAACAATAATCGCTATGCGTGGATTACTTGCGGGTGCAAAGCCTGCGAATAGGGCAATATGACGATTATCTACATAACCACCTTCACCAATTTTTCGGGTAGTACCGGTTTTTCCAGCAACTTGGTAACCTGGAATACGTGCATATAATCCAGTACCTTGATCAAGGGGATCTAAGATAATCATTTCACTCACAGCATTTGCGACTTTCTTATCTAATACCTGTTCGGAATTTGCCAAATCATTGATGCGCAATAATGACACCGGATGTAATTCGCCACCATTAGCTAAAATGGCATAAGCTTGTGCCAGTTGTAAACCTGTGACTGATAAACCATAACCAAATGCTAAAGTGGCATAACTAAACGGATCCATTCTTGGCGTCATGGTAATGCGACCAGCTTGTTCACCAGGTAAACCACTGTGAGAGATTTGGGTGAGGCCCATACTTTGCCAAGTTTGATTAATTTTTTCTGGCGGTAAAGGCAATAATAATTTAGTGATGCCGACATTACTTGAATGTCGTAAAATCATTTCCAAAGATAAATTACCATAATCATGTAAATCTTTGACTATATTGCGATGTACTTGCATTTGTCCCGGTGAAGTATCGATCATCGTATCAAAATCAACTTCGCCAGTTTCTAAAATCGCAGCCATGGCAAGAGGTTTCATGGTTGAACCGGGTTCAAGCGTGTCAGTCACTGCGCGATTACGCATACCGGCTTTGGGTCTTTCGGAACTATTAGGATTAAAAGAAGGATAATTCACCATGGCTAATACCTCTCCGGTATTAACATCCATTGCGATCACACTACCCGCTTGGGCTTTATGTTGCGCAATGGTGGCTTTTAATTCGCGATATGCTAAATATTGAATGCGTTTATCAATACTTAAATATAAATGTTGCCCATCTTGATTGGCTTGTACCAGTTCTAAATTTTCAATCACATGTCCTAAGCGATCGCGCAGTACGCGTTTTTCTCCGGCTTGTCCACTTAAGGCATGATCATAGGCTAATTCAATGCCTTCTTGTCCGGTGCCATCAATATTAGTGACACCAATCAATTGTGCTGTAGCTTCACCCAGAGGATAAAAGCGTCGATATTCACGTTGGTTATAGACACCGGGAATATCAAGTGCAATTACCGCTTGTGCTATGTCAGGATTTTGCTGACGTTTGACATATAAAAATTCTTTTTTACGATTGGCATCCAAACGCTTTGCCAGATCAGAGACATTGATATCTAATATTTCCGCGAGCGGTCTAATGTCTTGTGGTTCCACAAAATATTCTTTCGGATTTATCCAAATGGAATCGACCGGCGTGCTAATGGCTAAAGGTTCACCATTTCTATCCAAAATCATGCCACGATGCGCAGGTAAGGTGACTGTGCGCACGGTGCGCATATCACCTTGTTTGCTTAAGAAATCATGATTAAAAATATGCAGATCAACAAGACGTGCGCCTACAATAATAATGCCGGCAGCGAATAATATAAGAACGGCATAAAAGCGCCAGTTATAGTTTTTTTTCTCTTTCATGGGGTATTATCCATTGGCAACCAAACAATTTCTTTATCACTTGGGATACGCATGTGTAATTCTTCAGTCGCTATGCGCTCAACACGAGAGTGGGTAATGAGTGTGCTTTCCTCGAGTAATAATTGTGACCATTCACTATTGAGGGCATCGCGTTCGGTGTGCAGATTATGCAATTCAACTAATAATTGTCGATTGTTATGTTTAAAATAAACAATCGCCAGCGCTGTTGCAAATAATAATATCCCTAATACAATAATCCTCATGTCCCTTGACCTTATGTTTTTTCAGCAACACGCATGCGGGCACTGCGTGCGCGTGGATTTTGTTTTATTTCAGCTTCGCTTGGGGTTTCATTAATGATGATTTTTACAGCAGAATGAATGTCTTTGGCGAATACAGGGATAGAGATCGGTAATTGATCGCCTTTTTCTTGTTTACGCATCCATTGCTTCACGATTCTATCTTCCAGAGAATGAAAACTAATCACCACCAAGTGCCCGCCTTTATTTAATACTTTGAGCGCCGCATCTAAACCCAGGGTTAAATCATCCAGTTCATGATTCAAAAAAATGCGAATCGCCTGGAAAGTGCGAGTTGCGGGATGTTTGTATTTGTCATAAAAGGGTACCGCTTGCTTAATAATAGTTGCTAACTGGGTGGTTGTCATAATGGGTTCAATTATGCGTGCTGCGCAAATGGCTTTAGCGATCATTTTTGCGCATCTTTCTTCGCCGTAGGTTTTGATGATATTGCTTAATTCATTTTCTTTGACATGGGCAAGCCAAGTGGCCGCACTTTCTCCTTGTTTTGGATCCATACGCATATCCAGTGGTCCTTCGCGCATAAAACTAAAACCGCGGCTGGCTTCATCTAATTGAGGTGAAGAGACGCCCAAATCCATAAGCACACCGCAAATTTTGCCTTGTAATTGTTGCTCTTCAACATATTGATCTAAATGTGCAAAACTACCTTGAATAGGAATAATCGGCAGGCCTTGGGCTTTTAAAGCTTCTGCAGTTTTAATGGCATCGGGATCTTTATCAATAATTAATACTTGCCCGCCAGGTTGTAGTTTTTCAATGATGGCTTGTGTATGTCCACCTCGACCAAAGGTGGCGTCGATGTAACATCCTTGTGGATCGGTGATTAAAGCATTAACAGCTTCATGAAGTAATACGGATTGGTGCATAGTATAAATTCTTAAAATAAAAATAAATTGCCTCGCCCCCTTGGGGGAGAGGCCGGCGTCTTCGCCGGGTGAGGGGGAAATTGCACGATTATATATAAAAACTTGCTATTTCCCTCACCCCAACCCTCTCCCACTGCGAGCGCTCTCCTTGTAGAAATTTCTACCAGTGGGAGAGGGGGCGCACTCGTAATGTTCTTTGTAATGCAACGTTTATAAAAAAAGAGTCGGCCGATAAGCCGGGTTTTGTCTTGGACAATCATTCATCTACGATAATAATCGCTTATTATCTTTAGCAGCCTACCCAGATCAACTGCGGGTCGCAGGAAATGATCCTATTTGGCCTTGCTCCAGGTGGGGTTTGTCCTGCCATATTTGTTGCCAAATATGCGGTGCGCTCTTACCGCACCATTTCACCCTTACCGAAATAAATCGGCGGTATATTTTCTGTGACACTTTCCGTAGGCTCACGCCTCCCAGGCGTTACCTGGCACCTTACCCTATGGAGCCCGGACTTTCCTCGGCCCTAAGTTATAAATAACTTAAGAACGCGATTGCCTAGCCGACTCAGTGGATAGAGTACCAATTATTGCTGATTAAATCAATAGTTGGATGGATTACAAATTTAAAGGTAGTAAGAAGTAGCAGTTATGCAGTTTCACTCAATAGATGATGATCAAGATGAAAATTTAGACGATGATACAAATGAATCATTGGCTATCAGTTCACAAACATCATATACACCCAGCACAATAGATTCTCCCGTAGAATTCAATGTTACACCTATACTCAGTGGTGATGAACAATTTGGTTTAGAATATCTTGACGATTCAGAAAATTTTTGTGCAGCAACGACAGCAGGTCGGCGGGGTGAAGGTTATATAAATGGGTTCTCACATAATCAAGATAGATTTACTTTCAGTAATAATATTGATGCATTCAAAAATTTATCAGACAGCCAGTTAAAAATTATTTTGCACAATGCGTTTTATATAGCTGATTTAAAAGTAAAAGCCGCTTTAAGTTCACTTTCGTCTGATTCGGGTAAAGTACCTGAAGATTCAGGCTCTACAGCCTTAGTATCTTATAAACAGGGGAACCGTATTTTTATTGCAAATGCAGGCGATTGTCGCGCGACCTTAGTGCATAAAAAAAATAATAAATATCATATCAAGCATTTGACCCAAGAAATTGAGCATCGCACCAGTCTTGTAAAAGAACAAGAAAGAATTAAACGATGTGGTGGCAATATTGTGCATGGACGTCTGGAGCGTGGGGGTCTAGCCAATACGCGAGGCTTAGGGGCACCTGATTATGTGGCCTCAGGTTTTTCATGCGTACCTGATTTTATATGCGTAAGAGATATAGATTTAACGGATAGTTTTTTATTGAATAGCACAGATGGTTTTTGGGAGCATGTAAAAGATGAAGAAATTGTAGATTTTTTTAATATTCATTCAGAATGTACGCTGGAAGATCGAGCAAAGGAATTACGCAAAATAGCCTATAACAATAAGAACCAAGATAATATTACCGTCGGTATTCTAAAAGAAGGAATGTCTGGGATTTTTGATGGATTCGGCGATTATGGTGATATTGCCGCACAAACGGCTGCTGAAAATTTTACAAATGTATTAACTCAATCATTAGGTGATAAACACCTGGCTTGTGAAAACAAGCCGTTTGTTAAAATAGAAAGAGCTCAGATTCCAAATGCAATGGAACAAAATCAAAAAACTATTTTAAACGCTTTGCAGAAAACGTTTACCACAAGCACTTCGACGTTATCATGCCTTGTATTTGATAAATATATATTTGTAGCAAGACTTGGCGCTATGCAGGCCACTTTGATTTACAAAGAGGGTGGTGCATATTTTGCGAAAGACTTGACTGAAAAAACATGTACCGTTACTGAATTTTATTCAAAGTATAAACATGCTTATGTGGTTATTAGCAATCACGGGTTTTCAAACCAAACATTAATTAATTTTTATACTGAAAATGAACCTAGCTCATATGCTGACAAAATCGAAGCCTTACGAAAAGCCGCAGGAAATGTGGATGTCTATATTGCCAAGATTAGCCCTGGAGATTTGATTTATTCAGGAGTTGATAGAAATCAATCGGTAGAATTTTATAAAAACATGATCGTTGAATTATTAGAACCCTATGTGCATTTTAAAAAAATTAATAAATTTAAAAATAAATTGTTATCAGGGGAGCTTGCCTGGGATCAAAATATTGCGCTTGCAATGGAAACTAGATATATGCTTGATATGATCAATAGTCATATCAATGTTTCTGAAAAAATACACATAATCAATCAATATTATTCTAAAAATGTTGAGCTGCCTGGCTATCATTATGAATTTTCTGAGAGTACTGTTTGTCCAGAAACAATGCCGATCTTCACAGAAGCTTATGAAAAAGAATATAAAAATTTAATTATTGCAATAGCCATCATTGCGGTATGCACGATTATCGGTGGGCTTTTGGGTGCATTTTGTGGAGGTGGTTTAGGCGGAGTAGTGGGCGCAACCGAAGGGGCTGCTATTGGTTTTGGTATAGCCGCTCCATTTACTGCAGGAATTTATTGGCGTTATAGAAAATCTCCCGGCAGTATGGATGCTGCATGTGCTGCTGTATCAGCTGTTAAATATCAACCTACATTTTCGTTAGTTTGATTCAAATCCGTCATCTTTAATAAATTAATTCTGCGCTCATCAGCATCAACTACTGTGAACTTATAATTTTCAATGGTAATACTCTCACCAATTGCAGGCACGTGGCCAAAGCCTTGGGTGATTAATCCGCCTATGGTATCAAATTCTTCTTCATTTAATTCCGCGTCAAAATGTTTATTGAAAATTTCAATCGGTGTTAATGCGGTGATATTAAATTGGGTATTATTTAATTTTTTAATATAGGCAGCATCGGGTTCTGAATCGTATTCATCAGCAATTTCACCGACGATTTCTTCTAAAATATCTTCCATAGTAATAAGGCCTGCAACGCCGCCAAATTCATCGACGACCATGGCGATATGATTGCGCGTGACTCGAAATTCACGCAGTAAAATATTAATGCGTTTACTTTCAGGTACGAACACAGCAGGGCGCAAATAACGACGGATATTAAAATCAGTTTCACCACTGGTGAAATATTTCAGTAAATCTTTGGCAAGCAACAAACCTAATACTTCATCTTTATCGCCACCAATGACGGGGAAACGAGAGTGACCTGATTCCACCACCATAGGAATAAATTCTTTAGGATCTGAATCACGCTCAACCACCACCATTTGTGCACGTGGGATCATTAAATCCCGAGCTTGCATGTCGTTGACGTCTAAAACGCCATCAATCATTTGCAAGGCTTCATTATCAATTAAGCCATCGTTTTTCGCAGTCATTAAAAACTCAAGTAATTCTTCACGGGTGTTAATTTTATATTTCAAAAATTTACGCATCATCACCTTAAAGGATAAGGAGGGTTTGCTACCTTCTTGTGAAATTTCTTCGTTCATCATGCTCTCTCTTGATAAGGATTGGGAATGTTTAATTGCTTCAGTAATTCAATCTCGCGCAGTTCCATTACTGTTGCATCACTAGGTTCAATATGGTCATAACCTAATAAGTGCAAACAACCATGAATGGTTAAATGCGCAAAATGCGCGGTTAAGGGTTTATGTTGTGTCTTGGCTTCTCGTATCATTTGGGGTACACAAATGGCTAAATCACCTAGTAATGATAGCTTGAGATCCTCTGGTTTTTCAAATGGAAATGATAACACGTTGGTGGGCCCTTTTTTGTGACGGTACGTTTCATTAAGCTCACTCATTTCTTCATCGCCCATGAGGATAATGCTGATTTCAGTATCTTCGTTACGCTCAATAAGCGCAAGCTTTGCCCATGTTCTAATGTCATCATCGGCAGGGCAATCATTACTTGTCAAATGATGCTGGATATCAATAGTAATTTCAGGAGTCATGGCTTTCATAGTGATGGTAAGCTAGCACAATTTTTTGCACTAAGGGATGACGCACTACATCTGAATGTTCAAACATAGTAAAACTAATATCGTCGATATTTTTTAATACTTTTATCGTTTGCACTAAGCCTGAGGCTTTGGCTTTGGGTAAATCAATTTGAGTAACATCGCCGGTAATTACACATTTAGAATTAAAGCCCATACGGGTTAAAAACATTTTCATTTGTTCAATCGTCGTGTTTTGGCTTTCATCCAAAATAATAAACGCATCGTTTAGCGTACGGCCGCGCATATAAGCAAGCGGCGCAATTTCAATAGTATTTTGCGCAAGACACTGAATTACTTTTTCCGGTCCTAACATTTCATACAACGCATCATAAAGAGGGCGTAAATAGGGATCAATTTTTTCGGCAATATCACCCGGTAAAAAGCCTAGACGCTCGCCAGCTTCTAATGCTGGACGGACTAGAATAATGCGTTGCACTTGTCCTTGTTCTAAGGCTGCAACCGCGCAAGCGACTGCTAAATAAGTTTTGCCCGTACCTGCAGGGCCGATGCCAAAACACAGATCATATTTTTGAATACGATTGACATAGAGTTGTTGATTTTTGCCACGTGGTTTAATCAGACCGCGTGAAGTGTGAATATGAGCGCCCGTTGTTTGTTTATCGGCTTTAGGCGCAAGTTCTGCTTGAATAAATCCAAACACAGTTTCAGGATTTAAATTTTGCAGTTTGGTGGCGTCATATAAATGCCGTATTAAATCAGCGGCTCGATGGGTCGCATCAGGTTCACCTTCAATTTTAAATGTAAAACCACGACAACTAATACGGACGAATAAATATTTTTCCAGAAGTTGTAAATGCTCATCAAGCTGGCCACACAAATTAACAAGTCGATGATTATCTTCTGGAGTAAGGGTAAGCGTTTGTGCTGGCTTCATGCGCGCACGCCTCGCATACAATTGGTTAAACATTCAGTAATTTTGACATCGACTATTTGACCTACAAGATCCAATGGACCATCAAAATTAATGATGCGATTATTTTCACTGCGGCCTTGCAATTGGCCTTCGAATTTTGCAGGACCTTCTACTAACACAGCTACAGCGGTATTCTGCATGGCTTCGCTAATTGCGCGGGCTTGTTGTTGAATGCGGGTTTGTAATAATTGTAAACGTTGTTTTTTTACTTCTAGTGGTACGGGGTCAAGTAATGATGCCGCAGGTGTGCCAGGACGTGGACTGTAAATAAAACTAAAACTGTGATCAAAACCAATCTCAGCAATAAAATTCATAGTGGTTTCAAAGTCAGCATCGGTTTCACCAGGAAAACCAATAATAAAATCAGAGGATAAGCTAATATCAGGGCGAATTTGGCGCAATTTTCTAATTTTACTTTTATATTCCAATGTCGTATGTCCACGTTTCATGAGACCCAAAATACGATCGCAGCCACTTTGTACCGGTAAATGTAAATGATTAACTAATTTAGGTACGCTGGCATAAGTGTGGATGAGATTCTCAGAAAATTCCACTGGATGCGAGGTGGTATAACGAATTCGTAAAATATTATCAAGGGCTGCCACATGTTGAATCAAATAAGCTAAATCAGCGATTTGACCATCATGGGTGAGGCCGCGGTAGGCATTCACATTTTGACCTAATAAATTAACTTCACGTACACCTTGTTCGGCCAATAAAGCGATTTCGGTAATGACATCATCAAAAGGACGAGAGACTTCTTCCCCTCTTGTATAAGGCACGACGCAAAAACTACAATATTTACTGCAACCTTCCATAATCGAGACAAATGCGGTGACCCCATCGGCTTTAGGCGCCGGTAAATGGTCAAATTTTTCAATTTCAGGAAAAGAAATATCAATTTGCGATTTATGGGTAGTTTCTACAGCTTGCAGTAATTGGGGTAGACGATGCAAAGTTTGCGGCCCAAATACCACGTCGACATAGGGTGCACGTTTTAAAATAGTTTCACCTTCTTGACTTGCAACACAGCCGCCGACGCCAATGATGAGCTTGGGATTTTTGTCTTTTAAAGGTTTTAAACGCCCTAAATCAGAAAACACTTTCTCCTGGGCTTTTTCCCGAATGGAGC
>JABDAR010000019.1 GCA_013289085.1 Gammaproteobacteria bacterium | reverse complement strand
CTGCTTTAAAACCGCCTAATGTGACATAAAAAATTACCATAGCGCAGCCAATTAAAATACCTATGGTTTGATCTAAACCAAAAAATACTTCAAAAATATAACCCATTGCGCGCAGTTGAATCCCTATAATACCTGCACATAATAAACCTGCAAAACAGCCCGTGATAATTTTTGCGTGACTGCCATAAGATTCTTTCATAATATCGCCCACAGAAATCGCCGTTTTAAAACGTCCCATGTGGGGGGCAATAAAATAAGATACCAATATTTCCCGCAGTGAAATCCCCGTCAGGGCCAAAATAAACACTATCCCATACATATGCACTTGTTCCGCATTGCCCATGGTAAAACCGCCACCCACAAAAGTGGCGCAAATGGTGGCATAAATCACCCAAGCGGGATAACCCCGTGAGGACACCGCATAATCTTCCATAGAATGAACTTTGCGCGCTGAAATAATGGCAAGCACCAAAAGCGCGAGCATATAAATAATAACAACCGCGGAATCAATAGACATCATCATCTTCCCAAAAAATGTAAACAATATAACAGCTTAGCCAATTATAACGCTAGTTGATGTAAATCTCCTCAATTATTAAACATTAAATGTTTGATACGTGACCCATAACTAAATGTAACATGCTGATATATATATGTTTTTTATAATGACTTATCTACCACATTGTTATA
This sequence comes from Gammaproteobacteria bacterium, assembly GCA_013289085.1. Lineage (GTDB taxonomy): Bacteria > Pseudomonadota > Gammaproteobacteria > JABCZS01 > JABCZS01 > JABCZS01. Next base: position 13,025 of record JABDAR010000019.1, on the reverse strand, counting down.
TAAAGCGTATAATGTTAGTTGGATAAAGAAAAACATGTCCTTGAGGGTATCATGGCTAATGGAGTTTTCACTACAGAAAGACGAGAAGAAGAGAAACAGCTAAGGCAAGATGTACTTGGCACAGCTGAGGTCTATGCAGTAAATATTGCGATTTTTAATAAATATAGTCAACAGCGTCAAGAAGCAAATCTTACAAAACAACAACAAAAAGAAAATGAAAGCAAATTTGAAACTGCAATAGCAGTACTTTTCCTCATGAGAGAAGCGCTTGTCATGCGTACAGCCACATTACGTGCTTACAGTTTTCATAGTGAACAATATGAAGAACCTGAGACCATTGAACGTGATGAATCCGTGTTTGCCATTATATCTTTATTTTATCTTTTTTCAGCCGCACTGTCCGCTTATCTTTACAGTAAAGATCTCCCTACTCCGCTCAAAAATCGTTTGCTTTATGATGTGATTGATACGGTCACTTGGTCCGTCATCAGTATCATGCGCTTTCCCGGTACTGTATTTTCAGATCTCGATGCCAGTGAATGGGAAGGCATGTCCACAAGCATGTTAGATGGTTTTGTAGTGGGCTGTTATAGTATCGAATTGATCAATCAATTACGCTTTGATATTGCGCAATATCAGTATTATAAAACTTTATTAGATAATGACCCCACTCATCCCGACTATCAATATGAAATAGCAAAATGTCAGCTTGGAATAGGCTTCGATGTTTTTCATTTAACTTCAATGATAGTCGGTGTAACACTCAAAATGGCCTCTGTTACCGCCGGAGGTACGCCAGTGGGTCTAATACTTATGGTAGTAGCAACCGCAGGAAATCAATTAAAAAATGTCGGTGTTGCTATTGCTGATTTATATACAGCAATTGAAAAGTGTGAAAGAAAAATTAAACCATTAACAGAAAAACTTGCAGCGTTAAACACTGAACTTGCTGATAGAAAACACCCTCCAACAAAAGAAAAAATAATTGTAATACATTCAGAAATTTCTCAGCTCACGCAAGAGATACAAAAAACAAAACAAGAAAATATGAAAGATATTCGTAAAGCACAGAAAAAATTTGTTTTTGAAATAATGCGATTGACTGTGCTCTTATTGTCATTGGGACTACTCGCTATGGGTGGTCCACTGGGTGCTATGACTTTTGCTATTGGTGTTGTAGGATTTTTATTAATAAAAAGTACATTTCTTTTATATGAAAAATATGAGGCACATCAAGAACAGAAATCAGCCTTAGTATCACCCGGTTATAATGCAACAATAACCAGCACCACAGCTGCGACAACTTCAACGGATAAGCCAATTGCTCCCTCTATAACGCAACAAACGCAACAAACGCAACATAAGCGTTAATTATATTTTCAATTTAATATATGTTATGATTTCCAAATCATGCAAAAAAAACTAGAATCACTTATTCACGGCACCCCATTCGCTACACTTAAACAAGCGAGCTTCGAGCTTACAGAGCGTTACCGTGCACAGCAAAAGCCTTTTTTAACACAAAAACAACATTATCTTGCCTATTTAATTACCCGCATGCCAGCGACATTAGCTGCGATTACGCAAGTGTTAAAAACCATACCGATTACCGAGATTGAATCTTTATTAGATTTAGGCGCAGGGCCAGGGACTGGTTTATTAGCTGCGCAAAGCATTTTCCCCTCCTTAAAACAAGCGACTTTACTTGAAACTGATCCTGAATTTATTAAGCTTGGTAAAAAACTAATTGATAAAGAAGTCACTTGGCAACAAGCACATCTGCCCTGTGAATTAATTCCCCATGATTTAGTATTAATGTCATATAGTTTAAATGAAATACCTGATCCGGAAATAGTAGTGACACAAGCCTTTCAAGCGGCAAAAAAAATCTTAGTATTGATTGAACCTGGCACCCCACAAGGTTACGCGCGCATTATCAACATGCGTAGTCATTTATTAAGTCTTGGAGCTCATATTGTTGCACCCTGCCCGCATGCCCTGGCATGTCCTATGCATGGAAATGATTGGTGTCATTTTCCTGCGCGAGTAGAACGCAGTAAACTTCATCGACAATTAAAAGAAGGTGAACTTGGCTATGAAGACGAGAAATTTTCGTATTTGATTGTCTCACATGAAGCTTTAAATACACCGCAAGCGCGCATTATTGCCAAACCCGATATTCATAAAGGCTGGCTGCAATTATCGCTGTGTACCGTAGGCCGCATTGAAACTCAGAAATTCAGTGCAAAAGATAAAGATGCATATAAAAAAGCACGTAAATCCTCATGGGGTGATGCTTTTAATTATTAGGGAGAATAATCATGTTAAAACAAACACTTTTACTTGGCGGCCTAGTATTAATTGGCGTCACTGCGCTGACGCAAGCTGATTCAACACCCGTATCTTCTATTACTTTATTAACAGGACAACAAGTCATTGTTTCAGATGATAATACTCATATCATTACACCGCTGTTAGCAGTAAATGATACGCAAGGGAGTTGGACCTCACCTACCCTGCCCTCTATTACCAGTGGTAAATTTATTGCGGGAACATGCAGTGGACAACAGGCTACTTCTGTTTGTTTTGCAGTGGGTCAAGATACTTCTTCTGGAAATTCTGAAACTTTAATTTATATGAGTCAAGATGGCGGCGTTACATGGACTATACCTGATCTCAGTAACGTAGGTTTACCAAGTGCAGGTAGCTTAAGTAGTGTTGCTTGTGAAGGTGATGGTGCAAATGCTCATTGTTTCATCGCAGGAGAGCTTGATGGAAACGGCGCAGTCACATTAACCACAACAGATGGGGGTAACACTTGGACTACAGGCGATCCTTATAATTCAAAATACAGCACGCTATTAAGCGCTACTTGTGGTAATCAATGTTTTGCAACAGGTATTGATTATGGTGCTGAAATCACTTTAGGTTTTATTGCATTTGCAAATAGTGCTATTGCACTCGATGAATTTAGCGGTGCATGGTTTATGAATAGTGATTGTGTAGAAGATAGTTGTGTTGCCGTGGGTGCAAATGCAAAAGGTGGATTTATCACTAGCAGCACAAACTATTGGGCGACAAGTAATGAGATCTACAGCGGAAACTTTGGCACAGCAGATGATGTTTTTTATGGTGCAAGCTGTACAAAGGCTAATGATGATAATCTTTGTGTTACCGTTGGTATTTCACAAGATGAAATGACTACACCTGTCATTTATGTTAATTCAAATTTAACAGAATCTACACTTCATAACTGGTCAGCTGCAAGCATTTCACCTTCTAATCTTGAAGGAAACTTATACAGCGTTTCTTGCACACCAAGTGATACCAATTCGGTTTGCATTGCAGTTGGTCAATCAAATGTTGGCGTCCCCTTTATTTTAAAAAGTTTAGACAGTGGTAACACTTGGACACAAGAACAATTTATTTCAGGTGCAGCTGGCAATTTGATGGGTGTTGCTTGCAGTAATAATGCAGACATTATTAATTGCACAGCATCAGGCATGGAAGTGAACATGTCTGCAATGCACCTTGTTCCTGTTGCTTACACTAATCCAGATGTTCTAGGCGCTGATATTTGGGTATCCCCTACTAACCTCACTCTACCTGCATCGGGTTGTTTATTAGATGCAGGCAGTAATGGTAAAAGTAATGGTGCCTATTTAGAGGACATGAGTTGTGCGATGAGTAATTAATGCTTCAATCTGCAGCAAACGATTATATTTTGCGACCCGATCGCTTCGGCATAACGATCCGGTTTTAATTTGACCGGCATTGGTGGCTACAGCAAGATCGGCAATAAAGGTATCTTCAGTTTCACCGGAGCGATGCGAAATAACATTTTTATAACCTGCGCGCATGGCTAAATCAATGGCATCTAAAGTTTCACTGACCGTACCAATTTGATTAAGTTTAATTAATATCGCATTGGCAATATGCTGATCGATGCCTTGTTGTAAAATTTTACTATTAGTCACAAACAAATCATCGCCAACGAGTTGTACTTTTTGACCTAAGGTTTCGGTTAATAATTTCCAACCCGCCCAATCTTGTTCAGCCATGCCATCTTCAATACTGATGATCGGATAATCTTTTACCCACAGCGCTAATAAATCCGTGAGACCTTGCGCATCTAATTTTTTATTTTCAGATTCTAAATGATAAAAGCCATCACGATAAAATTCAGAACTTGCGACATCAAGTGCTAAAGCAATATCTTTACCAGGTTTAAAACCTGCTTGTTCAATCGCAGATAAAATGACTTCAATAGCCGCCACATTTGCGGGTAAATTAGGCGCAAAACCCCCTTCATCACCGACGGAGGTATTTAAACCTTGTTTTTTTAAAACACTTTTTAAAACATGAAATATTTCAGCGCCGTAACGCAAGGCTTCATGAAAATTAGGCGCACCGATGGGCATAATCATAAACTCTTGGACATCCACATTATTATCCGCATGTGCGCCACCGTTAATAATATTCATCATGGGTGTGGGTAATTGATACTGATTTTGCTTACGAATACTGGTAAATAAAGGCACTTGCTCTGCATTTGCTTTAGCCACTGCAAACGCCATAGATACCGCCAATAAAGCATTGGCCCCTAAACGACTTTTATTTTCTGTACCATCTAGGTTAATTAAAGCTTTATCCAAGGCCTGCTGGTCAGCAAAGTCTTTACCGACTATGGCTTTTGCAATCTCTTCATTAACATGAGAAACCGCTGTTAATACACCTTTGCCCATATAGCGATGTTTATCGCCATCTCGCAATTCTAAAGCTTCACGAGAGCCTACAGAGGCGCCAGAAGGTACAGCCGCATAACCTGTTTGACCATTAATCATCATTTGGGCCGCAATAGTAGGATTGCCGCGAGAATCCAGGATTTCCTGGGCATGAATGTGTTCAATTTTGAGCATAATACTTCCTTAGGGTGAAAAGAGTTTTATTTTATAGAGATGTAGGGGCATACAGCAACTGATTTTTCTCTGATAGCTGATTAAAAGGTATTGTTAAGACCTTCTTCCATGCGAGATTGTTGCTGATGATTATTAGGGTGCAACAACAACGATTGTGTCATTGACCGCATTTCACTGCCTTGATTCCGATTAGAGCCGAAGCAATTTTGTAGCATATGCGTCATGCCTTGCACTGTATTTGTGCAAGCATCTTTAGAACGTAGGGTCAACTTTTGTGCAGAATCTTGAATCACATATCCAAATTGGTGTCCTGGATGTGCCCCTAAAGTAATCAAGAAACTAGCAAGTATGTTTGGCAGTAAGTATGGTCTTCCCTTATACGCAATAGCGCTCAGGATAAATTGCACAACCAGAACGAAACCCCAAATCTCGGTAAGCTTTCGATCTTGCGCTACTCCCAGATGAGACCAATTGTAGTTGATGCGCTGGGGAACATTCTCTTGCTGAATTTGCGAAGGTGCGCCATGCATTTGTCTTGACACCGCAGCATTCACTCTTTGTGCGGCATTGGACATTGCAATCGTGAGCACATCCAGCAATTCGTTTACATCGCAGTTAGGTTCAATCTCAACTTGTAAACCTGATGGCTCGAGCGCAGTCATTAAGTCTGTTATTTTAACTTGTGTTTCTTGAGACAAATCCTTAAATTGTAATGGTGTATACAAGCCATCCACTATGCCTTTAATAAAAAACTCTGCATAAAAGACTAGCAAAGCAATCGCCATATTGTTGACATTTGGATAACCTTCCTCCACTTCACTATCTGCATTGACTGCGCCAATGATTGCAAAAATATAAGTGGTCATAAACGTGAGTAATGAAATGACTGAGTCGGCATTATCTACTCTTTTTTTTGTCACATCACGGGCATTCATGATATCTGTGACTTCTGTAAGGATCTCAAGCAATGTATTGCAATGAGTAGGCAGGTCATTTTGTATATCTTGCACGGCCTGTGCACGGATTTTTTCTTCTTGTATTCTTGCTGCTTCTACTCGCAGCGCATCGCGTTCTGCTTGCACTCTTTCTCTTTCTTGTTGTTCTGCAAGGCGCACTGCTGCTTCACGTTCTGCTCTTCCGCGGATAAACGTACGGTGTTGAATGTATGTTTCATCTTGAGAGGTAGCAAGTCCCGGTTGAATAAATTCTGTCATACGGTACCTAAACTCCAGTTTATTAATATAGATAGAAATAGGAGCTTCTAATATATTTTGATACTGTATACCATCATATTGACTGAGGAAATCATTGATACCCGCACGGTATAAAGGATCATCACCAATATCTTGGCTGACTTCCAATGTTAAAAAATGGATTTCGGAGCAATGTTCCAAAATAAAGGATAATTGCTGCATTTGTTCAACGGGTATATGAGTGATGATTACACCCGCTATTTTCTTTTGTCTGACGAGTTCACGAATATGTGCTGTTAGAATGCGGCTTGTTGCAACATTGTGCCTACATAATGTGAAAATGGTTTCATTATTATTATTTCTTTGAAGTAAATTTCTGTTGTTTTTTAATACGGCTTCGAATAGCTCAGGGTGTGTATTCGCATATGATAAAGCCCAAAATAAATTTGTATTTTCTAAATTGATTAGGTTTTCGCTTAAATAGGAAAATAACCATTCTCTGGTATCAGGAGATTTACTCACCCGCATGGCATCGAGAATATCTTCAATAGTAAAGTCTGTATTAATTGTCAATGAGGGTAAAAGTGATTGTAATAAGGTGAGCTTATTTTTTGCTGCTAACGCATTTAATATTTTAGCCATGTTAACCTCTTTTCATAAAATGAGTTAACATAATAACCGGTTACTGTTAGCAGGTAAACATATATCGCTCAAAAAAATATGCAAGTTAGTTGCAAGCCTTACTACCGCTGCCCCTTTGCAAAGGTAGTGCTGCTTGATATACTTTACATCTTTAAGGATCGGGTTATGACCCAATATATATTCGTCACAGGCGGCGTGGTGTCTTCTTTAGGCAAGGGAATAGTATCTTCTTCGCTGGGAGCCATTTTAGAGGCGCGTGGACTTAAGGTTAAATTACTTAAATTAGACCCTTATATTAATGTTGACCCCGGCACTATGAATCCTTTGCAACATGGTGAAGTCTATGTGACTGAAGATGGCGCTGAGACGGATTTGGATTTGGGCTATTATGAGCGCTTTGTGCGTACTCGGGTCACTAAACATAATAATTTTACTACCGGTCAAGTGTATCAAGAAATTTTGCGACGCGAGCGGCGTGGTGATTTCTTAGGTGGCACTATTCAAGTCATTCCTCATATTACGGATGAAATTAAACGTCGGATTAAACTCGGCGCTCAAGATGCTGATATTGCCTTAATTGAAATTGGCGGTACAGTGGGCGATATTGAATCCCTACCCTTTTTAGAAGCCATCAGACAAATGGGCTTAGAATGTGGCCGCGATAATGTCTTGTATATGCATTTAACCTTAGTGCCCTTTATCGAGACTGCCGGTGAAATTAAAACTAAACCCACTCAACATTCAGTAAAAGAATTACGCTCAATCGGGATTCAACCGGATATCGTTATTTGTCGATCCAATCAACCTTTGCCAGATAGTGCGAGACAAAAAATTGCTTTGTTTACTAATGTTGAAGCGCGCGCTGTTATTTCATCCTACGATGTCGATACGATTTATCGTATTCCCTTAGTTTTACATGCACAAAAATTAGATGAACTTGTAGTCGATAAATTTAAAATTAATGCACCTGCAGCGAATTTACAAGAGTGGTTACATGTGGTGAAAGGTTTAACTGAACCTACTGCGCAAATTAAAATTGGCATTGTAGGAAAATATGTCGCACTGCCTGATGCATATAAATCGATTAACGAAGCGCTCCTCAATGCCGGTATTCCAGCCAAAGCACGCGTAAGTATTATTTATATTGATTCTGAACAAGTTGAAAAACAAGGCGTAGATTTATTAAAAAATCTCGATGCGATTTTAGTGCCCGGCGGATTTGGTCATCGTGGTATTTTGGGTAAAGTGATGGCTGTTGAATATGCGCGCGAAAAACGTATTCCATTTTTAGGTATTTGTTTAGGTTTGCAAGTGGCGGTCATTGAATTTGCGCGCAATCAAGCCAATATGAAAGATGCAGACAGCACTGAATTTAATGCAAAAACATCATCACCCGTCATTGCTTTAGTAAATGAATGGACAGATGAGCAAGGTCAGCGTCATCAAGCACAAGATGATCTAGGTGGCACTATGCGTTTAGGTAAACAAACTGCAGAATTAGTGCCTAATACGTTAGCAACAAAAATTTATGGTAAAACTTTAATTACTGAGCGCCACCGCCACCGTTATGAAGTGAATGCAAAATTATTACCACGATTAGAAAATGTGGGTTTAATCGTGAGTGCTTATTCCAGTGATGGACATTTAGTAGAAATGATAGAATTGCCCACACACCCTTGGTTTGTGGCTTGCCAATTCCATCCCGAATTTACGTCCACTCCTCGTGATGGACATCCTTTATTTAATAGTTTTGTACAAGCGGCATTAACATATCAACACAGCAAATCCGCTGAAGGCGTAAAACATGAAACTTTGTAATTTTGAAGTTGGAAACGAGCATCCTTTATTTTTAATTGCAGGTCCCTGTGTGATTGAAAGTAAACAATTAGCCATTGACACAGCAGGTGCACTCAAAGAAATTACCGATGCACTCGATATTCCATTTATTTATAAATCATCATTTGATAAAGCCAATCGTTCTTCCCATGAAAGTTACCGCGGTCCTGGGTTTGAGCAAGGATTAATGATTTTAGAAAAAGTAAAAGAAGAAATTGGTGTGCCAATATTAACGGATGTTCATGAAGACACACCTCTTAAAGAAGTGGCCAGTGTTGTGGATGTGTTACAAACACCAGCATTCTTATGTAGACAAACCAATTTTATTCAAAATGTCGCCAATCAAGGCTTGCCGGTTAATATTAAAAAAGGCCAATTTTTAGCACCCCATGATATGTTACAAGTCGCAAAAAAAGCTAAAGCCACAGGCAATCATCAAATTATGGTATGCGAACGCGGCGCTTGTTTTGGTTATAATAATTTGGTTTCAGATATGCGATCGCTTGCCATCATGCGCGAAACTGAATGTCCTGTAGTGTTTGATGCTACACATTCTGTACAATTGCCTGGCGGCCAAGGTACTTCTTCGGGTGGTCAACGTGAGTTTATTCCTGTGTTAGCGCGTGCTGCAGTAGCGGTCGGCATTGCCGGTATATTTATGGAAACCCATCCAGATCCCAGCAAAGCTTTAAGTGATGGCCCTAATGCGTGGCCGCTTGATCAAATGAAAGCATTGCTCACCCTCTTAAAAGAAATTGATCACGTAATAAAATCCCCGTCGACTATAGGCGGGTTTACCAAAGATCAAACGCCCTTCTCCATCAACAGATAGTTATAATTATAGCTTGCCTATATTTTTTATTTCTTATATCATTAACATATGATTTAGGTTAATAGATTATTAAAGGTTTATTAAGATGGGCAAGCATAGTTTATTTAATGATGAAGAGATTTCAAAACAGCAAAAACTTGTCAAAGAAGACTATGCATTATTGCGTTCAAGAAGTGACCTCAGCTCTACTGCGCTTGCTTATAATCTAGCACACTCATTATTTGAGTTAATAATGCTACAAGTGTCTAATGACGCTACTCAGTTATTTTATTTATCGATGATCGTGGGCCAAACAGCAAAACTTTACGAAGAACAACAAGATCAAAAAGAAAAAAACCTCACCATTAAATTTCAAAAAGAAATACAAAAAGCCATCGATCTGCAACAAAAACAAATATCATATTATGCACCCGATGCTTGTATCGACAATCATCATCTTTCAAATAAGCACCCGGAAAGTCATCATCGCTTAGCTGCAATAAAAAATACACTTGAAACGATGCAAATGGTTAAGAAACATCCTGTAACATCAACTGTCACACTTGCAAGTTGGCCTCATTATACCAGTCAATGTCGTCAGAATATGACTGAATTGTTATCAGGAAAAAATAAAAATCTAAATACTGTAAGCAAAAATTTCCCTGAATTTGTAAATTTATGTGCGGATGATGTGCCCATCACCCATAATACCCGTTTGGCAGTGGAAGCAGCGCTTAGCACTGCTGATGATGCTGCAGAACGCACATTAAATAACATTAAAAATAATAAAAGTGAGAAAATATTTTGCGCAATTCGCCCACCCTCCCATCACGCGCATCCGGATCATCCCGAGGGTTTTTGTTATGCCAACTCTGTCATTCATGTTGCAGAAAAATTAATGCGTGCCGGCAAAAAGGTAATGATCATTGATATTGATGCTCATCATGGGAATGGTACTTACGAACATCTAGCCAAGCTGCCACAAGAACTTCAAAATAAATATCGCATGGTGGATGTGTTTGGTGTGGGTGAGGGTTCATATATGGATAAAAAGTATATGGCAGAACGACTTAAAGAAGCAAAAAATAAACCTTATTGTGATAAAATTCACTTGCATCCCATAAAATCTACTGCAGAATATACCGGGGGAAATGTATTAAATAAAATTCAAGACAGTGTGAATCAATTCAAACAAGCTCATTTTACACCCGATGTCGTTTTAGTCAGCGCAGGTTTTGATGCGGCGCAAGAAGAAAATTTTGGAGGTAATTTATCTCCACATGACTTTGGCAAAATAGGTCAATATATTGCATCCATTTCACCAAACGTTATTAGTCTAGTTGAAGGTGGTTATTGCTATCACAAAGAAAGAAAAAATAGTTTACAGCAATGTGTGTATAATTATATTGCGGGTACGGCTACTCTATTGCCACGTGAAGATGCGCCTTATCCATTTGAAAACTTAAGTGCTGTACAAAATTCATTAGAATTTTTATACCATGAAATAATGTCTGTCAATTCCAATAAAAAAATAAAAATATAACTACCGGCCCTGTTCATTGCCCCAAATATATTTATGTAATTGTATTTGTAAACGCACAGGCAGATTATCTTCTAAAATCCATTGGGCCAGATCTTTTACAGGTAGCTCTTCATGACTTGGGGAAAATAAAATTTCAAATTTTTGGGCTAATTGATACTCTGTGATTTTTTCTTTTGACCAATCATAATCATCGCGATTACAAATCACAAATTTAATCTGATCATGTGGATTTAAATATTTTATATTTTCATATAAATTTTTGTCTACCTCTTGTGAGCCAGGTGTTTTTAAATCTAGAATTTTAACGACTCGTGCGTCTACTTGACTCACATCGAGTGCACCACTTGTTTCTAATGAAACACGATAATCTTGATCGCATAATGCAGTGAGTAAAGGAATGCATTCTTTTTGGGCCAATGGCTCACCACCCGTTACCGTGACATAATGGGCTTTATATTTTGAAATTTTTTCTAGCACTTCTGCTTGTGACATTTTAATTCCACCCGAAAAAGCATAGGCGGTGTCGCAATATTGACAGCGAAGTGGACAACCGGTGAGACGCACAAATACTGTGGGCAAACCTACCGTATTGGTTTCACCTTGTAATGAATAAAAAATTTCGCTAATGCGTAACATGAAATATGGATACTACTTTATTTGTGAGGCTTTGGTTTGCGCTAGTTGTGCAACCGTAGTATTAGGATATTTTTGCTGCACTTGTGTGAAAGTCTCTAAGGCCTTTTGCTTATTGCCTAAAGCCTCATAAACATAACCTAGTTTTAATAAAGCGTCAGCTGCTTTTTGATGACTAGGATATTCGGTCACCACCTTTGAAAACGCTTTTTCAGCTTGTGAATATTGATGTTGAATTAAATACACTTCACCCAACCAATATTCAACATTAGCGACATATTCACCCTTCGGATACTCGCTTAAATAAGTATTAAATGCGGCAATCGCTTCAGGATATTTTTTACTTTGTAAAAATCCATACGCAATTTGATATGCGGCTAAATCGCCATCCGCATTTTTAACTGCAGCTTCCGCAGTTGTAGTATCAATAATAGCTGCGGGGGCAATATGGGTTGCTAATTCTGGGGAACCACTTGGGCCTGAATATGCACCAGGCGCAGGTGTTGTTGGAATTGCAGTAGGTGTTGTTGAAATTGCAGCAGATTTAACTGGAACAGCGCTATTTTTACTCAACTCTGTTATACGTTGATTGAGATCATCGTAATAATCTCGCTGTTGTTGCTTCAGTTGATCGAGCTCATGTTTTGTGACTTCTAATTCACCACGTAAACTTTGCATTTCTGTGCGCAATTCTTCTACTTGCGTTAAGGCATCTAATTGCGATTGCATCGTTTCAGCTTGCGCTGTTGCAACAATCATTAGACCCGCAAGCAGAACAAAATTGCGCACATTGAGCATGTTTATTCAGCCTCGTAAATTATTTCAGCACGACGATTGTAACGCCAAGCATCTTCATTCATACCCTGTACAGCAGGTTTTTCAGATCCATAACTTACTACAGCGACCTGATGATTTTCGACTCCAGCTAAAAACAATATACGCGATACTGCTTGGGCACGACGTTCACCTAATGCAATATTATATTCGCGGCTACCACGTGAGTCGGTATGACCTTCTACGCGTACACGTGCATTTGGATGATGCACTAAATAATAAGCATGGGCTTCAATCGCACGAATATCTTCAGCGGATAAGCTGCTGGAATCATATCCAAAGTAAAATACGCGTTGTTGACGTAAAGTTTCTGCTTCTTCTGCGGTTAAAGCACTACCGGTAAAAGAAGAATAAGAACCCGCACCGCTTGTGGTTGCTTCATCTTCAACTTCAACATTTACTTCATTACCTTCTTTAGGTTTGCTACAACCGACCACTAACACAGATGCAAGTGCTAATGCCAATAATTTTAACCCTATGTTCAATTTCATCAAATACTCCTTTATCTTTACATTAAAGTAGGCGACCAAGCGGGCTCTTGCACATCCCCTTCTCGGGTCGGAATCAGTAGTTTAACACGCCCATCAATAGAAACAGCACTTAATACACGTTTA
>JABDAR010000018.1 GCA_013289085.1 Gammaproteobacteria bacterium | reverse complement strand
CGTTCTGAGATGAAAGAAGAGATCCAGAAATTACGTTCTGAGATGAAAGAAGAGATCCAGAAATTACGTTCTGAGATGCAGAAGGAAAATTCTGAGCTTAAACATTATATATCCCGCACATCATTAAACAATTTCTTGGGAAATGTTGTCCTATTAGGATTAGCCATGAGTATGCTAGGTCTTTTTAGTTAATTTTTTATTGTAATTTCTTACGTTCTAAGCGATTGAGAATAATACAAAAAGCTATCGCCATTAATGTCACGATGGTGATCATCAAGGTGGCCAAGGCATTGATTTTGGGACTGACGCCCATACGGACACTGGAATAAACCATCATGGGCAAGGTTGTTGAATCTGGGCCTGCGGTAAAGCTCGTGATCACTAAATCATCAAATGATAAGGTGAAAGTTAATAACCAGGCACTGGCAAGGGCTGGGGCTATTAACGGTAAAATAATTCGAAAAAATATAGTATGCGCTCTTGCGCCCAAATCACGGGCCGCAAGTACTAAGCTGCGATCCATCTCTTGCAAACGTGCCATGATAACTAATGTTGCATAGGCAAATGTTAAAGTCATATGGGCTATCCAAATGGTAAACATGCCGCGACCATTGGGAAAGCCAATCGCATTTTCTAATCCAACAAATAATAGTAATAATGAAACACCCATAATTACTTCTGGCAATACCATAGGTGCGCGAATTAAAATATTAAAAAATGCACCGCCATGTTTTAAACGATATCCTGTTAATGCATACGCTGAAAATGTACCTAAAATGGTGGCTCCGGTAGCGGTCGCAAGTGCAATCGTTAAACTTGTGCCAGCGGCTTTTAATAACATTTCATCTTGAAATAATTCTACATACCATTTGAAAGAAAATCCTGACCATACGGTGACTAAACGTGATTCATTAAATGAATAAATAATCAAAATTAAAATCGGCGCATAAAGAAATATAAAGCCGCCCAGAGTGAGTGCTTTAATCACAGGAGAGGTTTTTAACATTAGGCGGCCCCCCCATTATTTTTCTCAACCCGAGTGAAAATATAAATCGGAAGTAATAACAACACGAGCATGAGGGTTGCAATTGCAGAAGACAGTGGCCAATCGCGATTATTAAAAAATTCTTGCCATAAGACGCGACCTATCATATGGGTACCCGACCCGCCTAATAAATCAGGAATCACAAACTCACCGACCACAGGAATAAATACCAATAAACTGCCTGTTAAAATTCCGGTAAAAGTAAGTGGGACTGTAATGCGCCAAAAAGCAGTCCAAGGGCGCGCACCTAAATCCGCTGCTGCCTTTAATAGTGACCAATCAATTTTGCTAATTGAAACATAAAGTGGTAACACCATAAACGGTAAATACGCATAAATAATGCCTAAATAAATCGCAAAATTGGTATACAAAAATTGTATGGGTGAATCAATAATATGCAAAACCATCAGCAGTTGATTTAAATAGCCTGTTTCTTGCAGGATGCCCATCCACGCATATACACGTAATAAAAACGAAGTCCATGAAGGTAGAATCACCAACATTAATAAAAATGACCGATAGCTGACGTTTGCGCGTGCGATGCAATAGGCCATAGGATAACCAATCAGCAAACAGCCTATCGTAGAAAAAAAAGCGATTTTAAGCGAATTCCAATAAGCAGAAATATAAAAAGGATCAGTAAATAAAGTGACGTAATTATTTAAATTCACATGCAAGTTAATCATAAAATCTTGCACAGTCACTAAGGGGACATAAGGTGGCAATTGAAGCGCCATTTCGCTAAAGCTTATTTTTAAAATAATTAAAAAAGGCAATATTAAAAAAGCCAAAAGCCAAGCGTAAGGAATACCGAGCACCCAGGTGCGACCTGATAATAACCATTGTTTAATATACGTACTCATCCTTGCAATACCACAACGGAATCAGCAGGGAAATAAACATATACTTTATCATCCCAGGTCAATGATTCAGTGACAAAGCGATCACTGTGATAAACATTGGCTTCTATTTTTTTGCCGGATTCTAAAATCACATGATAAATAGAATGACTGCCCATGTAAGCGATATCATGCACGCGACCTTTAGCCACATTAAACTCCATATCAGGGCGTGTGAGTGATAAACTCACTTTTTCAGGACGAACAGCAAGCCACACTTGCAAACCTTGTGGTAAGGATAAACATCTGTCCACCTGCACTTGCGAATGCATTTCCGGCACATCCAGTAAAGTATCTTCATTGCGTTCAACATTAATGGTGGCAGAAAATATATTCACAGAACCCAAAAACTCAGCACTGAATTTACAGTTAGGATATTCATATACTTCTTGCGGTGTGCCAATTTGAATAATTTCGCCTTTATCCATAATGCCTATGCGTTTAGACATGGTCATGGCTTCATCTTGATCATGAGTCACTAATAAACAAGTGGCGCCTAATTCTTCTAAAATATTAACGACTTCCAGTTGCATGCGATCCCGTAAATTTTTATCCAGCGCACCCATAGGCTCATCAAGTAATAATAATTTTGGCCGTTTGGCTAGACTGCGGGCAAGGGCAACACGCTGACGTTGACCCCCTGATAAAGTATGAGGTTTTTCATGGGCATAATCGCGCATGCTGACGATGTCTAACATTTCATCAACACGTTTATTGATTTCTGTTCGGCTTAAAGGATCTTGTTCAAGACCAAAAGCAATGTTTTGCGTTACTGTCATATGAGGAAATAATGCATAAGATTGAAACATCATATTGACGGGGCGTAAGTGCGGTGGCACGTGAGTCATATCTTCATCATCAATAAAAATACGACCATGTGTCGGCGCTTCAAGTCCCGCTAACATTTGTAATAAAGTAGATTTACCTGAACCAGAACTGCCCATCAGGCCAAACAATTCACCTTTGGCAATAGATAAAGAAACATGATCCACCGCTTTGACGCGGTCATATTGTTTGGCAAGTTTCTCGATCCGAATATAATGTTCAGCATTAGTTGGCATTGCTTAACTCACCTGATTTCATGCGGGCCCAATCACGATTGACCTGTTTTTCAACATTAAGGGGCAACTCACCTTGGACAAACATTTGATTCATAGTTTGGTCAGGTGGATATATGCTGGTGTCATTTTGTAATTGTGCAGGTAATAATGCTCGTGATGCGGGCACAGGACTTGGGTAAAAATTAAATTTTGTTAATTCTGCCATTGATTCTGGTTCCAACATAAAATCCATAAACTGATAAGCGGCATCTATATTTTTAGCACCCTTAGGCACAGCCATCACATCAAAGAATAAAGGTGCACCTTCTTTAGGGTTAAGGTAAGCAATATTGACTGGTTTCGATGCGAGCTTAGCTCTTTCACGTGCGATGATTAAATCGCCTGACCAACCTACAGCAACGCAAACATTGCCGGTTGCCAAATCATTAATATATTGTGAATCGTGAAAATAAGTGATATTCGGACGAATCACTGCAAATTGTTTCATGGCTTTTGAATAATCGTCAGCGTTTGTACTCTTGGGGTTAAGTCCTAAATATTTCATCATAATGGGACCAAGGAAAATCGGTGAGTTCATGAGCGCGATGCCACATGATTTTAATTTTTCAGCATTAATGGGGTCAAAAATAAAACCCCAGCTATCAGGTTTAAAATCTTTACCAAAAATCGCTTGAATTTTATCAATATTGTAAGCAAGACCAATGGTGCCCCACATGAAAGGTGCGGCATAACGTTTGCCATCAATCGTTAAGTGAGTATCAAAACGTTGGTCTACGCCTTTTAGCATGGGGATGCGCGCAGAATCGAGTGGTTCATAAATGCCCGCTTTGACTTGGCGAAGCAAATAAGGAAAATAGGAGGGAAATACTATGTCATACCCTGTATTGCCCGCAAAAAGCTTGGCCTCTAAAATATCATTGTTGTCGAATATATCAACAGTTACCTTGATGCCCGTTTTCTTTTCAAAGCGTGCTAGGGTTTCGGGTGCTAAATAATCATTCCAGGTATAAATATATAGAGATTTCTCAGCAAATACATAAGGACTTACCAGCAAAGTCAGCACCAGGAAAAAGGCAGTCAGGCGTTGTTTCATAGTACTCTCCAAGATATAAAAGAAAATATATTATGACAGGTTATCCCATAAATTTACAATTTTACAAAACAATTCTGCAGTACACTGCGCATCATAGAGCGCGCCATGTGCTTGTTTCAGATCAAACGGGATGTGTGCAGCGCGCAGGCTTTTGGCGAGTACAGTTTGGCCATAAACCAAAGCGCCCAAACTCGCTGTATCTAAAGTAGTGAAGCGGTGAAAAGGATTATGCTTTAAATTGCAGCGGGAGCTTGCCTCATTCATAAAACCTAAATCAAAAAAGGCATTATGGCCGACCAGAATGGCTCTTTGACAATGTTGTTCTTTCACGGCCGCGCTAATGATATCGAATAATTCATTTAAGGCGACTGATTCCTCAACTGCAAACCGAAAAGGATGGGTGGGATCTAAGTTTAAAAAATCCAAAGCCGCCCGCTCAAGATTGGCACCTTGAAAAGGTTGAATATGGTAATGATGAGTATGCAGAGGGACCATTTGATTTTCAGAGTTATACCCGATCTGAATTGCAGCAAGTTCAAGCAGGGCATCCGTTTGACAATTAAAGCCTGCTGTTTCAAGATCCACAACAATAGGCAGAAATCCGCGAAAGCGATGTGATATTTTTTTTTCGATAGTCATCTTGTTTATCCCGCAAGCTAAACTGCACAGTATATAATAAGAGAAGTGTACATGAAACTCTGTCAATGATTTAATTATTTAACTAAGTAAAATTAATGAAGCATTATCAAAAAGTCTTACAATTTTTCTTTTGCTTACTATTATCAATAGTCAGCATTAATGCTTTTAGCCAATATGATCCCGCAGAAGCACGTAGCGCGGATGTTGCCATTCTTGAGCAGAAGCTTAAAGACGAGCGCGCCCAATTGCATTACTTGCAACAACAATTAAGTAATCAAACCGCACAAGAACAGGCTTGGCTCGCCCATCCTGATTTAACACAAATTGCTACGACTTTAGTGGATAAAGCCGGTCTTGAGCTCCAGTTGGCACAAGTTCAATTGGAAAAAATTAATATTTCACTGGCGCTTACCCAGGAACATATTAAAACGCTCGAAAAGAATATGAGCGATTTGGAAAAGCGCTTACTGGGTTTAGCGTCAGGTGCTTCAAATGAAACGCAAGTTCAATATGAAGAGGTTAACCTGCGGCTTTTGCATGAAAAAGAAAAATTAGTAATAGAAGATGAACGTGAGACTATTCTGTTAGCTTCACAAAAGTTGATGCAACAATTAATAGCCGCGGATACTTTATGGTTGACAACCATACGAGACTTAGCACGTAAAAATGCGATTGAAGATTTGATGGGAAAACAACTTGCGACTGAAACTAGAATTCAACAACAGCAGCTACAGTGGGAAAAAAAGCTAGCCGATGCGCGAGCAGCCCTTATTGAACTGCCTTTAAATCAACAACAATCCACACAAAAAAGTATTATTTTACAAGACAACATTGTAGAAGCTGAAGAAAATATTCAATTGCTGATGATTCGTTTTAATTTAAGTCGTATTAAGACTTACGGTGCAGTGCTAATGAATCACCCGACTGAGGAGTTGGCTCATGATTATATGGAAACGCATGAAAAGTTAGATCGTCTATCAACTGAATTAATCACATTAGATAGTTTAATTGCCGAAAAACAATCCTTATTACAAAAGCATATAGCGATTATTAATGCGGCGTCAGTAAGTGGCGTGTTGAGCAAGCCTTATCTCGGTGAACAATTAAAATTATTTAATCAGCTGATGACAGATTATGGTAAGGAAAAAGAAAATGCACAGCAATTGCAAACTTCTATTAGCAACTTTCAACAGCAATTGGTCGCAGGTTATTATGAAACCTGGTCTAATCGCCAAGCGTTGCCACGCACCTTTTTTGAGTGGAAAACTTCTTTAGAAAATTTATGGACTTTGCCTGAGCTGACTTTTCATACTTTACAAGGTTTAGCAGGACAAGTGGGCAGTCGTCTTTCAGAAGCAGGATTTTTCTTGTGGTTCAAAATTATTATTTTTGAAATATTGTGGTTGTTTTTGGGGGTGCAAGTCTATCGTTATTTTGCAAAATCAAAATTTACGGGGAACACTACTATTATTCTAACGCAGCTCCTGTACCGAAATATTATGGGCATCACGGTTTTTGGTGGCATTATGGGGTTGTTACTGTTACTCAAAATGAGCCATAGTTCTTTGATTGTGCCGCTGGCATTAGGTATTGTATGGTTTGTCTTTAAATTCATGATCAGTATGGCGCGCTTGTCTTTGTTTGAAAATATGTGGGATCTGTCAGGACAAGATGTAAAATTGTACCGTGGTTTGCAATGGACTTTAGGCATTGGTGGTTTTGTCACTGCTATGGCTGTATTGGCACATCAATTGCCAGTCGCGCATCAAGTTGTTGCCATTTATGATCGTTTGTTTATGTTAGTCCTGCTTGCAATTTCTTTCCCTTTATTAAAACGCTGGCGCGTGTTGCCTAATTTAATTGCACCGTATGTGAGTAAAAAGGTTTATGTTAAACGCACAATTTTATTATTAGGTTTTTTAGTGCCGCTCACTATTTTTTCCAACGCGATTATTGGTCTTGTCGGTTATATTAATTTAGCCTGGGAAATGGGGATAGCGGAAGCGAAATTATTATGCGTGATTACTTTCTGGTGGTTGACGCGCGGAGTGCTGGGCGATTTTATGAATTTCATTTCCGATGTCTGTATTCGTAAATTATCTAACGGCTGGGTGTGGACGGAAGCTTTATTAAAACCTTTACATAAAGTATTAAATTTATTGGTTTCCGTAGGTGCTATCGTATTATTATTTTCATTATATGATTGGAATCAAGAATCAATCGTTGCGCAAAAAATTATTACGCTCAGTCAGCAAAAATTATTTTCCTTTGGTGAGCTCAGCATCACTATATTTAATATTATTCAGTTTATTATTTTGGTGGTTATTATTCGCTGGGCAGCACGTTGGAGTCGTGAATTTGCTTACCGTTGGCTTTATTCGGGTGCAAAAGATCCGGGTGTGCGTAATAGTTTATCGGTATTTACTCAGTATGCCACGGTGACCATTGGCGCATTTATTATTCTACGCGTTCTTGGTATTGACTTAACAACGCTTGCTGTTGTAGCCGGTGCCTTGGCAGTAGGTATCGGTTTTGGATTACAAAATATTGCGAATAATTTAATTAGTGGTGTTTTATTATTAATTGAACGTCCAATGCGTGCAGGTGATGTCATTACTTTAGGCACCTATGAGGGTGAAGTAACTCATATAGGCATGCGTGCAACGACGATAAAAAATTGGGATAATATGGAAGTAATTATTCCAAATGCAGAAGCGGTGAGCAAACCACTCACCAATTGGACTCACCATGATACGATAGTGCGCACAGTGTTAACTTTACGTGTAGGCTTTAATGAAAATCCGCATCAAGTTCAAGCGATTATTTATCAAGTCGTCACGCGTCATCCCGCAGTTGTTGCCCAACCTAAACCAGAAATATTTTTATTAGAATTTGCGGAGACCGCCATGATATTTGAAATACGTTATTATATTGATTTTAATTATTGTAATTCAAGACCACTGGTGCGTTCAGAAATTTTATTGAGCTTGTGGGATAATCTCAAAACGGCGGGCATTGATATGCCTTATCCTCGTCAAGAAGTTGAGCTTTCTCAAGCACGGTGATAGGGAAATATTTATTCCCCCACACCACCTTCAGTTAATTTTTTGGGATCTAATAATTTATCAAGCTCTTCGCTAGATAAATCAGTCATTTCAAGTGCTACTTCTTTTACGCCCCGGTGTTCTTTGTAAGCGCGTTTAGCAATTGCTGCACCTTGTTCGTAGCCAATCACTCGATTTAATGCGGTGACTAAAATTGGATTTTTATCAAGAGCCATTTTGATATGCTGCGTATTGACGGTAAAACCTTGAATGGCCTTGTCGGCTAATACGGTACATGCATTACTTAATAAACGGATATTTTGCAAAATATTATATGCAATCACAGGTAGCATCACATTGAGTTGAAAATTACCCGCCTGACCGCCCATGGTGATGGTGAGATCATTACCTATGACTTGTGCACAAATCATGCAAACGGCTTCTGGAATCACAGGATTAACTTTACCTGGCATAATACTGCTGCCGGGTTGTAAATCGGGTAAAGAAATTTCAGATAAACCTGCAAGTGGGCCGCTATTCATCCAGCGTAAATCATTGGCGATTTTGGTCAAGGTGACAGCAAGAACTTTTAACTGACCAGATAATTCTACTGCCGTATCTTGGCTACTCATTTGCACAAAATAATTTTCACTGCTGGTAAAATCAATTTTAGTTTCACTCGCTAATTCTTTAGCAACTAGTGGTCCAAATTGTGGGTCGGCATTAATACCTGTACCTACTGCGGTACCGCCAATTGCCAGTTGATTTAAACGTGGCAATGTTGCACGAATGCGCATTTCACAATCCGCTAATTGTGCTTGATAAGCACGTAATTCTTGATCAAAACGCACAGGCATAGCATCCATTAAATGTGTACGACCGGTTTTGGTGATACCTTCTAATGACTTTGCTTTATCGTGTAATACTTGTTGAATATGCTTTAATGCAGGCAGTAATTTTTCATGTAGCATTAAACTACTACTGACATGAATGGCACTTGGAATCACATCATTACTGCTTTGGCTCATGTTGACATGGTCATTAGGATGAATGGCAATGCCAGTTGCTTTTTTTGCTAAATGAGCAATCACTTCATTAGCATTCATATTAGTACTCGTGCCCGATCCGGTTTGAAATACGTCTAAAGGAAATTCATGAATATGTTTGCCTTTGGCAACTTCTAAAGCAGCATTGGAAATAGCATCACATTTATCTTTGTCTAAAAGTTTGAGCGTATGATTGGCATGGGCTGCAGCATGTTTAATAAGTCCAAGCGCGCGAATAAATTCAGGCGGCAGGGCCAAGCCGCTTAAAGGAAAATTCTCCACCGCCCTCGCAGTTTGCGCGCCATATAAGGCATGTTCAGGCACTTTAACTTCGCCCATACTGTCTTTTTCTATACGATAATGAGTGGTGTTCATCTTATTTTCCTTCCAATAAATTGAAGAATTGTAACATGGCTTCAGTGTATAATGGGAGGGAATTAAACACCCTTAATTATAAATTAGTGAGCTTACTTATGTTGATATTTTTGCAAGGTCAAAATAAAAGTGATTTTTATGTTGTTAAACTTGGTGGTTTAACAGATGAAGTGCGAACACGTTTAGAGCATTTACTACAAGCAAAAATTGTTGAACAGTTACCGGCTGATGCTTACATATTGCCACGTTTAGGTACTATTTCACCTTGGTCTTCTAAGGCTCTTGATATTTTACATTTATGTAATTTAACTATGATTGCGCGTATTGAACGTGGCAGAACTGCTTCACGTGAACATTTAAGTTTTGATCGCATGACCGAATCTGTTTTATATCATTTTGAAGAGTTGCAACATATTTTTGATGCAAAAGCACCAAGACCTTTGCAAACGATTGATGATTTGAATAAAGCCAATCAAACATTGGGGCTGGCATTATCAGAAGATGATATAAAATATTTAACAGCTGTGTATAAAGAATTAGATCGTAATCCGACCGACGCAGAACTGATGATGTTTGCACAGGTTAATTCCGAACATTGTCGACATAAAATTTTCAATAGTGAATTTACGATTGATGGTGAAAAAATGCCAGATAGTATGTTCAGTATGATTAAAAATACTTATCACAAACATCCACATGCAGTTTTGTCTGCTTATAAAGATAATGCTGCGGTAATGGAAGGCAATGAAGCGTCACGTTTTTATTGTGATCCTAATCATGTTTATCATTATCATAAAGAAGCAGCGCCTATTTTAATGAAAGTAGAAACGCATAATCATCCAACCGCAATTGCGCCTTTTGCGGGTGCTGCAACGGGTGCAGGTGGTGAAATTCGTGATGAAGGCGCTTGTGGTCGTGGTGGCAAACCTAAAGCAGGGCTTGTTGGTTTTACTGTTTCAAATTTACGCATACCTGATTTCCCTCAATCTTTTGAAAGCCAGGAAAATAAACCTGAACATATTGCATCACCCTTACAAATTATGTTAGATGGGCCAATAGGTGCTGCGCGTTATAATAATGAATTTGGCAGACCTAATTTATGTGCCTATTTTCGCAGTTTTGAGCAAACATTTGAGGGGGTAGTGCGCGCTTATCATAAACCCATTATGATAGCGGGTGGCATGGGTTTGATTGAGCCACAACATGTGCAAAAACAGGAAATTGCAGAAGGCAGTTTAATTGTTATTTTAGGCGGCCCTAGTTTTATTATTGGTTTAGGTGGCGGCGCAGCTTCATCAAAAGCATCAAGCAGCAATGATACTGCTTTAGATTTTGCTTCTGTACAACGTGATAATGCCGAAATGGAACGTCGTTGTCAGGAAGTCATCGATAGATGTTGGGCGCTCGGTGAATATAATCCTATTTTATCCATACATGATGTCGGAGCAGGTGGTTTATCTAATGCAGTGCCTGAAATTATTCATGATGCAGGTCGTGGTGGTATTTTTGATATACGTAAAGTGCATGTGGGCGACCCTTCTTTATCACCCATGGAAATCTGGTGTAATGAATCGCAAGAACGTTACGTGATTGCCATTGAAGCAAGCCAATTAGAGACTTTTACTGCGATTGCAAAACGTGAGCGTTGTCCTTTTGCTGTCATAGGTGAAGCACAAGAATGGCCACAATTTCAAGTTCACGATTCTTTGTTAAAACAAGATACAGTGAATATGCCTATAGTAGATTTATTTCCAAAACAAGATGCATTAAAACGAAATGTAAAACGATCACATGAAAAAGGTAAATTATTTGATACTAAAAATCTAGATTTAAAAATTAATTTAGAGCGTATTTTACAACATCCTACTGTGGCCGATAAAAGTTTTTTAATCACCA
This sequence comes from Gammaproteobacteria bacterium, assembly GCA_013289085.1. Classification (GTDB taxonomy): domain Bacteria; phylum Pseudomonadota; class Gammaproteobacteria; order JABCZS01; family JABCZS01; genus JABCZS01. The sequence continues at coordinate 4,256 of JABDAR010000018.1, read as the reverse complement.
TTGGTGATAGAACTGTGGGCGGATTAACCGCGCGCGATCAAATGGTGGGTCCATGGCAAATTCCTGTTGCAGATGTGGCCGTAACCTTTACCGATTTTCAAAATAAAACCGGAGAAGCCATGGCCATGGGTGAGCGCACACCTTTAGCCATATTAAATGCACCTGCATCAGGACGCATGGCCATTGCAGAAGCCATCACTAATATTGCGGCTGCAAGGATTAATAAGATCAGTGATATTAAATTATCTGCAAACTGGATGGCAGCCTGTGGTTTTTTAAATGATGATGCCGATTTATATGATACGGTAAAAACGGTTGGCATGGAATTATGCCCAGAACTGGGTATTTGTATTCCCGTGGGGAAAGATTCTTTATCGATGCGTATGCATTGGGAAACTAATGGCGAGTCACACCAAGTAGCTTCTCCGGTTTCATTAATAGTCAGTGCCTTTGCGCCTGTTTTAAATGCTCGCGATACGTTAACGCCTGAGCTTAATACTACGCTTGATACAGAAATTCTATTAATTGATTTAGGTCGTGGTAAAAATCGTTTAGCCGGTTCTATTTTGACGCAAATTAATCAAACTAGTGGTGAAGACGTTCCTGACTTAAACAACCCACAAGATTTAAAAAACTTTTTTGGCTTAATTCAAAGTTTAAATCAGCAAAAATTAATTTTAGCTTACCATGATCGCAGTGATGGTGGTCTTTGGACGAGTGTTTGTGAAATGGCTTTTGCCGCACGCACGGGAGTCACGATCAATTTGCATGAAAATATAGATCCGTTATCCTTTTTAGCAAATGAAGAGTTAGGCGCGGTTATTCAAATTAAAGTTACAGATCTTGAAGTTGTAAAAGAATGTATACAGACCTGGCAATTGGCTGATTGTGTAGAGATTATCGCTAAACCCAATCGTGCAGACAAAATAATCATTACAAAAAATAATATTTCTGTTTGTGAATGGGAAAGAGGAGCATTACAACAGCAATGGTCACGTGTGAGTTATGAAATACGCAAATTGCGTGATAATTCAGATTGCGCTTTAGAAGAATATGATCATATTCTTGATAATACCGATAAAGGATTATTTTTGAGTTTAACTTATAATCATCATGAAAATATTACGGCACCATTTATTCATAAACATGAGAAACCCAAAGTTGCAATTTTGCGTGAACAAGGTGTCAATGGCCAAATTGAAATGGCAGCAAGTTTTGATGCAGCAGGTTTTACCGCCATTGATGTGCATATGAGTGACATATTATCAGGGCAACAAGATTTAAGTGATTTTCATGGTCTTGCCGCATGCGGTGGCTTTTCTTATGGTGACGTATTAGGTGCAGGCCGTGGTTGGGCGAGCACAATTTTATATCATCCGCGCGCACAACAAGTGTTTCAACAATTTTTCTTACGCAAAAATACATTTACCTTAGGTGTATGCAATGGTTGCCAAATGTTAGCGCAATTAAAAGATTTAATACCTGGGGCAAATGACTGGCCGATATTTACCCAAAACTTATCAAAACAATTTGAAGCGCGTTTAGTCATGGTCGAAGTAATGCCAAGCCCATCGATCTTTTTTAAAGATATGATAGGTTCACATATGCCTATTATTGTTTCACATGGTGAAGGTCATGCTGAATTTTCTAAGGACGTGAATTCTGCACAGATTGCGTTACGGTATATTGATAATCATGGTCTGCCAACGCAGCAATACCCATTTAATCCTAATGGTTCGCCTGACGGGATTACAGGATTAACAACATTAGATGGTCGCGTGACATTAATGATGCCACATCCAGAACGTATGATTCAAGATGCAGCGCGCACTTGGCGGAGAATGTTTGAAAATGCGCGAGTCTGGGTGGGATAATTAGAATCCTAAACCCGGATCAAATTCTGCTTTAACACTTAAAGTGACTTGTTGATAAGCAGGTGCATCAAGTGCAGTAACATTGTTCATATCATTTGCAGTAGTTGCCATCGTGTTAGAGGGCATTTGATTGGTTGTAGCAGATTCGAATTCTGTCATGCTGTAATCAAGTACAAGTCTTAAATGGCTGACATTTTTTAATTGATGCTCAATACCTGCGCCATAACGAATACCGCGTAACAGGTTACTTTGAGTCATATCATCAGCACCTAATTGAGCAGCACTCACGGCAGTTGCTGAATCGGTTAATTCCATGCTGAAATCACCAAAAACTACACCACCATCTAAAAATAAACGTGTATTGTTGGTGATATTAACACCAGGACGAAGACGCACACCCGTGGTCCAATCTAAATCAGCGCGACCATCATTGAGTCCCCAGACTTCAAAATCATCTACAGGACTTGACTCATCAAGGCCATAAGCGTAATTATTGACTTTATGCTCGCCAGGATTTCTTTGACCAAAAACTTCTACGGCTAGATGGTAATCATCATTAAAGCCAAATTCATAACCGAGAGCGGTTTCATTACGCATCTCATTGTTTTTGTTAGTAATATCACCGGCAATTGCGTTTCCAGTGATAGCACCTGCGAGTAATAATACCGCAGGAATTGAATATTGTGTTGTCATTTTATGCCTCTTTTGGGACTTACTTTTATTAAAAATAGCAGACAAATTAAGGTCTTGCAAAACATATGATACAAAAACTATGCCAAAATAGCAAGTCCTAGCTTCGTGCGCCGATAGAGTAAATCATCGTCTGTGTGTAGCCATTCATATTTCTTTAAATAGTCAATTTCACGTTCATAAAGCGTTGTCCCATAATCTTGACCCAAGTCTGCAACAGAAGTGACATTTTTTAATAGGATATTTATTCTGGTGCCGTATTGACGTGCGAGTCTATGTAACAATTCTTCGGGTAAATAAGCATATTCAGTTTTTATCATATTAAAAAATTGCTCGAAATCAGCATTTGCAATATCACCACCTGGCAGGGGTGCAGTTGCTGTCCAATCGGGTCCCATATGAGGGAAATAAGGTTTAAGTTTATGCAATGCTTGTTCGGCTAAAATGCGGTAAGTAGTGATTTTTCCACCTAGGACTGATAATAAGGGCAGTTGTCCATGTTTATCATTGAGTTCAAAAGAAAAGTCACGTGATACTGATTTTGGATCTTTTTGAAGATTGCTATCAAATAACGGGCGTACGCCAGAAAAATGCCATACAACCGATTCGGTATTAATCTGTTTATTAAAGTAGCTGTTAATGATTTGGCATAGATAATTTATTTCATCTTCTGAAATTTCAACAAGACTAGGATCGCCAGTATAATCGATATCTGTTGTGCCTATAAGTGTCCAGTGTTGTTCATAGGGAATGGCAAACACAATGCGATTATCTGCTTGTTGTAAAATATAAGCTTGTTCACCTTCATAAAGTTTTGGAACAACAATATGACTGCCTTTTACAAGACGAATATGATGCTGTGTTAAATAAGGTTCTGTCCAAGGACCTGTGGCATTGACCACGGCTTTTGCGGTTATCGTAAATTTTTTATTATTTTTTTGATCATGTATTTCTGCCTGCCAAAGACCATTGATACGCGTTAATTTTTCAACCTTGCAATAAGTTGAAATCTGCGCGCCCAGCTCATGTGCGCTGATCGCATTAGCGATAACTAAGCGTGCATCATCAACAGCGCAGTCAGGATACATAAATCCCTTCGTATACTGCGGTTTTAACGGTTCAAAATAAGATGTATTATTTAATGTTAAATATTTTGAATCGGGTAAAATAGATCGCTTAGCCAGATGATCATATAAAAACAAACCTAATCGAATCATCCAAATAGGCCGTAAATGCGATTGATAGGGTAATACAAATGATAGCGGCCAAATCAAATGCGGCGCTTTACGCAATAATATTTCGCGCTCGATAAGTGATTCACGTACCAAATGAAATTGATAATATTCTAAATAACGTAAACCCCCATGAATTAATTTAGTACTTTTAGAAGATGTACCGCTTGCGAGATCATTTTGTTCGCACAAATGCACCGATAAACCGCGACCTGCGGCATCACAAGCAATCCCAGAGCCATTGATGCCGCCGCCAATAATCAGTAAATCTACAGGATTCATTGCTCATGTTCCATATGGTTTATAATAGTTAAATTAAGGATAGCACTTACATGAAAGATTATTTATTAGTCATAGATCAAGGCACAAGCAGCACGCGGGGCTTGGTATTTGATCGTCAATTTAAAGTCATAGGACTTGCGCGTAAAGAACACCCACAATCTTTTCCACAATCAGGTTG
>JABDAR010000017.1 GCA_013289085.1 Gammaproteobacteria bacterium | reverse complement strand
GAATGTTCTTTCCATTGCCAAATGCGTGCTTCAAATTGCTCACGACCTAAATCATGACGTGAAAGATTTTCTTGTGACAATTCCCTCTCAACCACCATTTGTGTAGCAATGCCCGCATGATCAGTGCCGACTTGCCAATGGGTATTTTCACCCAACATACGATGATAACGTACCAAACAATCCATCAGACTTGCCTCTAGCGCATGTCCCATATGTAAACTGCCCGTCACATTCGGTGGTGGAATCATTAAGCAAAAAGGTTTACCCGTTTGACTTGCTTGAAAATAGCCTGCATTTTCCCAGGTTTCGTACCATTTATGTTCAATGATTTTAGGGTCGTATGTTTTATCCATTATTTTGCTTTATCAATTAAAAATTGGGTTAACAGCGGAACAGGGCGACCCGTGCCATAGGCTTTTTTCTGTCTAACATGTGCAACACCTGCAATATCTAAATGTGCCCATTGAAATTTTTCGGTAAAACGTGCTAAAAAGCTTGCGCCAATAATAGTACCCGCTTCACCACCCACATTATTCATATCGGCAAATTGACTGTCTAAACCGTCTTGATATTCAGGCCATAAAGGTAATTGCCACGTTCTGTCAAATGTTTCATTTCCTGCTTTGACTAAGTCATCGGCTAATGCTTGATGATTGGATAATAAACCACTGGCTTGTGTGCCTAACGCAACTATTACGGCGCCTGTAAGCGTGGCTACATCGATCACATATTCAGGTTTAAAACGTTCACAATAAGTAAGTGCATCGCACAATACTAAACGTCCTTCCGCATCGGTATTACCAATTTCTACGGTGAGTCCTGACATTGTGGTCACAATATCATCAGGACGTATGGCTTTACCATCTGGCATGTTTTCCGCACTGACAATCACCACCACAATATTAAGCGGTAATTTTAATTCAACTGCCGCTTGCAGGGCCGCAAACACACTGGCCGCGCCGCACATATCGTATTTCATGCCATTGATAGCAGTGCTGGGTTTTAAGCAAATACCACCGGTATCAAAAGTAATGCCTTTGCCAACCAAGGCAATGGGCTTTTGAGATTTTTTGCCTCCGTTATATTCAAGTACAATTAATTGTGATTCATTTTCACTGCCAAGGCCTACTGCTAATAAAGCACCCATGCCTAATTTTGCCATGTCTTTTTCGCCCAGCACCGTGCATTTAACATTTTTATGTTTTTTAGCCCAAATGCTTGCGGTTTTTGCAATATATTTCGGCGTACAAATATTACCTGGAGTATTTTCTAAATCTTTAGCATTATTCATAGCATGGCCAATCGCAATACCTTCTTTAATCGCTTGCTTCACTTTATCTAATTCTGTTTTGGGAACTAAAAATGTAAAACTTTTTAATGCATGTTCATTGGATTCTTTTTTACTTTTAAAATCGTTAAATTGATAAAGCGCCGCATTAGCGTGAATGACTGTATGGCGAATTTTCCAGGGTAAAGATCTTTTTTTACAGGAGACTTCAGGAAGTAAACATAGAATTTGTTTTGCACATGTTTGTTGTATTGTGGTCACCATCTGATTGATGAGTTCTTGGTATTTTGCTTCGGTGAGTTCATCTTTTTTACCGCAACCGATGAGTAGTACGCGTTTGGCTTTAAAGCCGGGGACCTCGTGTAAAAGTAAGGTTTGTTTAAATTTACCGGTCATATCAGCGTTTTTGATGATGCTAGTTTCATCGCTATAAACAGGTAATACCAAGGCATCTGTAAGTTCGTTTTCAGCTTTGCCTATTTTTACGAGATAGTCCATGTCAAACTCCTTGGTGAGGTTAGAAAATCCTGTACATTGTACCGTCAAATTGCTTATAATAAAACTATTATACAGGTGCCTACAGTGCGTTATTTAATCATCTCCCGATACGTCATTAAAGAAGTTATTCTCGCCACAATCGCAGTATTGTTAGTTTTATTGCTCATTAGTTTGTCTAATGCGGTTGTGGGCTATTTGGCCGATGCAGCACAAGGTTTATTGTCTTTGCGTCTGGTGTTATATGTCTTAATCCTTAATATTCCTTTCCTAACGAGTTTTTTGCTGCCATTGTCATTTTTCTTTGGCATCGTATTAGGGCTAGGTCGTTTATATGCAGATTCTGAAATGACGGCATTAAGGGCTTGTGGTTATGGTCGTATTGAGTTATTCAAAACCTTATTCATTCCAATCGGATTGGTGATGTTATTTACCGGTTTATTAAACTTTTATTGGGCGCCGCATTATATGCATCAATTGACAAAGGTATTAGCGCAAGCAGAACAAGATTTACTGGCACGTATGATTATACCAGGACGCTTTCAAGCAACACCCGATGGACGCTATGTGATTTATATTGAAGACTTTGATCCTGATACACAACAAGCAAAAGGTGTTTTTATTGCTGAGCAAAAAAGAATAACTGAAGGTGTAAATGTGATCACCAGTCAAACTGCAAGGCTCTGGACAGATCCCAATATGGATAGTAATTATATTGTACTCAATAAAGGCGAGCGTTATTCTGGCAGACCTGGGCGAACAAATTATCAACAAATAGGTTTTGATGAATATGGCGTGCGCGTCATGCAAAAAGAACCTGAATATAGCATGCGCGAACGTGTACAAACCACAGAAACATTGCGACACAATAATACACCTAAAAGCCACGCCGAATTACAATGGCGGTTATCATTGACCTTATCGGTATTAGTCATGGCGATTTTGGCATTATTACTTGCTGAATTAAAACCACGGCAAGGAAAATATGCAAATGCACTTCCCGCTATTTTAGTGATTATTTTGTATACTAATTTTTTAATTCTGGCTAAAGGTTGGGTAGAAGATGGCAAGGTGAATACGACCCTAGGTATGTATTGGGTGGTGGCCTTAGGATTGTTATTGGGTTTAGGGTGGTTTTTGCAGCGCACACGCTTATGGCATGGAAAGAGTAAATAAATGCTTTATCAAATCCCTAAATATATCGGCACCACATTATTAATAACAACTATTCCTATTGTATTTTTAGTATTGGGCGTGGATTTTTTATTTGCGTTTATTCATGAATTAGGCGCAGTAGGCAAAGATCATTATACCACCTGGAATGCTTTTGTTTATGTGATGGGAACGCTGCCACGGCGATTATATGAATTATTTCCGATGACCAGTTTAGTGGGCGTTTTGTTGGGTTTAGGTTTATTAGCAAGTCATAGTGAGCTCATCATTATGCGTGCAAGCGGTATTTCAATATTTCGCATTACTGTGATTGTTTTCCAATGGGCTTTACTCTTGGGGATACTCATAGGTTTAATGGGTGAATTTATTGTTCCGAAAACTGAATACTGGGCAGATGCTTATAAGGTGCGCGCGCGTAGTGGCGGACAAGCGGTATTAACTGTACAAGGTACTTGGCTGCGTGATGATAATCATTTTATTCGTATTGCAAAAATCAATGGCGATTCACATATGCAAGGCATTACTGATTATGAATTTGATGATAAACTTGCGCTTAAAAGTGTCACCTATATTCAACAGGCCTTTTATAAAGACAATACCTGGGAATTGCACAGAATCAGTAAAAGTATCATTACACCCACACAAATCACCAAGCAATATCAATTAAAAGAGGTGAAAACACATTGGTTTGACCCTTCCATTTTGAATGTTGCGCTGGTTGATCCTGATGATTTATCGATGCGCGGTCTGCGTCAATATGCAGATTATTTACAGGCTAACGGCTTAGACAATAAGCCTTATTTATTGAATTTCTGGAAAAAAGCTTTACAGCCTTTAGCTATAATTGTCATGATGCTATTGTCGGTGCCCTTTATTTTTGGCCCCTTGCGTAGTGCGTCTATGGGATTACGCTTATTAGCGGGGATTATTATGGGCTTTAGTTTTTATGTATTATCAGAAATATTTGGACCGTTGGCCTTAGTGTATCATTGGCCACCGTTTTTTGCAGCGATGGCACCGATTGTTATTTTTGGAGCAATAGGTGTTATTTTAGGTACACGAAAAAATTTATAAGAGAACAATATGAGTCAATATCGATTTCCACAAGACCCTTTCGCCGAACGCGAAACTGAAAAATATGCATCCCCTCTGCCGAGTCGGGAATATATTCTGCAAGTATTAGAACAAGAAGATAAACTGTTAACTTTAGAAAAATTAGTCGATTATTTTGATCTGACAGAAGATGAAATAGCTGCATTTGAATATCGGATGCGCGCCATGGAGCGTGATGCACAAGTGGTGCGTAATCGTCGTGGCGGTTATGGATTATTAGATAAAATGTCATTGATTGCAGGTCGTGTCGTTGCGCATCGCGATGGTTTTGGATTTTTAATTCCCGATGATGGCAGTCCAGATTTATATTTATCTCATTATGAAATGCGTCAAGTATTTCATAATGATAGAGTATTGGTGCGCGAAATTGACAGTGAAAATCGCAAAGGCCGCGAGGGCAGCATAGTGCGGGTATTAGAGCGTAATACCGAAGAAGTAGTGGGTCGTTATTTTGAAGAACACGGTATGCCGATGTTATCGCCTGAAAATAAACACATTGTTCAAGATATTTTTATCAGCAAAGACAGCGATATCAAAGTGTTGCCTGGGCAAATGGTGGTCGCGCAATTGATTCAATACCCGAGCAAAAAAAATCGCGCCATTGCAAAAATCACTGAAGTGTTAGGTGAACATATGGCCCCTGGGATGGAAATTGATGTAGCGATTCGCGCCTATCAATTACCACATACTTGGTCTTTAGCTACCTTAGAAGAGGTTAAAGCTTTAAATAATCAAGTAAAAGAGCAGGATAAATTAGGTCGTGAGGATATTCGACTGTTACCCTTGGTGACAATTGATGGCGCGACTGCGCGAGATTTTGATGATGCAGTGTATTGTGAAAAATTAAAAAATGGTGAATTTAAATTATATGTGGCAATTGCCGATGTCAGCCATTATGTAAAAGTAGGCAGCGCTTTGGATCAGGATGGATTTGAACGTGGTAATTCAGTTTATTTTCCTGATAAAGTAATTCCAATGCTGCCGACTATTTTATCCAATGAATTATGTTCGCTTAATCCTAATGTCGATCGCCTGTGTATGGTGTGTGAAGCAGTGATTGATAAAAAAGGTGTCGTGAAGAAGACTCGCTTTTTTGAAGGCGTTATGCGTTCACATGCGCGTTTAACTTATCATAAAGTAGCTGATTACCTTGAGGGCGCTGGGACATCTATTGATGAAAATCTATTACCGCATTTAGATACACTATATGAATTATTTAAAATATTACTAAAACAACGCGAAGAACGTGGCGCTATTGCGTTTGAAACGGTTGAAACAGAAATTATTTTTGATAAAAATAGAAAAATAGAAAATATTGTGCCGACTGCAAGAAATATTGCGCACCAAATTATTGAAGAGTGTATGTTGGTTGCAAACGTGGCGGCTGCGGAATATTTGGCAAAACAAAAATTACCTTTATTATATAGGGTCCATGATAGGCCGACACCTGAGAAATTATTACAATTACGAGTATTTTTGCAACAAATAGGCTTAACCTTAGGCGGGGGTGATAAGCCAACACCCAAAGATTATTCAAAATTATTAGCCTTAACGAGACCTCGGCAAGATGCGCATTTATTACAAACTGTATTATTAAGATCAATGGCACAGGCGCAATATTCTCCAGAAAATATAGGTCATTTTGGTCTAGCTTATGAAGCATATACGCATTTCACCTCACCGATACGCCGTTATCCGGATTTATTAGTGCATAGAGCGATACGCGCATCATTGCAAAATAAAAAACGTGAAATGAAAGACATGGAAAGTAAAATGCAATTGTCTGCCGAGCATTGCTCGATGACTGAGCGCAGAGCAGATGAAGCCACACGTGATGTGACTACATGGCTCAAATGTGAATATATGCTAGATAAAGTGGGAGAGACTTTTGCGGGTATTATTTCCGGCGTCACCGGGTTTGGTTTTTTTGTCGAATTAAAGGATATCTATGTTGAGGGTTTGGTACATGTTTCTACGCTCGCCAATGATTATTATACCTATGATGAAAAAACACATAGTTTATGCGCAGGACGTAGTAATAAAAAATATAGCCTTGGCGATCCCGTTATTGTGCGCATTGCTAGAGTTGACTTAGATGAGCGAAAGATTGATTTTGAAATACCAGATGGTGAGAGTAAGGCTCGCAAAAAACCAGCAGAGAAGAAAAAGAGTACGCGTAAGAGAAAAAGATGACAGCACACAAGCAATATCTATACGGCCTACACACTGTCGAATCTTTTTTAAAACATCAAGCTGACAATGCTTTGATATTATTTGTTTCAAAAGACCGACATGATGAAAAAATTAATAGAATAATTGATTTGGCAAAAAGTGCGAGAATTTCAATTGAATCCGTTGCAAGCGCAAAACTTAATCAACTGTCGCAAGAAGGTGTGCATCAAGGCGTAGTTTTGCAGGCCAAAGTACAGGAATATCAAGAAAGCGATTTGCCCGCGTTACTGACAGAATTAACATCTGTGCCTTTTATATTAGTTTTAGACTCTATTCAAGATCCACATAATTTAGGCGCATGTTTGCGCACTGCAGAAGCCGCCGGCGTCAATTTAGTGATGATCCCAAAAGATAGAAGCGCTACCTTAACACCTTTAGTGCGCAAAATCTCAACCGGTGCTGCAGAGTTAATGCCTATAGTTCAGGTCACTAATTTACGCCGCGCCATCAATATTGCACAGCAACAAGGCATTTGGTTTGTAGGCTTAACCGCAAGTCCTAAAGCCAAATCTATCTATCAAATAAAATTAACTGGACCATTAGCTTTAGTTTTGGGTAGTGAAGGCAAAGGGTTGCGGGTATTGACTGAACAGCAATGTGATAGTCTTGCCTACATTCCTATGCAAGGAGACATTGAAAGTCTCAATGTTTCTGTTGCAACTGGAGTAGGTTTATTTGAAGCGTTACGTCAGCGTCATTTTTAAAATCTAAGACTTTCTGTGCTTTTTGTGCTTGCTGAGGCTTGAGAGCTTTGTTCTTTAGATTCAAATATATTATTTAATAAAAAAGTTTTCATTGTTTCTTTTACGGCTTCTTTATTGTCTACAGAAATACTTTCATTGTTTTCAATAGCTTTACATAATCGGTCCATATTTTGTAACATAAGATCAAATTGAACTTTATTATCAGGATTATCTGGTGTTTTTTGTAATATATTATATAAACGTTGATAAAGAGTAATGATCCGTAAAAAAGTGATTGCAGGATCGCTGACTTGGTCAAATACCATGAATAAAATTAATGTTTGAATTTTCTGCGGTATTTCTTCTGTGGTATTTTTAATGGCTTGTAAAGCTGCATTATACAACAAAGTCCAAGTGTGAGGTGTGTAGTAACTTTGATCAATCATTTTCCAATCATTAGCAGTGCAGTGCATGGGAGAAATGTTGAGAAAATCAGTGCCTAAATTATTTTTTACAATTAATAAAGTAGGTATAAATTGTTCACAATCTGAATTTTCACTAATGATTTTTTCAACCACAGCAAGATATTGATGAATTCTAATAGCAGTTTGCTGTTGTTGCTCTGGTTGTTCTGCTTCTTGTTTTAGTCTCTCTCCAGCTTTGGTAATAACCGTAAACAAGGCTGCTATCTGGTGAAAATATTCTTTTTGTTGGGCATGTAATATGGATTGATTATGATAATAGTGTTCTTGTAAATTTAGATTAAGAAAATTGGGCAGCCTTAGGGATTCTTTTAAATCTTCGGCGTTTTGTATGCAAGGCCCCAAAATTTTTTGTAATTCAGCGAGTTTATAGGATTTTTCAGTAGAAATAGTATTTGATGTCAATACTGTATAATAATTAACAACTTCTGGATCAGAAAATATGATACGGGCATTATTGGCCGATAATGCAATAAAAAGATCAATTGCTTTTTCATAATTTTTATCAAGAATCGCTTGATCTAGTTTATAACGATTCAAAGCCACTTGATTTTTCTTATCAATTTTTTTCATATCATCTGAATCAGTAAAGTGAGCATTTTTTAATAATACTTTTAACACATCTTGTAGTTGCTCAAAAGCAGGATCATTTATCTTTAAATTATCGCTTAAAGTTTCTACAAAATAAGGAATATTTGCTAGTTGTTGTTCATCAAGATTTTGACTATCTTCCGATAAATTTTGTAAAGTAACGACAGCAGCTCCATAGCGCTGTAATGATATTTCTCCTAATAAATAAGTCATCAAATGCTCGTTTTCAGAGACATTGGTCGTTTTTAATTTTTTGACAAAGCGAGAGCTTCTTGGTGGGGTCGCATTGCTCTGTTCGTTCACTGGACGTTTGCGCGCGGGTGTATTGGGACTTATTGCGGACGCATCGTTCTCGTTTGTTATTTCATTCAAAGGAGTCGTAGTGCTCAAGAACTTTTGTTTTTTTAGATCTTCCATTTCTTTTGTATCAAACATGTCAATCTCCATATTATAAGTATGATTATGAACTGATTTAAATAAAGATCAATAAAATCAGCATGTTATATAAGTATTAAGAGAATTATCATGACTTAATAATTTATTAATTTTAGTCAGTCCTAAATAGCGCTTGTTAAAGATTCTAGATTTGATTTAGAATATAAAAATAAATAATTATTTCTAATATGCAGGATAAACTATGAACAGCTCATATTGTGCGCGTTTTGCTTTATTGTTTTGTGCAATCACCTCAACGACTTACGCTTATGATCCAAGACAACTCGAACGTTTTAAAATAACTCATGAATGTGAGCGTTGTGATTTGAATGAACTCAATTTATCACCAGAAATTTTAGAAGATGATGATTATAGCGCCGCTGTGTTAACCGGTGCCTATGTGTATGGTTCAAGTATTGAGCGACTTGATTTTTCAAGTGTAAGTGCCCAGCAATTACAAGGTTTAGGTTTGATGTTACATGATAATGAATTATCCCATGCGGATTTTTCTTATGCTGATTTACCCAATTTAAAAGTCACCTTATGGAATCGTGGTCAAAACGTCACTTTTGTAGGAGCAACCCTTGATGAAGGGAATTTTTCATATAGTCATTTCGATGCGCCGAATTTTTTCGAAGCCAGCATGAGTCACGCGGTGCTTTATCAAGTAAATTGGCCGAGTGCCAATTTGCAGGGTACACGCTTACGCAATGCTAATTTAACTTATGCTTCCCTTGTAAGTGCAAATTTACAAAATGCTAATTTAACAGATGCATTGCTCAGCCATGCTGATTTTACCAATGCTAATTTATTAAATGCGATAGTAACAGATGAACAACTCGCCAATGCGGCGAGTATTTGTAACGCGACTTTACCAGATGGATCAATAGGTTATTGTTAAATTGTTTCTGCCACAAAATCACTTGATTTTAAGGACTTATTTAAAGTCTTAAAGTGATAAATGGTTTTCTTGCGCATCAGGTTGTAATCGACAATCGGTTGTGGATAATTTTGCTCAGCCACAACATCCCGCGCATGATAATGTGGATCATGAATACCAATTGCATTAATGCTGGCAAGTTCAGGGCAATATTGACGAATAAATTCACCCGTAGCGTCAAAAACTTCGCTTTGTCTTGATGGTTGTGGAATGCGTGCATAAATTACACTCTCAGCGCCGGTAGATGCGCTCCATTGCCATAGTGCATTATTGGTGGCAAATTCATAATCGATACGGGTTTTAGCAAAATGATCTTCACCTAAACGATAATCCATAAATAATACTTTGGTGAAAAACAGCGCACTTGCTTGTAATAAATCTTCAGATAAATAACCCGTTTGATTTAAGCAGCGCATTGACGCATCAATTAATGGATAACCAGTTTGGCCATTTTGCCAAGCAGTCAGTAGTTTTTCATCTTTGTGCCAAGGTAGGGTATGCATATTCGGTTGAAAGTCACGACCGCTACAAATATGTGGAAAGTGATACATAATATGATGATCAAATTCACGTGCAATGAGTAAGTTCAACCATTTATCTACTTCTAATTTATGTTGCAAGTTTTCTGCTTGTAATAAAGTATGAATAAATTGTCTGGGTGATACTAATCCCACGGTTAAGTGAGTAAATAGGGTATTCAGTTGTTCTGTATGTTCGGGCTTTAATAAGTTTTGCGCCAAAGTTTCTTCAAATTGCCACGGCGAGGTGACTTGTGCATGCCAAGGTAGAGTGGTATCTATATTTGCAACGTGAAGAGCAATCGCTTGTTTTTCAACTGGACCTAGTGGGTGCAGTTGCGCATGACGCAGAAAACTTTGCCAGGTTTTTTTAAATGCAACCAATGACGTAAAGGGTTTGTCTTTTGGCGTTAAGATTTGTTCCGGAGGTGCAATTAAATGATCAATAAAATGTTTAACTTTTAATTGGGCATTTTCAAGTGTGCTTGCGATATTTCTATCTTGAGTGCGCTGCGCTAAATCATAGCGGGCATTGTAATACAGTGTGTCTAATTCATGTGTGCGCATCACATTTAAAATGACGGGTTCAATGGCATCCATGTTATCGACAGGTTGAATAATCAGCGGAATATTCAATTCTGCCAGCGCGACTTTAAGGACACTCAGTTGTTGCTTTTGCAGGGTATATTGTCGTTGATTCAAATGCGCCTGAGTATTTAAAGTTTTCGGGATACAGTGTAAAGCGATAAGACCATCACGGCATTCGCGTGAGGCATTAAATAGGGCGCTATTGTCATTTATTCTTAAATCGGTTCGAAGCCATACTAAACCACGCATTTTTGACATCCTCTTTAGAAGCTAACTTATTGTCTAACGATTATATCGCATAAACATGATGGCAATCTTAAGGAGATAATCTTTTTACATTCCAGGTGTTTTCTATGCGGGTATAGGCAATCCTATCATGTAGGCGACTTTCCCGACCTTGCCAAAATTCAATATAAGTCGGACTGACAGCATAACCGCCCCAATTTTTAGGTCTTGGAATCGGTTTATCTTGGAATTCTGCTGCAATCTTCTCACAGTGTTTTAATAAATCTTCTCTAGAATCAATTATTTGGCTTTGATGTGAGGCATATGTTGCTATTTGGCTGGCCCTTGGACGCAGCTCAAAATAAGCATCTGATAAAGCCGGACTAATAGGCGCAACCTGGCCTTTTACCATGATTTGTCGCTCTAGCATGGGCCAGAAAAAATTGAGGGCTACAACAGGGTTTTCAGCGATCTCGACGCCTTTATGGCTTTGATAATGGCTATAAAAAATAAATTGGCTATTCTCAATGCCTTTTAATAAGACAACCCTTGTAGAAGGTTCAGCCTTTTTGTTGGCTGTAGCTAATAGCATAGCTGTAGGATCTGGCATTTGTGCTTCTATCGCTTCATTAATCCAGATTTCACATTGATTGATGGGATCAGTATTTGTTGTTAAATCGAGTTGGGCGTGCTGATATTCTCGGCGCAGGTTTTGTAATTGTGTGGTCATATTAATTTTTTTAACTCCTGGATAAACAGTTGACCGGCCAAGGCAACATTATCGGGTCCACCTAAATCTTTGGTTTGCGTTAAGCGTAAATTTTCAAATCCACAAGGATTAATTCGAGCATAAGGCTCTAAATCCATATTTATATTAAACGCAATACCATGATAGCTGCAACCATGTCGCACCCGTAAGCCAATGGCACATATTTTTGCACCATCGACATAAACACCAGGCGCTTTGCGATCGCCATAAGCAATAATGTTATAGGGAGCAAGTACATTAATTACAGCTTGTTCAAGTAACGTCACAAATTGCCGAATGCTGATATTTAAGCGTTTTAAATCAAATAATAAATAGACCACTAATTGTCCAGGGCCATGATAAGTGACTTGGCCACCTCTATCCGTTTGAACAACAGTAATATCACCTGCATTTAATATATGAGCAGCAAGACCTGCTTGTCCTTGAGTAAATACTTTGGGATGCTCGAGCAACCATACTTCATCCGGTGTATGAGTATCCCGGGTATCCGTAAAGTTGCGCATGCGTTGCCAAGCATCTTGATAATCAATTAAGCCAAGATGTCGTACAATAAAGGTCATTAAATTATGGTTTTAAAGAACAATTTAATCGAATCAATGAACCGACGCCATAAACTGCCCTGCGGAATTGTTTCCAGCGCAACCACAGGTAGCTCGGAAATCACTTCATTATTTAATTTCACTTGCATCACGCCAACCGGTGTACCTGCTTCTATCGGCGCAATTAAAGGTGATTTTACGCTAATCGCAGTTTCAATAGTGCTTTTACTTTGTGGAATAGTGACATAGGCATCATCTGCAAAACCAATCGCTAATTTATTTTTTTGTCCTTTCCAGATTTCAGCTTCATTGATGATTTGATTCTTTTGTGCCAATTCTTGGGTTTTAAAGGTACGGAAACCATAATTAAGTAAGGTTTGCGCTTGCTCAGCACGTGCGCTATCACTTTCTGTGCCTAATACTACTGCAATTAAACGCATATTATCGCGTACAGCAGAAGCAACCAAACAATAACCCGCGCTCGAAGTATGACCTGTTTTAATGCCATCTACAGTAGGGTCGCGATACAATAATAAATTGCGATTATGTTGTTTAATATTGTTGTAAAAAAATTCTTTTTGTTGGTACATGGTGTAACTTTCAGGAAAGTTTTTAATCATGGCGCGTGCAAGTGTTGCCATATCATGTGCAGTCGTATAATGCTGTGGATCAGGCAGCCCGGTTGCATTGGTAAAATGACTATTTTTCATGCCTAATAAATTGGCTTGATAATTCATCATTTCTGCAAATGCCGCTTCAGTGCCAGCAACGCGCTCTGCAATGGCCACACTGGCATCATTACCCGATTGAATAATCACACCTAATTGCAAATCTTTCAGGGGTACTTCAGTACCTAAATCCAAAAACATTCTTGAGCCTTCAGTACGCCAGGCATGTTCACTGATAAGTGCGGTCGTATCAGGACTTAAAGTACCGCGTGCAAGTTCCACATCCAACACATAAATAGTCATCATTTTCGTTAGACTTGCAGGTTCAACCGGCGTATCAATATTATGCCCCGCTAAAATTTGGCCACTGTGAAAATCCTGCAAAATATAAGCATTAGCAGCAACTTCTGGTGGTTTGGCAATCGGCATATTGGAAAAATCTAAGTTTGTCGTCGCAAATAGCGGCGCGCTAAAAAATAGGCCTATTAAGGTTAAGGTAAAGTTACGCATGATATTCATTCCTATGGGGGTGACAACTAGGCCTTAGTATAATGAAGGTGAGGGGTAATGCCAATGGGTTTGTGAAGTTTTGTAAACATCCATTTCTATCCATTCTTGCTGACTGCTTATCATTGGCTTTGAAGTTGATGCCGTCTGCGTATTAAGACTTGCGATAGCCTGTAAATCGTCTTTTGAATAAAAATCTTCCATTGAAAAATAATAATCGTTATTGGTGAAATAATTTTCAAAAAGATACGCAGTGAGATTTTGATAATCATCAAAATAATGTTCACCCGTGTTCGCATCAAATAAAAGAAAACCACTTTCGACTGCGGTCCAACCGATAATGTGACCCGGAATATCAGGGTTAGAATCGATTTCTTTTGAAATATAAGAAATAGTATGCAGGCCTACGCACTCACGGTTTTCTGCTTCTAAATGTTTAAAATATTCTTTAAATGCTTTATGCTGATGAGCATGGGGTGAAAATTCCATTACATCTACACATGCTGCATTTAAATATTTTTTTCTATCATTGCCTGCTTGTATAAAAGATTCAAATTCAGTTTCACTAAGTTTGCTTTTGGCAGTTTTAGTGTCAAAAATTATCTTGCCACAAGTTGTTTGTAACTGACTGATTTCATCGATGTTAGCCTGCGGATTTGTATCATTTAAACAGTCAATTAAATTACGTTCACTATTTAATTTTTTATACCAATACAGTAATAAACCAGCACACATTCCCGCTTTATTGATGCCCGCTTGATTTGAATTATTTGCAATCCATATAGATTGTGGGAAAAATGCTGTAGTGCGCGGCTTTACAGATGTTTGTAATGCTGTTATTAAAAAGCCATATTTGCCAATGATTTCGGTGTAAGTGTTATTATTTTCAAAATACGATAAGTCAATTTTACTGAGTGCTGCTGACAATAAAGCAGCTTGCGCATGTCCTGCAGCCGGTTTTTTATGCCGATTGAATATCTTTTGAATTTCAGCCTTGTTGGCCATAGTTGTGATCTTTTATTTGGGATGGCGGTAAGTATGGTAACATACTTTTTAGCATTTAGTCAAACCGCAATTTTGTCTCGCGCGGATAAACAATAGAACACATATGCTGTTCAATTGGAAAGGAGCACGCTTGATATTGGTGAAAATGTTTAAACTGAGTATAAACATACTCCCCCTCAAGCGTGCAGCTTGAAATTTCAAACAATTGAAAGGGTGTCATTAAACCTGTACGCATAATTTTCGCAAGCGCTTCTTTTGCGGTCCATAGTAGGGTTGCTGCATAAGCTTTATCAGTAATATATTTTGCAATCAAAGCAAGTTCATCATGAGTCATTTCTTTTTCTATGACATCGCGATTTTTATTATCAATAAGTTCAATGTCGATTCCCATCGGTTGTGCTTCCGGAAAGGCAAGCGCTGCGCCTAAGATTGAGGTGTGCGCAATTGAAACTTGGGCATGAGTGTGAGCGCTGATAATAGGCTGGCCAAATATGCCAGACATAATCGCATATTGTTTAGGTACTAAAGCAAAAGGCTCAATTGTAAGCGCTTGTTTCGCACAATAGCGACCCAGGAGATAAGTGTGTTTTCTATTGTGATGTGCTAATGATGCAAAATAAGCATATTCATCGGGATGCAAAAAATCTAAAGCCAGCTGTGTCAACGCTTCATAGCTATTATCTGCTATACAGAGCGCTGCATAATCAGTGTTTGAAGGACGATGGAGTGAAATGCTTTTTAACATAATCATGATATAATAGCACGCTAATAAAACGTTAGATCCTTAATATTAACTTAATATTTTTCACAATAAAAAACGGTGTGATATGCGTAAAGACAATGATGATGTGGAGAGTGGTAGTGTATCGCCTAGTGGTACAAGTAGCCCCCAAGAAAGTGATGAGATAATACCAGGTAACTCCTCTATTAATGCCGACGGTATTATGCTCGACAATCAATCCGTATTTTATGATTTTGTAAAAAAAGATCTGATTAATAATAGGGTGGTTTTTGAGCCTAAATACAAAGCCATCTTTCGCAAAATGATTTTAGGACTAGCCGCTCCAATAGGATTTGCTGGTAATTGGCTTTATTATAAATGGTCATGGGATTTTGTTTTTAAAAATTTGTCCAAAGATACGCCTTATGAGGTCAAAGCTTTTTTAGCCGTTTGTTTTATCATCGGTAACGGTACCACTAATGGCATATTAACTACCAAACCGCTTATGGGACTTTTAAACGACCTGTTAAGACCTTATTCGAAAGAAGAAAAGGCAATTTATCATTCGGAGATACATAATAGTATCCGTACTATGTACAACTTGTCGGGATTTGTTCTCTCCGTAGGTGGACAAATTTCTCCGGCTTACATGGTCTATTATCAAAATCAAATTCTCGCCCTGGCAATTTTGCTGATTGCTTCAAATATGGGCTATACCTGGCAGAGTTTTTACCAAATGTTTTGTGATTGGCATGTGAAACGAAAATTAACTCCGCAAGAACAAAAGATTGAAGCAGCCAAAGGGAATTTTAAAAACTATCTATTGGGTATTCAAAACGATATTATTCGTTATCAGAAACATAAAAATACAGGTAATCTGATAGAGAGTGGGGATGTTGTTACCCTTATTAATGCATTGGGTAATCGCGAGGGTTCGGCAGAAAATATACAGGATATATTAACCGCACTTTATAATTTTCAGCCAAGTTTCACTGAAATTGATAATAATTTGCCAGATCCTCTTAGTACAAATGAAGAGCGTTTTATTTACTTGAGCTCAAAGGTGCTCCTTGCTTTTTTCATGATGCATTATTGGTATGGCGGCGGCGATGCTGGGCGGACTATTTTTGGTAAAAATTCCGATGCTGCATTTTACTTTTTTGCATTATTTTCAATGGCCTGCGTTGTATATTTATCTGATATTTATATGCATGGATCAACAAAAGGCGTTTATACAGGCTCTAAAAATTTAATTCTAGGTAAAGAAGTTCCAGATTTAGCAAAAGCACTTTTTCCTAGGGCAACCTTCGCATGGAATGTTTTCGCCATTACAACCACTCTTTTTTCATGGGCATTTGGCGCAAGATTTGTGCAAGTGGCTTTTCCCGAATACTTGAAGAGCTCATCTCTAACCATTGGTGTGGTTGCTGTTATATTTTTGCTCGGGTTTAGCATGATCTACATTACTAAACCGGCAGTATTTTGGTTGATGAAAAACTTAGGTTTAGCGACCGATGAAGAACTAAAAATAATTACAACAGATGAAAAATTGGATCGTTTAGCAAATTTAACAAGCATAGCCAATCATGATGTTTTTGCAGCGTTTATAGAAAAGGTGATGGCGGTTTTTCCAATTAATCATTCTGTCCCAGAACGTGCAGTCAGAATTGAAGAAATATTGGGTGAAACGCTAGCAGTATCAACATATGGAACCATGGGTGACCCGCGAACTGATAATAGATTTGGAATTTCAAAGGCGGATATTCTGGGATATAATAGAGCTCATTCAAATCGTATCGTAATAACTTATTTTGATAAAAAAACATCAGCACGATCACGAGAGTACTCAAACGCGAACTCAAGTACACACAGTAATTCAGCTAGTGAAACTGGCAGTATCAGCAGTATCAATAGTATGGATATTGGAAGTCCAGAGAAAAAAACGTTGCGGAATAAGATAGGAAGAAGTATTAGAAAAACGCCGCGTAATAGTGGGCCGTGTTGTACGCTTGTCTAGAAAATTTCAATTGTTGGCTTAATAGAATCTAATTGATTCCACGTTACAGTTTTAGATAATTAGGTTCTCTTATGTCCTGTGCAGGCTGATCATTCAAGCTAGCAGGATTAGTTTCTTCTCCGACTAGAGTTTGAGAAAATTTAAGAGTCGAATTGCGTAATTCTTGAAGTGTTTCAAGCCCATTATTTGATGCTACGGCTAAAGAAGTGAATGTACGTTGTGCATCCCTTCTAGCAACTTTGTAAGATTCGAGTTGACTGACCTCGGGTTTAGTCGCAGTCCCAGGTGATGCCTTACTAACAAACTTTTGAACTTCTAATACTTTTTCCTTCCAGGCATTCAAAGTGTTTCTACTAAGAAATGTTTTTTGAAGAGAGAAGTTTTCTTCATCATTGCAATCGACGTTAGTAGAGGTGAGATACGTCTTTGCTAGACTTGATAAATTTGCCAGATATTCGATATCGTAAGTTGTGTCGCTTTCTTTCCCTTTAAGTTGCATGAGCATACGGTTGACTATCGATTGTATGTTTAACCAAAGCTTTTCGTCACGGTTTTTATATCTATCTTGCTCTAAGTTTGCAACAACAATTGTGCCTAAAGTATAAACATACCATCCAAGGACAACATTTAAGAAATCCATAGCTAAGTGAACATTATAACGACCCGCTGGAGAGCATATTAGACCAATAATGATGTTAGTATGCTTAGTCAGTTTATCTGCTAAATCCTCTGCCGTTGTGATTGGTAAAGAGACGCTGGCAGAGTTTTGATCCTTTGCAGTTTGAGCAGTGCTAGGAGCCGTATTAACGTGATTTACTTCTATAGTATTTTTACTTCCGGATGAACCGCCGGAATCTCTTCTGTTGGCAGTCGTTATCTCGGTTGAAATCGCAGCTTCAGAATGATTATGAATTAGACTTGATGAAGGACTTTCTATACATTTATATTCAGCTTTAAACTCAATAGAATGGCCTAATGCTTGTCCAATTTTTTGTATATTTTGTAGAACGTGATCATTTTTATCTTTTGGATATAACTCTGTTTGTAGAAATGCAGCTTCGGTTAATATAACTTGCACATTCGGAAGAAAAAGTTCATTGATAAAGACAGAGAAGTCTTCTTTTAATAGGGCATTTTTATCTTCCTGCGTTTTTTTGTGGTCATCTTGTGCACCTTTATTTTTATGTATTGCAGGTAATTTAAAATTTCTTGCTACTTGGCCATTGTCATGTTTTGAAAAATGAGAAAATGCCGCCATAGTTGCATTTTCGAAAACTGCTTTTGCTTGGATAGGATTAATTTCATTTTTTTTTGCCTGAATTAGATCTTGTTGAAATTGTTGATAATCAATTCCATGTTTTAAACATAAAAACTGAAGATCTTTATTTTTGTTTGGATTGGCTTGATCAGACTTTCTGTATGAATTTTTATCATCATCTGTATTTTTGAAATCAGGCAAGGTAAAAAGATTAAGGTGATGCGCTTCAAATTCATTCCATATTTCCGAGGAGTTAGCCTCAGGTTTAGTGGATTTAAAATCAGAAGGTGGTGCGCTTTTAATAGTATCTTTAGAATAATTGCTCTGAAAATTTCTTCTACCCTCATCATAATAGGCAAAGGCATTGGCTAGTCTTATTGATTTTTCTGCGGGTGTCAGTCCAGGTTTTTCTGTCCAGGTGTAAAAGTCTATAGTGAACGTAGCGTTGACGTCTTTATTTTCAGTTTTGTAAAAAGTTTTTCTAGCAACAGTTACCTCTGTCTTTTTACTTCTATCAATTTCAGGTGCAATAATTTCTATATTCCATTTATCCGCATCATTTCCTAATGCTGCTTTTGCGGCATTAATAATAATATCTCTGTGGTCATTTAACCATTGAAGGTCTATTTGCAATCCTGCCGTGGCTGCAGGATGTAGGCTTTCGCCTTTATTGAATCTAACCCGTTCTGGGTGAGGCTTTATTTTTTTGTCGGAGGATGTTACAGCGGCTGCAACATTGGATACGTATAAATCACCGCCACCCACTATTACAAATTTTTTGTTAGGGTTGGCTTTAAAGCAGGCTGTTAAAAATTCTTCAAGAGGAGCACCTGTGCAATAGGGAATATATCTATTATCAGATTGAAGAGTACTGAGCAAAATAGGCGCAGCTTCACCATCTTGAATAATAAATTGTTCAGATTTGTCTGCTTTTGGGGGCATATTTTTCCCTACCTTCTAAAGACTGTTAGCTTTATAGCTAATACTTATTATTCTTTACTGCCAATTATCTATAACTGACACCCATAGTTTACTAGATATTTCCATATCAGACAAGGCTTACCTACACACAAGCTAATCTCTGACAAAAATATAAGTAAGCAATAAAGTCAACTATTATATATGGGTTCATAAAAAATGTATAGCTGTTTAATTAAATTAATTTTGGTAAACTACAATTATCAAAATCTTAATGCGGGAAATACGCTATGTGTAGCATGAAAATTACTCAAAATGACCTGGAGCAGCAAGTCGTGCAGCTGGAAGGCAAATACAAGCAGTTACAAACAAAATACCAAGCGTTACAGATATCCGAAAAAAATATTCGTATCTACTTAAAAAATATTATGGAAGCCAACTTGCCAGTTACTTTTTACTGGATGGATAAAGAAGGCACATTTTTAGGTTGCAATGAAATGCAGGCTTTAAGTTATGGCTTTCAAACCCCAGAAGAGTTTATTGGTAAAAATATTTATGCTCTGGGCGAAATGCACGGCTGGGATAAAAAACTGTGTGACGCTATTCGTCAAAATGATATTGAAGTCATGACCACTGGAAAAATATTATCGCGCGAGGAAAAAACAGTGCTTGAGGGTAATGAGAGGATTTGCCTATCCTATAAAAGTCCTTTGTTAGATGATGCGGATCAGTGTATCGGTGTATTTGGTTTTTCTGTGGATATTACCGAGCGTAAAGTTGCAGAGGTAGCCCTACAAAAAGCTTTGACAGCTGCGGAAGCGGCGAGTGTGGCTAAAACTGAATTTATTCGTAATATGAGTCATGATATTCGCACACCTCTCACTGGTATTATCGGTATGGCGGATATGATTAGCCGTGTACCGGATACTGAAATTACTAAAGATAGTGCGCTCGATATTCATCAGGCGGGACGCGCATTGTTAAATTTACTGAATGAAATTATTGAAACGACACAGTTAGAATCGGGTGATATGCTGCATAAAAAAGGCTGTTTTCAATTAAAAGCAACGGTAGATGCATTGATAGCCATTTTTAAACCGACGATTAAACATAAAGGCCTTAAGCTTGAGGTTTTTTATGATGATAATATTCCACACATATTGTTTGGACAGGAGTTATTACTGCATCGGATTATTTTAAATTTATTAGGGAATGCGGTTAAATTTACCGATCAGGGTTCGATTAGTTTAGAAGTCAGTTTATTGCAAAAAAAGACTGATAAAGTTAGTCTTAAATTGGTAATTAAGGATACCGGCATCGGTATTCCGGTGGATAAGCAAGAAGTGATTTTTGATAAATTCAGCCGTTTGTCAGCTTCTTATGCCACGCCTCATAAAGGCAGTGGTTTGGGTTTATACATGGTTAAAGAATTCATTAAAAAACTAGGCGGAGATATTAAAGTCTCTAGTGCACCCGGTCGCGGCGCACAATTTATTTGTACTGTCCAATTTAAAATACCAACAAGTACTCAACTGAAGAAATATCAATCACACCTGATACTGAATGAGATTGCTCCGACCATTCTCAATCAAACACATCATAAAGTGCGTATTTTGTTAGTAGAAGACAATGAAATGGTACAAAAAGCCACAATATTTAATTTAACCTCCTGGGGTTATGATGAGGTTGATGTAACCCCGTCAGGTAAGCAGGCCATTCATAATACTTTATTGAAAAAATATGATTTGATTTATTTAGATTTAGGTTTGCCTGATATGAATGGAAAAGACGTCGCGCAATTCATCAGACAAGATACTCACTCACCCAATCAGCATACCCCCATTATTGCACTGACTGCTCACGCCGATGAAAAAATTAGAAAGGAATGTGTAGCACTCGAGATCAATAAAGTACTCTTAAAACCCCTGCTCGAGGAAGATTTTAAGAAAAATTTATTGGAGTTTTTAGGTCAACAACAACGGTTGCCCATTATCGATGAATTACTTTGGGTGAAGCGTTGTGGCAATGATGTGCAGTTAGCTAAAGAAACGCAACACATGATGCTTGAGCAATTGCCTCGAATAAAAGACCATACAACAGCAGCTTTAAAGGAAAAAAATCAGGCGATGTTTAATCAACTGATTCATCAATGTGAGAGTGAGCTCTTGTATTGCGGTTTACCCGTATTAGAAGCAACAACAGCATTATTGCTAATAGCCATTCATGAAAATAAGCAAGAAGAGGTCAAGACATTATATCAAACATTTTGTGATGAGATTGACCGTGCATGCCAAACGCTGATAAAGAAGGGGTAATGAAAATTGTCTAATGAAAATAATATGCAAAATTTGTATTTGAAAAATATTCTAAATGCCAATTTACCCGTGAGTTTTTATTGGATGGATAAAAATGGCGTCATTCTTGGATGTAATGAGGAGCAAGCACATATACTCGGATTATCATCTTCGAAAGAGTTAATTGGTAAAAGTGCCTACGATCTACGTGATTTGTTTGGCTGGGGCGATGATATGTGTGAAGCGCTGCGTCAAAATGATTTTCTTGTCATGGAGACTGGAAAAGCGATGGTGACCGAGGAAGTGATGCCTGCAAAGGGCAAGAATCATACTTTTTTATCCCATAAAAGTCCTTTAATCAATGATGATGGCGAAATTATCGGTGTTTTTGGTTTTTCAAGTGATATTACTGAGCGAAAAGAAGCTGAAATAGAATTTATGGGACATATGAGTCGCGATATTCGCATGTTATTAGAAAGTATTATTAGCATGGCGGATCAAATTGATCGTGTATCTTTAGAGAAAATAACCCAAGAATGTGCGCAAGATATTCATCAATCCGGACGCGAACTGCTTAATTTGCTCAATGAATATATTGAAAAAATGCAGCTTGGAAAAAATGTAAAGTTGAAAAAACAAAAAAAAATCCATGCACTTTTAATGGATAACCTATTATTATCTAGAACAGTTGCAGCGCATATATTAAATCAAGAAGGTATTGAAGTGGCAATTGCCATGACGCTTAATGAAGCGATTGAAAAATCAAACCAACAGAGTTTTGATTTCATACTCGTAGATATGGGCATGCCAGAGGGCAATGATATTGTCAAAGCCATTCGTCAAAATTGCAAAAATGCCAATGCACAAACACAGATTGTTGCGCTCACAACACATGCTGATCCTGCATTGAAGGCAGCTTGTATAGAGATGGGCGCGCAGGAAGTGATTGATAAGCCACTTAATTCAGAAAAAATAAAATTATTTATCAATAAAAATAATGCAGTGATTGAATTAGAAGCGCTCGCACAAGCCATGGGTGGTAATATAGCATTAGCTAAAGAAATGCTGGATATGTTAATGAAAGAACTTCCTAAATTCAAACAAGATATTACTGCTGCATTTGAACAACACGATTGGGATATGCTCAAGCACCATGTTCATAAACTGCATGGCGGGGTTTGTTATTGTGGCGCTACGCGGTTAAAAGACATGACACGTCATTTTGAAAAACAGCTCATTGATAAGACTGGACATTATGATGATGCCTATCAAATGCTCTTAAATGAGATAGATAAGACCCTCAAGGCCTATTATAAATAGAATTCTATTGACACCACATATACATTGCGTGAGAATATCGGCTTGCATATGAGGAGGGGTGTCCGAGTGGTTAAAGGAAGCAGACTGTAAATCTGCCGGCACTGCCTACGTAGGTTCGAATCCTACCCCCTCCATTTTATTCTGCGGGTGTAGTTCAATGGTAGAACCTCAGCCTTCCAAGCTGATGGCGTGGGTTCGATTCCCACTA
>JABDAR010000016.1 GCA_013289085.1 Gammaproteobacteria bacterium | reverse complement strand
TGACTTACTATAAATTAGATAAGAAAAACATTAACGATGAAGTGTACTGTGTCTTATTAGAGGATATAGGTAAACCTTATGTGTTAGGCAACCAATATGCCCATCCCATTAGCCATGAAATAGCCCTCCAATTCCTTAAGCCAAACTGAGCAAAAAGTGCTTGTGTTCAGCCAGTGGTTAGTATACTATCCCATATTACTCTAATAAAAAGTGATCCATGAATACATTCCAAGAATTGAACCTGCCTGTGCCTCTACAAGAAGCCCTCGCACGTATGAACTATACGACCCCCACTGAAATCCAAGCTAAAGCTATTCCAATGGCAATGGCAGGGCATGACATCTTAGGTTCTGCTCAAACCGGTACGGGGAAAACAGCAGCTTTTGCTATCCCATTAATAAATAAGCTTATTGAAGATCCTGAAGCGACCGCCTTAATATTAACGCCTACGCGTGAATTGGCAGAGCAGGTCATGGATGTAATACATCAACTACTTAATAAACGTCGTGATATTAAATCAGCTTTATTAATCGGTGGTATGCCCATTCAGAAGCAGTTTTTACGCTTAAGAGAACATCCTAGAGTCATCGTAGGTACACCTGGTCGTATTAATGATCATTTAGATAGACGTAGCCTCAACTTTAAGAATAATCGTATTCTGGTATTAGATGAAGCTGACCGTATGTTAGACATGGGCTTTGGTATTCAATTAGAAGCCATCGCTAAACATTTACCAAAAGAACGTCAAACATTTATGTTTTCAGCGACTATACCGAAACGGATTTTGGCTTTATCTGAGAAGTTTTTAAATAATCCACAGCGGATTAAAATTGGGGCCACTCATGCGCCTTTGGCGAAAATTAAACAGGATGTACAACGTACTACTGAAGAAGGTAAATATGCCATCTTGTTAAAAGAACTGGATATACGTACAGGTTCAGTGATTATTTTTGCTAAAACCAAACGTAAAGTGGATCAGTTGGCGAAAAAATTAAATGAAAAAATGGGTGCGGGTGCTATGCATGGTGATTTACGTCAACATCAACGTACACGTATTTTAAAAGAATTTCGCGATCAAAAATATCGCGTGTTGGTTGCAACCGATGTGGCTGCGCGTGGACTTGATATTCCACATATCGAACATGTGATTAATTATGATTTACCACAAGCGCCTGAAGATTATATTCACCGTATTGGCAGAACCGCGCGCGGTCATGCTGAAGGTTCAGCCCTATGTTTTATTTCTCGTGAAGATGAAAAATATTGGCGTGCCATTGAACGTTTATTAGGTGGTGATGAATCTGGACCAAGTGCACAACGTAGTTCAAACAATTCAAGACCAGCAGCACGTTCAGGACAAAATTCAAGATTTGGTGCGCGTGAATATGACTCAAGATCGAATGGTGATAGACGCAGTTCTAGTTCACGTTCTGATGCAAGACCTGCTTCAAGAGGTCGTTTTGCAGATTCTGGAAATTCACGTTCTGATGCAAGGCCACCTGCAAGAAGTCGTTTCGCAGATTCTGGAAATCCACGCTCTGATGCAAGACCTGCTGCAAGAAGTCGTTTTGCAGATTCTGGAAATCCACGTTCTGATTCAAGACCTCCAGCAAGAAGTCATTTCGGAGACGGTGGAAATCCACGTTCTGATGCAAGACCTGCTACAAACAACCGTTTTGCAGATAGCAGAAATACACGTCCAGATACTAGAGTTGCAAGACCTCCTATCTCACGTGCAAATTCTACTAAAAAACCTTATGGTCCACAAAATAGACCTTTGAGACCTAAAAAACCTGAAGAAGAAAATTTCTTAGATTAAAGGATCCGCTCGCAGAGGATAACCCAAAGCCTCTGCGACCGCCTTATAAGTCACTTCCCCATGAAAAACATTTAGCCCTGCTAAAAAATGCGGATCATCCAATAGTGCATTTTTCAAACCTTTATTAGCAAGTGCTAACACAAAAGGTAAAGTTGCATGATTAAGCGCAAAAGAAGAAGTTCTTGGAACTGCGCCCGGCATATTCGTCACACAATAATGAATAATATTTTCTTCGATATAGATTGGATGCGCGTGCGTGGTCGGTTTTGAAGTTTCCATACAACCGCCTTGATCGATAGCAATATCTACAACGACTGAGCGCGGGTGCATTGAACGCAACATTTCACGCGTAATCACGCGCGGCGCAGCGGCTCCTGGTACCAATACGGCACCAATCACCAAATCTGCATTTTTAATATGTTCACTAATTGCTTGTGGTGAAGATTCTACGGTCTGAATTTTATTTTGAAATAATTGCTTAAGCTGTTCTAAACGTTTTAAAGATTTATCAATAACAGTGACATGAGCGCCAAAACAAGCAGCAACATGTAGAGCCCCTAAACCCGCACTGCCAGCACCCACAATTAAAATATGTGCAGGCGCAATATCTGCCACATGACTTAACAAAATGCCACTGCCACCTTGAGGTTCTTCTAAATAATGCGCGCCCACTTGTATGGACATGCGACCGGCAATATCACTCATGGGTTTTAATAAGGGCAGGGCGCCATTATCATCCGTAATTGTTTCATAGGCAATGGCAACGCAGTTAGATTTTAATAATAATTCTGTTTGTAAGGGATCCGATGCTAAATGTAAAAAGGTAAATAAAATATGATCGCGCGATAACATTGCGCATTCACTGGGTTGTGGTTCTTTTACTTTTACAATCAGTTGCGTGTTTGCAAATATGTCTTGTGCATTTTTCGCAATATGCGCGCCTATCGCTTGATAAGCGGTATCGCTAATACCTATACCCAGCCCAGCGTTAGTCTCAACCCAAACTTCATGCCCCTGGGCAATAAGTTCATGTACGCTCGCAGGCACTAAGCCTACGCGATTTTCCTGGTTCTTAATTTCTTTAGGTACGCCAATTTTCATTAACTAATTATATACTATAATAAAAAAACCAACATTCTGGAGACTATCATGCGTAAAATTATCGGGTTACTATTAGCCATTAGCCTTTTTTGTTCAGCCTCTTGGGCAAATAATGCCGTTCAGGTGCCTATTTTAACTTATCATAATTTTGACCCCAGCGTTCCTGGGAGCATGACTGAAGATACCACTCGATTTGAAGAACAACTCAAATGGATCAAAGACAATGGTTATACAGTCATTCCATTAAAACAATTGGTCAGTTATTTAGAAGGGAAAACTGCTTCTGTGCCGGAAAAATCAGTAGTGATTACAGTTGATGATGGCAAAGAATCTGTTTATAAATATATGTATCCGATCATTAAAAAATATAATTACCCTGTTACTCTATTTATTTATCCTTCAGCGATTTCTAATGCTTCTTACGCTATGACTTGGGACCAACTCCGAGAATTACAAAAATCAGGTTTATTTGATATTCCAGGCCATACTTACTGGCATCCAAAATTTAAGCAAGATAAAAAGAAAATGTTGCCTGCCGATTATCAAAAAGACATCGATACCCAGTTGGTTAAATCCAAAAAGGTATTAGAAGAAAAAATGGGTACGCAAGTGACTTTACTCGCATGGCCTTTTGGTATTTATGATACTGAACTCGAACAAGCCGCACAAAAAGCAGGCTACGAAATGGCATTCAGTATAGATGGCCGCTCTGCCAGTAAATCCGAAAATGCAATGTCACAACCGCGTTATTTAATTGTGGAAAGCGAAGACATGAAAACTTTTCAAGCAATCATAGAAAATCGTGCACAAGGATTAAAGAAATCAGAAGGATAGCTTAATTTGCAAAACACTCTACATTAAGTTACACTTACTGTAACCTAATGTAAAGTGCGAGCTTAACAAATGCAGCCGACTCGTATACTAATCAATAACTTAGATAAAAAATCCCGTAAAGCACATTTCCTGTTTAGCACAAGAAAATTTTTGGCAAACCATGGTTACACTTCTAAGTATCTATTACACTAAATTTCACTAATTATAGAAGGGCAGTTTTATACCCAGGAATGAACCAAGTTCATTATTTAGCAGTTAACATCTTCTATTCACACTTTTCCAAGGAGAGATTTGTAGGTCTGTAGATGTTGAGGGCGGTTGTTCATTGGGAATCGACTCTATCGTTATCGCATTATTAAGTAGTCCTAGAATTTTGGGGTTTGGAGATTTTCTCAATTGATACCATTCTGGTATATTACAGGTGTGCATATAACTTCTGTCATTAAATTCAAGTCGCCTTTGATAATTTATCCTGGCCCCATGATCGAGCAAGGTTTGTACAAGATCAACGTCACCTAGGTTACAAGCACTTTCTAAAGGGGGCGGAGTGGGTCTAAAATGGCCTGTAGTCAAAGAAATTTGATTGACGTCAGCGCCCTCTTTGATAAGCAAAAAAAAGAATTGGATGCATTCTTGGGTATTTGCAAACAGTGCATGGTTCAAATGATAAAGTCCACCCATAACATAGCTAAGCATTTGCTCCCCATGAATTTTTCTATAAGACCGCATATAGTTAATAAGATCTCTACGGATCATGTAAAAATGATAGCAGAAGTTGGGTTTTGTATATACTTTTAGAATTCTTGTTATATGTGGTTCTTGAGCTTCGATTGTCAACCATTTATCTGAAAATGTGCGTTCACTCCAATCCAATAATTTTTTGATACTATCAAATACCACAGCATCATCTTGTTCATTTAGTTTTACATCAATAATCAGTCCACCTACAGGAGATATTTCACTCGGATTATATAGAAGTAAATTGTTAAAAGGTGAGGGATAATAAACAGATATAGTGTTTCGAATGTGAGAAACAATAAGTTCAGCTTTTTTAATTTTTTCAAATATTTTGTAGAGGTCTCGATAGGATACTAAACGCTGGTCTTGATCAGGCTTAGTTTCAAGATGTTTTAAAATGTTACGGGTGTCTGACGATGCATTGACACTAGGATTAAAATGTTCAAAATTTAAAAGGCAAAGCTTTAGATAAGACTCCAGGGTGTAGCCCTTTACATTAAAATCACGCTTAATTAATTTTTCCCATATTTTAGTGCGTGCTTCACGTTGATATTCATTTCCAATATCAGGTTTTTGCGTAAGAAAAGTAATTGTCCCAGGAAAGTATCGCGCTATTTCCACTAACTCTTTAAACTCGCTATTCGTCACGCGTCCATGTAAAAAGGTTAAGATAAGTTTTTTACTCGGTAGGCGTATCTTCATAATGACTTCATAATTCGTTTAATAAAAATAATGGTCTATCAACTCTTTTGCGATAGCAACGCTTTCACATTGGTGAAAAGCAAGGCAAAATTCATGGTTTTTCACAATGCGTCGTGCATAATATTTTGCAAAAGTACGGGCTTGCATAATAGCAAATTTTTCACTTTCTAGTAAATCACATAAACCTAAAATGTGCTCGATAAATAATTCACCGATTATTTTATTAGATGGAATAGAGTAGGGTGTGCCATTCATTTCAGAAATTAATTGTTGTATTAACCAAGGCTGACCGACGCCCGCGCGACCAATCATTACACCTGCGCATCCTGTAGCTAACATCCGCCTTAAAGAATTTACGCAGGCAACGTCACCATTACCGATGACTGGAATCTTTAATGCATTTACAAAAAATTGAATATCATCATACGAACAATTGACATCATAACCTTGTGTCCAATGCCTGCCATGAACTGTAATAAAATCTGCACCTGCATCACTTACGGCATTTGCAATATCTTGGTTAAAATGATCATCGCTCTTGGCATCCACACGAATTTTAATCGACACTGGACAATTTGTATTATTTTTCATGGCAATAATCAGTTCATATATTTTTCCGGGTTCCGAAAGTAAAAATGATCCTGTTTTTTTACTGCGAATTTTTTTTACAGGACAGCCACAATTTAAATCTACTAAATCAGCACCATAATCAGTGACAATTTTGGTAGCTAAACCTAATTCTTTGGGGCTATTGGCAGAAAGTTGAAAACATAGAGTTTCACCGGGTACTTTTTGAATATAACGTTGTTGTCTTTTCAAAGAAACATTAATGAGGGTATAACATGAAATCATTTCTGTATAAGAAAATGCAGGATTTCCCCAAGCCAAGGTGAGCGCGCGAAAGGGTGCACAACTCACACCGGCCAGCGGACCTTGCACGATATTACAAGGAAATACTGTGTCTTTTATCTTAATAGAAAAATCCATCCGAATACATCTGTTCAGAAGGCGCGGGAATTATGCCTTCTTCTTGTTGTGGCTCTTCATGTTCTTCTTCCATCATGACTTGCCGGACCCCTGGATCCATACCTTCTTCTGTATTAATGGCACTTTCATCAACATATTGATGACAGCCCATTAAAAAAGCGCTTGCAATTAATGCACAGATAATTTTATGCGATAACATTTATATTTCCTTTAGGGACGGGGATAATTGCCATTTCCATGATAACCATGATACCCGTTATTGTGATAATAATTATTATGATGATAATAACCGCTACCAAAGAAAACTGCACTACCTGGATAATAATAATCAGGGCCATAATCATAACCATAAATATAAGGCTCTACAGGCTCTGTGTAAGCACCTCCGCCCGTATATTGAAATGTTGCAGCACAATTATTTCTCACCCAAACACCCGCACTATCAACGCCCCAAGCGCCACCACCATTACAATCACCTGAGATTACCTGGGATACACTTACATGACGATGATCAGCATCGGGTAAACCACAACGCTCAAAGGCATTATTTTGAGATACGCAAGTAATATGACTTACTGCAAAAGCGGGGAAAACGGCTATAAAAAGGGTGGTAGCTGCTAAAATACGGGATATGAACATAATAAGCTCCTTAAAGTATTACATTAAGGATTATAGTTCATAGGAGTACTGGAGCTATCGCTTGGGTGTTCCTTAAATGATTGAGCCATAATTATTATTAGTATTCCATGGTAGACTGAACCAACAGCCCCAGCACTCATATATGATTATCCAACTTAGTCTTATATAAGGCAATTAAGAATAACTTAAAATGGTGTGAGATATAAGCCATGAAAACAATCACTTTTAGTCATTTATCACTTTATCAGACCCAAATCTGTAAAGGCATCGCGATATTATTTATAGTGATTCATAATTTTCTATCAAAACTAGGTTCACCACCTTGGCATAATGAATTTACCTTTGATGGCGCGCGCCTGCCTGAAGCTTTAGCTGTTATACAAGGCGATGGAGGCGAGTTCTTCCGGGTATTTATGACATTTTTAGGACATTATGGCGTACAGGTATTTATTTTTTTAAGTGCCTATGGATTAGTGCGATCCCTTGAAAACCAGCCTAAGACTTGGAGTGGTTTTATATATAAACGCATAAAGCAACTCATGTTACCGATGATTTTAGTGATGATATTTTATTTATTGACGAGAATGGGCGCGCACGATTATTTCGATATCATAAAACGGCTATTATTTATCTCTAATTTTTACCCGAATGAAGCCTTACTGGTGATTGGTCCTTGGTGGTTTTTGTCGCTGATTGTGCAATTTTATTGTTTATTTATGCCTATGCGCATGATGCAGAAACGTTTTGGCAATAAAAGTCTTGCAATTTTATCTGTGATTGCAATTATCTTTAGCATGCAACTTTATCCTTGGTTATTAGCACATGATATTTATTTAGGCGCCATTATTTTTGGTCATCTTCCCGAGTTTGCACTCGGCATGTATGTAGCGAGTTTAGACAAAATTAAAATACCTTTATGGCTTATTTGTGCAGCGTTTGTTGGGTTAATACTAGGCAATATATATTATTATTTTTGGTTTATTGCACCGCTTTGTGCTGCTATCGTCATTATGTTTACGTGTGGCATTTTATTTAAATATATGCCCTCAAAACATCCCGCAGCAAAAATATTAAATTATATCGGCGTATTATCGCTATATATATTTCTATTAAATGGCATTTTACGTGAATTTTTTATTGTGTTACTGGCAGCAGGAGGCTACAGCATATTAACTTCGCTGATATATACTGCAGTTGTGACTATTGTGTGCATTGTACTTGCTTATGGTTTTTATTTATTGGAAGCAATAATAAATACTAAACCCCGCGAAACCCAATAATAAAACGCCACCTATTTTATTCAAAATATTGATCGCTTTATTTGAAATTTTATGCTTGGTAAAATGAATAAATAGATTAAGCGCAATCACCCAGCCCACCGTGCCAATCACTACACCTATTCCGGCATAAAGTGTTGCATACTGATGCGTAAGGGTTAATGCTGCTACTTGGCTACTGATCGAAGCCCAAAATAATATCGTTATAGGATTTGACATTGTCAGCAACAACCCCGAAAAATAATGTTGAGGCAATGCAGAAGATAATGCTTTAGTCACTTGATTTTCCATGGTTTTTGTCGTAAACGCACCATAAGCAAAATACATTAAAATAAGAGCGCCTAATAAAGCCATTACTTTTAATAACAGGGGATGATTGAGTAAAGACAGAACACCTAAAGAGAGTAACACCAAATAAATTAAATCAGCCGAGCAGGCCCCCAAACCAAACAAAAAGCCTGTTTTGGCGCTATAGGATAAATTACGACGAATCATCTCTAAATTAATAGGACCAATAGGCACTGCAGCGCCAAGTCCCAACATGATACCCATTAATAAAATTTCAAATAATTGCATAGCTATATGCTAAAGTATAAATATGAATACATCAACAAGCCATTTTTTCGCCCGTATACCCTGGGAAAAATTACTTCTTTGGGGTTTATTTTTATTGGGTTTATGGATAATGCGCAGCTTTTTAGCCGTTATCTTTGTTACATTTATTTTAAGTTACGTTACCCATAACATCATTAAACGCATTACCCGCTATGCGCCAGCGCACTTAAAACATAATATTTGGTTTCGCAGGGCCAATGTAGTCGGCGTTTTTGCCATTTTGTTATTATTGCTCTATACCGCAAGCGTAATGATTTTCCCGGCCATGCTACGCCAAGGTGATGAATTGATTACCACCATCACTCAAGTAGATCCCAGGCAAAAAATCAATGAAGTCGCCATCAATTATTTTGGTGAAAAGGATCTGTTTTTCTATAAACAAGAAGAAACAGCGGCTTATGACACTGCGCTACAAGCTTCAGGCCAGCCAAAAGATAAATTTGATAATGCCCTTGCACAAAAAATGGGTGGGGAACAATGGCAAAAAATCACTTCTTCACCACACTATAAAAAAATCATTGAAAATGTACAGATGTTTTTCACCGGGCATTTGGGTGAAATTACGATACTGATTGCAACAGTCATTAAAAATACAGCTACGTTTTTTATTCAATTTTTTATATCCATCATTTTTAGTTTTATTATCGTGCTGGACATTCCACGTCTACATGCGCAATTTCAATCCTTGCGCCAAACGCGGCTTAAACAATTTTACGATACGATTACACCTGGACTGCGCACCTTTAGCGATGTGATGGGTACAGCCTTTGCCGCGCAGGCAGTGATAGCGGTATGTAATACTATTTTGACTTACTTTGGCATGAAGTTTTTAAATATCCCGCTTGCAGAGCTCATGTCTTTATTCGTATTTTTCTGTAGTTTTATTCCCGTGTTAGGTGTGTTTATTTCAAGTATTCCTATCTCACTCGTAGCCTTACAAACCCATGGTTTTATCCTGATGTTAGAAGCCATCGGTTTAATTACCTTTATTCATATTTTTGAAGCTTATGTACTCAATCCTCGAATCATGGGCGATTTTTTAAAAATTCACCCTTTGCTAGTGCTGACTATTTTATTCGTGGGCGAACATTTCTTCGGTATTTGGGGCCTATTGCTTGGCGTCCCTGTCTGTGTTTATATATTCAGATACGCGATCTTGGATATGCCATTTCCCAATAAGGAATAGTTTTAACAAAATCATGACGTAAGTATTTTACATGATGTACTTCATAACTTCTCAGCTATTCCCCAAATGCTGGGACGTACAATTGCGGGCACACCGCGCATGCTTTGGCGATTTATTTTTTGTATTATAAAACCTGCTTGTAAAATATTTGCTTCCGTATCGCGCGTTAAATGACAATTACATTGTAATATTTTCCAAAAAGGTTCAATGCGTTTTTGCCATTTTAATCTTTCTGGATTATTTTGCGCAGCCACATGTTCAATAAAAAATAATTTTCCACCAGGGCGTAAAACGCGATGGATTTCAGATAATGCAAGCGCAGGATTATTTACAGTACATAAAAGTAGGGTAGAGACTACAGCATCAAAAGAGTTATCTGGTGTAGAAATAGATTCTGCTGTGCAAACAAGCACGCTAGCGGGCAAGTGTGAATAGTTTTTTAATTTCAAATCTAGTTGTTGTTGCATAGATAAATTTGGTTCTGCCAACACTAAATGATTAATTGTATTTGGATAAAATGCAAGATTAGCACCCGTGCCACAACCAAGCTCCAGCACATCGCCCGATAAATCTTGTAATAAAATTTTACGCCAATCTTTTAAGCATTTTTCTTCTGCATCACGCAGCATATAATCGTAATATTTTGCCATCAGCCATGAAAACATCAATCTCTACTCCACTGTTTCGCTTTGTCTAAATTTGTAATATAATGGTTTTATTATGAATATTCAATTAATGTCAAAGAAATTTGGCACGTCAGATAGGTATAAAACCATGAATAACATTAAACGCATTTTCATTGTCGGGCATATGGGTGCTTTTAAATCAACATTAGGGAAAGCTTTGGCTGAAAAGTTGGGTTGGGAGTATGTTGAAGCGAATCCTGGACTCGAGCGTTATTTTGGGCGCACTTATCGTGAAATGTTTGGAGAGCAGGGTGAAGCTGCATTTCATCAATGCGAAGCTGAAATTATTTCTACTTATATTAAAAAAGAAAATGTTGTTGTCGTTATGGAAGAAGCGGTGATTGTTACAGAACAAAATAGAAAATTATTATCTTCTGAATGTGTTGTTTATTTAAAAGCCTCAACAGCTATACAAATTGAGCGGATGGCTTTAGGCCAACCACCTGTATTGCCTATTGCTGATTGGAAAATATTTTTGGATAAACTGCATGCTGAGCGCGATATTTTTTTTGAAGAAGTCGCAACTCTTACTATTGAACCGACATTTTCTG
Source organism: Gammaproteobacteria bacterium (assembly GCA_013289085.1). GTDB lineage: Bacteria > Pseudomonadota > Gammaproteobacteria > JABCZS01 > JABCZS01 > JABCZS01. Next base: position 16,133 of record JABDAR010000016.1, on the reverse strand, counting down.
TGGAAGAAGATGTAGGTTCAATATTAAAAGCGCTTAATTATTGAAACATAATAAACACAGGCTCGGGTTTAAATTTCATTAATTGTTCGGGCGTAAACAAGCCAGTGCTAGGCGGTTTCATATCATTACCGTAAAATAATTTCATCCCGGTAAATTGCACAGGTTCAGCTGCGATATAACTATGATAAGAATCTGCTTTCAAAACTTGTGGACCCCAACCATCCATATTCATAACAACTTGCACTTCAGGCACTGGCTTAATTTGATGTGCATTAGTGACCATATGTTGAGTAAAACGATGGACCACTAATATTTTAGGGGGTAAATTATTTGCTTTAACCAGTTTAGCTAAATAATTAATCGCATAATTAATTTGTGCAGCATCCATCGTACCAATTTTTTTACCAGGCACTTCGCCAGGGCCCATCGCAAATTCTGGGTCAAGCGCTAACATGACATTTGGCATTTTTAAATAGGATTCTAGATGGGCAATTTCTGTAGCCACATCACTTTGACCAATTTGCACATCTAATATGGTGATGCCGTTTATTTTTTCTGCTAAAGTCAGTGCTTTTTGAATTTGACCATCAGGCATACGATTACGATATTTACCATCAGACCCAGGCTGGCCTTGAGCCGTGACAGCAATATAATCTATGGCTGGAATAACGGATTTACTAGGATCGGCAACGCGCCATTTGGCAACTTCCCCTTCTAACATTTTTAACATTTCATCTTCAGGATATTGGCCTAACACACCCATTTTTTTGGAATAAAAATTACCGTAATAAGCAACAATACGATTTTCTGGAAGCAAAGGTCCTTTTGTAGTTTGCGCATAAGTGTTGGCTCCAAAGGCCACTAATGTGAATAAGCAAATAATTCGAGTTAAATGTATAAAGAGTTTCATGTTTGTCCGCCATAGGTTTATATAGTATCTTTAAGTCTAGCACTTTAAAGATTAAAGCTTAGAAAGATGACCTATAAACAAGCTAAACATAAAATCAGAAATTTTTTTCGCCTTTTAGGGCCAGGGCTTGTAACTGGCGCTGCAGATGATGATCCTTCTGGCATTGCCACCTATTCTCAAGCCGGGGCACAATATGGTTTTGGACTCCTATGGACCTCATTATTTATGCTGCCTTTACAAGTCAGTATTCAAGAAGCCTGCGCACGTATTGGCGCAGTGACAGGCAAGGGGATAGCCCTTGTTATCAAAGAACATTATGGCAAACGCATCTTATATTTTGTGGTTTCCCTATTATTGATTGCCAATACCATTAACATAGGTGCAGATATTGGCGCCATGGCTGCAGCAACACAATTATTAATTCCCATTGATTTTGTTATTTTATGTTTTACATTTTCGCTATTGATGATAACACTTACGATTTACCTTTCTTATAAAACTTATGCAAAAGTATTAAAATGGTTATGTCTGTCACTGCTCGCATATCCATTAACAGTTATCATCGTCAACGAAGATTGGTTACTTATTTTAAAAGCAACATTTATCCCTCATTTTGAATGGTCTTTTGATTTTTTATTTATGCTGGTTGCAGTATTAGGCACCACCATATCGCCTTATTTGTTTTTCTGGCAGGCATCGCAAGAAGTCGAAGAAAAACAAGGCAAACCCATTACCCAAACATATATCCGAAAACTACGTATTGATAATTTTACCGGCATGTTTTCTTCCGAATTTGCAACTTGGGCGATTATTGTGGTCGGCGCAACTGTTTTACACAGTCACGGCATTACTAATATTAATACCGCAGCGGATGCGGCAAAGGCCATCGAACCTTTAGTACAAAACTTTCCACATGCCGGCACACTGGCCAAAATTATTTTTGCTACAGGTATTATTGGTTTAGGTTTAATCTCTGTACCTGTGCTCGCAGCTTCCGCGGCCTATGCGTTATGTGAAACCTTTAATCATGCTGAAGGGTTATCATTAAAATTAAAAGAAGGGCGATTCTTTTATGGCATTATCGTGACATCCACATTTGTAGGACTTGCGCTTAATTTTATAGGGATAGACCCCATAAAAGCATTGATATATTCTGCTGTTATCAATGGCATTATTGCAGTCCCGCTTATTTTTGTAATTGGCTTAATTGCAAAAAATAAACTGATCATGGGTAATTACGCGAGTGGCAAATTATCTCATTATTTAGTCGCTATCACTTTTATCTGCATGCTGCTGGCAAGCCTAGCCATGTTGACAACTTTGTAAGGATTGCATAGAATTTGATTATTGAAACAATAATCAAAAGGTAGTGAGAATGACAAAACGAGGTGGTAAGCGCGTAGGAGCAGGGCGACCCAAAGGCACGGGTAAATATGGTTTTGAAACTACACAAACCGTACGCATGCCAGTATCGCTTATTCAAGGCATTCCACTATATGGCAGTAAAGTACCCGCCGGATTTCCATCGCCCGGGGATGATTATATCGAAAAATATTTAGATTTAAATCAACAATTCATTAAACATCCCGCCGCTACATTTTTAGTGATTGCATCGGGAGATTCTATGATAGGTGCCGGCATACATTCTGGAGATCTATTAATTGTGGATAGAAGTCTTAACACCAAACATGGCAAAATTGTCATTGCCGCAATTGATGGTGAATTAACTGTAAAACGTTTATCTAAAGTAGGAGAAAGATTACAATTATTGCCGGCCAATCCTGCCTATAAACCTATCGATATCACCGATACTCATGAATTAGTGATCTGGGGTGTCGTGACTCATGTCATACACACACCGGATTAATCATGTTTGCACTCCTTGATTGTAATAATTTTTATGCCTCCTGTGAGCGATTGTTTCGCCCCGATTTAATGGGTAAACCTATAGTGGTTTTATCGAGTGGCGATGGCTGTGTGATCGCACGATCAAACGAAGCTAAAGCTTTAGACATTGCCATGGGCGAGCCTTTTTTTAAAATTAAATCTTTTTGTGCGCAAAATAAAGTCCATGTTTTCTCCTCTAACTTCACCTTGTATCGTGATTTATCACAGCGCGTCATGTCGATTATTGAAGAAGCGTGGGAACAAACAGAAATTTATTCAATTGATGAAGCATTTTTAGATTTATCTTCAATGGCGAGCGAATTACAAGAAACATTTTGCCAAGATTTACAAAAATCTATTTTAAAATGCACGGGGATTCCAGTGTCCATTGGTTTAGGAAAAAGCAAAACGCTAGCAAAAATTTCCAATCATGTCGCAAAAAAGATGTTAAAAACACCCGTGTTTAATATTACCTTTCATCCCGAGTGGCTTAAAAAAATTGATATCGGCGATGTTTGGGGAATAGGGCGGAAGTGGCGTAAAAAACTTACCGATCAAGGTATTTGCACAGCATTTGATTTAGCCCATCAAAATCTTGCACAATTAAAAAGACATCATAATGTTATGATTACCTCGACTGCCATGGAATTGCAAGGCATATCCTGTTTAGAAACAAGAGATGTTGGGGAGTCTAAAAAATCAATTCTATCTTCACGCTCATTTAATAAAATGGAAACATCATTTGACGCCCTTGCAGAATCAGTCAGCCTGCATTGTGCTAATGTATATGAAAAATTACGCAAGCAAAAATCACTCACTTATTCTATTTCTGTTTTTTTAAGAACCAATCGCTTTCGCCAAGATTTACCACAATATGCCCCAAATGCCAGCACAAAATTAATCATACCCACCGATGACATTAGAGTCATCACTCAGCACGCAAAAAAATGTTTACGTAATATTTACAAACCAGGCTTTCATTACAAAAAAGCCGGCGTATATCTTTGCGATTTCACAGTCAATGATCACTATCAACTCGACTTATTTGAATCCCAATGTGAAAAAGAAGTCCACAACAAAAAAGCCTTATTATCCGTTCTAGATAAAATCAACCACCGCTTCGGAAAACGCAGCTTACATCTAGCCTCTATTGGTTTTAATCAATCCTGGGACACCCAATTTCAACACAAATCTCCAGCCTACACGACCCGCTGGTCAGAGTTGCCAAAGATTCGAAATGAGACCTAACTTGCTTTAATATGGATGGTACTTAATTAAACCTTAATAAAGGTAAGTTATACTACTTGTTTAACGCAAGTAGTAGGGGAGTTATGAGCAATAAACAAATTATTGATAATTTGATAAAAAATTTGCACTCAGCTGTAGACACAGATGATTTCAAGCAAGTTACGAATCTCATTCTAAACCTAGAGTTTCGATTAGGAACTGATGATTATGAGTATGTTAAATCAAGTCTTGAAAGGGCTTTAGTTATATCACTGCAAAAAAAACAAGATACTTTATTATTTCTATTACTAAAAGACTATATCGATATTCCATCATGCGTGACTATTTCATTGGCAGAAGGCTACGATATTGCAGAACAGTTTCTAATTGAACATATGGTTAAAAATGGCATGCAAACCTGGGAGTGTCTTGGAATGTGGCAAGCTCAACTGCTTTATAGCAAACAATTAGAAGCACCCAGAATAAACACAAACTCTATGGCACCTTATTATATAAAATATTTAAGATCGATTTCTGCAGATACAGCAGTAGATGATATATGTCAACCTGCATTATTTTATAAAAATGCGATAGTGACAGAATTAATTAATACCGGCACCATGGATACATTAGAAGAATCGATAGGTATAACAAACGCAACCTATAATAATGGTCTTTCCAAATTTTTACATACGTATAAACTTGAAACCAAAAGTATGTGGTGGAATACACCCAAAGACAACAGTATAGAGCGGATTAAAAACAAAATGGATAGTAGTCAACAAAAAAGCAAGAATAACGTAGAACTGCATGGCTAGAAATAATATTCTATAGTTAATGTACTATAATCACAAAATCTACCAATCAATATGGATAATATCATGGAAATTAAATTTGACGAACAAAATGCAGTCGCTTATGTAACACCCAATTCACCGTTTACAGTAGAAGATTTTCAGCAATTTTCTGCTTTGATCGATCCTTATATCAGTCAACATGGTTTTTTAAAAGGGCTTGTAATTGAGGCAAGAAAATTCCCTGGCTGGCAAAATATATATGCTTTTAAAGCACATATGAAGTTTATTAAAACTCATCAAGCTCACATTAAAAAAATTGCATTAGTGACTGACAGTAAACTTGCAGTGATTATGAAAAATACTGTAGGCTTTTTTATTCAACCTGAAATTAAACATTTCCCCATTGATCAACTAGAATCAGCCAACCAATGGGTTTTACAATAACTTAAGCTCTAAAACTCTTTTTCAATACGTTGTTTAATCTGTTGTTTGCGGGCATCTTGAACTTCTAAAAATGCTTTGTATTGTTGGTCATCAAGCACTTTTTTCACTTCAGATTGAGTTTTACTATTAATGGCTTCTAAGTCATTACGAATATCTCTTTTAACACTCATACCGGATTTGCCTTTATATTTTGCAAGCGCAGCTTCACGATCATTAATACTCTGAGTAAGTATTTGTTTCATTTGCGTTTGTTGGTCGGCTGTCAATGTTGTTTTAGCTTCCAAATCTTGCATAAATGCTTGCACTTGTGAATCCACAGAAGCTTGGTCAACAGCGAATACAGTTGAAAAAAACAAGAGTGATAATACTGCAATAAATATATGAGAAATTTTGCGCATGATTGTTTCCTTAAGTGATTTTTAAGTATTATAGACTAATGTCATATATTATAAAACCACGGCTTTTACACGAACATAAAGCGTGATAGTGTTTACTATCAGTCTTAAAATATCAAACCCCATCATAAATACGTTGCTGGAACTTGGATAATTTTATCCGTGAGCCATTCCAACCGATCTGCTTGATTAATAACAATGCCAAAAGGCAGCTTATGGTCCTGAATAAATTCTGTCATTGCGCGTAACTGCCTACTTAAAATCCTTGATCCATATTTAATTTCAATCGGTAACAAACCAAAGTCGCCTTCTAAAATTAAATCGATTTCGGCACCGCTGTAAGTACGATAATAATAGGCATCCGCTTGTATACGAGAATCTTGTAGTCCTTTCAAAATTTCTTCAATAACAAAAGCTTCAAATGAAAAACCTGCAATTACACTGGCTTGTAATTGTTGTAAATTTTTGATATGTAAAAAATGATGCAATAAACCCGAGTCACGTATATGCCCACGTGGCATTTTTACGATACGTTTGGTGATATTATGCTCAAAGCTAGGTAAGGACCGCCACAAAAAAGTACCTGCAGCAATTGAAATATAATCAGTAACCGTGGGTTCGCTCACATTAAGCGTGCGTGCAATATCGCTTTTATTTAAAGTTTTACTCGATAATTCTCCCAACATGGTTAAAAATTTTCGATAAGCTATTTTATTCAGTTTAGGAAAAAGTCTTGCAATATCGCGATTAATATATGTAGCTTCGTAATTAACCATCCATTCTTGATAAAATATTTCATTATCTAAAAGACGAGACTCTGGATATCCACCTTTAAACCACATCTCTTGCAACTGAGAAAATGTAAGCGCTTGCGATTCAATCACCATATTTTCTTTACTCAGTGGTTGCTTAAAGAGTTGATAAAAATCACTCAGTGGTGTTTGATAAAATTCATTTGCCTTGAGTGTTCCTAATTCAATGATCGCAATACGCCCTGCTAAACTTTCTGAAATATGTGTTAAAAGTTCAGGGCTACTTGAACCTGTTAAAATAAAACGTCCTTTTACATCGCGTTTTTCATCAATCACGCCACGCAGTGTTGCAAATAATGCTGGCGAAAGTTGTGCTTCATCAAAAATTACTTTAGAAGGATATTGTTTTAAAAAAAACTCAGGATCATTCATCACACGATCAAAATCACTCGGTTTTTCTAAATCCACATATAAAAAGTCTCGCCCTACTTCCTTAGCCAAGGTGGTCTTGCCAACTTGCCTTGCACCAATAATGGCAACGACGGGGAAAAGACCCATTAAAGACTTAAGATGAGAAGTAATGTTACGCTTGTAAGTAATTGATTTATTCATTTTAACCTATATAATCTAAATCTATTGTTTATATTATACAGGTTAACCGGGGTATTTCAAGTCTGGTTGAAAATGACTGTACTCAACTCATAAGCATTATATAAGCAAAAATAAACATAGCTGCGACGATATTCAAAATCCAACCGATTGAAATCATTTCTTTGAGTTGAATCTTACCGGTGCCATAAACTATGGCATTAGGCGGTGTCGAGATTGGAAACATAAAGGCCATGCTGACAGTAAGGCCAACAAGAGGCGCGAGTAACGGCGTTGGGAAGTGAATACTTTGGGCGCTGATTAATAATATTGGCATACATAATGCGGCAGCGGCGGCATTGCTCATCATTTCGGTGAGTAAAATAATGAAGATAATACTAACCATCACAAATACAAGAATATCACCACCTATTGCTCTATCTATGACATTAAAAGCAAGCCATTGCCCTGCCCCACTGCTTTCTAATAAAGCACTTAAACACATCCCGCCACCGCTCAATAATAAAATTCCCCATTGGGTATGTTTTTCAATATCATCCCATTCTAAAAGATTTACAAATACTAATACGGTTGCGGTCACCATCACTATCCACGTGTCCATGCCACTACTAATATTCAACGCATCAGCAAGATATCCTGAGATCATCCAAGAGATACATGTTAAAGAAAAAATTACAAGCACTATGCGTTGTTTAATATTTAATTTAGGTACAACCACTTGTAAATCGATTGCATAATTTAAATTTGGCTTTAACTTCCATGCCATAATGGCAATCATCAATGGAAAAAAGACTAAACATGCAGGGCCTAATAATACAAGCCATTGAAAAAAATCAAGACCTAACTGACCACCAATAATGATATTCGCAGGTGTACCAATTAAAGTAACAATGCCACCTAATGATGAAGAATAAGCTAATCCCAGTAGAGCAAACATCTGGGTGTTTTTTAATTGTGCTTCAGGAAGACGATTAATAATGCTCATTAAAATAGGTAGCATCATTAAAGTAGCAGAAGCATTACTCATCCACATCGATAAAAATGCAGTGATGCCAAACATGCCAATCAGTATTTTGCCCGTGTGTGTGCCACAGTATTGCAAAATAACTGTAGCGAACCAATGATCTAAATTATGTTTTTGCAATGTGGCAGATAAAATAAATCCACCAAATATTAAAAAAACAACGGGGCTTGCGAAATTTGCTAAACTTTGCGCTAACGATTCAAGGCCTAACACTGTCGCCAATATTGGAATTAATAAGGCAGTAATTGCAACCGGCAAAGCCTCTGTCATCCAAAGACCTGCGATGATAATTAAAATACATAAACCTGTTTTAGGTGCAATATCTATAGGCGCAAATGGATAAACAAGTCCAAAGGCAATGAAAGTTAAAATACTAATAATGATTAATCGATAAGAAAGCCTCATGAATCTTTGACCTTATTTATATATTTTCCATTTTGGAACATACTGCCGCATACAGCAAGAACTAATTTCTTGCAATCGTTAATGATTGCAAAATTGATTACCTAGCGTACACTAACTATAGTGCACACTATAAAGGTAACTGATTATGCTAAAAAACATCACTTTGACTGCGGAGGAAGCTGTGATTAACGCGGCGCGTGAAAAAGCTAAAAAACAGAATACGACCCTGAATAATGAGTTTCGTCGTTGGCTGAATCATTATAATCAACAAGATAATATGGCGTCTGATTATCAAACTTTGATGAGCAAATTAACCTATGCATACACCACAGGGTTGTATTAGTTGGCAAGTAATGCAAGAATTTATTCATGTGGCGCGGCATAAATTTTCATCACCTTTGCATGCATCCGATTGCGAGCATTACCTTAATAAAATTCTCGATCCAATTTGTGATGTTTATCCAAGTATTGCACTCTATCAAAAAGCCCTCGAAATACATCAGCGTTGGCAGTATCGTTTTTTTGATGCACTCATTCTAAGCGCAGCACTACAAGCACAATGCCACACGCTTTACTCTGAAGATTTTCAACATAAACAGAGAATTGAATTTATGCAGATTATTAATCCTTTTATTTCAAAGGCATGAGTAATGATATGCATATATTAGTTGACGCCGATGCCTGCCCCAATATCATCAAGGAAATTTTATTCCGCGCTGCTATTCGTTTGAATATTAATATCACTTTATTTGCTAATCATTTCATTAATATTCCTAAAAATCCGCTTATTAAGTTTATTCAAGTCGCTGGTGGTTTTGATGTGGCTGATCAAAAAATTATTGAAATGGTCAATCCGGAGGATTTAGTGATCACTGCGGATATTCCCTTGGCGTCTGCTGTGATTGAAAAAAAAGCCCACGCTTTAAATCCTCGTGGAGAATTATATACGTTGGAAAATATTCAACACCGTCTAGCTATCAGGAATTTTATGGAAGATTTAAGAAATAGCGGGCAAGTAACCGGTGGACCCGCCCCATTGAATCAGCGTGATCAACGTGCTTTTGCGAATGCCTTAGATCGTTTTTTAATGAAATTGAAATAAATAAGCGGATGTCATTACGCTTCTAAAGATGGTCTGTAGCTCTCTTTAAACAAATCTTGAAGAACAAGAAAATTCTGACTCACATTAGTAAATAGATAATCTTTTAATGCATTTCGTTCATCTTGACTCTTTACACAGTTTAAAATATTAAAATAACAATTTTTAATTAATCCCTGCCCTTCTGGAGTATCTTCTATCTTCACCGGAGTAAGACTCGGGTAGGCATAGCTGCTTGTCATTGGCGGTGGCATGTTTGCCAGTGCATTTTGGGTTTGCTGGATACAATTAACAATAAAGACTTTTTCGGGAGACACTAATAACTCAGCTAATATCTGAGTCGCAGCAACTTTACTCATGTTAAACACCTTAATATTGAAACAAGCAAACTAACATAGTTTAATGCACTAGTCAACTAATCAAAAGAGAAAGATGTCTTCAAGTTTATAAGGTTCGGCAATTAATATTTCTTTTTCAGCCCGCGATAATTTTTTAATATAACGCTCAATGCGCATAGCACAGGCCTTATCTCCAGTAATTTTCCAGGATTGTGCAATATGCACGGGTTTAAAACTCTGCGTATATTTGCATTTGCCAGTCCCATTAACATGGCTAGCATAGCGCTTTTCTAGATCGTGTGTATAACCTGTATAATACGAATTATTATTACAATATAAAATGTAAACAAAATAGTAAGGATGGGTTGTCATCGTATAATTATAGCTGCCAGTTTAAGCCTTAAGCTTTTCTTCATGTTATTTAAGATGCACTCATATATAAAATAAGTTATCATAGGTACTCATTTTTAATATTAGAGGAACACATGAAGACTTGTTTAGATAGCAAAGAAAAACGCAATAAAGCCATGTGGGATTGTTTAAATATATTCAGATATACCGCTGAAGGTGGTTGTATTGCAGCAGAGTCTAGTGTTGCCCTATTCTGGGTATATAGTTGTTTCCCAGCTAGTATTCCTATGTCATCAGGATTGATAACTGCTGTCGGTTTGGGGGCTCCTTCTGGTGCTGCGCTTGGACTTGGATATGGGTGTTATAAATTATGCAAAGAAGATAATACGGGCGAAGGACAGGAATTACATTCTATCAATCGAAGTGATTATAATGAGATCCCTAATGGTTCTCCTGATGCGTGCTGTAGCTGGCTTTTACCCTGTTTTGGGATGCATTTAGGAAACTCGAATAATGCTTCATCTAGCCAGAATTTCACCCCTTCGGAAAGATTAGCCTATAATAAATGAAACCTATTGTTTGAATTAATATGGACATTTTATGGCCTCAAAAGTTTTTTCTCAATCATTTCTTATTTTATCTGTACTGTTATTAGTGGTCATCAGTGCAGCTGTGGAAACAGACATCTTTTTGCCCAGTTTTCCTGCCCTCAAAGATTATTTTAATACCACTGAGAGAACAATTCAGTTATTAATCAGTGTAAACTTTTTAGGTGTGTATGTAGCTACATTTTTTTATGGACCGCTGGCTGATGCATTTGGCCGCAGGCCTATTTTATTAATCGGTATGTTTATATTCTCAATGAGCAGTATTGCTTGTGCCTTAGTCAATAGTTTAGAAGCCATGTTACTGTGTCGTTTTGTTCAAGGTTTGGGCAGTAGCGTTGCTTTTATCATTCCCAAAACCATTATTCATGACAGTTTTGATCGGGCAAAAGTAGCTAAAACTTTGGGAATTTATACCAGCATTATGACGATAGTCATATCCTTTGCGCCCATCATAGGCAATTATTTATATTTAACCTTTAGCTGGCACGCTAATTTTAGTTTTGTGGCCATATTGTCAATCGTGTCATTTTTATATGCATTTTTTTTCCTGCCAGAATCATTACATAAAGAAAAACGACTGAACATACATGCCAAAAATATTTTACGTAATTATAAAAAAATAATCACGACCCCTATCGCTATGGCAAATTTATTTTTATGTTATTCGGTGGGTGGCGCCTATTTTGCTTACATTACCAATATGTCTTTAATTTTTGTGGATCACTTGGGCGTCAGTAATACTCATTATGGATATTATCAAAGTACTATTTTAGTAGCAGTAGCGGCGACCAGCTTTTCAGTAGGCAGAATTATTGATCTCATAGGTGTATATCATACGCGCACTTTAGGCATTCTCATTACCTTGATAGGATCTTTATTATTTTTCAGTGTCGCACTATGGGCGGAACAAAATCCGCTGTTTATTACCTTAAGTATGGCTATTTTTGCAAGTGGTTCAGCTTTATCTGCTGGGATTTTTTCTGCAGATTATATTAATGTTAGTCCCCATATTAAAGGACTTGCTGCATCAGTCGGTCGTAGTATCACCGTACTCGTGGTATTGATACTCATAACTACATCCAGCTTTTTCTTTAACGGCACCATTATGCCGGTTGCGATTATTGTTTTCATCGCTGGCGTTTCATCATTCTTGGTGTATGAATGTTTACGTCGATATGAAAAGATTTAATCAAAATGAATATAAGTCAATGGTCTATTGTTAATAGATAATTCTCCTGAAAACGGATAATCTAACACAATCAAAAACGAAAAATTTAAACCCAAAATACCGCTTGTCAACAACAGGAAAAAGAGATGGCTTCTCTTATGACTCGCAGGATTTAGTAAACACAGTAATAGAAACATACCCAATAAATTAGCGCCAATTGTAAATAAAAAGAAATCAGGAATACTGCTTTCTAAATGATCAATACGTAAATTTCTAGAAAATACGATATCATTATAATCTTGTAACATTTCATGACGATACGTGCTTAATAGGGGATCTTTCGCATCAATACTTTCAATCGCATACCGTAACTCAAGTAATAATTCAGTTGCTTGCGCACTACTTTTACCATTACGCATCTGTGGCCATTCATCATTTATCAATGTATTCACATACGCTTCTAATAATGCACTTATTTTTAAATCATACTCTTTAGGTAATGATTCCGTAAAAATTTCTAATGTGCCGATGGTTTTGGCTTCTTGCACCATGTTTTCTTGTAAAGCAGAATACGCTTGCCAAAGTAAGACGATCATAAATGTTAATAATAATGCACATAAAACAGAAGTTAAATGTATGGTTTCACGCGCTTCATGTGGTTCTTGGTTGACTAGAAATCTAGGAAGATAACGTTTTAATAAGCTATAAAACGCCCAACCTAAAAAAGCAGAAAGAAGTGTTAAACTAATTATAACACCCCAAGTAGGCACATGATTTAATAATAGTCTTACCATATAAAGAATCCTCATGCATAATCTTATCATGTAGTATATGCTATAATTCTGATTAATAACAACACCAAGGATGGATAATGGCTGTTCACCCTCCCCTATTTGATACCCGTGAATTTATTAAAAAACAAGCCGTTCCAGACACCTGTGCGAAACCATTTCATGCGACAGATTTTCTACAGGCCAAAACTTTTTTGCTTAATTACTTACATGTTGAAGCGACATTTAATGCCTATAGACGGGAAGTAGAACGCCTATTACATTGGCTTTGGTTTGTTGCTGATAAATCCTTAACAGAACTCAAACGCGCAGATATTGATATCTATATTGAATTTTGTCAAAACCCACCACTTAATTGGATAGGGCTTAAAAAAACACCAAGATTTATTGAAACCACAGAAGGTCGCATTGCCAGCAACCAATGGCGGCCGTTTGTTGCAACGATCAGTAAAAAAGATCATAAAGATGGCAAATTTGCCAATATAAAAAATTATACCTTGTCAGAAAAAGCCTTAAGGGAAATTTTTACAATCATCAGTAGTTTTTTTAATTTTTTAATTGAAGAAGAATATGTGCAGATTAATCCAATAGCACAAATTCGGCAAAAAAGTCGTTATTTTCGTAAAACCCAAGGAAAGCCTAAAGTCCGGCGTTTATCGGAATTACAATGGCAATATGTGATCGAAACTGCTGAGCTCATGGCCATAGAAAATCCACTCTATCATGAACGTACTTTATTTATGATGAGTGCATTATATGGTATGTATTTACGTATTTCTGAATTGGCAGCAAGTACGCGCTGGTCACCCAAAATGGGCGATTTTTATTGTGATCAAGATCGCCTTTGGTGGTTTGTTACGGTAGGTAAAGGGAATAAAGAACGTCATATTGCAGTCAGTGATAGCATACTAAAAGCTTTGCAGCGCTATCGTACCTTTTTGGAATTATCTTCTCTACCACCTCTTGGTGATAAAACGCCTCTATTTGCCAAAACCCGTGGCAAAGGTCCCATCACTTCAACCAGCTATATTCGCAAAGTTGTACAAAGCTGTTTTGATCGCGCTATTTTGCGTTTAAAAGAAGATCATTTACAAGATGAAATTATGGCGCTAGAAGCAGCAACCGTGCATTGGCTACGACATACTGGTATTTCAGAAGATGTAAAAACTCGCCCGCGTGAACATGTGCGCGATGATGCAGGCCACAGTTCAAGTGCAATTACCGATAAATATATCGATATTGAATTAAGAGAACGTCACGCCAGTGCTAAAAAGAAAGCGCTGAGTTAATATTTTTATTTTGCTAAAATTTCAGCCGCTTTACTATTAATGAATAATTGCGTATCCGCAGGTTTAACTACAGCTAATTGGCCGGGTGATTTTCCACCTAATACCAGACCTGCCATTCTTCCGGCCATATACCCTACTTCTTCATTACCATGAGATACAGGAATAAAACTATAAACACCCGTGACATCTTTATCTTGTTGAACTAAAGGTTCTATAACTGCAGCAAAAACGACGGGTATATGAGCACTTTGATCAGCTTTCACCACCGCAAGAGATGAGGGTGTAGAAATTGGAATAATAATATTGGGTGCTTTAGCTACAAATTCCGCTGCAATTTGATCAACACGATTTAAATCACCATTCGCATTTTCAAAAAAAATAGTTATATTTTTTCCTGTTTCAAAACCTTCTTCTTTTAAGCCCCGCAAAACACCTTGATAAGCTTGATTATATTCGGGTTGATTGTCATATTGGGTGATCGCAACTGTATATGTTTTCTTATGAGATTCCATAAATTGTGTGGGCGCTGCAAATAATTGCGCGGGTAATATAATGGCACATAATAAAACTAATTTTTTAAACGTCATGATGATATCCTTATTCCATTCTTTCAATAGCAATTGCAGTCGCTTCACCGCCGCCGATGCAAAGTGCGGCGACACCACGATTTAATTTGTAATGTTCTAATGCATTAATTAATGTGACCACTATGCGTGCACCCGATGCACCGATGGGATGCCCTAACGCACAAGCGCCGCCATGAACGTTAACTTTATCAACGGGCAGATTTAAATCATGCATAGCAGCCATCGCAACTACTGCAAACGCTTCATTAATTTCAAATAAATCGACAGACTCTATCGGCCAATTAATTTCAGTTAATAATTTTTTGATAGCGCCTACAGGTGCTGTGGTAAACCATGCAGGTTCTTGAGAAAATTGTGCACTGCCCACAATTTTGACCAAAGGTTTTACGCCTCTTTTTTTAGCTTCTGATAATTTCATTATCACAACGGCAGCAGCACCATCGGAAATTGAACTGGAATTAGCAGCGGTCACTGTACCATCTTTTTTAAACGCAGGCTTTAATTGTGGAATTTTTTCAATTTTTAATTTTGCAGGACCTTCGTCACTGTCTATCGCATTCACTGGCACAATTTCGTTTTTAAAAATACCTAATTTTGCGGCTTCAATTGCACGCTCTAAAGATCGTATGGCAAATGCATCTTGTGCTTCACGGCTAAAACCATAACGTTCTGCTGTAGCTTCTGCATAGACACCCATTAATTGTTTGTCATAAGCATCTTCTAGACCATCTAAAAACATATGATCTAATACTTTGCCATGACCTAAACGCATACCTGCACGTGCATTAGGCAATAAATAAGGCGAATTAGTCATGCTCTCCATTCCGCCTGCAACAGTAATTAATTGTTGCGCCAACATAATTGCTTTCATACCTGATCCACAGACTTTATTAATGGTACTGCAAGGCACACTATTAGGAAGTCCTGCGCCTAATGCGGCTTGACGACCAGGTGCTTGTCCTAATCCCGCAGGTAAAACACAACCCATGATCACTTCATCAATGGCATTAGATTGTAAATTTGCACGCAAAATTGCACCTTTAATGGCTGTGCTGCCAAGTTCAATGCTGGTCACTTTTGCAAATTCACCTTGAAATGAACCCATAGGTGTGCGCGCTATGCTGACTATTACGAATGGATCATCTTGCATATTATGTTCCTTGAAATTAAATCAATATATTTACAATAAAATAAACAATGGGATTCATAATCATACTAAGGACACCCGTTGCCAATAACGCTAAGATAATAAAAAATCCGTAAGGTTCTAAGCGATCATATTGATAAGCCATTCTACCGGGCAAGTAACTGCTGACCACACGGCTACCATCTAAAGGTGGAATAGGAATTAAATTTAACACCATTAAAATAATATTGACGACTACACCTATTTGACTCATGGTGACTAATGCATATGCAAAATTAATCGGCTGCGGATTTAAACCTAAAGCA
>JABDAR010000015.1:444-28989 GCA_013289085.1 Gammaproteobacteria bacterium | reverse complement strand
TAAACTGACAGGTAAAGCCACATTACTACTCGTGGTACTAAACGCTACCAACATTGGCGTCGTCATTTTCTTAAAAAATGTTTTAATGCTTAAACCTGACATGATGCGCAATAATACCGTTGAAGTGATTAATAAATGTAACATTAATACAAAAATCATCACTAACATATATTTTAATAAGACACCCACCATTTCTAAACCAAAATACGCAAAGGATTGTGCCGTTAAACAAAATACACCCACTGGGGTAAAATAAATAAGCACGACTAAAACCCGCATAATGCCAGCATTGAGTTTTTCAACCCCGCGGGTGAGGCGCTGTCCTATATGTCCCATAAAATGTAAGGCAAAACCCAAAATAATTGAGACAACAATTAAGCCAATTAATTTGCGCCCCATGATCACATCCAATATGGGTTTGGGAATAATATCTGCAAAAAATTGTCCGATCGCTAAGCCGGGTTTATGTGGTGAAACGATATATTCAGAAACTTCCAAGCCTTGACCTAACTTAAATACTACTGCAAAAAACATAGCTAATACGATAGCCAATACACTGGTGAATAAATAAAGTGATAATGTTTTAAAACCTAAGCGGCCGACATGGGTAATTTCTAAACGTGTCATGGCATACATCAGTGATACTGCGATTAACGGCACCACTAATAATTTGATACTGGTAATGAATAACATTGAACCGATGGCCAACACACCTTGGGTGATATATTCATTCACCCAAGGATATTGTGTTGGCGGGATAAAGTATAGGGCTAAGCCTAAACCAAATCCCAATAACATCGCAATTAAAACATTGCGAGCCAACATTAAAAAGGAATCTCGTCGTCAAAATCATCAGCACCCGCGCTGACTGCTTGTGGCGCTGAATTTTTTGTGGCGCCTACAGGTGCATCATAAGATGGAGCAGATTGTTCAAAATCACCACCAACTTGACCACCACGACCATCTAACATTTGCATGTTATTAGCAATAATTTCTGTGGTATAACGATCTTGTCCAGATGTTTTATCCGCCCATTTACGCGTACGCAGCGCGCCTTCAATATAAACTTTAGAACCCTTTTTCAAATACTCGCCAGCAATTTCTGCTAAACGTTGATACATCACTACGCGGTGCCATTCAGTTCTATCTACCATTTGGCCGCTGTCTTTGTCTTTCCAAGATTCTGATGTGGCCACACTTAAAGTCGTGACAGCGCCACCATTTGGCATATGTCGCACTTCTGGATCTGCGCCCAAGTTGCCAATTAATATTACTTTATTGATCCCTCTTGCCATGACGTTCACTCCTGTTTTGTTAGCTGTTTTAAACCCCGCACAATTATAAACCATATTATCATGAGAACACTAAAACTTAAAAATACCTTTGAAAAAGATAAATAATTCAGCAAGGCTCCCGCGCCTACGCCGCCTGCAAAAATACCTAAAAATTGCATGGTTGCATACATACCCATGGCAGCGCCGCGAGTTTGTTGTGGTGCAAGCCGTGACACCCAAGAAGGTAGCGTAGCTTCTAATAAATTAAATGGAATAAGAAATAATAATATACCCAGCAGTAAATGCCATAAGGTATTCGGCATAAAAGCAAAATATAAAAGCGTAAGCGCAAACGCAATAATACTGCCCTGCACCACGCGTTTTTGCTGATACGATTTTTCAGCGCGCATAAGAATAGGCATCATCACAGCATATGATCCTACTAATAATACTAAATATATGAATGATTGCTGATACCAAGCGCTCGCCAACTCATTAAGCCTTGCGGGTAACCATAAAAATAAAGTAGTGAGTAAAGCATGTAGAAAAAATGCACTGATATTGAGCAACCATAATTGCCAATTATAAAATACTGTAGATAACTGCACTGAAGGCAAAGCTTGTTGTGTTTGCACGGGTTCTGGTACAAAAAAAACTAAAACCACTAAAGATAATAAAATCAGTGCAGTAATGACCCAAAAAATCCCACTTAAGCCAACAGTTGCGCCGAGCGCAGGCGCTAAAATTAATGATAATCCAAAAGCCATACCAATAGTAAGGCCCACAATAGCCATGGCCTTTGCACGCCGCTCGGGTGCTAATAAATCAGCAAGCAGCGCAGTAATTACTGCAGAAATCGCCCCTGTACCTTGCAAAACCCGTCCAATGATTAAACCATAAATATCATGACTTAAAGCGGCGACCACACTGCCCGCAGCAAATAACAATAAACCAATAATAATTAAAGGCTTACGCCCAAATTTATCGGATAAAATCCCAAAAGGAATTTGCAAAATCGCCTGGCTCAAACCATAAATCCCCATGGCTAAACCAATTAAAAATGGCGTAGCCCCTGGCAAATGCACCGCATAGATCGCTAAAACGGGATAAATAAGAAATAAACCCAACATGCGCAAAGCATATAAACCCGACAATGCGAGTATGACTTGTTTGGCTTTAATAAGGGGAGTATGTGACATGCGCCTATGATGGCAAAAATATCATAGGCGCGCAATGAAATTAATTAAATTTACTTTTGATTCATCGAAAGGTGAGACAAATCACTGATAAGCGCTGAAACAGAATCCGCTTGCGCAGAAGTTTCAGAAACACTTATAGATGGCAGTTGATGTTGTTGTCTAAATTGCTGATATGCGTAGAGTGCTTTTGCTTGAGATATTTTTTCATAACTTTTCTTCTTAAAAGTGTTAGTTGAACTAGAGCTAAGAGGTATTTGTTTAAGCACTCTACGTGTATGGCCGCGCTCGGGAGATGTTTGCGCTCGGAGATAGGCACAGCGATCAGGATTATTTTGATTTGCAAATTCAATATCACCAACTTGCGTCTTATATTGCTGCGCAGATGTCTGATAGTCTGCCCCTAGATTGGATGCAGCTGTATTCATATTTGCCATAGCAGTTCTAATATTTTGCATCTGCACTGCTGAAAATTTCACACCGGCTTTATGCTGTGCAATCTTTATTTCCAATTCATTCTGAGCATTCGTATACACTTCTAAATAATTCATGACGGTCAACCTCTCTTAATTACTGATGTTTTTGAAAATTGAGAATAATTGACATCCATATCTTCATTACACTCGAATTCTTGAGCCGATTCTTGATGAGCACAGTATCTTTTTGCGGTATGCAAATACACTTTCTCATCAACACTTCTTTTATGAGCGTTATGTACTCCATTAACGGTTCCTGTGTTCTGTTCAACAGGCTCAAAAGGCGGGTATTTTTGCTCTAAGTTTTGGGCTTGCCATGGGTTAATGGCATAAATACTATTCATAAGTGATTGTCTGACGTGGGTTATCTTTTCAGTCAGTGATTCCAGCAATTGCAAAGCATCTTCTGCTGTGCTTGGGTCGACTGGCAGTTTAACTAAACTTACTGCCATGTAATAATCCATCGTCTTATTCAATAACTTTTCGGATTCCACCAATAAAATAAGGTGTGGCTCTACTTCGGCATATAGACTAGGGATTTGTTTTAAAGCTTGTTGATGTTTAAGGCGTTCAATAAGTGGCGCAGAATAATATTTAGTCTCTCCGCCTATGACACCCGTACATTGCACTTGGCTCGTATAAGCTGCTTTATTTTCTATAGTGCGAATAAGTAATAATAACGCGCTAAACCGCTCTAAGTGGCTAATATTGGCAGTTACTCTAGCACTCATACTATTGAACGTTGGATTCATTAAGTCGACCTATCATTAAATATATTAATGAGCATTATAATCATTAATTATTAAAATAGTATTAAGAAAGCAAACTTAATACCACTTACCCCAACTGACCATTTTAGAGTACAATGAGCGCCTATGAACAAAATAACCATCCGTGGGGCTAGGACCCATAATCTTAAGAATATTGACCTGGAATTGCCTCGAGATAAGCTTATAGTGATTACAGGGCCTTCTGGGTCTGGGAAGTCATCATTAGCCTTTGATACCTTGTATGCCGAAGGACAACGGCGTTATGTTGAATCTTTATCTGCTTATGCCAGACAATTTTTGTCGAGAATGGAAAAGCCGGATGTGGATTTAATTGAAGGCTTATCGCCTGCTATATCAATTGAGCAAAAATCAACTTCGCATAATCCCCGCTCAACCGTGGGTACGATTACTGAAATTTATGATTACTTACGGTTATTATTTGCGCGTGCGGGTGAACCTCGCTGCCCAGAACATCATACTGTTTTAGCAGCTCAGACTGTGAGTCAAATGGTGGATCAAGTATTAAGCTTGCCACAAGATACGGCGATTTTATTACTGGCACCTATTGTGAACGATCGAAAAGGTGAGCATGAAAAATTACTGGCAGAACTTTCACACAAAGGTTTTATTCGTGCACGCATCGATGGTGAATTGTATGAACTTGATTCTGCACCGAAATTAAATCCAAAACAAAAACACACAATTGAGATAGTCGTTGATAGATTAAAAGTTAAACCTGATAGCGCGCAGCGCTTGGCCGAATCATTTGAAACAGCCTTAAAATTAACCGAAGGTTTAGTGTACGTGGCGCCTATGGAAAAAGGTGAGTTTAATGAGATGACTTTTTCCAGCAAATTTGCCTGCCCGCAATGTGGTTATAGTTTAAGCGAATTAGAACCCAGATTATTTTCATTTAATAATCCAGTCGGCGCATGCCCTACTTGCGAAGGGTTAGGTCAACAATTATTTTTTGATCTCAAACGTGTAGTGCCTGATCCTAGTTTAAGTTTAACTCAAGGCGCGATTCGCGGCTGGGATGCACGTCATCATTATTATTTTCAATTATTATTATCG
Source organism: Gammaproteobacteria bacterium (assembly GCA_013289085.1). GTDB lineage: Bacteria > Pseudomonadota > Gammaproteobacteria > JABCZS01 > JABCZS01 > JABCZS01. Next base: position 24,199 of record JABDAR010000015.1, on the reverse strand, counting down.
CTTGCAGAACATTATGATTTTGATTTAGAAAAACCGTTTGAAAAATTACCGAAAAAAATTCAAGATTTAATTCTAAATGGTAATGACGGCGAACAAGTAAAATTTCGTTATTACAATACAAAAGGCCGCTTGATGCGCAGAACCCATGCTTTTGAAGGCGTCATGCCTAATATGGAGCGTCGCTATCAAGAAACTGAATCTGATTTAATTCGTCAGGAACTTGCAAAATATTTGGGTGAACAACCCTGCCCTACTTGCCAAGGCTCACGCCTTAAAGTTGAGGCACGCAATGTATTTATTGATAAACATAATTTACCCGCCATTACCCAATTGCCGATAAATACTGCGCATGATTTTTTTATGCATTTAAAATTACCCGGTAAGCGCGGTGAAATCGCCGATAAAATTTTAAAAGAACTGATTGCCAGACTTAATTTTTTAGTGAACGTCGGTTTAGAATATTTAACGCTAGACAGAAGCGCCGAAACTTTATCCGGCGGTGAAGCGCAACGCATACGTTTAGCCAGTCAAATTGGCGCAGGACTTGTGGGTGTGATGTATGTATTGGATGAACCGACCATTGGTTTACATCAACGTGATAATGAAAGACTATTAAAAACACTCGTGCATTTACGTGATATCGGTAATACAGTCATTGTGGTTGAACACGATGAAGATACCATGCGTTTAGCTGATTATATAGTCGACATTGGTCCTGGGGCTGGCGTACATGGCGGACAAATTGTTGCACAAGGCACGCCCGATATCATCATGCAAGCGCACACATTAACCGGTGATTATTTATCAGGACGCAAAAGTATTGCGATTCCTAGCAAACGCACACCACGTGATAAAGATTATGTATTGTCTATTACCGGCGCAAGCGGCAATAATTTAAAAAATTTAGATGTCGATATTCCACTCGGATTACTCACGTGTGTCACCGGTGTATCCGGTTCCGGAAAATCCACATTAATTAATGATACGTTATATCCACTCGCTGCTATTCAATTAAATCAAGCGACACAGTTATCCGCGAAAAAATATTCCAGTATTCAAGGTTTAAATTTATTAGATAATGTAATAGATATCGATCAAAGCCCCATCGGTAGAACACCAAGATCAAATCCTGCAACTTATACAGGTATATTTAATATTATCCGCGAATTATTTGCCGGCACATTAGAGTCGCGCGCTAGAGGTTATCAAATCGGTAGATTTAGTTTCAATGTCAAAGGCGGCAGATGCGAAGCGTGCCAAGGCGGCGGTATGATTAAAGTAGAAATGCATTTTTTACCTGATATATATGTCCCTTGCGATGTGTGTAAAGGGAAACGTTATAATCGCGAAACGCTAGAAGTACATTACAAAGGTAAGACTATATTAGATGTTCTAAATATGACCGTAGAAACAGCATTAGAATTTTTCGCTCCAGTGCCGTTATTAGCGAAAAAATTACAAACCCTAATGGATGTAGGTTTAGGTTATATTCAACTCGGCCAAAGTGCGATTACACTTTCAGGCGGTGAAGCGCAACGCGTAAAACTTGCAAAAGAACTCGCCAAACGCGACACTGGCAATACTTTATATATTCTAGATGAACCCACAACCGGCCTACATTTTAACGACGTACAAATGTTATTAGATGTTATTCATCGCCTACGTGATAAAGGTAATACTATCGTTGTGATCGAACACAATCTAGACGTAATAAAAACCGCAGATTGGATTATAGATCTAGGCCCAGAAGGCGGAAACGGCGGCGGAACAATAGTAGCAGAAGGCACACCAGAAGAAGTCATAAAATGCAAAGCTTCTTATACCGGCCAATTTCTAAAAAATATTTTACCCCCCAACTAAAAAACAAAACCCACTAAACCATCGCCTCGCCCCCTTGGGGGAGAAGGACATGATTATTTGCAATAAACATTCTCCAAAAATTCACCTCAGGAAGTTAGAATATATAACATCCCGTACCTATGATCATAAAAGTTCCCATAAATAAAACACCGGCCAAGGCTTCCTCTGGTATATCTGAGTCCATGGTCTTGGCAGCAATGCTTAATGCTTGTGTAAATAAACTCATTCACAAACTCCTTTTTGCTGAGCCATAAATAAACATATTTTGATCAGCAAACTTCACTAACCAATCAGAATACTCAACAATCAACTCTTCAATCTCTTTGGGAAATGCCATCTTAAAACCCTCTTAATTTAATTGAAAATTCTATATCCAGTTAAACTTGGAAATGTCGGCAATTCACCGAAAAGATCTTGCTGCATCTCTACATCAGTATTAGCATACTCTGTTTGAGAAGAGTGCCATGTGCCTCTTAGCCTTTTCCAGCATGGACTGACTAGATTACATGCAGGATTGTATACATATTGATTCATCGTATCGTGATAATTATCTAGACAATAACCAAGTATCGCACCCAAGAAACCACCCATAACTATTCCCGAAGAATTATCGCCCTCTGCCTGCTGTGCATCCCCACCCATTTGAGCCATAAGAGGCGCCAGCGCTCCCATAATCACACCCGCAGCAGCTCCAACAGTAGCACCAGCAGGTGAACCGTTATTACTTGGAATGAAAACTTTAAGCCAATTCTCCTTGTTTTGATCAATTTCTGTAGTCCAAGTTCGGATGTCGTTTTGTACTATTTGATCAATTTCATTCACTGCTGTTTGAATAGCTGTCCAATCATCCGCAGTTCTACAACAACGTATCCAATTTTGGACAAAAATCTTTGTGGCTTTTTGTAATAAATTCAAAGTAGCGCAATCTATTCCCCGATGATCATTGATATTGTGCGAAGATTCAATGCGCGCTTGCTGATTTTGGTTTTCACCAGTGAATATTAATACGACAGGTTGCTTGATAAGATTATGATATGGGGGACTATAGATAATAAGATTAATCAGTTTTAATCGCAAATCCATAGTTTTAGGATTTGCAGACTCCAATGCAACTTTAGCTGCGCTAATTTCTGGTAAAGATAACAGGGGTTGCTCTTTATCAATATACTTAAGCAACCAGTCAGAATATTCTATAATCAATCTTTCAATATCAACTGGGAAACTCATAACCACCTCTTTAGAAGATAAAAGCTAAACCGCTATTGTCAGTTTTCTTGATAACAAAGTCAATGGCTATAATGACGCCTATTTTTTGTTGACATGGCATCACAAATAGAGTACATTAACTCAACTCACTTAAAGATAGAAATATCATGAAAAACATACATTTAGCATTATCCAGCTTATTACTTTTAGCCAGTGTCCCCGTTTATTCAGCAGATGCGCCCATCATTGCTGGGGGATATTACAATAACTATTCACCAATGTTGGTTTCCTATCAACAAAATCAGTGGGTTTATGGCATAGATAGCCAAAAAACGCCTGAAGATAACCAAGCCGGCACCGGTATTTTTGAGAAAATCCATTGTGGCGCTAACACATGTTTAGCATCAGGTATTTATGATCCTAATTATTCATATTTCCTTAATATTCCAATGATGGCAAGAAGCACTGATGGTGGCCAAACTTGGGATTATGTGATGGAACGTAACAAAAACTTGCCAGCTGATTTTAATTACGATCTGCTTGGCGGCAGTTTTGCTTCAATCGGTTCTACAGCCGATATGCTTATTGCTGTAGGTTCGTATACATCGAACTCAGGAGATCAAAAACCCCTTTTATCTTATAGTACCGATGAAGGATTATCATGGAATTACTCTACTCAATTACCAGATGATTCCACTGGACGTAATCAATTCCGTGGCGTGTCTTGTCAAGATAATACTTGTATTGTAGTGGGTACATATGGTGCCAATAATAATGACTATCCCATGATCTTAACTATATCAGAGGATAATTGGCAATATACACTAGACAGTCAGCAGCTTCCCGATGATTTTCATTCTACTGCGCTTTTTGAAGATATCAGCTGCGCTCAGAATGTGTGTGTTGCAGTAGGACAATATTACACAGAAAATTCATTAAAGCCTTTATTAGTAGTGAGCCATGATAACGGCGCCACTTGGGATTATCAACAAATTGCACAAATAAACGCCTTAGAAAAGGTGAGCTGCACGTCTACGCACTGTGTTACCACAGGTTTTGATGAAAAAGGTAAAGGCTATTTAGCAACAGGCACAATTAATAACAATGAAATCACCTGGGAAATTATCAATTCCGATGATACCTATACCCACCAATTAAGAAGTGTGAGCTGTTCATCAGAAATTTGTATTGCAGGTGGAGAGAATTATACACTGCATGAAGCGTCTCCTATTCTACTCATCAGTACTGATCAAGGGAAAACTTGGGATTCAATTGTCAGTCCTGACCAAAATGTGCCTGTTGATTTTAACAAAAATATGCGTAGCTATTTTAAGGCTGTCAACTGTGATGGACTCACCTGCACTGCAGTGGGTATTTATAATGCCGAATATGATTATCCATGGCAGGGCAAGCCCATGTTACTCATGACTGTAGATGGCAAAGAATGGCAGTATGGCATTGATGCCACACAAAATTTACCCAAAGATTTTTCAAATTCCGGTGAATTTAATGCAACCGAAGCAAAATCTAGTAACTAACATTGCATTGAATTAATCAACGTTGCCTGTTCGCCTCGCCCCCTTGGGTTCGATGCCGGCGTCTTCGCCGGGTGAGGGGGAAAATTTTTCAAATAAAATTTATTTTAGTTTCGAAACGCTGTTATTGTTTAAATTTTTATCAATATTGTCATTATCATCAGACTTCTCAAAAACATTAGAATTTATAACCCGCGCCGGAGCTTCTTTAGTAAAATAATTATACAAACCACGGCCTGCCGCTGCGGCTACTATTAGCGATAAAAATATTAAATTTGCTGTCGCCACATCAGGATAAGACGTTTGCGCGTTACCCACTGCCCATTCCCGTCTACGTTCCATAGCTGCTGCAAAATCATCATCTTTCTTTTTAGCTGCTGCTGGATTGTATAATACGAAACCGATTGCTAATACTTCTTTAAATGTAAACATAATATTCTCTTAAGTTCGTTATTCAACCAATATTGTACACAAAATTACAGACATTTGTATAGAGAATGCAAAACATGACATCCACTTTTTAATCATGTAATATTCGTCCATGGAACATTTTACTTTTGCTGGGACTGCTTGGTCTTTATTACCACCGTTTGTGGCCATTGTGATGGCTGTCATTACTCATCGTGTGTTGATTTCTTTAGGCGCTGGAATTTTGGTAGGTGCCGTGCTCATTAATCAATTTGATATTCAAAATACACTGTCTTATTTATTGTCTATTGTGACCTTATTAGTTTGGGAAGATGGCAAGCTTAATGCGTGGAATATTTTAATTATTTTATTTTTATGTTTACTCGGTGTGCTGGCTTGTTTAATTTCTATTTCAGGTGGTAGGCGTGCGTTTACTGAGTGGGCATTATTGCATGTGAAATCAAAACGCGGCGCGCGTTTGTTTACTGTATTTTTAGGCATGTTTTTATTTATTGATGATTATTTTAATACGTTAACGGTTGGAAATATTGCGCGGCCTTTAACGGATGCGCAACATGTGCCGCGGGCTAAATTAGCTTATTTAGTGGATTCAGTGGCAGCGAGTATTTGTATGTTATGTCCCTTTTCAAGTTGGGGTGCCTATATTATGGGGATTATGAGCGCTTTGCTTGTGACTCATCATATTGTTGATTATTCTGCACTCACTGCTTTTATTATGATTATTCCCATGAATTTATATCCTATTTTTGCTTTGCTCATGGCCTTAGCTATGGCTTATTTAGGTTGGGATATTTTTGCAATGAAAAAACATTATCATCGCGCGTCAGGCGGTGAACTGTATGATAAAAGTAAAGGCGACATTTTGGGTGCGATTGAAGGCTTGCATGAATATGATAATGGGTTTGTATATGATTTGATTATTCCGATTGTGACCTTAATTATCGGGACGGTAGTTTCATTATTATTTTATGGTTACTTAAATATAAATGATAACCCCATTAGCTTTTTTACGTTATTGGAAAATACTGATGTCGCCTTGGCGCTTGTGACTGGCGCATCAATTGGTTTATTGGTGACGTTGATTTTATATTGTAAAAAACAATTAAAAATGGGTGATTACGGCACTGCCATTAAAAGTGGTGTGAAAGCCATGTCGCCTGCAATTTATATTTTATTATTTGCCTGGACTATTATTCAGGTGATCAATGAATTAAATACAGGTTTATATCTTGCACATTTAATTGATGATATTAATTTAAGTTTGGCTTATTTACCTTTATTATTGTTTTTAGTCGCAGGTCTCACTGCATTTTCTACCGGTACCAGTTGGGGTACGTTTGGCATTATGCTGCCACTGGCTGCTGATATTGTGATGGTCAGTGATCCTAGCTTATTAATGCCTGCATTTGCAGCCGTTTTAGCAGGATCTGTGTTTGGCGATCATTGCTCACCTATTTCTGATACTACTATTTTATCGGCAACGGGTGCGGGTGCAAATCATATTGATCATGTGGTGACGCAATTACCTTATGCATTATTGATTGCATTGATTGCAGGATTGGGATTTTTAGTCCTAGGATTCACAGGGAGTAGCCTTTTAGCTTTTATGACTTCTAGCGGTGCTTTTTTGATTTGTTTGCTCGGAATGAAATTTTTATCCCGCTAAATCTCGCAATAAGTTCCCATCGCAATCGTGCGATTATAGGGTAGATGTAAGAATTCAGTATCAAGCACAGAGTTGCGCATTAAAAATGCAAACAATTGTTCCTGCCAATGGAAAAATAAAGTACGCTTATCTTTACTCACCACAATATGTGTAATTTCCACTAAAAAATTCGCTTCTTCAACATCCAAATAAAATGGAAATATTTTCAGACGATCAGCCTTATCCAAGGCTTCAGGTATATTGATTATTTCAGTAAATCCATAATGTAGAACAATACGATAAATATTTTTCCCTAGCGCCATAAGTTTATAACGCTCACTGAAAGGCACTATCGGCCTTGGCTCAACCAACACACTCAACATCAGCACATGTTCGGGAATCATATGGCTTAATTTTAAATAATGTAAAAAGCAGCCACCGCTATTGTCATAGGGATCAGTAATAAATATAGACGTTGTATTTTTGAGCATATTTAAATCTTTAGGATCAAAATTTTGAATAATGTCTATGAGGCTTACTTTTTCCATATAATAATCTCGACGCAAATATTGCATGCCTTGATACCATGTGATCATAATAAACATCGCAGCTAACGCCAATAGCAAAGGCATCCATCCGCCATTATTAATTTTTTGTAGATTAGCGCCTAAAAACGCAACCTCAATGAGGAGAAATATTGAAAACACTGCAAACACTTTTATTAAAGGCCATTTCCAATATTGATATGCTAAACGCATTACCATTAAGGTGACGCCTAGCATAACCAAGTTAACAGCAATACCATAAGCGTTCGCTAGCGCACTACTACTCCCAAAAATAACAACGAGAGCAATGGTGCCTATTGCTAATACAATATTCATTTGCGGTGCATACACTTGACCAAATTCAGTATTCGAAGTTTGAATAATGGGAATCCGTGGATATAAATCTAATAATATGGCTTGACGTGTCAGCGAAAATATCGCGGAAATCACGGCTTGTGAAGCAATGATTGTTGCCATAGTCGCCAAAATAAGTAATGGATATTCAAACCATGAAGGCGCAAGGGCATAAAAAGGATTTTCAATCGCGCTGGGATTTTGCAATAAATGCGCACCTTGGCCAAAATAATTTAATAATAGTGCCGGCAGTGCCACAAAAAACCAGCTCATTCGTATAGGTTTTTTTCCAAAATGACCTAAATCTGCATATAAGGCTTCCCCGCCTGTAACCACCAAAAACACACCACCTAATAAGGCATATCCCGTCCAACCATTATTCACAAAAAATTGTAAAGCGTAATAGGGATTGATGGCAGATATTACTGTTGGATTTTGTAGAATGTGGCTTAATCCTAATATACCTAAGGTGATAAACCACACTAAAATAATGGGACCAAAATAATGGCCAATTTTACCCGTGCCCACATGTTGAATAAAAAATAAGCCAACCAATAATACCAAGGTCAAAGGTAATACCAAATGTGAAAATGAAGGCGTGATCACATGCAAACCTTCCACCGCACTCATCACTGAAATAGCAGGGGTTAACATGCCATCACCTAATAAAAGGCCAGTGCCTGCAACGCCCAGCAGAAAAAATAATCGACCATGCTGTTTGCCAGAGGATTTCAATAAGGCATATAAAGCTAATACTCCACCTTCACCGTCATTATCAGCGCGCAAAATAAAGCATAAATATTTAATGGAAACAATTAATATTAAAGCCCAGAATATGAGAGATAAGACACCCAATACATTCTCAGGACTGACGGCAATACCTTGCAAAGATTGACGCATCGCATACAACACGCTAGTACCAATGTCACCATAGACAATACCCAGCGCGGCAATGGTAAGAGGAAAGAGTTTTTTTTGTTGACTAGGTTCCTTCATGTTTACGCTGCCATTTGCGTAACATTACATTGACACTCCGCAAAGCCATAGTCGCCATTAATTCTGTTTTCACAATATGTACGAGATAATCTTGCTTTTGTTTAATGCGACTTTTACTGCGATACAGTAAACATACGAGTAGTAAGATATAAATAATCCATGACAACACTGCATATGTCACTATGGTTGAAAGTGGAAAATTATGGATATACAAATAAGCACTCACCCCACCGACTAATAAAAAACCGATGGAGATCACCAAAATAATAGCGAGCGTCACTGCCAAAATTATTAATATTGCATAATCTTTTGGCAGCGTGCGTAACTCGTTCATAACAACCTTGTTATTTAATTTTGCTAGTAAATAATGCACCTAAAACAAATCCTATTAAAGCTGCAAAACCTACGCTTTGTATGGGGTTTTCTTCAACCTGTTGTACAAGACGTTCCTCACCCTTTTGAATGGCTTCAGGTACTTTATCGGCAGTACGGGTAATTTTTTTAAGGCATAGTTGTTTTAAGTCTATGATATTATTCTTTAAATCGTCAATCTCTTTTTGAAATTCGTGCTGTTGCTCATGTTTCATTATAGGTAACCCCTTTATAAATTTATTATTATAACTTAATAATAGCAACTATTAGGCACCTGTCAAAGCTCACTCTTTCACCAAAACCTGTGGAAATTGAATAGTCACTTTAGTTCCTTGCCCTCTAATACTCACCACACTGATCTTACCTTGATGAGATACTTTGATAATATGATAAGCCATGGCTAAATCCAATCCGGTACCAATGCCGACTCCTTTGGTCGTAAAAAATAATTCAAATAAATGCGATTTTTCTTCATCATTCATTCCAATCCCATTATCTTCAATATCAATACCGACCCAGCCATTTTCCATATAGGTGCGAATAATCACTTCCGGGGGGCGCTCATTTTGAGTGACTTCGGTTGCTTGAACTGCATTTTTTAAAATACCAATGAGTACGCGTTCAATTTCTAAAGGTTGACATTTAATATCCGGTAAATCAGACGTGTACTGTTTATCGACATGGACAAGATTTAGAATTTGAGTTTTTCTTAATAACGGATCTTGGGGCAAATGACTGAGTGCACGATCAATAATTTTTTCTAAACTATAAGGCTGATAATTAACTTCAGCCCGCGGGGTAAAATCAAGTAATGTGGCGATCACTTTTGCCGCTTGCTCACCGGATAATTGTATACTTTCTAAAAATTTAAAAATATCACGCTCAACGCAATATTGCTTTAATTTTTCTAAATCCAGTTGCAAGCTGGCAGCCAACTCAATATTTTGTGGCAACTCAGTACCTAATCTACGTTTAACTGTTTGCACACCTTGCAATACTGCACCTAATGGATTATTAATTTCATGCGCAATCCCTGCGGCCAATTTTAAAGTCGATTGTAATTTTTCTTGCTTTAATAATTTCTCTTGAATCTTCACTTGACTCGTCATATCGTCTAAACGTATGACGATGCCAGGTGGATCTTCATCTAATAAAGGATATAAAATAATGTCTAAATAACGGCGTCCCGTTTTTTCCTGAATTAAAATATTCTGAAGTTTTTCAGCTTGATTTTGCGCAATGACCCGCACTAATACATCTTGATAATTTTTTAATAAAGGCAGTAAATCAGTATAAAGCATACCTATTGCTTTTTTTCTATCAATTTGTGTCATTTTTTGCGCTTGTAAATTACAATCGGTGACCACGCCTTCAATAGTGATAGCCAATAATGCAGAAGGCATTGCATCAATAATGTCGGCTAAGTGACGTTTGGTGTGTAATAATCCAGTTTGTGCTGCTTCAATTTTATCGACCATGCTATTAAATGAATCCGCTAGAATATCGAGTTCTGTCGATTTACCACTGTGTTTTTTGAGTGTCACTTTTTGACGATTGCCTTGTGCCATTTCAAGCGTGGCTTTCGTTAATTTTTCAAGGGGTTTGCTTAAAATTTTACGGCCCACCCAAAGAATAAAAAACCATAACAATATCGCTTTAATTAATTCATTAAAAAAGATCAAAGCGTATAATTTAAAAAATCTGGCAACAATAATAGAACGATTTGTATACACAGTAATATCAGCTAATGGTGTAGTACCTTCTTTATTGAAAAGTATAAAAACGCGTGGAATGGGCTTTGCAAAGGCAGCGAACCAATGGGCTTTAGGATAGCGTGCTAATTTTTCATGCAAAATTGTTTTTTGATCGGGTGTTACATCACCTAAAGTGAATGCTTTGTAGTCCCCTCTAGGCTCGACTTTAAAACCCACTATTGCAGGTCCTCGTAATACACCTTGCATAATAAAATTAATACGCTTTTCGCTTTTTGCCGTGACCGCATCAGATAAAGCCGGACCAATAAATTTCTCAAGTGTCACAAAATTATCAGTGAGCTCTGAGCGCTCTTGCACATATTCAGTATACATTTCATGTGAAGTCATTAATACAGTCAACAATAAGTATACAATGAATACACGATTAAGCAGTTTACGGGTAATTGATATTTGACTGTGTTTTATTTTCATGTTTTATTTTAACTCTCTATGCAATACTTTGCCTACTGTATTTAAAGGTAAGGTATCACAAAATTCAATTATTTCGGGACGTTTATAGCCGGTCAGTTGTTGATGCAAATAATCACGTAACATTTGTTCCGTTAAATTTTTATCTTTTTTAATCACAAAACATTTTATTTTTTGACCATGTATCGGATCTGGAATGCCAATCACTGCGGCATTTGCGACCATGGGATGCGAGCAAATTACATTTTCTATTTCTGTAGGATAAACATTAAAACCTGAAATCACTAACATATTTTTTTTGCGATCCACGAAATAAACAAAGCCATGCGCATCCATTTTGACTAAGTCACCTGTTTTTAACCAGCCATTTTCAATATTGTTTTTGGTCTCAGTTGGATTTTTCCAATAACCTTGGGTAATTTGTGGGCCTTTTAGCCATAATTCCCCTACTTGATTAATACCTAGTGCTTGTCCTTGATCGTCACAAATTTGAATATCCATATTAGGCAGCGGCAAGCCCATTGCACCGTTATATTCAACCAGATCAAGTGGATTGATAATTGCTGCCGGCGAACTTTCCGTTAAACCATAAGCCTCAATTAAAGTTTTGCCAGTGACTTTTTGCCATTCGACTGCTGTTGCTTGTTGCAAAGCCATACCGCCTGCTAATGACACTTTTTGCTCGCTAAAATCTAAAGTTTTGAATTGGGGATGTTGGAGTAATGCATTATATAATGTATTAACGCCTGTCATTAATACCAGTGGAGTTTTACGCAAAATTTTAATGAGCGCACCGATACGTCTTGGGTCAACAATTAAAATATTTTCAAATCCCATATGTAACAATAAAATATTATTCGCCATCAGCGAAAAAATATGATACATGGGTAGAGGTGCAAGCACATGCTTTTCTTTTGCTGTATTGATATATTGTTCAACCCAAACTTTGGTTTGCAGTACATTTGCGGCTATATTATGATGCGTTAACATGACCCCGCGAGGCAAACCTGTGGTGCCACCGGTATATTGTATTAAAGCTAAGTCTTCTGATTTTATATGAACAGGATTAAGCGTTAACGCTTGCACTAAAATATCTTTTAGAAAAATTATATTTTTTAAATTATATTTTTTTGTTTTGTTAAAAAATTTAAAATAAAATTTAAAAAATATCTGTTTAATACCTGTTAAACTATCTTGGAACTGGGTGACGATTATATGTTTAATCTGAATTTCTGCCAGTACGGGTTCCAATTTATAGGCCATTTGTTCTAAGACTACAATTGCAGATACATCCGCATCTTTTAACTGTAATAATAATTCACGTGGTGTGTACATGGGGTTTACAGGTACAACGACTAAACCTGCACGCAGCGCGCCAAAGAATACTAAGGGAAACTGTAATAAATTAGGAATCATAACTGCTATGCGATCGCCTGGTTTTAAATTGAGTTTTTGTTGGAAATAGGCGGCGATAATACTCGTTTGTTTTGCGAGTTGTTGATAGGATAAATTTGTATTGAATGAGCTGTAGGCTGTGCTTTGTAAATATTGTTGGCACGCTTCGTTAAATAAATCAACTAGGGTAATATCAGTTGGAATGTCTATAGTTGGGGGAATATGCTTTGGATAGCTTTTTAGCCAGATTTTTTCCATGCTGTATATCTTCCCCCTCACCCGGCGAAGCGCCGGCCTCTCCCCCAGGGGGGCGAGGCAACTAGATCAATAATTTATTCATTCTTTTTACAAATAATGCTGGATCTGATAATTGTCCACCTTCTGCTAATATGGCTTGATCCAACAATAAATGCGCCCAATCTATTAATTGTGGCTGATTTAAATCTTGATGCAACTTTTCTATCAATGGGTGATATGGATTTAGCTCCAAAATTGGTTTAGCGATCGGCACTGCTTGACCTGCGGCTTCTAACATTTTTTGCATTTGCCTGCCCATATCAAAGTTATCACTCACCAAACAAGCAGGTGATTCGGTTAAGCGATGTGTTGTTCTTACATCTTTTACTTCATTTGCTAATAGTTCTTTGAATTTTGCGGTTAAATCAGTAAATGATTTATCAACTTCAGGATTCTCCACATCACCTAAATCCAATTCACCTTTGGTAATTGCTTGCAAAGTTTTATCTTGGAACTCAGTCAAGTGTGACACCATCCATTCATCAACACGATGATGCAATAGCAAAACTTCAATATTTTTCTTAGCAAAAATTTCTAAGTGCGGACTGCTTTTTGCGGCAGCCAGGGTATCAGCTGTCACATAATATATGTGTTTTTGTTCAGAAGGCATACGATTAATATAATCATTCAATGATACAATTTGCCCAGCATTGACATCATGTGTGCTTGCAAATCTTAATAATTGCGCGATTTGATCTTTATTAGCAAAATCCTCTCCTGTGCCTTCTTTAAATACTTCTCCAAAGGCATCCCAAAATTGTTGATATTTTTCAGCCTTATTTTTTGCCAAATCCTCGAGTAAATTCAGAATTTTCTTTACTGAACCTTTGCGAATCGTTTCCACTACTTTATTGCTTTGCAAAATTTCACGAGAAACATTTAAAGGCAGATCACTGGAGTCAATAACACCGCGAACAAAACGTAAATAATGTGGCATAAAGTTTTCAGCTTCATCCATAATGAACACCCGTTGCACGTAAAGTTTAATACCCCGTCGATAATCTCGATTAAATAAGTCAAAGGGTGCCTGACTGGGGATATACAGCAAATTAATATAGGATGTTGACCCTTCAACATGATTATGTGTCCATGCAAGCGCATCATTGAAATCATGAGAGATGTGTTTATAAAAACCCTGATAATCAGCCTCACTGATTTCTGATTTATTGCAAGTCCACAGTGCTGTGGCTTTATTTACAGTTTCATATTTTCCGTCTTTTAGCATTAACACAGGAAATGAAATGTGATCAGAGTATTTGCTGATAATATTTTGCAAACTGTATTCACTTAAAAATTCATCTTCACCTTCTTTAAGGTGTAAGGTCACTTGTGTGCCATGTTCATCTTTTTGTGTATCTTTTATCGTATATGTACCTTGGCCATCGGACTCCCATAATACCGCTTCATCGCTGCCCGCATGACGGGTTAACACAGTAACCTTATCTGCAATAATAAATGTCGAATAAAAACCTACACCAAATTGACCGATTAATTTAGCATCCTTTACTTGATCACCACTTAAATTTTTTAAAAATTCACGCGTACCTGATTTGGCTATCGTGCCTAAATTACTGATGACTTCATCATGCGTCATGCCTATACCATTATCTGATACTGTAATGGTGCGCTTATCTTTATCAAAATCAACATGGATTTTTAAATCTTGATTTTTTTGCGCAAGACCGGCGTCTTCAAGTGCGCCAAAGCGTAATTTATCGAGCGCATCCGATGCATTGGAAATGAGCTCACGTAAAAATATTTCTTTATTGCTGTATAACGAATGAATCATTAACTGCAATACTTCTTTGACTTCTGCTTGAAAATTTAAGGTTTGGCTTGAAGCTGCAACTACCATACAAAACTCCTATGTAACTAATGTTCGCCCATTTAAGGCTTGTACTAAAGTATGACCATCGACATATTCCAATTCACCACCCATCGGCACGCCATGGGCAATACGACTCACGGTAATACCGCTGGGTTTAATCAATTGCGCAATATAATGCGCGGTTGCACCACCTTCAACCGTAGTATTAGTGGCTAAAATCACTTCTTTAACAGGGGTAATTTGGAGGCGCTTTAATAATAAATCAAGGCCAATATCTTCCGGTCCAATACCATCAAGTGGTGATAAATGACCTTTAAGCACAAAATAATAACCACGATATTGACCTGATTGTTCTATGGCTAAAACATCAGCGGGTGATTCAACAATACACAGCTGACTTTCATCACGTTTTTGATTATTACAGATGGCGCACGTTGAGGTCTCACTCAACATACGGCATTGTTCACAATATCCCACTTTTTCAATGGCTGTTAATAAAGTTTGACTCAGGATGCGAGCACCATTTTGATCACGTTCTAACAAATAAAAAGCCATACGTTGCGCTGATTTAGCCCCTACGCCAGGTAAACAGCGTAAGGATTGAATCAGTTGTTGTATCAGTGGGCTTAAACTCATTTATTATCTGTTTTCACCGCCAAAAGGCATCATTTCGGGAGGTAAATTAAGACCGCTCATTAACCCTGTCATTTTTTCACGAGAAGCCGTTTCAACTTTGCGTACTGCATCATTGACTGCAGCAGCAATTAAATCTTCTAGCATGCTTTTATCGACTGTGCCGCTACCTTCATCGCCACCGCCTTCTTCCTCTTCTTTATTGGGATCTTTCAAACCAATTAAATGATGGGCTACAAATACACGCAATACATCATGACGGCCATTCATTTTAATTTTAACCAAACCACCGCCTGCTTGACCCACTACGGTCAGCGCAATGATTTCTTCTTGGGCTTTTTGAATATTGGACTGCATTTTTTGCGCTTGCTGCATAATTTTTTGAAAATCGGGTTCACTCATGGTCTTGTTCCTCTTTTGTAGGTTGCTGTTTAAGCAGATTAACTTAAAGTCGACTTGGCGTCAAGCTCAACAATACTTGCCCCTAAACGTTCCATCATGGCCTGAACATGTGGATCGGTCTTAATGTCATGTTCTGCTGCCTGCTTTGCTTGTTGTTGTTGTTGCGCTTTTTGTAAAGCGGGCGTCTCTATGCCTGTCTCTTCTAAACTAATTTTAACAGATACTTTTCTAGTTAAATACGCACTTAAGGCTTCTTGCAAACGTTGTGTAGAAGAATGATTAAGTAATGGCGCATGTTGCGGCGCAAGTGCTAATTGTACTTGATGTTCATCCATAGATTTTAAAACACAATGTGAAGCCAGCGCCATCGCAAGACCTGTTAAATTTAATTGCGGCGCAATGTGCGCCCAATTATCTCCCCCTTTATTTTCGACCTCTTTACTTTCAACTCTTGTTAAGGCCGCGGGCAACACCGGCGCAAACGCCAACATTCTCAATAAAATCATTTCCAAACCTAAACGCGGATTTGCCATCCAAGGTAAATCACGACGACCGTTTACAGCAATTTGATAAAATAATTGCACGTCTTGTGGCGAAAAATGCTGGGCAAAAGTTTGTAGCGTCACATCTAAACGTTCCGGCACTAACTGCATCACTGCTATTTTATGAAAAGTTTGAATCAGTTCATCTAAAATCACTTGTGGCTCAGCACCGACTGTCACTAATTCCTGTAATGTTACTAATAAAACATCACCTTGTTGCTGCTGCAGCGCTTGCAATAGTCGTAACACCGCTTCGGGATTAATATGGCCTAATAATTCACGCACCATAATAGTGTTAACCGTACCTGCACCATAAGCAATGGCTTGATCGAGTATACTTAAAGCATCACGCATACTGCCTTCTGCCGCTTGTGATATTAAATCTAAAGCAGGTGCTTCAAAGGTTATTTTTTCATGTGTTAAAATATGCGCAAGCTGCGTACTAATCGTGGCAACAGGCATGTTTTTTAAATGAAAATGTAAACAACGCGATAATACCGTCATCGGTAAACGATCAGGATCAGTCGTTGCCAATAAAAACTTAACATGTTCTGGTGGCTCTTCCAAAGTTTTTAACAAGGCATTAAAACTATGGGTAGATAACATATGCACTTCATCGATTAAATAAATTTTAAAACGACCACGCGTGGGCGCATAGGCTACATTTTCAAGCAAATCGCGAGTTTGTTCAACTTTCGTACGCGAGGCTGCATCCACTTCAATGAGATCGACAAACTTACCATCACGAATATCGATACATGCACTACAGGTGCCACAAGGTTTAGACGTAATCCCTGTTTCACAATTAAGACATTTAGCTAAAACACGGGCAATAGTAGTTTTTCCCACGCCGCGCGTACCCGTAAATAAATAAGCATGATGCAATTGTTTTGCATCAATAGCATTTATCAGTGCACGTAACACATGATTTTGCCCGACCATTTCGGTAAATGTTTGCGGCCGCCATTTGCGGGCCAAGACTTGGTAACTCATGGAAAGATTATAACAGGATGGAAAAATATAGAAAGCGGCTCTTCATCGCCTAACCTTGCACCCTTTCAGCTGCGACTGCTGCTTCCTTCCGGACCTGACAGGGTTAACAGCCTAACGTCGCAAGGGGACCACAAAGAACCGCAGGGTGTAGAATACCATAAACACAAACACTTTCAAATCGCGCATAATTGCAGGGACGAATCATGGCAAAAGCACTTTTCAATACATTAGAATATGTTAAACTATTAATCAAAGCAGATTTTAATCAAAAACAAGCTGAAGGGCTAAGCGAGGCTCAAATGATGGTCTCTCAATCCTTATTAACACATACCGCAACGCAGAATGATTTAATTATCATGACTGCTAATCTACGCAATGAAATGCATCAAATTCGTGATGATTTACGTAAAGATATGCATCAGCTATTTATTAATATTGTAATCACTAACTTAACTTTTACGGGTATTATATTAGGCACAATGGCTTATATGTTAAATTAAGTGACATATGAACACCCATACTGGCATATTATTAATTAACCTTGGCACACCTAGCGCATCTAATGCTACAAGTGTAAAACGTTATTTAAATGAATTTTTAACCGATCCAAAAGTTATCGATATTCCCAATCCTTGGCGAACATTATTAGTCCGCGGCTTAATCACGCCTTTTCGCGCAAAAAAATCTGCGCATGCTTATCAACAAATTTGGACTGAACAGGGATCTCCTCTACTGGTAAACAGCTTAGCGTTGAAAGACAATTTACAACAAGCTTTGGGAGCGGATTATATTGTTAGTTTAGGCATGAATTATGGGGAGCCTAGTATTGCAGATGCAATGGGTGAACTAAAAGATTGCGGTCAAATAATCGTATTACCATTATTTCCACAATATTCTTCGGCAGTTACTCAATCGATTTTAGATAAAGTGAGCTCGGCTCACCATCAAATAAAAGATTTTTTCAATCATCCCGCTTATATAAAAGCCATGAGCGAGAATATTCAAAATACACTGGATGCGGTTAAACCTGAATATCTTTTATTCAGTTATCACGGCTTACCGATGCGACAATTGTACAAAACTTCAGGCGATATTTGTAAAAGTTGTACTAACAACCCTTGTCCAAACATTCAAGAAAAAAATCGTTATTGCTATCGCGCGCAATGTTATGAGACTTCAAAATTAATTACTGAACAACTTGCGCTTAAAGAAATAAAAACTTTAACTTGTTTTCAATCACGTTTAGGACGTTTAACTTGGACGCAGCCTTACACTGAGAAAGTGTTAGCAGAATTAGCTGCGCAAGGTATTAAGCGTATCGCTATCACCTGCCCATCATTTGTAACGGATTGTTTAGAAACTTTAGAAGAAATTGGCATTCGCGGGCGTAACACTTGGCTTGATTTAGGCGGCGTGGAGCTCACATTAATTCCGGCTTTAAATAATAATGCGACTTGGCTTAAAGCTATATTATCTCAATAAATTCTTCTTTAACTTTTGAAATTTCATCACGCACTTTTGCGGCCTGCTCGAATTCTAAATTTTGCGCATGTTTTAACATGGTCGCTTCTAATTCTTTTAAGGCTTTATTGATTTGTTTAGTATTCATTTTTGAATATTCATATGAATAATTTAATTGTTGCTGATCTTTTGATACTACAAAACGCGCACCTTCCATGACATCATGCACGGCTTTTTCAATTGATTTTGGGGTAATCCCATGTGCAAGATTATGCGCAACTTGTTTTGCACGCCGTCTATCTGTTTCATCAATCGCAGCACGCATGGATTTGGTAATGGTATCTGCATATAAAATAACTTTGCCATTAATATGACGTGCAGCGCGACCTATGGTTTGAATAAGCGATCGTTCTGATCTTAGAAAACCTTCTTTATCAGCATCTAAAATAGTAACAAGAGAAACTTCCGGTAAATCCAAACCTTCGCGTAATAAATTAATCCCGACCAGCACGTCAAATTTTCCTAAACGTAAATCACGTAATATTTCCATGCGCTCAACGGTGTCTATATCAGAATGTAAATAACGCACTTTTAAACCATGTTCTGCTAAATATTCAGTTAAATCTTCTGCCATACGTTTAGTTAAAGTGGTCACTAAAACACGTTCATTACGCGCGATTCGTAGACGTGCTTCTGAGAGCACATCATCGACTTGTGATTTAATGGGTTTTATTTCAATCTCTGGATCAATAAGTCCCGTAGGTCTTACCACTTGTTCGGCAATCGCGTCCGCATGATCAAATTCATAAGGACCTGGCGTTGCAGATACATAAATCGTTTGTGGCGAACGTAATTCAAATTCATCAAATTTCATGGGACGATTATCAAGTGCAGAAGGCAAGCGAAAACCATATGTCACCAAAGTTTCCTTACGTGCGCGATCGCCTTTATACATAGCGCCTATTTGCGGTACGGTCACATGTGATTCATCAATCACTAATAAAGAATCTTTAGGTAAATAATCAAATAAAGTCGGTGGCGCATCGCCTGGATTACGACCTGATAAATAGCGTGAATAATTTTCAATACCGCTGCAAAATCCTAATTGCAAAATCATTTCTATATCATACTGCGTCCGCTGCTCAAGACGCTGCGCTTCGACCAACTTATTTTGTTCATTTAAAATGTTTAAACGTTGTTTTAATTCGATACGAATGTCATCTACGGCTTTTAATAAAGTTTCTTGCGGCGTGACATAATGAGTTTTAGGATAAATAGTGACCCGCGGAATACGTTGTAAAATTTCGCCGGTCAATGGATCAAAGTAACTTAAATTTTCAATTTCATCGTCAAATAATTCGATACGCACCGCTTCTTTATCTGATTCCGCGGGATATACATCAATGACATCACCGTGTACGCGATAAGTGGCACGCACTAACGTAACATCATTACGCGCATACTGTAACTGCGCTAAACGTTTTAATAACATACGTTGATCGAGTTTATCGCCCCTATCTAAATGCAACACCATACTTAAATAAGCTTGTGGATCGCCCAAACCATAAATCGCTGACACACTCGCAACTATAATGGCGTCTTTGCGCTCAAGCAAAGCTTTAGTGGCTGACAATCGCATTTGTTCTATATGTTCGTTAATCGATGAATCTTTAGCAATATAAGTATCCGATGCGGGTACGTAAGCTTCTGGTTGATAATAATCATAATAAGACACAAAATATTCCACGGCATTGTCAGGAAAAAAATCTTTCATCTCCCCATACAATTGAGCGGCCAAAGTTTTATTCGGCGCCAAAATTAAAGTGGGTCGTTGTATTTCCTGAATCACGTGGGCGATAGTAAAAGTCTTCCCTGACCCCGTCACGCCTAATAAGATTTGTTTGGCAAGACCATCATTTAAGCCTTCGGTTAAGGTCTTAATCGCCTGAACTTGATCACCCGCAGGTTGAAATTTGGATTTAAGATGGAATACTTCGCTAGACATAGGCGCATTATCCTATAAAAAACCATATGCTGCCACTTCTTTAATTCAAACCTTTATTTTGAAAAAAATTTCCTGTTTAGATCATGAATGATCCAATAATATATTTGTTTTTTAAATTTATATGATTTAAAATAGCTGCTATTATCATTATGCAGGGATGAATTATGGCTCACGCGCTTATTAATACGTTGGAATATGTTAAACTATTAACCCAAGCCGGTTTTAATCAAAGAGAAGCTGAAGGGCTGAATAAGGCACAAATGATGGCGACAGAAGCTATTGTATCGCAAGTGGCAACGCGCGAAGATTTAAAAGATCTACGCAATGAAATGCAAAACGAGTTCAAAAATGTACGCGTTGAGATGCAAACAATGGCACATGAGTTACGTGCTGAAATTAAAGCTGTTGAACATCGTTTAGAGGCAAAAATAGATGCATTAAGGCCTTTTGTTTATAGGGTAATGGTCACCATTATGCTCGCTAATCTTACAATAATAGGATTGGGCATGGGCGCACTGGCATTATTTTTGAAACAACCCGCAGGGATATGACTGCAAAATTTAGTCTATTTTGCTAAGCCATCTTCCGTCTTTTCCTATATAATACCCGGTATTTTATTCTTATTTGTTAAAGGAGCTTATTCATGGCCATACAATTAGCTGACAGGACTTTGCGTGTTAAACCTTCTGCAACTTTAGCGGTCGCGGCAAAAGCTGCGCAAATGCGGGCGCAAGGTGTTGATATGATTGATTTAGGATTGGGTGAGCCTGATTTTGATACGCCTGAAATTGCTAAAAATGCAGCCATTGCTGCAATCAATGAAGGCTTTACTAAATATACGCCTGTCGATGGCATCCCTGAATTAAAGCAGGCCATTATTGCAAAATTTAAACGGGATAATGAGCTTGATTATACGCCTAAACAAATTTTGGTCTCTGTGGGCGCTAAACATAGTTTATATAATTTGACTCAGGCTCTACTCAATGCCGGTGATGAAGTCATCGTCGCTGCGCCTTATTGGGTTTCTTATCCAGAATTTGCGCGTCTTGCGGATGCTGAGCCTGTATTTATTCATGCTGATATTTCTCAAGATTTTAAAATAACGCCTGCACAATTAGCCGGCGCGATTACGCCTAAAACACGTTTGGTATTTTTAAACAGTCCATCTAATCCAACAGGCGTAACTTATTCTTTGGAAGAATTAAAAGCGCTAGGTGAAGTATTATTGCAACACCCTAATATTGTGATCGCAAGCGATGATATTTATGAACATATTTTCTGGGGCAATGCCCCCTTTGCCAATATTCTCAATGCCTGTCCGCAATTATATGACAGAACAGTGATTATTAACGGCATGTCTAAAGCTTATGCCATGACGGGCTGGCGTATAGGTTATGCTGCAGGTCCTGAAAGCTTAATTCAAGCCATGAATAAGATTCAATCACAAAGTACTTCCAATCCCTGTGCTATCGCACAAAAAGCTTCAGTTGCTGCGCTTAATATGGATCAAAGTCAAATTAAAGACATGGTTAAAGTATTTAAAGAACGCCATGATTATATTGTGGAAGCGATAAATAACATTCCTGGCTTTAAATGCGTGCCTGCACAAGGTGCTTTTTATGCATTTTTTAAAGTAGAAGATTTTATCAAAACGCATCAAATGAAAGATGATGTTGAGCTTGCCAGTTTTCTCATTGAAAAAGCTCATGTCGCGCTAGTGCCCGGGAGCGCTTTTGGCATGCCAGGTTATTTGAGATTGTCTTATGCAACTAGTATGGATAACTTAAAAGAAGCGATTAAACGTTTGAGTTTTGTTTAAAAAGATATTATTATACCCTCTTCCAAGCTATTCCCCGGTAGCTCAGTGGTAGAGCAGGTGACTGTTAATCACTTGGTCGGCAGTTCGAACCTGTCCCGGGGAGCCAAAAATTTTGAAAAATCATTGTCTTGCCCAGCACCTAATTTACTCACTATATAAAATATCGGCGCAACTGCAACTGCAAACAAATACACATCATATTCTGGCCAAATAAAAGCTGCCCACGCAAAAGGCGCGAGCCAAAATAAATTAATAGCTAAACCTCTAAACACAACCGCTTGATGCGATCCATAACGCACAACTGCATGATGATAAGCATGGCAGTTATGAGATTCACCGTATGAATGTCCTTTGAGTAAACGCACCACTAATGTATAACTTGCATCAATAATGGGTATGGCGAGCAAAATAAACCACGTGATTAAAGACACAGTATAATCGCGTGCGGTATACGCCATGAGGGATGCAAATAAAAAACCTAAAAAACCACTACAAACATCACCCATAAATACTTTTGCCGGTTGCCAATTCCAACATAAAAACGCCAACATGCTCACAGCCAATACCAACATAAACCAGGTCAAACTAAACAAATCTAATACATAAACCATTAACGCTATATTTAAACTGATAAACACCGTTTCCATGCCTACATATCCATCAATACCATCAATGAAATTATATAAATTCACTAACCATATCATGCCTAGAAAAGCGAACAAATGCCCTATCCAACCCACATAAAACACTTGATTTAAAATATAAATTTCTGGAAACCCACCCATTTGGTATAACACTAAACCCACACCTAATGCTTGCACCAGCAAACGAATATGGGGTGAAACATGTTGATGATCATCTAAAAAACCAATGAAAGCGATTAAAGCGCCGCCCAATACTAAAGCAAATGCAAAATTTTGTTGGAAATATACATGCTCGACACCAAATGCTGAAAGCGTAATTAAACATACTATGACAACAGCCAAGCCAACACCCCTGGGTATAGATTGGGTATGCGTGCCGCGTAAATGTGGCGCTTGCATTAAATGACGCTTTGCATACGCATTACTTAAATAAATTAATGCACGTGTGTAAATAAACACAATAAGAAGACTGAGTAACAGAAATCCCATTATAATTTCATCCTATTCATTTCACGGATTTGTTCAATAGTTAAAAAATCGGAATTATTAGAAGAGTCATATTGAAAGTCTTGTGCAACGGCCACACCTTTTTCGTCTAATTTATTTGTTTC
>JABDAR010000015.1:0-434 GCA_013289085.1 Gammaproteobacteria bacterium | reverse complement strand
TGCGGACACATGATTTCATGTATTTTTTCACCGGCACGCATGCCCACAATTTTGGTGGGTAAATCAGGCGCCATCGCAACTGCTAAATCAGTAATTCTCACTGAAGGCAGTTTAGGTACAAAAATTTCGCCACCTTGCATTCTGCTAAAGTTTTTTAATACGAAATCAACCCCTTGTTGTAACGTAATCCAATAGCGCGTCATACGTGGATCCGTGATGGGCAGCTCTGAAGCATTTCCTTCAATTAATTTTCTAAAAAAGGGTACAACCGAACCGCGTGTGCCCACGACATTTCCATAACGTGTTACAGCCAGTTGAGTTTTTTCATTTCTAATTAAATTATTCGCTGCCACAAATAATTTATCTGCAGCGAGTTTACTCGCGCCATATAAATTACTTGGATTGGCTGCTTTATCAGAGGATAACAGCATGAC
>JABDAR010000014.1 GCA_013289085.1 Gammaproteobacteria bacterium | reverse complement strand
GCCAAAATGTGGTGAATTATGCATTGTCGCTCGATCCACATACTCAAAATGCGTTAATAGAATTGCAAAATCGCTGTATTGCTTTACATGTATTATCACTCGAAAAAACGATTTATTTACATATTGATGTGCAGCACATTTTTTTAAGTGTAAGAGCGCCAAAAGCTGTGGATGTTACTATTACTGCATCAGGCAAAAGCTTATGGCATTTATCACAAAAAACAGCCACACCGAATCAAGAGGTGCAAATGCAAGGCAATATGCATGTCGCCCAAAAATTAAGTCATATTCTTCATGGTTTTCAGCCTGATTGGGAAGAAGCGCTCACCCATACACTCGGTGATGTCGCAGGACATGCACTGGCACAAACAATGCGCCATGCACATGAATATGTGAAGCAAACAGCTGCTTATATTTTAAAACAAGGCGCAGCCTATGTCGTTGATGAAGATCCTATGGTTGCAGCAAAACCCTCTATTGAACAGTTTATTAATGAAGTGGATAAAGTGCGCACTCAATGTGATCGCCTATTAGTACGGATGCGTTTGTGTGAACAACGGGTAAATTCATGAAACTTTTACGTGTATTAAAATATAGTTTTGGAGAGCAGGATACGCGCGGTCAGCGACTACGCTTAACTTTAGAAACATTAGGTCCCATCTATGTAAAGTTCGGACAAATTTTAGCCAGCCGTCGTGACTTATTACCCGCCGATATTGCTGATGAATTGATTAAGCTGCAAGATCAAGTGCCGCCCTTTCCTAGTGCTATTGCACGACAAATGATTAAAAACAGTTTAGGCGAAGATGTGGATAGTATGTTCACAGATTTTGAAGATAAACCTGTAGGCAGCGCATCCATTGCTCAAGTTCATGGCGCACGCTTAAAATCAGGTGAATCCGTAGTTATAAAATTATTACGCCCTAATATTGAAAAACAAGTTAAAAAAGATATTCGCTTATTATCATTTTTTGCACATATTGCAGAAATATGTTCTCCTTCATTAAGAAAGCTAGGCTTAAAAGGTGCGGTTAACGAATTTAAACAAATTATCAATAAAGAACTGGATTTAAATTATGAAGTTGCCAATGCTTCGCAATTAAAACGTAATATGGCCGATATAGATTGGGTCGTGATCCCAACAGTATATTGGCCTTATACCCGCAAAAATATTGCTGTGTTTGAGCGTATTCATGCCACACGCATGAGTGATAAAGATGCGTTGATTGCACAGGGAATAGATTTGAGCTTACTCGCAGAGCGTACAATTGAATTATTTTTTACTGCCGTATTTGAGCATAATTTTTTCCATGCAGATATGCATGCGGGCAATATCTTTGTTGAAAAAACTTCAGAGGGTATTAAATATATTTTGGTTGATTTTGGTATTATGGGCACTTTGCCCACGGCAGATCAACGCTATTTAGCCGAAAATTTTTCTGCTTTTTTTGCTCAAGATTATGATCGAGTTGCGCAATTACATATAGCTTCTGGTTGGGTCCCCCCAGGTACAAGACAAGATGCATTTGCGAATGCCATTCGCACCGTGTGTGAGCCCATTTTTTCACGTAAGCCCAGTGAAATTTCATTTGCAGAATTATTTTTACGTTTGCTGCAAACCGCGCGTCAATTTAATATGGTGATTTTGCCGCAACTGATGTTATTACAAAAAACCTTAATGAACGTCGAAGGTCTTGCGCGTTTTTTAGACCCGAATATTGATATCTGGGATACGGCCAAACCGTGCTTAGAAAAATTCTTTAAACAACAATCCACCTTTAAATTATTACGCAAACAATTGCGTGATACTCCAACGTTTATTACCCGTTTATTCGCTTTACCAGAAATGTTTGCACAGCAAAAGGCAGCGGCATATACCGTCAGAAAAACAGCTTATAAAAGCTTTGTTCTAGGTTTTGCATGTGCGGGCTTGATAGGCATAGGATATTTTTGGGGATTATGAGACAATAGACTATTTAACACGGAGATTGGAATGCCGTCGATAGCAGTATTGGCAAATGCCTTGCGATTTTTAAGTATTGATGCGGTTGAAAAGGCCCAATCGGGCCATCCAGGCATGCCTATGGGCATGGCGGATATTGCTACAGTCTTGTGGCGTGAGTTTTTTCAACATAATCCAACAGATCCCACTTGGCCAAATCGTGACCGGTTTATATTATCAAATGGTCATGGTTCTATGTTGTTGTATAGTCTATTACATTTGAGTGGCTATGATTTAAGCCTAGAAGATTTAAAACAATTTCGGCAAATCGGCAGTAAAACCCCAGGACATCCTGAACATGATTTAACGCCAGGCGTTGAAACTACAACCGGCCCACTTGGGCAAGGTTTAGCCAATGCTGTGGGCATGGCACTGGCAGAGCGTAAATTAGCTGCAGAATTTAATCAAAAAGATTTAAGCTTAATTGACCATTATACCTATGTATTTTTAGGCGATGGTTGTTTAATGGAAGGTGTTTCCCATGAAGCTTGTTCATTTGCCGGCGCTCAACGTCTAGGTAAATTAATTGCATTTTGGGACGATAATGGCATTTCAATTGATGGCAAAATAAATGATTGGTGTATTGATAATGTACCCGAGCGTTTTAGATCCTATCAATGGCACGTGATTGCAGATGTAGATGGTCATGATGCTAATGCTATTCGTGAAGCCATCAAAGCCGCGCGTGCTGAAACAGAAAAACCCACATTAATTTGTTGTCGTACTCAAATTGGTTTTGGGGCACCCAATTTAGCAGGTACTTCTAAAGTACATGGCGCAGCGATGGGTAAAGATGAAGTTGCATTGACACGTGAGCGATTAGCGTGGAATTATGCACCCTTTGAAATCCCTGATCAGATTTATAAAAGTTGGGATGCAAAAGCAGCAGGTGGTGATAGCCAATCACAATGGCAAATTATTTTTGAGCAATATAAAAATGCTCATCCTGAATTGGCCCAAGATTTTATGCGTCGCACCAAAGGTGAATTGCCAAAAGATTTTGCGGATCAACAAAATGATTGGATCAAAAGTTTGCAACAAGCCGCTGTTAACAATGCAACAAGACAAGCATCGCAAGTTGCCATTACTCATTATGCCGCTCAATTACCAGAATTAATCGGCGGCAGTGCTGACTTAACCGAATCTAATTTAACGCATTGGAAAGATGCACAAATGCTTTCGCATTTAAATCCAGGCGGCGAATATATATTCTACGGTGTGCGTGAATTTGCAATGGTTGCGATCATGAATGGCATCGCACTTTATGGTGGCTTAACTCCTTTTGGCGGTACATTTTTAGTATTTACTGATTATGCACGTAATGCGTTACGTATGGCTGCATTGATGCACCAACGCGTGATATTGGTAGGCACACATGATTCTATTGGTTTAGGTGAAGATGGACCCACACATCAACCGATAGAACAATTATCAAGTTTAAGATTAATTCCTAATATGTCCGTATGGCGTCCTTGCGATGGCGTTGAAACCGCAGTGGCTTGGCGCGCAGCCCTCATGAAAAAAGGTCCAACGGTGTTAGCATTAAGTCGACAAAAATTGCCTTGTATGATGCGTGATACACCAACATTAAATAATATCGAAAAAGGTGGATATATTTTGTGGGAACCGGAGCACGCGGTACAAGCCATTATTATTGCCACAGGTTCAGAAGTACACTTGGCGATAGAAAGTGTAAAACAATTAGCGGAAAAAAATTATGCCGTACGTGTAGTTTCAATGCCGTGTACAGATATCTTCGATCAACAAACTGCTGCTTATCGCGAACACGTGTTACCCAAACAGATTACGCAACGTGTTGCAGTGGAAGCCGGCAGCACACATCTTTGGGCTTATTATGTAGGATCGCTAGGGAAAGTCATTGGTCTTGATCGTTTTGGAGAATCAGGTCCTGCAGAAAAGGTTTATTCAGCGTTGCATATCACAGTGCAAAATGTAGTTAAAACTGTAGAGGAGGTTATATGCCAATAAAAGTTGCTATTAATGGTTATGGTCGCATTGGCCGCAATATTTTGCGTGCCTTATATGAAAGTGATAAAAAAAATGATATCAAAATAGTAGCGATTAATGATTTAGGGGATGCCAGCATTCTTGCGCATTTGACGCAATATGATACAGCACACGGAAAATTTAAAGGTGAAGTCGGCTTAGACGGTAATGATTTAATCATCAATGGCGATAAAATTCATGTGTATGCCGAGCGAGATCCTGAACAATTACCTTGGGGTAAATTGGATGTAGATGTGGTGTTAGAATGTACCGGAATGTTTACTGCAAAAGACAAAGCGCAAAAACATATTAATGCGGGTGCCAAAAAAGTAATTATTTCAGCGCCTGCCAGTAGTCAAGTGGATGCCACCATCGTATTTGGTGTTAATGATAAAACATTAAAAGCAAGCGATATGATTATTTCTAATGCTTCTTGCACAACGAATTGCTTAGCGCCACTTGTTAAACCTTTACAAGAAACATTAGGCATTGTGCAAGGTTTAATGACTACCATTCATTCTTATACGAATGATCAAGTGTTAACTGATGTTTATCATATTGATGTTAGACGTGCACGTTCTGCAACACAATCTATGATTCCTACCAAAACCGGTGCTGCAGCAGCAATTGGTTTAGTATTACCTGAATTATCCGGTAAATTAGATGGTTTTGCGATGCGAGTTCCTGCAATAAATGTTTCTGTAGTGGATTTAACCTTTACCGCAGCGCGTGAGACTACTGTTGATGAAGTCAATGGTATTTTACTCAATGCATCTAAAGGTGAACTTAAAAATATTTTAACTTATAACACTCTACCATTAGTGTCTATTGATTTTAATCATAATCCTGCTTCTAGTATTTTTGATTCGACACAAACAAAAGTGATTGGTAATTTAGTGAAAGTGTTATCTTGGTATGACAATGAGTGGGGATTTTCAAATCGTATGTTAGATACGACAATCGCTTTGATGCGAGCAAAATAAAAAAGGAGCAGGAATGTTACTGTATTTGCGAGATGTAGATTTAGCAGGTAAACGCATTTTAATTCGCGAAGATTTTAACGTGCCTATGCAGGACGGTAAAATTACTAGCGATCAGCGCATTCTTGCAGCATTACCTACCATTCAATATGCTTTAACAGCCGGCGCTTGTGTGATGTTGATGTCACATTTAGGCCGTCCCCATGAAGGTGAAGTGGATAATACTTATTCATTATTACCCGTTGCAAGACGTTTATCGGAATTATTAGGTCAACATGTTCCGCTCATTACTGATTGGTTACAAGGTTGTGAAGTTAAACCCGGTGAAGTAGTGTTATGCGAAAACGTACGTTTTAATCGTGGTGAAACCAGTAATGATAATGTTTTAGCTTTGCAAATGGCATCATTATGTGATGTATTTGTGATGGATGCATTTGGTACTGCACATCGCGCACATGCTTCCACTTATGGTGTTGCACGTTATGCGCCATTGGCTGTTGCAGGTCCACTACTTGAAGCAGAATTAAAAGCACTCACTCAAGTAATGGATCAACCGAAACATCCTGTAGTTGCAATAGTCGGTGGCTCAAAAGTCTCTAGCAAATTAATGGTGTTAAATACACTGAGTCAAAAAGTCGATCAATTAATAGTAGGCGGCGGTATTGCCAATACATTTTTAATGGCAGCAGGTTATAAAGTCGGCAAATCTTTGTATGAACCAGATCTCGTGCCACAAGCACGTACTTTATTGGCGACAATGGTGGCACAAAATCGACAAATTCCATTACCGATAGATGTGGCTGTTGCAAAAGAATTTAACACAAATGCAAAAGCCGTTATAAAATCTGTTGCTGATATTCATGAAGATGAAATGATTTTAGACATAGGACCTAAAACAATTGCACTATACCAAGAGTTACTTAAAAATGCCGAGACTATTTTATGGAATGGTCCTTTAGGTGTATTTGAATTTCCAGAGTTTGCAATGGGCACAAAAGAAATCACTAAAGCCATTGCAAATAGTTCTGGATTTTCTGTTGCTGGTGGCGGCGATACGCTTGCGGCCATCGATGAATTTGGTGAACATGATAAAATTTCATATGTATCAACGGGTGGTGGTGCATTTTTAGCATTTTTAGAAGGTAAACAATTACCCGGTGTTGCAATTTTAGAGCAACGCGCATTTGATAAAGAACATATTATTTAAGGAGTGTATATGGCGATTATTACTTTAAGACAATTATTAGATCATGCTGCAGAATACCAATACGGTATTCCCGCATTCAACGTTAATAATCTTGAGCAAATGCGTGCAATTATGATGGCAGCAGATGAAACCAATAGTCCAGTGATTGTGCAAGCCTCTGCAGGTGCTAGAAAATATGCAGGTGCTAGTTTTTTACGCCATTTAATTTTAGCGGCAAGTGAAGAATGGCCACATATTCCATTATGCATGCATCAAGATCATGGTTCATCTCCAGGTGTTTGTCAGCGTTCTATTCAATTAGGATTCACATCAGTGATGATGGATGGATCATTAGAAGAAGATATGAAAACGCCAAGTTCTTTTGAATATAATGTCAATGTCACGAAAAATGTTGTAGCCATGGCGCACAGTTGCGGTGTTTCTGTAGAAGGTGAATTAGGTTGTTTAGGATCTCTTGAAAGTGGTCAAGCCGGTGAAGAAGATGGTTCAGGTGCTGAAGGTATATTAACACACGATCAATTATTAACAGATCCAGATGAAGCAGCGCAATTTGTAAAAGCTACCCACGTAGATGCACTAGCCATTGCAATTGGCACCAGTCACGGTGCGTATAAATTTACTCGCCCACCTACAGGTGATATTTTAGCCATTGAACGTATTAAAGCGATTCATGCAAGAATTCCGGATACACATTTAGTCATGCACGGTTCATCTTCCGTACCACAAGATTGGTTAAAAATAATCAATGAACACGGCGGTGATATGGGCGAAACTTACGGCGTCCCGGTTTCCGAAATTCAACAAGGCATTAAACACGGCGTACGTAAAATTAATATCGACACAGATTTACGCATGGCTTCCACCGGCGCAATTCGTGAATATTTTGTAAAGCATCCCAAAGAATTTGACCCACGTAAATATTTACAAGCAGCAACTAATGCCATGTATGAAATTTGTAAATCCCGTTACCAAGAATTTGGTACGGCCGGTCATGCGGATAAAATTAAAGTCATGTCTTTAGAAAAAATGACAGCACGTTATGCAAAAGGCGAGCTTGCACCTCGAGTGAATTAATTATTTTTTTGTAGAGGCATCTTTTAAACTCTCGAGTTTGCATTGCCGCAAATATTACATGGGTTACCTGGTAACAACAATGGCTCGAGTACTCAATAATATTAACGTCGCTTATCGATGACAATAAATCCACGATTGGCTTTAGCGTCATCATCAAGTGTATTCATTGCCTTCCACAAGTCATCTGCACTGACCCAAAAAGCGGGGTATTTATAGCGTGCAACATCCAATATTAAAAATTGGCGAGTTTTTTCATCATACGCGGCCACGGGTGAATGATGTCCACCACCGGTTTTGAAACCCAATTGAGTTCTTAAAAAATTAACAGTGACATATTGACCCTTAGATAAGGCGGTGGTGGTAATGGTGATAAATTCTGGTAAAGAGAGTTTATCCGTAACATTAAAATACTGGGCGCTGACGCCATCAAAAGTGGAGAGGGCTTGTGTCATATCAGCCAGTGTCATTCCTTTGGCCAATACGTTTTCGGGTTTAAGGATATTTAATACATTTTTTGTAAAGAAATTCTTTTGGGTGAAATATTTGTTGGGATCATACGCAGGGTCAATCGGTGCATTTGCGACGATCAATGAATTCAATACCATCACTGCACTGGCAACGCCGCAATAGGTTTGGGTGTCTTGGGTTGTAAAATTTTCTAATAAATAAGCGGTGTTTACCGTCGCACTTCTTTTAAGTAGCTCTGTGCCTTGATCGCTATGAAACGCCATAAGATTTGTAGGTAAGGGTTCAACAGCAAAAGCCACATTGGCGAAAAGTAGACCCATCGCTAATAATAAAGCACCTAGATTTTTGGATAAGCGCATAGAATTTAACCTCATTTTTAGTGATTGAATACTATCAAAGTTAGCACAGAATTTGGGATCAACATCAAGCAATTTTAAAATAAAACCCCAGCCATTCTAATAGAACAAGAATGGCTGGGCTATTTGGAGGGTTTTAAGCGGGATTAGAGATCACTAAAAATCCACGATAGGCCTGCGCATCATCATCTACCGTATTGATTGCATCCCATAAATCATCTGCAGTTACCCAGAATGATGGATATCTATAACGTGCAGTATCTAATATTAAAAACTGGTCAGTCTTTTCATCATATGCGGCTATGGGTGAATGATGTCCACCGCCATTTTGACCTAATGCAGTTCTTAAAAAATTGGCTGTGACATAATGACCATTATCTAACGCTCTTCTCACTTTAGCTCTGAATTCTATTAGGGTTAACTGATCTGCATGAGAAGGGTGTGCTCTTAAACCGTAGGTTTCAATCGTAGCGCCCAATTGTGCCAATGTCATCCCATTGTTCTCTACTTCTCCTGGGGTAATGATCTCCAGTACTGCTTCTGTAAAGAAAGTATTTTGGGTAAAGTAACCCGCATTGTAAGCTGCATCTTCATAAGCAGGATCAGTGGGTGCTTCTTCAATAATCAATGAATTCAAAACAATCACTGCAGTGGCAACACCACAGTTCATTAATGTTTGTTGAGTTGTAAAATTGGCTAACAATTCGGAAGTAGCTAAATTAGCACTTCTGTTGAGTAGCAAAGTGCCTTTATGACTATTGAGCGCTATCAGATTGCCTTCCGGTGGCAGTGGCTCTTGAGCAAAGGCTAGGTTCGTGAACAATAAACCTGTCGCTAATAATAAACTGAGCAGATGTTTATATAAGTGCATTGAATTTTACTCCATATATTTAAAAATAAACTCGATTGTAAACATAGAATCTATGAGGGGTCAAGCCCCTTATTTTGTAATCTAATTGACTTTGCTTGACTGATCCTATATAATGGCCTTTTAACAAATAATACTTAGGGGCGGCTAAACATGACTACCTTTGAACAATTTAAACAATATGTAACTTATAGAGAAGGATTAGATACAGACACTAAAAAAGCTTGTATAGCAGCTGCTGAAAAAAATATGGGCGCTGGAGAAAATTTATCTAGTATTGATACTGTGATAAAAGATTTAGAACAGGATAGAAATAAGTTTTTAAGAGCAACAGGTTTGGCGTCTTTTTATTCACAATTTTTTGATAAAGCATTATCTGAAATGCCTAACGATAACTTACCTTATTTATATCTAAATGTCTTAAGAAATGATAAAGAAAGTGCTTGCATTAAAATGCTTCCTTTTTTAGAATTTGAAATTTATCTACGCATTAAAAATAAAGATTTTCTTAATGAAGCCTTTGTGCCAGTACAAGACATAATTGATAAGATGGCGTCCAAAATTAAAACGTTTGATCCTGCTTGTTATCAACAGATAGTTGCAAAACATGATCGATCATGGAGTCGTTATTTAGGATCTTTCTTAAACTAATGCGCCTCATCCCAATTGTCCCCAACACCTGCATGGGCGAGTAACTCTACACCTAGGTTTGCAGCTTTAGCCATTTTTGCAATTAAGATGGGCGTGAGGGTTTCAACCAGTTCCGTTTTTACTTCAAAGACTAATTCATCGTGTACTTGCATGATCATGCGGGCATCTATTTTTTCTGCTAAGAAATAATGATCAATAATAATCATTGCTTGTTTAATAATATCTGCGGCTGTGCCTTGTAGTGGTGCATTGATTGCGGCGCGCTCGCTTGCTGTGCGTTGCATGGCATTGCGCGAATTAATTTCCGGTAAATATAAACGTCGACCAAATAATGTTTCGACATAACCTTGTTGGTGAGCAAGATTACGCGTGTTTTCCATGTATTCTTTTACTTTTGGATAACGCTGAAAATAAGTATCAATATATTCTTTGGCTTCATGACGGGAAATGTCTAATTGTTTAGCTAAACCAAAAGCCGACATGCCGTAAATTAAACCAAAATTAATCGCCTTTGCATTACGTCGATGTAAAGACGTCACATTTTCTGGCGTAAGATTAAATACTTCCGCAGCAGTTGCCGAGTGAATATCTAAGCCATGCCTAAATGCTTTTTGTAAGTTGGGATCATCCGCTAAATGCGCCATGATTCGTAATTCAATTTGTGAATAATCGATGGCCACAATTTTATATCCAGGGGGTGCAATAAAGGCTTGTCGAATTTTACGACCTTCTTCTGTGCGAATTGGAATGTTTTGTAAATTCGGATCAGATGAAGACAAGCGCCCTGTTGCTGTCACGGCTTGATGATAAGACGTATGAATGCGTCCAGTTTTACCTTGAATTTGTTCAGGCAATTTATCGGTGTAAGTTGATTTTAATTTGCTTAAACTTCGGTATTCCAAAATTAATTTGGGTAATGGATAATTTTCAGATAATTCTTGTAGAACAGCTTCAGAAGTAGAGGCTTGACCTGTTGGTGTTTTTGTAGTGGTAGGCAATTTTAATTTTTCAAATAAAATCGCTTGTAATTGTTTGGGTGAGTCAATATTAAATGTTTCGCCCGCAAAAGCATATATTTCTTGTTTTAAAATGTGTAGACGCTGTTCAAGATCTTGGCTTTGTTTGCGCAATAATTCTGCATCAACCAATACACCTGTTCTTTCAATGCGCGCTAATACGGGAACAAGCGGCATTTCAATACTCTCAAATACTTCTTGTAATTGCACATTTTCTGAAATTTTTGACCAAAGCATTTCATGGAGTTGCAAACAGACTTCTGCATCTTCAGCAGCATATTCGGCAGCTTTATCTAAATCAACTTGATTAAATGTCAGTTGTTTTGCGCCCTTGCCTGCAACATCTTCGAAGGTAATCGTATGATGGTTTAAATATTTTAGTGCCATAGCATCTAAATTATGACGAACGAAGGTAGGGTTATATACATAAGACTCTAACATAGTGTCAAACACAACGCCGCGCAGTTCAATACCATGATTCATAAAAGTATTAATATCATATTTTAAATTTTGCCCTACTTTAGATTTTAAGGGATTTTCCAAGATGGGTTTTAATTTTTGCAAAACAAATTCTTCAGAAAGTTGTTGCGGCGCGTCCATATAATCATGGCCAAAAGGAATGTAGGCCGCTTCATGTGCTGAAATGGCTAACGAAATACCTACAATTTCCGCATTAATCATATTTAAATCTGTAGTTTCTGTATCAATGGCAAATAAAGGTGCATCATTTATTTTTTTGATCCACGCATTAAGCTGCGTGTTTGTTAACACTAATTCATAATTTTTTTCTGATTTTGGTGGAACGGGAATGGGCTCTTGTGAGACGTGTTGATTTAATTCTAATAACCAACCTTTAAATGCTAAGCGTTCAAACCAATTTTTTAATATTTCATTATCCGCAAGACCGCGCGTTAATTTTTCAGGCGTCACATCAAGTGGGACATCACATTTAATCGTTACCAGTTGTTTTGATAAAGGTAAACGTGGCATGGCTGCGCGTAAATTCTCGCCAATTTTTCCTTTAATGTCATTTGCATGTGCAAATAAATTATCGAGCGTTTCATATTCTTGCAACCATTTCGCTGCGGTTTTGGGTCCTACTTTTTCAACACCGGGCACGTTGTCAGAGGTATCACCCATCAATGTGAGTAAATCAATAATTTGTTCTGGTTTCACCCCAAATTTCTCTACAACGCGCTCGGGATCTAATTCCGACTCTGTCATGGTATTCACTAAATGAATATGTGGACACACCAGTTGCGCCATATCTTTATCACCAGTAGAAATCAAAGTGTGCATGTGTTGTTCTGCAGCTTGCTTGGCCAGTGTTCCAATCACATCATCTGCTTCAACACCAGATATACACAATACTGGAATACCCATGGCTTTAATAATAGAATGAATAGGTTCAATTTGTGCAACCAATTCAGGCGGCATGGGTGGTCTATGGGCTTTATATTCTGGATATATTTCACTTCTAAATGTTTTTTCTTTGGCATCAAATACCACTACAATATGGCTTGGATTCACTTCATGCAGTAATTTACGCAACATATTAATGACACCATACACCGCGCCGGTAGGTTCGCCTTGTGGATTCACAAGTGGTGGCATCGCATGAAATGCGCGATAAATATAAGATGATCCATCGACTAACACAAAGGGTGCGGACATATTCATTCCTTAGCAAAAAACATCATTTTACTCTTTTACACTCTTTCCCACCAATAGTTTTTTTGCTATCAGTGCACATAAAGCCAAGGTAAAGAAATATAAAGGCATAGGTAATAAAGTGCCATTGTGTAGAAGACCCATGCCTAAGGTAAATAAAGAAATCAAGCTGTAATAAAAAAATCCAAATAAACTTGAAGCTGTACCTATGCACCATTTATATTGGACAAGACATGCCGATAAGGAATTACTGGTCGCCATGGTAATGCCAAAGATTGCTGCCATGTGACTTAGAATTGTTAATGTAACTATTGCATAAATAGGCAATTGCAAAATATAACTATGAATGAGAATGCATATAGAAAATAAAAACGTACTGATCAGCGTAATGATTAAACCATAATTGATTATTACTACTGCAGTTTTATGATCAGTTAACTTTTTCGCCAGCATGCCGCCTGCCATACTGCTAAACGCAATACCAAAAAAACTAAGACCAAATTGACTGGGTGTGAGTCCCAATATTTCAATCAAATAAAAAGGCCCTTCGGCAAAGTAACTAAAGACAATGCCATTGCAAGCGCCGACAATTAATGCAAA
Organism: Gammaproteobacteria bacterium; assembly: GCA_013289085.1. GTDB lineage: Bacteria > Pseudomonadota > Gammaproteobacteria > JABCZS01 > JABCZS01 > JABCZS01. The sequence continues at coordinate 17,623 of JABDAR010000014.1, read as the reverse complement.
CCCTACGACTTGTTTATCTTTAATTAAAATTAAACCTACTTTTAATAATGAGATAGGATTTCTATTTTCACGCAGATGTGTCTCTGGTAATCTTAATAACACTGCAATCATTAAAATAATAGAAACAATAATTAAAAATAGAAAAATATTAGGCCAGCCAGATTGCTGCGCAATCACGCCGCCTATGATGGGACCAAGAGCCGGAAAAATGGCAAGACTACTGCCAATAGTTGAAAATGCTTTACCTGCAGCTGCGCCATGAAAAACATCTCGACAAATTGCTTGTCCAATTACACTACCAATTCCACCACCCAAAGCCTGCACAAATCTAGAAATCAATAACATTTCAATTGAAGATGAAAAATAACAGCCGATACAACCGATAATAAAAATGATTAAGCCTGCAATCACACAAGGTTTACGGCCAATACGATCAGAAAGCTTCCCCCAAAACAAAGTACCTAAGCCAATACCCAATAAATAAATAGTCAGCGTATATTCCACCATAGATTCAGCCACACTCAAATCACGGGCAATATCAGGTAGCGAAGGTGAATACACGGTTTCAGAAAATTGCGGCAATCCGACAATAAATACGATGAGCCAAATGGCGGGTAGAATAATGGGTGGCATAGTAATCTCTTAACTATCTGTATTGTATAAACTTTTATAATGATATCTATAGATATCATTATATTGTTGACATCTATAGATATCATTGTATAATTGATGTCTATAGATGTCAATTATAGGTGGTCGAAATGCATTGCTTAAAATGTCAAACACAACTCCTAACTGATGATCATTCACATTATGGCTTGCATCCTAAGTGTTTCATGGAATGGTTCAATATTTCAGATCTGGCAGAGTTTATTAGTCTACGTCCGCATACAGTCTCAGATAAAAGTGAAAATCAGACATTATATAATACCAGTTTCTTCCATGGAAAATTTAAAAAATATTCCGCAATGCTGAATGATGAATCGTATATATTAAAAATGAGACAAGAGGATGCGCCTGAATTACCAGAAGTGGAATACTTGTGTAATCAAATTGGTCATTTATTAGGCGTGAACCTTGCTAAATTCTATTTTATCGATTTTAACGGCGATAGAACGTTTGTCACAAAAAATTTTATCAGTCCTGGCGAACCTATTAATTTGCAACATATTTATCATTATATAGACAATCATCAACATAATTTTGAATGGTTACTGCGTGTTATCACACAAGAAACCAGAAATTTTCATGATATAAAAATGTTTATTAGAACAGTGTTATTTGATGCACTGATTGGCAATCATGACCGTCATGGTCGCAATTTAGCATTTATTATTACCGCAAAAAACACTAGTCTTTCCCCGATTTATGACAATGTTTCCTATTTAAGTCTTGAGAGAGGCGATATGCTTAAAGCTGATTTCAACCCAACTGGAAAAATTAGTACAAAAGCTACACTAGAACCTAGCATGCGTGATTACGTCAAAGAATTAAAACGATTAGGTTATCAATATGATCTAGATGTATTCTACCGTTCCATTCGACTGCAGATTATTTTAAATTTGATTGACAACAGTTTTTGTAGTCCACTCATGAAAACAGCTATAAAAAATTTAATTAACAAACGATTTAAGGAGCTCGAAGATGAACTATCCAATTAAACTGGATAAAAATCGTTTACATGTTTTTCATGAAGGGAAAAAAAGAAGAATTTTTGTTGGTGAATTATTGCATCATTTAGAAAATGATCAATATGAATTTATTTATAATGAAAAATATATGAATTATAAAAATGCCATTCCTGTTGGACCTGATCTTTCACTTTTTAAATTACATCATCTTTCAGAAAAAGGAAAACTTTTCCTTTCATTTATTGATAGGATTCCATCCAAAGACAATCCTGCATATAAAGATTATTGTGAATCTCAAGGCATTTCACCCGATGAAAAAAATCTTATTATATTGCTCACAACCATTGGAAAGCGAGGACCTTCCAGCTTTATTTTTGAACCAGTTTATACAAATGACTTTAATGTTGATGATATTAAAAAATTTAGAGAGTATTTATCAATAACCCAAAATGATTTTTCCTTAGCATTTGATATTAATCATGTTACCTTGCAAAAAATAGAAGCTCACAAAAGCCATGATCAAAATACTTTGAAATTAATTCAGATATTCTTGCAATTTCCAGAAGTAGCTTTGTGGCAATTAAAATTATCTGGCGGGCGCGTACATAAAGATGTAATATTAAAATTAATTAATTATTTTGAAAGGAATTTACCATGATTTTTTTAAGAAATTTCATTATTTTATGCTTGATGATCGTATCTTCACCTATTTATGCAGAAGATAAAATCATTCAAGCTGGCACGGTGTTAAATTTAATGCAAGGCATTTATACTGGTTCCACTACATTTGCCGAATTAGAACAAGTCGGTAATTTTGGTTTAGGGACCAATAATGGTCTAGGCGGAGAATTAGTCGTTATTGATGGCAAATTTTATTTGGCGGATGAACATGGTGATGCTAAAGAGTTACCTCTGAGTGATAAAACACCTTACACAACGATAACTAAATTTGCACCGCAGAAACAATTTAAGGTCAACAATATTGCATCTATTGCTGAATTAGAACAAGCAATAGATAAACAATTATCCAGTCAAAATTTATTTTATGCGATTAGAGTCGACGCAGAATTTCCGTATATTAAAGCCCGCAGCATCAAAGCACCCAGCAAACCTTATTTGCCATTAGATCAAGTTGTTAAAACCAATCAAAATGTTTTTGAATTAAACAATATCAGCGGTACTTTAGTGATTTTTAAATCTCCCGCATTTATTTCCCCAACCAGTGTGCCGGATTATCATATTCATTTTATTAGTAGTGATAGAAAAAAAGCGGGACATGTGTTTGATGTGAAAATTGGCAGCGCAAATATTGGCGTCATGCAAACACATCAATTTGAATTATGGTTGCCGAGTAGTAAAGAGTATGAGCAAGGTGATTTGCAACCAGTTTCTGATCATTCTATTAGAACGATTGAAAGTGCGACCCAAAAGTAAAATAATCCTTGATATTTATGTTAGGGGATTTCACAAACCCTCATTATCTCGGTTTTTTAATTCCAATGCTATGCCACAACGTACAACGTTGCTTAAAATTGCTAAAGCATTGAATTTAGATGCGGTTAAAATTGCAGGTCAGTGGATGAGATGAGTTGTAAGAATAAAAAATCATTTTTGATTAAAGAAAGCAACTCTGATTAACTTCAACCAATTTCGCATAAGCCAGTACCAACCATTTCGATCCATAACGATCAAAATTCACTTGCACACGCATATGTTCGCCCTGACCTTCAAATGCTAACACTGTACCATCTGAAAATTTTTCATGACGCACACGGGCGCCTAATTGAAATGGTAATGCGGCTTGAATGGGATTTGAAGGTAAATAATTAGATACGGTTCTATAACCGCCAGAATTTTTGGATTTGGTTATGCGTACAGGTGATAAAAATTCTTCGGGAATTTCTTTAATAAAACGTGATGGCGGGCTCATCGCTTCTCGGCCGTGAAAGCGTCTTGTTTGTGCATAACTTAATACTAATTTTTTCATTGCACGGGTCATGCCGACATAACATAAACGTCTTTCTTCTTCTACGTGTTTATGTTCTGCTATGGCCATTTGATGTGGGAATAAACCTTCTTCTAGACCGCACATAAATACTAATGGAAATTCTAGGCCTTTTGCAGAATGCAGGGTCATTAATTGTACGCAGGCTTGATGTTCATCTGCTTGCTCTTCCCCTGCTTCTAATGCCGCGTGCGCTAAAAAACTATTTAATAGTGAACCTTCATCGTGTTCGGGTTGATAGGTTCGCGCTGCGGTAATCAGTTCTTCTAGATTTTCTAAACGGGATAACATTTTATCGCGATCGGTTGCGCGGTATTGTTCGATTAATCCGCTGCCTTTAATGACGCTTTCTACTTGTTCATATAAAGTATCAGCATTCCAAACGGTTTCACGCAAGTCTGCAATTAAATTTAAAAAGTGTTGTAAAGCTTTCGATGCGCGTGCGGATAATATATTTTGCTCAATAATCGCTCGAGCGGCATCCCATAACGATTGTTGCGCAGCTCTACTGTGCTCACGAATTAAATTTTGGGTTGCATCGCCAATGCCGCGGGTTGGCCAATTAATAACACGCTCAAAAGCAGCGCCATCATGGCCATTAGTAACAAGACGTAAATAAGCAAGTGCATCTTTAATTTCTGCGCGCTCAAAAAATCGCTGCCCGCCGTAAATGCGATAGGGAATATTTGCTTGAATTAATGATTCTTCTAATACGCGTGATTGTGCATTCGAGCGATATAAAATGGCCACATCTGAAAATGAATGCAATTGTCCCCATTTTTTTATTTCTGCAGTAATAAAATGGGCTTCATCAATTTCATTAAACGCTTCATATACGGCAATGTCTTCACCGTCTGCATCTTGTGTCCATAATTCTTTGCCTAAGCGCCCTGTATTATTGCTGATTAAGGCATTAGATGCAGATAAAATATTTTGAGTTGAGCGATAATTTTGTTCGAGTCTTGTGACTTGCGCAGTTGGGAAATCTTGCGTAAATCGGTGAATATTTTCAATCTTCGCACCGCGCCAGCCATAAATCGATTGATCATCATCGCCAACGATAGTTAAATAATTTTCATTGCCAGCAAGTTGTTTGAGCCATGCATATTGAATGGCATTGGTATCTTGAAACTCATCCACCAAAATATATTTAAAACGTTGCTGATAATGTTGTAACAAAACAGGATTATCGCGTAGTAATTCATAAGTGCGTAATAAAATTTCCGCAAAGTCGACTACGCCAGCTTGTCTGACAATATTTTCATATTCTTGATAAATACGTAACTGAGTTTTAACAAATAAATCAAAACCAGGTTCAATGTGTTGTGGTCTCAAACCTGCATCTTTTTTCGCATTAATAAAACTTTGCGCTTGTTTGGGTTTCCAGCGGGTATCATCTAATTCAAGATATTTGATAACACGTTTTATATAACGCAGTTGATCATCACTGTCTAAAATTTGAAAACCTTCCGGCAGTCCAGCATCCTGCCAATGCATGCGCAACAAACGATGCGCTAAACCATGAAATGTACCTATCCACATTTGCGCCACAGAGGTTTGTAAACTTTCACTCATCCGCGCGCGCATTTCACTGGCCGCTTTATTGGTAAAAGTAACCGCTAAAACTGAATAAGGGGATGCTTCATTGCTGGCAATTAACCAAGAAATGCGATGAATTAACACGCGTGTTTTACCACTACCCGCACCTGCCAAAATCAATTGATGATTAGGCGGCGAGCTTACGGCTTGTTGTTGTTTTTCATTAAGCGTGGCTAATAGGTCGGTTTTCATCTTAATCCCTAAACTAAAAGTATATTATTGTAACATGTTCGCTATAAGATAGTGCCATTTGAATAATCAAAAATATCTATACAAATCAAATAGATATATTGATGCGACTTTAGGTGGGTCTTATGATAAGATTATTAAATACTTTATTTAAGGAAACACAACATGTCTACGGTAACCGCGGTGCGCAAAAATGGTCATATAGCTATTGCTTGCGATAGTTTGATTAAATGGGGTGGGGAGAAAAATACGGCCAAGCATGTGGTTAATCACAGTAAAATCATGCAAATTGGTGAAAACTATATTGCTGTTACAGGACCTGCCGCAGGGTTTAATGCGTTAAAACATTTTTTTGCACAGCAAGAAGGTGAAGTGTTATTACGCAGCGTTGAAGATATATTTTTATATTGGCGCGATTTTCAAAAAGCACTTAAAGAAGATTATTTTTTCGAAGCTAAAAGTGAAGAATCTGGTTTTGAAACCAATACTTTAGATATTTTATTGATTAATCCTTATGGCATTTTTGCAGTCGGTGCTTATCGTGATATTCAACAATTTCATTTCTATTATTCTTATGGTTCAGGCAATGAATATGCATTGGGTGCCATGTATACGCAATATGATAATGATGATTTAGATGCAAAAAGCATCGCAGAATTAGGCGTGATGGCCGCTGCGGAATTTAATGACAGTACGGCTTTGCCCTTGATTTCCTATATGATTAAAGAAACATCACATGCATCTGCCTAAAGTCATTGCTCATCGTGGCGCAAGTCAAATTGCGCCCGAGAATACCTTGATTGCTTTTGAAAAAGCGCATGAGTTAGGTGCGACCTGGATAGAATTAGATGTGATGTTAACAAAAGATAATGTCGCAATCATTCATCATGATGAAACGTTTGAGAGAATTTTAGGCCTTAATCAAAATGTGCAACAAACGCCTTATGCGCAAATAAAAGATCTGGACGCCGGCAGCTGGTTTGATAAAAAATTTGCGAGTGCACGCATTCCGACCTTAGCGCAAACTTTAACACTTTGCGCTGATTTAGGTTTAAGCATTAATATAGAACTTAAAACCACAGAAGCTTATGCCAAGCATACTACATTAAAAACATTGGAAATATTAAAGCAATTTAAATTTTTTACACCAGAAAATATATTATTTTCAAGTCAAGAAATATTGGCATTAGAAACTGTACAATCGCAAGCACCAGATTATAAACTGGGCCTTATTGCTGATAATTGGCCTGATGTTAATAAAGGACTTGCCCAGAATTTAAAACTTTATTCATTAAGTCTGCATTATCCAATGTTAAATCAGGATAATATAAAAATATTACATGAACAGGGTTATCAAGTACTGGCTTTTACCGTGAATGATCACAGCTTGGCTGAGCAATTATTTAATATCGGCATCTGTAGTGTATTTTCGGATGATGCTTTATTATTATCCAGGAGTATTCTTTGAAAAACTTTTCAGTTCAAGCCCATTTGTTTGTTCACTTTGATAAGCGTTTGCTTTTGGCTTTGAAAATAAATTAAGCCAGGTGCTTTTCTGGGGTTGATCAGCTATCGTCTTTGTTGCTTCCATATAAATACCTTGTGCATCTTTATCAAGCTCATTGATTTTTATTGAGAATTTATCACAAAATAAATCCAAAGAGTCTTTGAGTGACTGTGCTTTTTTAGCATCAAAAGATGAATGATTAAAAACTGACCATGCTAGTTTACGTAAATTCGAATTGACTTGTTCAATAAATACAAATTTATAGGGCAATAAATCCCGTTTTGTTTTATCGCTTATGTCACTCATAAAAGGGCCAAGATATTTTTGGTAAAAACTCTTATCATAGGTATGTCCAGGATGATATGCGTCAAGACGAAATTGAATAATTTTTGTGATAAGTTGTATAAAGTAAAGATCAGAATGCACAAAAATACTTGGTGAAGAACATATTTTTTTTGCAAAAATTATATTTGGATCTTTTTCTTCATTTTTATCTGTATTTTCACCTATATATTTTTTCGCATAAGTTTCAATTGCTGCTATTAAATCGTTTGAATTTTCAATAATAGGTGTTTTTTCATATATATTGGTAGGATTATTTTTAACAATTTCATAAAATGACAAATTAAAAGCAGATAGAACATTTTCAAGTTTTTCAGTTAAAGACTTAAATAAATGTATACTTGGGCCATCATCAGTGGTGATAATCTTGTAGACAAAATTTTCAAGCGTTTTTTGTATGAGAAGTGTTAATTGCGCTTTGTATTCATCTGGAAATGGGTTTTGTTTATAGAATTCAGGGATTTTATCAATCGGAAATTCGGGAAGCGCGTGGCCTTTTTGGCTCAAGGCATCATAGAACGCTCGGGTATAATTCGCGATAACAAAAACCGCCAAGGTAAAATATTCTGTATTAGAATAATCTGTGGGTGAAATTCTGTAAAGTTGTAGATCATAAGTTTCAATCTCAGTTTTATGTTTAATTTCAGGCTGTAATGCAGTAATGAAATCAATAAGCGCTTTGTGCGGATTATTTTCTGACTTAGTCTTAGAATCCAGATGCGGCAGTAGTTTGTACCCTACTTTATAACCTGGATCATCGCTGCTGGTCCATTTATCTGACAGAACTTTTTGTTCAACTATCACGGTGTTGCTAATAATTTTATTAAAATCTTTTAACTGCTTATAAAAGTCTTGTATTTTTTTAAGGCTTTCATTTTCATTCACTGCTTTATTATTAATGATGCGTGAAATAATGAGAGATGAAATATGTGAAGGTGAATATGAATAAAATCCATAGAAAAAAGGACCTACATATACTACTTTTTTGTTATTTTCTGTATAAATACTACATTGTTCAAAGTTGGCAGGAATTTTTTTGACCCCTGTCCAGCTCGTGTATAATTCAAATAAATTCGGTATATTTTCCCGAGTGACGAAATGCAGTAATTCTTCGTGTAATTTCTTTTGATGAAATTCCTCCAGCATGGTTTGTGGAATTTTTTCACATATCATTTTATTGAGCGGATATTGATATGGGTCAAGGGAAGAATCGTCTACCTTCATTCTATTTTTAATCCAAGATTGGATCCAAATAGGATTTTTTTCATGCTCTATTGATATAGGATAAGCAAGCAATGTGAAAATCAATATATCGATTTTACTGACTTTATTCCCATCAAATATTAGACCTTTATAAATAAACCCCTTATTGTAGGTATACGGATCAGTGGAGGTACTTAGCGCTAGTTCTTGTAAAGGCGTATTTCCCTGGTCATTGGGAAGGCTTAAGATTTTACCCTTTTGCTCATCTGTGAGGCTTTTAAAATCCTCATGGTCTAGCAATTGTTGGATTGAATCAATGGCTAGTTCTGATTCAGAAGAGAATACGTTAATCCAGGGTTTTGATGCCGCATTCCAGTGTTGGATGAAATTCATACCATCAATAAGTTCACCATTTATAAGCGTTTGATTTTTAAGTAATTCTTTAGGCGTCATGCACGCGCTCCCTGTATGATTTAAATGGTGACCATATCATAAAACAAGCTAATTTACAAACTTGAAATTTTATGGGGGCAGAATTACATTACCAAATTGTAAGCAAACCAGTAATGTCTGATATTTTACTATCTGGGGTAACCAAACTAGCACGATGATGTAGTGCAGTGGCTACTATTAAGCGATCGGCGGGGTCGAAATGTTTAAAATCATTATGATGTGTAGATAAAACTGCGATAGGGATATTAATATCTAGCACTTGAATATTGCGCGCATCAAATAGGATTTGTAAAAAAGTTTCGCAATCAATACCAGGATCAAGTCGTTTTTTTTGTATCAACATGGCAATTTCCCATAAACTGATTGCGCTACAACAGAGTTGTTTTTTTTTATAAGCCTGGGTAATGGCTTTTTTTGCAGGAGCACTTAATTTTTCAGGTGTTAATGCATCAAAAATAAGGACACAGGTATCTAGCAGTATCATTTATCGGCATCCCATTGTTCATCTATAGGTGACATCACATCGCCTACTTGACACGATTCGCGCAATTCTTTTAGCTTTTTAACAGCTTCTGCATGAGTGTCAATAGGCGGCATAATTCGGGCAATGATTTTACCATGAGATGTCACTAATATTCCCGTGCCTTGGAATACGCTGGATAAATATTTAGGCAAATGATTCCGGAATTCGGTTACATTCACTTCCTGCATAAGGCCCCCCTTTTATTCTGTACATATTAAATGTACACAATGCCAGTATTAAAAGCAAGTGGTATAATGCCAACTATGTCTATTAACACCGTAAAAACCTATTTACTCAATTTGCAAGATACAATTTGTCAGGCTATTGAAGCTATCGATGGGAAAACGTTTTTGCAAGATGATTGGACTCGCGAACAAGGTGGCGGTGGCCGCACAAGAGTGATTCAGGGCAATATTATTGAACAAGGTGGAGTTAATTTTTCCCATGTTTATGGCAGTGAATTGCCCAAAGCGGCTACTGTACAGCGCCCTGAATTAGTAGGGTGCAGTTTTCAAGCCTTAGGTGTGTCTGTTGTTTTACATCCTCATAATCCCTATGTGCCGACTACGCATATGAATGTCAGATTTATTATGGCCGAAAAGTCTGGGCAGGCGCCGATTTGGTGGTTTGGTGGTGGTTTTGATTTAACGCCTTATTATCCTAATGTTGAAGATTGCGTACATTGGCATCAAACAGCGAGAACTATATGCGAACCTTATGGAGAAATTGTTTACTCGCGTTATAAAAAATGGTGTGATGAGTATTTTTATCTGAAACATCGCCAGGAAGCTCGGGGCATAGGCGGGTTATTTTTTGATGATTTAAATGAATGGGAATTTGATCGCTGTTTTTCGTTTATGAAAGCTGTAGGTAATGGCTTTTTACCTGCTTATTTACCGATCTTAAATAAGAACAAAGAGAGAACCTTTGGAGAACGAGAGCGTAACTTTCAATGTTATCGCCGCGGACGCTATGTTGAGTTTAATCTTATTTATGATCGTGGGACTTTGTTTGGTTTACAAAGCGGTGGTCGAACTGAATCTATATTAATGTCTTTGCCGCCCGTTGTTCATTGGCAGTATCAATGGCAACCGGAAATAGATTCCGAGGAAGCTGCTTTATATCGGGATTATTTGCCGGCTAGAGATTGGCTTGCTTGAATGTCACCCCGCAAAATTGGTGTTCTAAAGGCTTTGATGGCGTAATTTTTGCGGGGTGACAAGGCTGTGGTAATATTCAGGCTTATGCTACAATTTTCATTTCCCCAGACTGACGGAGTGCTTCATGGATAACAATAGAAAACGCGAATTAATTGGTGGTGGTTTATTATTTGGCACTGCGATTTTGGCTTTAATTTTTGCGAATTCTTCAATGTTAGAAACCTATGTCAATATTTTGAATATGCCCTTTAGCATCAGTTTTGGTGAAACCAGCTTAATTAAACCGCTGACCTTATGGATCAATGATGGCTTGATGGCGCTGTTTTTCTTATTGATTGGTCTTGAAGTCAAACGTGAATTTTTAGAAGGTGATTTGTCTAAGCTTTCACAAGTCGCATTGCCTGCGATTGGCGCTATTGGCGGCATGATTGTTCCTGCGCTGATTTATACATTATTTAATTATCATGATGGTATCCATATGCAAGGTTGGGCGATTCCTGTGGCCACAGATATTGCTTTCGTATTAGGTGTGCTTGCGTTATTAGGTCCACGCGTTCCTCGCGCTTTGCGGGCATTTTTATTAGCCTTAGCGATATTTGATGATATCGGCGCGATTATTGTGATTGCGATTTTTTATACGGCTCAATTATCTTTAAGTTCTTTGGGTTTAGCGTTTTTATGTTTATTGGGTTTATTTATTTTAAACCGTATGAAAGTGCGGGTATTAACGCCCTATATATTACTGGGCATACTCATGTGGTTCTTTGTTTTAAAATCTGGTGTGCATGCAACGCTTGCAGGTGTAGCTTTAGGCTTGATGATTCCGCATCGTGGCAAGGAAGATTCAACCGCGTCCCCCATGTTACGCTTAGAGCATAATTTACAACCTTGGATTGCTTATTTTGTAGTGCCCGTATTTGCATTTTCTAATGCGGGTCTGTCATTTGCAGGTAATACTTGGGCTGATTTATTAAATCCGATTACAATGGGCGTTGGTTTGGGCTTAATTTTAGGCAAGCAAATCGGTGTGTTTATGTTTGTGGCCGTTGCAATTAAGCTAGGCTTTGCGCAAATGTTACGAGGTACCAATTGGACCATGTTGTATGCCGGTGCTACTTTATGTGGACTTGGTTTTACCATGAGTTTATTTATTGCATCTTTAGCATTCCAAGATGTAAATATTAGCTATTTTGATGCAAGTAAAATGGGTATTTTAGTGGGATCATTAATATCTGGCTTGTTAAGCTATTACTTACTCAGACGCACCACACATAACGTGATGCCGAATTAACTGGCAAATGAGCGAACAAGCTTCAGTAACTTTTGATGAGTCTCATCAGAAGTTTGATAAAGTCGTGCATAGAAAATCGCAACGAGCTCCATGACATCTTCTAATAATTCTTCTTCATATAATTCGGGTTGTCCTTGATTATTCAAAATCACCACTTCAGTTTTTCGGGCTGCACATAAAGCAAATACGAGTTCTGCACCAATGCGTAATAAGCGATCTTTGTGCGTGATGACTAGACGTTTTACCTTTTTATCGATAATTAAATTGAGTAATTTACGCAGGCCTATTTTATTGTGATCAATACCTGAACCTTTATCACGAATAATTTCATAGTGCCAGCCTTTTTGCTGGCAATAGGATTCAAGTTCTTGGACTTGTTGTTTAAATACATCACTGTCTTCGGGTGCTGATGCACGTGCATAAGCAATTGTAAGATCTGTTTCTATATCTTTAAGGTTGAGCAATTTTTCCAAATCGTAGTAGCGTGTGCCACCATCACTGCGACGTTCCGGCAGTAATTGACCACGTTCTTCCCAGCGACGCAGGGTTTGTACAGACACACCAAGAATTCGAGCGGCTTGGCCCACTTTAACAAATCTACTCATAACACCTATTAATACCAGATATGTATCGATTAATATGACCGTAAGTCATTGTAAAATATAGAAAAACAACAATATTATACCGATTTTTCCGGGTAATGAAATAGCTTTTATTATAAAAGTTTATTCTTAGGTGGAAATTAAGAGTATCACGCCAAGATGGGCGATTGTTTGAATAATTAAAATATTAAATAAAATAAGTAGAATGGTGAGTAAAAAAAACGATAAATCAAATCCTCCGAAAGCAGGTAAAAAATTACGAAAGCGTTTCAGTAGTGGCGCGGTAATTTGCGAAGCAATTTGAATGAGCGGATTTACATTCGCAGGATTCAGCCAGTTACTGACAGCAACTGCAATCAATGCAAATAAATAAATATAAAACAGCAGATCAAGTACATCGGCAAGACCCAATAATAATAACCCGAAAGGACTACCCCAGGTGCCTGTTGATAATAAAATCAAAGCGCCTTCTTTAAAGAAAGCCAATATCAAGACTAATATGCCACTTGCCCAATCGATGCCGTAATAAGGTGGCACAATACGTCGCACCGGTAATAACATAAAATTTGTGGCTTTCAATACCATTTGACTGATGGGGTTATAAAAATCAGCACGAATGGCTTCCAGTAAAATACGCAGCAAAACGCTTAAAATAAAAAAGGTAAACACTGTGTCAATTAAAAACATGCCTGCTTGAATGAGTTGCGCCATGATTATTCCTTATGATCTTTTAATTGCTGTCCACGTGCATAGGCTTTCGAAAAAGCTTGTTTAAAAATAGTGTCCATATGATGCTCTTTGAGCGTATCTAATAATTTTTCAGTCACTCCTTTTTTTGAAGCGACTTGTTGTTGTAGTTCTATTAATGATGCTGAACTTAGAGAAGCCATGTGCGCGGCGCCAGAAAATAATTGTAATACGGCTGCTTTCGCATCACTGCTTGAAATACCTAGTTCCACTGCAGCATCAATGACACATTGCATCATATAAAACAGATAACCTGGACCGCAACCCGTTAATACAGTATAGGCATCTAGTTGTTGCTCTTCATTTACCCATTGCACTATACCTAAGGGCGCAAAGAATTGTTCAACTAATTCATACTGTTTATCTGCAAATAAAATCGTATTGCCTTGTGATAATGACACTAAAATATTAGGCATGGCGCGAATAATAGGCAGAGGACCTAATAATGCAGCGATTTGCGCAATAGGAATGCCTGCAAGTATTGAAATGACAGTAGGCGCATGTGAAAATGCTGCGCGATGTTGCTGTGCAAAATCTTTTAAACTTTGTGGTTTTATAGCGAGTATAACGATGTCTGCCCGTTTAATAGCATCGTTATTATCGAGACTGGTTTGCACATCATAAAGTTTGGCTAAATCTGCCAGTTTTTCTGGATCTTTATCAGTAATGCAAATATTCGTCAAATGAATGCCACCACGCGCCTGGCCACTTAATAAATAAGTTGCCATATGTCCAGCACCGATAATGGTTATATTGGGTGGTGAGTTCACGGATTATCCTTGGGTTAAAATGATAATCTTATCATATGTGAAGAATTAACGGCTTTCAATCTCTGTCAGTACGGTAGTTGCTTGATGCGTGGCCGCAGCAAAAGGGAGCGTGAGGATGATAAACATAAGGGCGAAAAATAGTTTTCTATGTTTTAACATGATGCACCTGCTTTTTATTATTATAAAGGTCTACTTAAACATTATACGACTTGATAGTTTAAATCTGTAATCACATGACCTAACTGCAGGGCTTTGCGGTAGAACTTGGTGGTAGGACGCGGGCAATAATTAGGTATCTGAGTATTATCCAAGACCACTTTAAAATCGGGATGTTGAGATAATACGGCTTGTGCATGACGCGCATAATCTTGCCAGTCAGTTGCAAAGTGAAGATAACCATTAGGCACTAATACCCGTTTGATTAAATCTAAAAAATCAGTTTGTAATAAACGACGTTTGCGATGTTTTTTCTTAGGCCAGGGATCTGGAAAATAAATATAAACATGTAATAAACTGTGTGGGGGAATAATGCCGGATAATAACATCATCACATCTTTGTGAATCACCCGAACATTCATAATGTTTTTTTCTTGTAAAATATTAAATAAAGCACCGGTGCCAGATTCATAGACATCGACGCCGATAAAATTCACTTCAGGTTTATCGAGTGCGATAGTCACTAGCGCTTCGCCATTACCAAAACCAATTTCTAAAACAGTAGGTGCATTGCGGCCAAAAATTGTTTGAAAATCTAATGTCCCGTCATTAATATCTATTCCATACATAGGCCATAAATTTTTAAATGCTAATTGTTGTGCACAAGTCATGCGTCCATTACGTCGCACAAAACTTTTAATAGTCCGCATTAGAAAAAATAACCTTCAGTTGTACTCGATGCACTTGCATAAGGACGTTTCGGCATGCGTCCTGCTAAATATGCATCACGTCCAGCGAGCAGCGCATATTGCATTGCACGTGCCATTAATACAGGATTTTTTGCTTCTGCAATGGCAGTATTCATCAATACACCATCACAACCTAATTCCATGGCAATGGCTGCATCAGATGCAGTGCCTACACCGGCATCAACAATTACCGGCACTTTTGCGTTTTCAATAATAAAACGAATATGATAACGATTTTGAATGCCTAATCCTGAACCAATCGGTGCTGCTAATGGCATAATGGCGACACAGCCAATTTCTTCTAATTGTTTTGCTAAAATGGGATCATCAGTTGTATACACTAATACTTTAAAATTATCTTTGACTAATAATTCTGCCGCTTTGAGTGTTTCAATCACATTTGGAAATAAAGTTTTGGTATCACCCAATATTTCTAATTTTATAAAATCATGACCGTCTAATAATTCGCGCGCGATCTGACATGTTCGCACGGCATCGATTGCGTTATAACAACCGGCGGTATTGGGTAACATCGTATAGTCTTTAGGTGAAATAAAATCCAATAAATTTGGCTGGTCTTTTTCTTGACCAATATTTATTCGCCGTAAAGCAAAGGTCACAATTTCTGCGCCGGAGGCTTTGATGGCTTCCTGGGTTTCTTGTAAATCTTTATATTTACCCGTGCCGACCATGAGACGAGAGTCAAATTGTCGATTGGCAATAATTAATGGGTCACTCATTTATCCGCCTCCTACTGCATGGATGATTTCAATTCTATCGCCATCATTTAATGTGGTTTCGTTATATAAACTGCGCGGCAAGATGGCTTGATTGAGTTCTAGGGCATAACGCTTATTGCCAAGATCAAGCTTATTAACTAAGTCTTGTATAGATAGGTTTGAAGTTAAGGCTTGGATTTCGCCATTGATATAAATATTCATGGGGCCATTATATCGTATTTAAAGCCATTACAAAACTAAATGCGGGTATCGATCGCAATAGGATTGACTAATGGAGAACAGACTACTCAAAAAGTAAAACTATTTGTAAAAGTTCTTCACAAAAGGAGTAGCAAAACTATTGCTTCTTTGTGTAAGCCCTAATTTTATTGCGTATTACTGGGTTTTTGTGCCATGATATTGCATGCGCAATCAATCACCACAAACATTTCAAGATTTAATCTTTGCCTTGCAACAATTTTGGGCCGAGCAAGGTTGTGTGATTTTACAGCCTTTGGATTTGGAAATGGGGGCGGGGACTTTTCATCCGGCGTCTTTTTTAAAAGCTATAGGGCCTAAACCTTGGTCTTGTGCTTATGTCCAAGGTTGTCGGCGCCCTACCGATGGTCGTTATGGGGAAAATCCTAATCGTACCCAGCATTATTATCAATTTCAGGTGATCTTAAAACCTTCTCCCTTAAATATCCAAGAATTATATTTAAATTCGCTCATCGCCTTAGGGATAGATGTTAAAACTCAAGATATTCGCTTTGTCGAAGATAATTGGGAATCGCCTTCTTTAGGTGCTTGGGGACTTGGTTGGGAAGTATGGCAAAATGGCATGGAAGTGTCGCAATTTACTTATTTTCAACAAGTCGGGGGTGTGCCTTGTCATCCCATTACTGGCGAATTAACTTATGGTTTAGAACGCTTGGCCATGTATCTGCAGAACAAAGACAGTATGTTCGATGTTGTATGGGCACAAACACCAAATGGTCCTGTGACTTATGGTGATATATTTTTAGAAAATGAAAAACAACAATCGACTTATAATTTTGAAAAAGCTGATACCAGTTTATTATTCACGCAATTTGAACAATATGAAAAAAGCGCAGATAGTTTATTAAATGAAAATTTATTATTGCCTGCATATGAACAAGTATTAAAAGCTTCTCACACATTTAATTTACTCGATGCGCGCCGCGCAATTTCCGTGAGTGAACGTCAGCGTTATATTTTACGTGTGCGTAAATTAGCTTGCGCGATTGCAAAGGCGTATGCAGAACAGGAAGTCTCATGAGTGATTTATTAATTGAAATCGGTACTGAAGAATTACCGACGCAAGCTGTATCAATACTGAGCGAAGCATTTGCAGTAAATATATTAGCTTTATTTGAAAAAACAAATATTGCTCATCAAGCACCTAAAATCTTTGCAACGCCGCGTCGTATCGCATTACTTATTCCGCACATTACCGAGCAAATCCCAGGTAAAACCGTAGAACATCGCGGCCCGCCCGTCAATGCTGCAAGTGCAGCCGTACAAGGTTTTGCGGATAAATTCAAAGTTAGCGTCAATGATCTTGAAAAAATCAAAAACGATAAAGGCGAATATTATATTTATAAAGAAGCGCAACATGCACGTGCGACAAGTTCAATTCTATTAGAGTTAATCGAACAAGCGATCACAAGTTTACCCATTAAAAAGCCCATGTCTTGGGGAAGCAATACTTTCAAATTCGTTCGTCCAGTTCATTGGGCATTAGTATTATTAGGGGATAAAGTTCTAGAAGGCAAAATATTTGACCAAACCATTGGTCGCAATACCTACGGTCATCGTTTTTTAAATAATACGGCTATTAATATTGATAAGCCTGAAAATTATGAAAATATTCTAAAAGAACAAGGTTTTGTCATCGCTAATTTTAATACCCGAAAAACGATCATTAAAAAACAAATCGAAAATTTAGGCGCGCAA
>JABDAR010000013.1:28194-31385 GCA_013289085.1 Gammaproteobacteria bacterium | reverse complement strand
GAAAATCAACCTTCTACATTGAGTGCATATACAAAAAGTACAAATGGAAATCCAGGGCCTTCTACAGGGTATCCACAACTTAACTTAAGTTTGTAGTCGTATTCCCATAATCCCTTGCCCGCCGCAAGCAATTGCTTTTGGAATATCATTTAATGATAATCCGCCCAAAGCGTAAACGGGCAAATGGGTTTTTGAAATGAGTGTTTGAAAAGTTTCCCAGCCCATAGGGCTTTGTTCGGGATGAGATAAAGTTTTTTGCACGGGCGATAAAGATACAAAATCCAAATCGATTTTTTCTGCGTGTAATAATTCTTCAAGATTATGACAATAAGCGCCGACCCAATAATCTTTTGATAAAGGGCGTTCATGGCACTTCATTAAAATATCGGAATTTAAATAACAGCCGTGCGCTTGTAATGGTTTAGCAAACGAAGCTTCCGTATTCACAATTAACGTGAGACTGTGTGTTTGGCAATAATCGAACACAACTTGAAAAACTTTTTCAAAATCTAGGGCATTTAATTTTGTTTGTCGGAATTGAATGTGGCGAAGGCCTTCTGTAACCCTTTGGTTTAATAGCTTAAGTAAATGACCGCTCTCTTGGGCGGAGGTGATATCAGGTGTAATCCACCAACAATTGGGCAAGGTTTTTATCATATTCCTATATTACTAAACTGGACTCACTTGTGCAAAATATGCTAGGGTGGAGAACATTTTCATAGGAGTTTGTATGAGGAATACCTCACATTCAGAAGCTTTATTTAATGAAGCGAAAAAGTATATTCCGGGCGGGGTTAATTCGCCGGTCCGGGCTTTTAAAGCTGTGGGCGGCACACCGATTTTTTTTAAAAGTGCTAAGGGTGCGCATTTATTTGATGAAGATGGTAATCGTTATATTGATTATATTGGTTCTTGGGGACCGATGATTTTAGGTCATTGTGATCCTGATGTGGTAAAGGCTGTGCAAAATGCTGCAAGTCTTGGCTTAAGTTTTGGTGCTCCTACGGCGCTTGAAACGCAGCTTTGTGAATTATTGTGTGAACTTGTACCGTCATTAGAACAAGTGCGCTTAGTGAGCTCAGGTACCGAGGCGGGTATGTCAGCAATTCGTTTAGCGCGAGGCTATACGGGTCGTGATAAAATTATTAAATTTTCCGGTTGTTATCATGGCCATGATGATTCTTTATTAGTAAAAGCAGGATCCGGTGCATTAACATTTGGCACGCCGAGTTCCCCCGGTGTACCTCAAGGTACAGTCGAAAATACCTTGACCGCTTATTTTAATGATTTAGACAGTGTCGAAGCTTTATTTAAACAATATGGCGAACAAATTGCCGCCATTATTGTGGAACCTGTTGCAGGCAATATGAACTGTATTCCGCCGCTTCCCGGGTTTTTACAAGGATTACGCACACTGTGTGATCAATATGGCAGTGTGTTGATTTTTGATGAAGTGATGACCGGGTTCCGAGTTCATTTGGGCGGCGCGCAGACTTTATATAATATTATGCCCGATATGACAATTTTAGGAAAAGTGATAGGTGGTGGCTTACCAGTAGGTGCTTTTGGTGGCAAAAAAGCTATTATGCAACAATTATCACCAGAAGGCCCTGTTTATCAAGCGGGTACTTTATCGGGTAATCCTATTACTGTTTCAGCAGGTCTTGCAACCTTACGCAAAGTACAAGCACCTGGTTTTTATGAAAAATTAGGCAAAGTCACTCAAGAATTATGTCAAGGCTTTGCAAGCCTCGCTAACGCTGCTAATATTGCTGTTAGCACACATGCTGTAGGTGGTATGTTTGGCTGGTTTTTTACCGAGCAACAAAATATTAGCAGTTATGAACAAGCAATAGCTTGCAATGACGGGCAATTTAAGTTATTTTTTCATGCCATGTTAAATGAAGGTGTTTATTTGGCGCCCTCGTGTTTTGAAGCAGGATTTGTTTCAAGCCAACACCAAGAAAAAGACATTGCTCATACATTACAAGCCTGCGAGCGGGCGTTTAAATCGCTTTAGGAGAACATTATGCCAGGAACAACTAAAAATATTGACTTCAAGCCTTATAAATTAAAAAAGGGCGAAGACTATATGAACGATGAACAATTGGCTCATTTTCGTTCTATTTTAGAACAAATGCGCAAAGAGCTTATGGAAGAAGTCGATAATACCGTGGCACATTTGCAAGAAGAACCTGGACATTTACCCGATCCAAATGATCAAGCCTCGCGTGAAGAAGAATTTAATTTAGAATTAAAAACCCGTAATCGCGAAGGTAAACTGATTCATAATATTGAAGCAGCGATAGAGCGCATTAATCAAAAAGCCTATGGTTATTGTGAAATGTGTGATGAAGAAATTGGTCTGAAGCGTTTAGAAGCAAGACCGACAGCAAAGTTATGCATTGATTGCAAAACGATAGCTGAAGTCAAAGAGAAGCAATTTGCTGAAAGTTAATGATTCAAAAACTATTTAATATTTTATTTAAAAATAAACCCGATTACTCTGAACAAGCCGTAATAATTCCACGTACTGACCATTGTATATCACGCAAACACATTAATCCTCATGCTGTGAAAGTTTTATATCGTTTACATGATGCAGGTTTTGCCGCATATTTAGTAGGTGGCGGTGTACGTGATTTATTGCTGGGCAAAACACCGAAAGACTTTGACGTGGCCACCGATGCTAAACCAGAAGAAGTTAAAAAATTATTTCGCAATTGTTTGTTAATCGGCCGCAGATTTCGCATTGCCCATGTGCGCTTTGGACACGATATTATTGAAGTCACGACTTTTCGCGCAGGTTCTGCTCGCGGGGATGATGAACGCTCGCATTCAAAATTAGGCATGCTGTTGCGCGATAATGTCTATGGCACTATTGGCGAAGATGCAGTGCGACGTGATTTTACCATCAATGCATTTTATTATAATATTGCTGACTTTTCTGTGACTGATTTTTTAAATGGTATGCAAGATTTACAAGATAAAGTCATTCGTTTAATTGGCAAGCCATCTGTGCGCTATCAAGAAGATCCCGTACGTTTATTACGCGCAGTTCGTTTTGCAGCAAAATTAAATTTTACTTTGCATGAAGACACAGAAAAACCTATAGAAAAATCCGCGAAATTATTGGTGCACGTAGCGCCTGCTCGTTTATTTGATGAATTTTTAAAATTATTCTTTTATGG
>JABDAR010000013.1:0-28184 GCA_013289085.1 Gammaproteobacteria bacterium | reverse complement strand
TCATGCTAGAAATACTTATTTTCTATTAGAGAAATATGGTTTACTTCAATATTTGCTGCCAATTTATTCTGAAAAAACAGTATCAAACGTGCAAATATTTATTGAACAAGCGCTGATTAAAACCGATGAGCGCGTTGATAATGATCAAAGTGTTAATCCTGCATTTTTGCTTGCTGCATTTTTATGGCCAAAATTTAATGAAACATTAGAATCCTTTAAAGGTGCACGCATCAATGCTGCCTTGGCTACGCAAAAATCCTTAACGAAAGTATTAAACAGTAATGAATTGCCCATGGCCATTCCCAAACGACTCACAGAAATTATTCGTGACATCTGGACATTGCAATGGCGTTTTAGTCAACTGGTAAGGCATCAAGCCGTATTTGTAAGTTTGCACAAACGTTTTCGTGCTGGATATGATTTTTTAGTGCTGCGTGCAGCAAGCGATCCTACATTACTAGAAGCCGCAGCTTGGTGGACACATTTTCAAGCTTCTGAGCATGCAGAGCAACAATTATTATTAGAACAATTGCCTCTTGCCCCGAAACCTAAAAAACGCTACAAAAGCAGGAAAAAACCTCTTGGAAAAAAAGACAGCGTACATAGCACTGGGGAGTAATTTAGCAGTTCCCGCTTTGCAAATTAAAACTGCGATAGAACATATCAAAAAAATTGCGCAGACAATTTTAATCAACACGTCGCCATTTTATGAAAACCCACCGATGGGCCCGCAAGATCAAGATGATTTTGTAAATGCAGTAGTTGAAATAAAAACCACACTTGACGTTAAATCTTTACTACATGCACTGCAAGCAATAGAAGAAAAAATGGGCCGCATACGCATCAAACGCTGGGGTCCACGCATCATTGATTTAGATTTATTATTGTATGAAAATTTAGTTTTTCAAGACTTTGAGTTAACCCTGCCACATCCTGGCGTATTTGATCGGATATTTTTTCTACAGCCCTTGCATGATCTAACGCCCGATTTATGTTTGCCAGATGGACGTCATATAGTCAATTTATTTAAACCCGCACTAACAGCCATTTCAAATAAGATCCATGGCTAAAAGCCAAAGCTTGAGGGTGATCAGGGCCTGCAAAACCTGTTTTGATGATTTGAATATTTTTATTGCAGGCAAGACCTGCATCTAAGAGAATTTGGGTAAAATCTTGTAAGCTCATTGCTTGTGAGCAACTGCAGGTGAGTAGATAACCGCCGGGCGCAAGTGCCATGAGTGCAGCTTTATTGAGTTGTAAATATTTGCGTTTAGCATTATTTAAATGTTTGTGAGACGGCGCTAATTTGGGCGGATCTAAAATAATTAAATCCATGGGTTTTGTTTCAGTTAAAGTTTTTAATGCTTCTTGTTCGATAAAATTAATTTTATAATTATTTGTTCTTGCATTTTCTTGCGCAAGCGTTATCGCTATATTTGAAGTATCCACACCGGTTACTACACTGGCCCCACCTAATGCTGCATTAAGCGCAAATCCACCATTAAAGCAACAGGCATCTAAAACTTTTTTATTTTTCGCAATGCTACGTACTAGTAAACGTGTTTCGCGTTGGTCGCAATAAAACCCAGTTTTTTGACCTTCTTGTGGATCAATTTGATATAAAATCCCATTTTCTTTAATAGTAATATTTTCACTGATAGATTCAGATGAAAATTTATCGCCCATCCAGCCATCTTGTTGCAATGATTTTTCATGCGCTCGCCAAATGATTTTTTTATTCAAAAATTGCGTGCTTAATAATTCTTCTATTAAATCTTTTTGCTGCATCACATAACTTGCGGTGACTTGTGCAACTAAATAATCACCCAGTACATCCACTGTTAAACCCGATAATTTATCGCCCTCACTATTGATCAAACGATAAGCGTTGGTTAATTCATTGGGTAAATTTAACATTTGACGTAAAGCAATCGCATCTTGAATACGTCGTGCTACTGCTGTTTTAAGATCTGAAAACTGCTTTCCCTCATTGGCCCAAGCAATCAGTCTCACGCGGTACATTGAATGCGGATTATAAAATCCATAAGCAATAGGCACATGTTTGGCGTCGTTTACACAGACCCAATCACCCAGATTAAGTTTCCCTTCATTCTCAATGGCTTTAGGATAAACCAAAGGATTCCCCGCCCAAAAAGGCTTGGAAAATCCGGGTTTAATGGTGATAATAGGGATGGTTTTCATGTGAATATAGGCTACTATGCACGCATGGCAGAGTCAATGAAATAATAGGAGCGAGCGATGTTCTTAATACTACTTACTTACAAACAACCCATCGAAGTCGTTGATGAATATTTGGTGGCGCATCGGGAATATCTGGAACAATGTTACCAAAAAGATTATTTGGTGGTCTCAGGACCCAGAAATCCCAGAACGGGTGGGGTTCTGATTTCACAATTAACCGATCGCGCGCAGTTAGATGAGGTATTGAAACATGATCCTTTTTCAATTTACCAGATCGCTAAATATGAAGTGATTGAATTTACACCGGTTAAATACCATAAAGATTTTGCAGCGTTTATCGCATAAAAAGGAGTTTTTCATGTCAAAACCACACGCGCCGCGTAGTGTATTTACTAATCCAATTCATTTCATAGCCTTTGGCTTTGGTGCTGGCGCCATTCCATTTGCGCCAGGAACGTTTGGAACGTTAATGGCTATCCCGCTTTATTATGTCATGCAAGATTTAAATTTAATCCCTTATTTGTTAATCACTTTAGCCATCATTATTTTCGGCACCTGGGTTTCACATGTCACAGAAAAAGATCTAGGTGTACCCGATCATTCTGGTATTGTTATCGATGAAATTGCAGGTTACTTAGTCACCATGATCGCAGCGCCTAAAGGCTGGCTATGGATTATTTTAGGGTTTATTTTATTTAGAATTTTTGACATTTGGAAACCATTTCCCATTCGTTATTTAGATCAACACGTGCCTGGCGGCGCTGGCATTATGCTGGATGATATTATTGCTGGTATTTATGCGTGGTTAGTGTTGTGGGGAATTATCTGGATTATGGTTTGAATTGTTTAAAACTCTCTACCAGGTTCTTCTGAGTTGTAGTATTGATCAAGCATCCATAACGATGTTTGTTTAGAATTTTAGCGTCATAATTACGTATCAAGGTTGAAGAGGTGGGTTTAAAATCTTGGTCTTCATTGACATCGAACATGATGCTATTAATATCATCTTTAGTTTGTGCAAGAGCAAGAGTTTCTATCATTTTATCTAAAACATCTATTTTTTTCATTAATAGATTAGAGTTCCACCAACATTCATCCACCAAGCGCATTTTTGCAAAAATCAGGGCCAAGTTTATTGTAGATTTCATCCTGTAAACTTCGTCGTAGACTATAGGTTGTTTAGTTTGTTGTTTTGAAGGCTCTAATGTTTTATTATTATCATATTTATTAAAATTATCTTTTCTGGTGATGGAAATATTTAGATCTGGATTAGATCTTGTCAGTATTGCTTTTAAGCCCAAGGTATTTAGCGCTGTTGAAACTATTATTTGCGCAGATTTATAATCGTCACTCACAGTAATTTCTACGTCTGATCTTTCTTTAATAGATATACCGGGATTAACTTCGCTTAGTGCTTTTACTATAGATTCAATAATTTGTTTTTTAGACTGTACTTGCGGATTTGGTAATTTATTTGGTTTAATATTTGGATTGGCTATTTTAAATAAAATATTTTCGGGAAGAGATTTTATAATTTTATTTTTAATCTCTTTAGATTCGTAGTCGTTATTAATCTGTGCTTTTCTTTGCTTGCGCCATGTTTCATAATTTGATTTTAATCTCGCTAGATCAATCGCAACATTGGATAATGTAATAGTGATGTAGTTATTTTCTTCGTTGATGGTGTATGTTGTTTTAATTTTATTATTATAAAGATATTGATTAAGCCAGTTTTCAATGGCTATTTTTTGATTGTCATTTAATCCTGGCATCTTTTAAATCTCGTAAAGGAAGTCCTAGCACTTTTTATAAGAATAGTAACTGATGGAAGTATTGCAATAAATGTGCCCCGCAATGATTACGGGGCGCATTTTTAGGAATTAAGAACGTTTACGGTCGGTTTCTTTGAGGAACTTCTTGCGGATGCGAATATGTAGAGGGGTTATTTCTACTAATTCGTCGGATTCAATGAAGCTTAAAGCTTGTTCTAGGCTAAAACGAATGGGTGGCGTGAGGACAATATTTTCATCTGTGCCTGAGGCGCGCATATTAGTGAGTTGTTTTTCTTTGATGGCATTGACGACTAGATCATTATCTCTAGAATGGATGCCGACTATCATGCCTTCATAGACCGCGGTTTGGGGTTCAACTAATAAACGACCACGTTCTTGGAGATTAAATAAAGCAAAACCGGTAACCTTACCTGCTTGATTAGAAATTAATACGCCACTGTTCCTGGTATTGATTTTAGATTTAGAAATCGGCCCATAATGATCAAAAATATGATACATCAAGCCACTGCCAGAAGTAAGGGTCAAAAATTCAGTGTGAAAACCAATTAATGCACGAGCAGGTGCCATATAATCTAAACGCACTCGGCCTTTGCCATCACTGATCATGTCTTTCAGATCGCCACCACGTTCGCCCAAAATTTCCATAATGGTGCCTTGATGTGTTTCTTCAATATCTAAAGTCACGTTTTCATAGGGCTCAAGTGTTTCACCATTTTCCTCGCGGGTGATGACTTCAGGTTTACATACTGCAAGCTCATACCCTTCACGACGCATGGTTTCAATTAAAATTGATAAATGTAACTCACCACGGCCACACACACGGAATTTATTAGGATCTGGCATATCTTCAACACGCAAAGCGACGTTATGAATCAATTCTTTTTCTAAACGTTCTTTAATTTTACGGCTAGTGACATATTTACCTTCTTTGCCGGCAAAGGGTGAATCATTAACTTGGAAAGTCATGGTCACTGTCGGTTCTTCGACAGTTAAGGGTGGTAATGCTTCAACCTGTTCAGGCGCACAGACGGTATCTGAAATATGAATATTTTCGATACCCGTAATGGCAACAATATTCCCGGCTAGCGCTTCAGGAATTTCTATGCGTTCTAAACCGTGATAACCTAAAATTTGTAAAATGCGACCACGGCGAACTTCACCTTCACGATCGATAATGCTGACCGGCATGTTGCTGGTCATTTTGCCGCGTTTAATTCGACCAATACCAATAGCGCCTACATAACTAGAATAATCTAAAGAAGAGATCTGCATTTGTAATGGGCCATCTTCATCTGCATTCGGTGGCGGCACAAAATCAACAACGGCTTGAAATAAAGGATCCATATTTTTATGCTCATCAGTAAGATGAGTAATCGCAAAACCTTGCAAGGCAGATGCATAAAGAATCGGAAAATCGAGCTGGGCATCATTTGCACCTAAACGATCAAATAAATCAAAGACTTGATCAACAACCCAATCAGGACGAGCACCAGGTCTGTCAATTTTATTAATCACAACAATAGGACGAAGAC
The DNA here is from genome assembly GCA_013289085.1 of Gammaproteobacteria bacterium. Taxonomy (GTDB): domain Bacteria; phylum Pseudomonadota; class Gammaproteobacteria; order JABCZS01; family JABCZS01; genus JABCZS01. Next base: position 22,657 of record JABDAR010000013.1, on the reverse strand, counting down.
CATGGGCAAATGCTTTTTGAGTCACAAACCGGGTTTGTGGCATAGGACCTTCTACGGCATCAACCAGTAATAATACAGAATCTACCATAGTCAAAATACGTTCTACTTCGCCACCAAAGTCTGCGTGTCCTGGGGTATCTACAATATTAATGTGATAACCACCCCATTCAATAGCAGTGTTTTTAGCTAAAATGGTAATACCCCGTTCTTTTTCCAGCGCATTAGAATCCATGACCCGCTCAACTTTATCGGCTCTTGCATCTAAGGTGCCGGATTGTTGCAATAATTGGTCAACTAGAGTGGTTTTGCCGTGATCCACGTGGGCGATAATGGCGATATTACGTAATAAGGTAGGCATAATGTGCTCGTTTTGAATGTTAAAAGAGGGATATTATATACCTTTTCCACCTATTTAGGTGAGTTACAATTAAACATAATAGGTAGTTTTAGTCATGACGATTGCAGATAAGCGCATGAGGATTTGGATATATTCGGGTAGGGTTTCGCCACCTGCGGCTAGGGCATCATTTTGATGTTTAATCTCATCCATGTGCATTTGGCTGATAATGGCATGGCTTTTTTTATCATCGCTGGGTAAGCGTTGGAGATGGTCGGATAAATGTTCAGCAACTTGTTGCTCGGTTTCTGCAATAAAACCCAAACTGATTTTATCTGAAGCAAGTCCAGCTAACATGCCCGTTAACACTGACGTGCTGAAAAAAAATAAATTCAAAATACTGGGGTGAGCGCTTAATTCATCGAGTCGTTTTGCGCACCAAGCAAGATGATCGGCTTCTTCATCGGCGGCATTAAATAAATGTGCACGGGTTTGTTCATTTTTTGCCACAAAGGCTTGGCCTAAATATAAAGCTTGTGCGCAGATTTCACCGGTGTGATTTACACGCATTAAGCTTGCGCACAATTTTTTATCTTCAGCAGATAAAGAACCCTCTGGAATATGCTCTGCAGGCGATGCGCGTTTTACTGCTCGCGGCGTTAAGATGGAATTTTGAAATTCCATTAGTAATAAATCTAGTTTTGAATAATGGGTGTCCATTATTTATCTCTAAATGTATTCACATCAGGCGGCGATTCAAGTGGCGCAGTTCCATTGGGATCAATATATATTGGGGTCGGCGCAGGAGAATTATCGATGGTTTCTAAAACACAATGTTGTGTTGAAATACTACATATGCATTGAACACCAGGAAAATTGGGATTGAGCTGGCAAGACCAATGATTATCAGTAGGTTTTACATTGGCGCGCGTGCCTACTTGGGTAAAGCGAATGATTTCGCCATCATAATTGCCATGATAATCACATTCAAAATAACCTTGGCTCTTTTCTAAATTAGTAAGTTGGATCCAACGGGCTTCGATAAAATTGGTCACATGTGTTGAATTACCTTTACCTTGCAATGGTGAAACATAAGCTCCAGACCAACCTGGCGCATACGAAATCCAGCTATATTCACCACTCGTTCGTTTTATTTCATTTACGTCTGGGCAAGTATTATTACTATGGGCAAAAGTTGCCATAGCGCTTAGTAATAGAAGAGATGACAAAAGTCCTCGTAATAACATGACATAATCCTTTTTATGTAATCATAGCTAAAGATACATCATTTTAGAATCTTTTTAGTAAAATCAGCGCGTAAATAAAACCCACGTGGGAGGGTTAAAATAGGCTCGCCTTGTTCGCCTATGCCTTTGGATAAGACGCGAGCGTTTGCAGCTTTTGGACGCAACTGTAGGTAAGTTCCGTGATTTGCTGTGATATTCGCCAATTGACCCAAACTAATCATTTCTATTAATTCTTCCCAGTCAGTTTTGACAGTGGTGTATTCTTCTGTGCTTGGCTCCCATAAAATTGCACGACCTATTTTTCTTTCAATAAAAGGCTGTGATTTTTGAGCTGTAATAATGGGAATCCAGAGGATTTTTTTTAATTTTTTATACAGCAAAGATTCTTCAAAAGTTTGACCCAATATTGGGTTTAAAGGTGCGCTGCAAATAAAAGTAGATTCTAATGGCTGGCCTTTGGGATTAATGGGAATGGTTTTAAGTTCTATTCCCAAATGTTCAAAATCAGGTTGTGGTTTATTACCACTGTCTGTGCCTAAAGCAATTTCTAGTAATTGGCCCACAAAACCTTTACTACTGCGTGTATCATTAGGCATAGAGAACTGCCATTGTCGGGCCAATTCGCCTACACTCATATGGTTCAAAGCATAGGCTTTGCTGAGTAGTTCTTTTGTTGTTTGGCAAGGAATAGTCATTTGTATTTGAGTATACCGTTGCATTGGGGTATTTGAAATATGTTAATACTGGGATTTTTATTCTTGGGGGTGATCGCAGGTTTAGCTGCAGGTGTTTTTGGCATCGGCGGTGGCGTGATTATTATTCCAGGATTGATTTATTTGTTTCAAATAACAGCGTTAATTCCTCCGCATGAACTTATGCACGTAGTGCTTGCGTCCTCTCTTGCCAGCGTAGCATTTACCAGTTTAATCGCTGGAATTGTGCACGCACGAAAAAATAATATTCGCTGGCCCATTGCGTGGCAATTGATCCCAGGATTATTATGTGGCGCGATCATTGGGTCTTATATTGCCACAAAGTTAAATACAGAATGGTTACTCTATATGTTTGCAGGATTTTTAGCGTTATTGTCTTTGCGTTATATATTTAATTGGCAAAGTGATACCACATATCCAGTGCCTGCCACGCCTATTATGTGGCTTGTGGGTTTGGTAATAGGATCTCTTACTTCTATGTTAGGTTTAGGAGGCGGGGTTTTAATTATTCCATTTTTAGGTTTATTGTCATTAAATATGCGAGAAATTTCCGCATTGTCTATAGTATGCATTTTACCCGTGGTGTTATTAGCAACGCTAGGGTATATTGTTTTTGGTTTAAAGGTGCATGATTTACCGCGTTATTCCACAGGTTATGTATATTGGCCTGCTGTATTGCCGATTATTATAACCAGTACTATTTGTGCACCCATTGGTATTTCAATCGCACAAAAGTTATCCGTAAAAAGATTAAAAGAAATTTTTGGCTTTATTTTATTGTTCATAAGTATAAGTTTATTTATATTAGGGTGAAATCATGTTGTATCCAGAGATTGATCCAGTTGCATTATCATTAGGACCCATAAAAGTATATTGGTATGGGATTATGTATATGCTGGCATTTTTATCGGCATGGTATTTAGCTCGGGTGCGCGCAAAAAAAAGTGCCACCTGGACAATTCCGCAAGTCAATGATTTGATTTTTTACGGTGTATTTGGTGTGATTTTAGGCGGACGTATTGGTTATATTTTATTTTATAATTTTAGCGATTTTATTCATGATCCACTGATATTATTAAAAATATGGCAAGGCGGCATGTCGTTTCATGGTGGATTATTAGGCGTTTTGCTTGCGATGTTATTGTTTGCAAAAAAATATCATAAAACATTTTATGCAGTGACTGATTTTGTTTCACCCTTAGTGCCTCTTGGTTTAGGCTTAGGCCGCGTGGGCAATTTTATCAACGGTGAATTATGGGGACGTGTCAGTGATGTGCCATGGGCTATGGTTTTCCCCAATGCAGGGCCGCTTGCACGGCATCCCTCACAATTGTATCAAGCATTTTTAGAAGGTGTAGTGTTATTTATTATCGTTTGGGTTTTTTCCAGTAAACCAAGACCCACAATGGCAGTTTCTGGTGTCTTTGCTTTAGGTTATGCGATATTACGAATTTTTTCTGAAATGTTTCGCGAGCCGGATGCGCATTTAGGATTTTTATTCTTAAACTTTATCACCATGGGACAATTATTGTCGGTGGTTTTAGGTATTTGGGGCATATTATTAATTTATTTTGCTTATCATAAAAAATAAGGAAATGTGATGAAAACATATTTAGATTTATTACGATTTGTGCGCGACAACGGTACAGAAAAAACAGATCGTACCGGCACTGGGACGCGTAGTGTATTTGGTTATCAAATGCGTTTTGATTTAAATCAAGGCTTTCCCATGCTCACTACGAAAAAATTACATTTAAAATCCATTCTTCATGAGTTACTTTGGTTTTTACAAGGTGATACTAATGTAAAATATTTACAAGAAAATGGCGTAAAAATTTGGGATGAATGGGCAGATGAACGGGGTGAATTAGGTCCAGTGTATGGTCATCAATGGCGCTCATGGCCGACTGCAGACGGAAGAACGATCGATCAAATTTCACAAGTAATTAAAGAAATTCGTGAGCGTCCCGATTCTAGACGTTTGATTGTCTCATCATGGAATGTGGGAGAAATAGAAAAAATGGCATTGCCACCGTGTCATTGTTTCTTTCAATTTTATGTGGCCGATAATAAATTATCATGTCAATTGTATCAACGCAGCGCTGATATATTTTTAGGTGTGCCTTTTAATATTGCTTCTTATGCTTTATTGACCATGATGGTTGCACAAGTAACAGGATTAGGTGTAGGTGATTTTGTGCACACTTTAGGTGATGCCCATTTATATTTAAATCATTTTGAACAAGCCGATGAACAATTAAAACGCACGCCAAAAGCATTACCAGTGATGAAAATTAATCCTCACGTTAAATCTATTTTTGATTTTAAATACGAAGATTTTGCTTTGGAAAATTACGAGGCCTACCCAAATATTAAAGCACCCGTTGCTGTCTAGGAAATAAATATGATTTCATTAATAGCAGCAATGGCGAATGATCATTCAATAGGAAAAGAGAATCGCATGCCTTGGCATTTGCCAGCGGATTTAAAACATTTTAAAAAAATAACACTAAATAAACCAGTGATTATGGGCCGACGCACGTTTGAATCATTAGGAAAAGCATTGCCAGATCGCACTAATATTGTGGTGACACAACAAGAAAATTTTATTGCACCTAATTGTGTGATTGTACATAGTTTAAAAGATGCCATTAAAGCTGCAGGAAACGCAGATGAAACCATGATCATAGGCGGCGGACAGTTATACCAAGAAGCGATTAAAATCGCAGATCGCATGTATCTAACGTTCATAGATTTAAATACACAAGGTGATACGTTTTTCCCAAAATGGAATGAAGATGAGTGGCGTGAGATTTCTCGTGAAACTCATCAAAAAGATGCAGTGAATACGTATGACTATCAATTTGTAGTTTTAGAAAAAATAGGATGAATACATTATGCCTGTACAACCCGTCGTCAGAATTGGCACGCCATCATTGCGCGAAAAATCATTACCGATAGAACCCAATGATTTTGGCAGTCCATGGTTATTAAATTTAGTGCAAGATTTATGGGACTCAAAGGAACATTATGGCGGTGTTGGAATCGCTGCACCACAAATTGGCATTAATCGTCGTGTAGTAGTATTTGGGTTTGAGCAAACCGAGCGGTATCAAAATGTTGATCCAATTCCATTTACAGTCTTATGTAATCCAGAAATTAAAATTTTAGATGCAACAGAAATAAACGCTTATGAAGGTTGCTTAAGTGTGGGGGAATTACGTGGAGAAGTCCCGCGCCCCAAAGCCATTGCTTACATAGGTTTTGATGAACATGGACAAAAAATTGAACGCGAAGTATCCGATTTTCATGCACGCTTGGTGTTCCATGAAGTTGATCATATCGATGGCATTATTTTTATCGATAGAATGAAAAATATTCGAACACTTGGGTATTATCAGAGGTGATCTGACAGCTACGTGGTTTTTTGTAAGCCTTAAAAATATGCTTGTTTTATCTTGATAGAAAAGCTATACTTTGTATACAACGTATACGAGGTTTACCATGCTACCATCTTCTCCTGCTGTTACAATTAGCGTGCGGGTGTCGCCAGAAAGGCGTGCGCAATTAGAACAATTATCTCAAGCAACAGGGCGTACAAAATCTTATTTAGCTGCGCAAGCAATTAATGATTATCTTGCCTTACAAGCTTGGCAGATTCAAGCTATTCAGGAAGGCCTTGAGGCTGCAGATCAACCTAATGCTGTTTTTGCAACACATGATGAAGTGAGTACTTGGTTACAAAGTTGGGGCACACAGAATGAGCAGGATGCTCCCGAATGGAAATAAAATGGTTGGCTAAAGCCGTTGCGGATTTACAATCTTTACGTAAATTTATTGCCGCAGATAATCCAAGGGCCGCGAATTATATCGCTACGCGTATTCATCAAGCAGTTGAACATTTACAAACACACCCACATATGGGCAAGCCTGGCAGAATTCCAGGAACGCGGGAATTAATTATTGCTAAAACACCCTTTCTTATTCCTTATAGAATTAAAGATAATTTTATTGAAATTTTACGCGTGCTGCATGGACGCATGCAATGGCTGTAATATTTCAAAATAGTTTTAAATGTGCATCAGTGAGTGTTTTTATTTAAAGAAATAGAAATATTTATTTTATTTTCGGCTAATTCTGCAGCTTCATACCCGCCGCCCCCGCATTATTAAAATGCAAAACTTGCTGACAACCTGGGGTATCTTGACGTAATTTTTGGATGAGATGGGTATCCATGTTTTTTTCTACCTTAATGATAAAAGTAATTTTACCAAACTTTGGTAATTTTTGGTAAAATATTCTCATGCTAACATCCTCCTTTTTTGACCAAGACGCAATCAAGCTTGCCAAATCTTTATTAGGCAAAATTATACGCCGGAAAATTCAGGGTGTATGGTTATCCATGCGGATCATTGAAACGGAAGCTTATTATTTAGAGGATAAAGCATCCCATGCGTCTTTAGGTTTCACCGAGAAACGAAAAGCATTATTTATGCCCGCTGGGACAGTGTATATGTATTACGCCCATGGCAAACCTTCGATGAATGTTTCTGCACGAGGTGGGGGCAATGCTGTTTTGATTAAATCAGGATTTCCCTTTTTTGATAAAAAATCACCTGCTAAAACTCAAGAAATCATGCAACAATTACATGATAAAAATCGACCCATAGAAAAGCTTGGCAATGGCCAAACGATTATGTGTCGATCATTGCATTTAACAGTGCCAGATTGGGATCAAAAAACATTTGATAAAAAAATGTTTTATATTGAAGATCAAAATTTAACACCACGAAATATTATCACGGCCACACGTCTTGGTATTCCACTCGGTCGCGATGAACATTTACCTTATCGTTTTATTGACGCACAGTTTAATCAATATTGCACCAAGCCGGTCAATAATTTGCAGGACACAAAAAGTGTAACTGGGGTATAATTTATACCCCAGTTGAAAGGATTCATTAAGGATATCTAGAGGAGATTTTATGTTAGATCATATTACAATTAGCGTTTCTGATTATGAAAAAAGTAAAATATTTTATACTGAAGCTTTAAAACCTTTGGGATATAGTTTATTAATAGAAGTAGAAGGTTATGCAGGATTTGGTGATGCGGCAGGATTTGTTGGGTTTGGCAATGCAGAAAATATCGGGCCGATTGCAACATTTTGGTTATACCAAGGTGAACAGCCGAGTAAACATACGCATATTGCTTTTAGAGCAAATCAACGCGATGTTGTTGACGATTTTCATAATCGAGCGATTAAAGCAGGTGGTCAAGACAATGGCGCACCTGGCATTCGCGCACATTATCATCCTCATTATTATGGTGCGTTTGCCTTTGATCCGGATGGCAATAATATTGAAGCCGTGTGTCATGAAAAATAATTTTTCTTGTTAAATTCATGATGAGGTGTATATTAATTATACCTCATTATAATTTGGGAAAATCATGAAATTTTACAAGCGAGTAGCTAAAAATGATATTGCGCCTTTACCGATAGCGGTTTTTAGAATTTGTTTTTTTATAGGTGTTTTGTTTGCCATTACCTTGTCTATCGATATCATGGATTTTTATGGAAAAATTTCATTGCCCAAATGGATTTCTGTAGGGAATATAGATGATTCACGTGTAATATTGAGTGCTATTATTGGTGCAACAAGTACGGTATTGGCATTGGTTTTTTCTGTAGTGTTATTGGTTTTATCTATGGCAGCGAATCAATTTGGGCCACGATTACTGCGTCGCTTCATTCTAGTACAAAATGGTCAACTCACGATTGGTCTTTTTAGTGCTACCTTTTTGTTTAGTCTTATTATCTTGGTATTAGTGCGCAGTGAACAAGGTATTGAATTTGTACCACAATTAGCAAATTTATTAGTAGTTTTATTATTGATTGTTTCATTTATAGCACTTATTGGGTATACGCAGGATGTACGCAAAGCCATCCAAACAGGTAATTTAATTGCTGATGTAAATGCAGATTTAAATCTTGCTATTAAAGATTTTATAAATATTCGCAAGAGTTGCGGCACTGCTGCATCAGAAACCAACACTTCTAAAGAAAAAATTTCACAATTACTATCGAATTGCAAGACGCAAGGTTGTAAAATTTTAGCTAATTCAGCAGGTTATTTACAAGAAATTGATCGTGAACAATTAATCAAAGCAGCAACCGCAGAAAATTCAGTGATTAATTTAACAGTACGTCCTGGACAATTTGTTTTCGCATATACCAAAATTGCCGATGTTATACCTGCGGAAAAAGAAGATGCTTTGAAGTTTGTGATTAACGCATCATTATTAATTGGCTCAAATCGAACTTTGGTACAAGATCCAGAATTTGCAATTGCACAAATTGTTGAAGTGGGAATTCGTGCCCTAAGTCCGGCAGTCAATGATACTTACACCGGAATCGCATGTATTGATTGGTTATGTAATGAGATTCTTTCTTTAGTGAAATTACCGCATGTTGAAACGTGTTATGATGCACAAGGCGAAATAAGATTACTCGAGCCCACTTTAAATTTTAAAGGTATGGTCGCTGCTGCATTTGATATGATTCGACAATCGGGTGCAAATAATCCTGCAATTTTAATTCGCATGCTACAAAATTTTAAACGTATGGGTGATTATTTACATACGGATGAAGAGCATCAAGCCTTGTTAAGACAAGTGGATGCAATTTATGAACAATCACAAGCACAAGTCTTTGCCAAGGCTGATCAAGTTGATATATTAAACAGTTTCGAGCAAGCTAAACTAGTTTTATCTTATCGCAATCCCAAAAGGATTTGAAAACACATCACCTGCGCCAGCATCTAGGCAATCTAAATCGCCTAATAAATCAACAGCACATTGTAATACTTGATTTGCTGTTGGATGATTAAATCCACCATCAACAATATAGGCATAAAGCGTATGGGCTATCGTTTGAAATGTTATGCCTATGGGTGAATTAAAATGATTGCCTGTGGATGCGCAATCACTGAATAAACCATTAAATTTATCAACTGTGCATTTAGCAACTGCGCCGCCTGGCTGGGTAATGTAAGCATAAGTTTTTCCTGTAAGGGTGGCAAAGTCTACATCTGCAGCACCATCAAAGTAAGAACCCGCTCCGGAATCTTGGCAATTTGCAAAATCACCATTGATTTCAATTTTACATTGAATCACGGATGCATTGATATGATAATCGCCATTCGCTATATATGCGTAATCTATTTGATTAAAAGTTTTGAAAGCAATATGCATCGGACCATTTAAAAATATCGGACCTGCGCCCGAATCTTTGCAGTTGTGATTTTCTAATTGTCCATCTTGCGATATTGTACATTTTTGTACAATGGATGCTCCATAACTTAAGTAAGCATACAACGCATCACTTTGATGAAAACTAATTCCTGAATAAGACGGCACATCGCTTTTCGTACAAGTATTTAATTCACCCTGATGGTTCATTTTACATTGCGTGATAAATGCAGGGTAATTGCTATTGGCAATATAAGCATGTTGATTTGCAAAAGCGATATCTAAAGGCGCCGCTAAATTGTCTAAAAAATAGTCTTCGCAAGTTTCAAATTGCCCCGTCAAGGGCTGGAGGGTACACATAGATATACTACTAGGCGAGGCGGCATTGGTGATATAAGCTTTGTCTGTATGCGCAAATACCAGGCCAATATTAAGTAACAAAACCAATCCTGCAAACATTAATTTATTCATTTTTATATCCTTAATGATTAATCCATGATAAAACAATGAAATAATATATCATTTTTTTATGGATTGATCATTAAGTCTATATGCAGGGCTAGTGTTTTTTACCGCCGCCACCATGCGATGCACCGCCGCCATGAAACATATTACCACCGTGCGAAGTATTACCACCGTGCGAAGTATTACCACCGTGCGAAGTATTACCACCGTGCGAAGTATTACCACCGTGCGAAGTATTACCACCGTGTGAAGTATTACCATCGTGCGAAGTATTACCACCGTGCGAAGTATTGCCATTGTGCGAAGTATTACCTGTTGCACCATGAAAAGTGTTCATTCCACCATTATTGTGGGTAGTGCCACCATTATTATGGGTAGTACCACCATTATGGGTTGTTGTTGCTTCATGAGTACCATGCCATTCTTCATGATGCTCGCCACTATCTACAACAAACACTTGGGAACCATAATAGGGATAATAATTATAATAAGGCATCCAAGGTTCATAAAACCAAGATGAATAATACCAAGGTTCATAATTTGCACCCTCGTTATATCCTTCATTGTTATATCCTTCATTATAACTGGTGCTAGTGTAACCTGAATTATTATTTGCAGAAGTACTAGCCGCTGCGGTATATTCAAATGTAGCGCCACAGCCTTTGTCTACCCAAATGCCTGTGCTATCCACACCCCAAACATTTGCTTGTAGACAATCACCCGATATTACATTCTTGATGGTAATGTCACGATGATCCGCTTGGTCTAAATTACAATGTACAAAAGCACCATCTGAAATACAGGTAATGTTTTGGTTGGCAAAAGCAGGTATGGCTACCAAACTTAAGGCGGTAATAGTCATTAATTTATACATAGGTTATTCCTCAATTACTTTATATAAGTATAGCAATCTTAATTGGAATTCCTAGTCACTTGACTACTTAGGTAAGGTTTGGTTATAGAACAAATAATGCATCCACTTTCGCTGCACAAATAAAATCATTCTCAGATAAAGCATTAATTGCATGCGTAGTGAAATTTACAACGCAGCGGTTATAGCTGATTTCCATATCTGGGTGATGACCTTCTTTAAATGCAAGAAAAGCAACGCTATTGGTAAATGCCATCACTTGGCCATAATTTTTAAAATTAAAAATTCGCTTAATGGTGGTTTGTTCCGTATTTAATTGCCAATCGGAATGAATGGTTGTTAAATATTTTTTGATGCTCGTTTCATCTAAGATTGGCGTTTCACTAGAACAGGCGATACATTTTTTAGTAATCAGTTCATTCATATTAATTGGCCTCTTTTAAATCTTGCATCAGCGCATATAAAAAGCGACTGGCTTCACCGCCTGTTACTGCTCGGTGATCAAATGTTAAAGAAATCGGAATCATTTTATGCACTACGATTTGTTCTTGATAAACAACAGCCGCATCTTTAATTTTACCAATACCAATAATCGCGACTTGTGGCGGCACTACTACAGGTGTAGCAAATTGACCTGCAAATACACCAAAATTAGATAATGAAATTGTTGCGCCTGATAATTTTTCTGTCGGGATACTGCGATTTTTAACCTGTGTTTTATAAGTATTAATAATATTGCGAAGCTCTGAATTGTTTTGCGCTTTTTCAATGACAGGCACAAATAAACCTTCATCACTATCAATGGCTAAACCCAAATTAACATCAGTAAATAATTTTCTTGCTTGTGCAGCACTGTCATACCAAGCATTTAAACTCGGTTCAATTTTACATGCATGAGTAATGGCGCGGATAATACGCAAAGTAATATCTTGATTATCTGCCCAAGCCGCAATATCTGCTTCATCAAAAATTGTGGCAGGGACAATTTCTTGATGTGATTTCACCATGGTTTGCATCATACTCCGACGCACGCCTTTTAATGGTTCAAAATCAGCGGCGGGTTTTGCAGATACCTGTGTTGTTGCCTGTTTTACATCTTGTGCCGTAATGGTATTATTTGGACCTGTGCCGGTGATTTGAGTTAAATCAACATTTAATTGTTTGGCCAATTGTTTGACTGCAGGTGTTGCTTTAATGTTTTGTGAACTTGTACGCTCGAACACTTGCGCAGTTTCAGGGACAACTGCATTCGTGCGTTCAATATGTCCAACTACTGTTCCAGTATCTTTCTTTTCTGCATGAGTGCTTGTTATCGTTTTAAAAGTAACAAGTTGCGCGCCCGTATCAATAATATCATCAACACTGCCATGCAATTCACCAATTTCACCGGCCCAAGGGGAGGGAACTTCAACTACAGCTTTTGCAGTTTCCATAGCAACCAGAGGCTGGTCAATTTCAACAATATCACCAGGCTTAACATGCCATTCTCGGATTTGCGCATCGGGTAGGCCTTCACCTAGGTCAGGGAGATTAAATACTTTCATAATATTTCCTTTTTATTCAAATGCCATTACTTCATGCGCTGCATTTAAAATTCGTGCAACACTCGGTAAATATAAATGTTCCATTTTATAAAGTGGAACGATGGTGTCAAAACCTGTGACCCGTTGAATAGGTGCGCGTAATGACATTAATGCTTTTTCTGCAAGTTGGGCTGCGATTTCAGCACCTACACCACAGGTTTTTGCGGCTTCATGAATAATCACGCAGCGTCCGGTTTTTTCTACGGACTGAATAATGCTGTCGATATCTAAAGGTTTAATGGTGGCAACATCAATCACTTCGCAATTAATACCTTGTTGTTGTAAATTTTGTGCCGCGGTCATTGTTTCAGTTAACATTGCGCCCCAAGAAACTAATGTAATATCAGTTCCTTCACGTAATAAAAAACATCTATCTAATGGTAATGCAACACCATTATCGGGAACTTCTTGTTTTATCTTGCGATAAATACGTGTAGGTTCTAAAAAAATAACAGGATCAGGATCGCGCATGGCGGCTAATAATAAACCATAGGCACGTGTCGGTGATGATGGAATCACTACACGCAAACCGGGAATATGTGCCAAAATACTTTCAGTACTTTCAGAATGATGTTCTGGTGCATGAATGCCACAACCATAAGGTGCACGAATCACCATAGGACAACTTAAACGACCACGGGTACGATTACGTAAACGTGAAGCATGGCTGATAATTTGATCAAGTGCGGGATAAATAAATCCCATAAATTGAATTTCTGCAATTGGTTTTAAACCTTCTGCGGCCATGCCGACCGCCATACCCACAATCATAGATTCTGCAAGCGGTGTATCTAATACTCTATCTGTGCCAAATCTTTTTTGTAATCCTTCAGTTGCGCGAAATACACCACCATTAGCGCCTACATCTTCGCCAAAAACAATGACATTTTCATCATGTGCTAATTCATAAGCAAGCGCTTGGGTCACGGCTTCAACTAAGGTAATTTCACTCATGATGTGCTCCTAAATTCGCTAATAAGATATCGCGTTGTTCAATTAAATCATGAGGCAATGTTGCATATAAATAATCGAAGATGGCTGTGGGTGGTTGATCGGGTATACTTTCATAAGCGTGCACTGCTTGTTCAACCGTTTGTTTTACGCGTGCATATAAAGTTTTTTCTTGCTCTTCATCCCAAAGATTTTGACTGACCAAATAATTGCGCAGGCGCAAAATGGGATCTTCTTTTTTATAGGATTCTACTTCTTCAGGGGGTTGATAACGTTTGGCATCATCCGCAGTGGTATGATCGCACATGCGATAAGTGAGCGCTTCAATAATATGAGGTCCATGTCCTTCACGAATTCTTTTTAAGGCTTGTTCTGTTGCATAGGTCACGGCAAGCACATCGTTGCCATCGACTTGTTCACCACTTACGCCAGCAGCAATACCTTTTTGAGCGAGTGTTTTACAAATGGTTTGTTCAGATAAAGGCACAGAGATGGCCCAAAAATTATTATTAATCACAAATAATACGGGTAATTTCCATACGCCTGCTAAATTAATGGCTTCATAAAAATCACCTTCTGAAGTGCCGCCATCACCAATAAAAGTAACAACAGCGCGAGATTGTTTGCGATATTGTATGGCTTTTGCAACACCCACCGCATGTAAACTTTGACTGGCAATCGGCACTGCCACAGGAAAATCTTGTTTTAAAGTTGCATAATCATTACCACGTTCATCGCCGCCCCAGAGTAAATAAATTTCTTCAATACTGCCGCCGCGAATTAAATGTGCACCATGGTCGCGATAATAAGGTACTGATACATCACCTTCTTGCATCGCGGCCCCGACGCCAACACCAATAGCTTCTTGTCCTGCAGAAGAAGGATAAGTACCCATTTTCCCTGTACGTTGCAAAGCCACGGCTTTGGCATCAAAAGTACGATTAAGCACCATATATTCATAAAGTTTACGTAAAGTGTCAGCATTTTTTAAAGATTCAGGTAAATCCTGAGTCGGATGACCTTCTGCATCTAAAAAGCGTGAGTAGGTAATGGCAAATTCAGCCACGGTTTGGGATTGTATGCTCACGAAAACACTCCTTGAAGACGGGAATGGTGTATTCTCATGATAAACATGGTTTCTATGCAACTGACTTTCACGAGGGATGTGTTATAGTATAAGTTATATCCCGTTAAAGCCATTAGTTTTTCACAAAGAGGTAAACGTTGGGTGAAGAGATCATAGCCTTGTGGGAAATCAACAAGGAAATCAATCTCACTATCGATTCGTTCGTCGCCTCTTGCAACAGAACCAAATACTCGTATACGGCGTGCGCCATATTGAGTAGCTAATTATGCAATACGCCTATAACATTACGTAAGTCAGCAAATTTGATAAAAATATACCTTTTAACTATACTTAATAAATATAAGATGGGGGTGAATGATGTGTACTTTGCGTGATACGGTAATCTTTGTAGCGGGTGCTGAATTTTTTCATACCGTGAGTCATATAATGGTAAAATATTTTGTAACTTTGCCATTACAAATCAATACCATGTTATTAACAAGCTCAATGAATAATTGGGCGATTATTATTAATGGTATTATTACTCTTCTATTGCTTTGGTGGGCTGTAAGATTGAAGAGAAAAGTTTAATGGCATACAAAGGAATATTGCAAAACTGATTATCTCGATAAAAATTCATCGGACTTGCGCGTAGCATTAGGGGTGGTTGATATTTTGAAGCATAAGATAATAGACTTTTTTTATGTTTGGTAGTTCCAGATTTGACTTCTAGTGGGTATATATGTGCTGCGATGTTGAGAATAAAGTCTATTTCGGCAACAGATTCGCTACTCCAGTAATGTAGTTTTTTATTTAACGCGACTGTTAATTCTTGGGCAACAAAATTTTCTGTTAATGCGCCTTTAAATTCTTGAAATAATATATTGGCATCTAGAATAATGGCGGGTTCTATATCGCTTAAACAAGATAAAAGACCGGTGTCGAGTAAAAATATTTTAAATATGTGGGGATCACCATAACTGTCTAAGGGAAGTTTAGGTGCAGATATATGTGAGGCTTTTAATATCAATCCAGCATTTAACAACCATTGCAAAGCTACTTCATAATCTCTAGCGCGTGCAGAATGTTTAATTGCAGAGAACATAAATTTTTTATTTTCACGTGCTAATTGCGCTGGGATTTTATCCCAGATTTCCATGATTTTCATAATTTCACTAGAGTCAGCGTATTTTGAAAAATCATGTGTGTACGATTTTAATATTTCCTGTTGTACTAATAATGCTTGTTCAATATTTTTAGTATCAATATAAGTTTTTACCACTTCAGGCATGCCGCCAATAATAAAATATTTTTTTAGCCACTCTAATAATGTTTGATGTAGAAAATCTGGAAGTGGGTCAAAATTAGTTTTAGCATTTAAATGTTCAGTTAAATGCGACAACCCTAAAGCTTCTAAAAATTCAAAAAAAGTCATGGGATATAAATCTAAAAAATTTACTTTCCCCACGGGGAAATGCACTGCTTGTGATAATTTCACACCCAATAAAGACCCTGCTGCAATGAGATGAATATGAGGCGCTTGTTCATAAAAATATTTAAGTGCAGTAATCGCATTAGGGCATTGTTGTACTTCATCGAAAATAATCAATGTATTTGGAAGAAGTGGATTTTTACCTGTGAGTAAATGTATACCTTCTAAAATAAGCTGTGGATCTAAATCCGTTTGGAACAGTGTTTCTAGGCGTTTATTTTGCTCAAAATTAAGGTAAATGACCTCGTCATATTCATGTTGTCCAAAGACCTCTAAAATAAAGGTTTTGCCCACTTGCCTTGCGCCCTTTAAAATCAAAGGCTTACGTCTATCGCTGCGTTTCCAGGTTAAAAGTTGTGCATAAATATGGCGTTTCATCACATTAATCCTATGTTTTTTGTGAAACTCATCACATATAATATACTAAAAACGTGGAGATCTCCACATTTTCAGCACATAATTTTATGTTATGATAGGGCATGGACAATAAATCTCGCTGCGCCTGGGTGAATGATGACCCACTTTATATAAATTATCATGACCATGAATGGGGTGTTCCTATACATGATGATCGTTTATTGTTTGAATTTTTAATTTTGGAAGGCGCACAAGCGGGTTTAAGCTGGATTACCGTGTTAAAAAAACGTGATAATTATCGAAAGTGTTTTGATCATTTTGATCCCAAGAAGATTGCTCAATATAACGATAAAAAAATTGCAGAATTATTAAATAACCCAGGTATTATTCGTAATCGTTTAAAAATAAATGCAGCGGTGACTAACGCCAAAGCGTATTTACAAGTTAAACAAGAATGGGGTAGTTTTTCAGATTACATCTGGCATTTTGTTGATGGCAAACCGATAAAAAATCATTGGAAAAGTATCAAGCAACTTCCCTCGAAGAGTGCTATTTCAGATGCCATGTCAAAAGATTTAAAAAAACGTGGTTTTAAATTTGTGGGCAGTACGATTTGTTATGCTTATATGCAAGCGGTAGGTATGGTGAATGACCATATTGTGGATTGTTTTTGTTACTCTAGTTAAACGTTACAACACTAAAGTCGCGATCCCAATATTTAAACCTAATACCGTTAATACCATAGCCAAGGTATTTTTGAGTACAAAAGATTTTAGTTCACTGGCAGTTTCGGTGATCTTGGTGTCAAGTGCAGTGATTTTAGCATCGAGTCTGTGCTCGGCTGCTATTAACTCAACTCGCAGAGCATGATTCAATTGATGCATCTCTGTACGCAAAGAGCTTTCTATTTGTTGCATGCCTGAACGTAATGAGCTTTCTATTTGTTGCATGTCTGAACGTAATGAGCTTTCTATTTGTTGCATGTCAGCGCGCAAAGAACTTTCCATTTGTTGCATGTCTGAACGTAATGAGCTTTCTACTTGTTGTAAGTCAGATCGCAAAGCGTATTCTGATCGCCTTAAATCATCGTGAGTGACAATTTTGTTAAAAGTAGTATGTAGAACAAGTATTTGTGCGCTCATAAGACCTTGTACATGATGTGGGGTAAAATCATGCTCTAAAAGTAGTTTAGCATACTTTAATGTATCGAAATATGGTTGTGACATGGTTGCTTCCTGCATTGTTATTTGGTTTAATGAATATTCTAAATTACTTGCAAATATTATGTCAATATGAAAACTCATTTTAAAAAAAAATACTATCAAGCAACGCTTGAAACCCCCATTTGCCCCATGGTTGCTATTGCAGATGAACAATATTTGTATCGTTTAGACTTTGCTGATAAACATATAGCGCAAAATGCAATTGACAAAAAAGTTGCGCCGATTGAATCTATTGAACAGGAATTAGCATTATATTTTTCTGGACAATTGAAAAAATTTGATACGCCTCTCAAACTTCAAGGCACAGATTTTCAACAGCAAGTTTGGCGTGCTTTGCAAACCATTCCGTTTGGAGAAACGTGGTCTTATTTGCAATTAGCAAATGCGGTGAATCTCCCAACGGCTTATCGTGCCGTAGCTAATGCAAATGGTAAAAATCCATTATCAATTATTATTCCTTGTCATAGGGTCATTAATCATAATGGTAAACTGGGTGGTTATACGGGTGGATTAAATCGTAAAATAGCGTTGCTTAAACATGAAGGAATTAATGATGAAAAATTTTAGCTTATTTGCACTGATAATATTGTTGATATCACAAATGGCATTTGCAAAAACGGATTTTACTTTAACCGCACAAGCTTCACCTGAGCTTATAGAAAATAAATCTTCTGCAGTTACGTTATTTTTGAGTCAACAAGGAAAAGGTATTGGTGAAAATCAATTGCAAACTGTGCACACTGAAAAAATTCATGCCTTGATCATCGATCCCACACTCACTGATTACCAACATATTCATCCTTCAGTCGGTAAAAAAACGGGTGAATATATATTTGATTTTACACCACATACTCAAAATGCATATCGCATTTGGTTTGATATTACACCCGTTAATGGCAAGCAGGAATATATCATTGTTGATCTAAAAGGCTCAAATAAAATTAATCCAGAAGTGATAAAAAAATTAAATTCAGAAACCATTGTTGATGGTTATCATTTTAAATTAACCTTCGATCAACCGTTAACAGTGGGCGGACATGCCATGGGACACGTAGATATTAGTGATGAAAATGGTAAACCTGTGACACAGTTAGAGCCTATTATGGAAGCATTTGCGCATATTGTTGCATTTAATGAAGATTATAAAACAATTTTACATATTCATCCTATGGGACAAGACGGATCAAAAATTGATTTTCACATCATGCCTACAGAAAAAGGTTTTGTAAAATTATTTGTGCAAGTTAAAATAAGTGGCAAAGAAATTTTTGCACCATTTGGAGTGATGGTTATTTAATTTTGATTTTTTGCAGCCAATCTTGATAAGCATTAAAAACATTAGCAACACACTTGGGTGTAATGGCGATTGTTCCCCGCGTCACTGTGTCTGAGCTTTTAATTAAATACGGTGTCAAAAACGTGGTAATCACTGAAACTGCCACTGCGATTGGATATAAAAAATCGCTCGTCACATGTAATGTAATGCCAAGACTCGCAATAATAAATGAAAATTCACCAATTTGTGCAAGTCCCATGCCCGTATGCATGGCAGTGTTGCCATTTTGACCAGTAATGAGAACGCCAAAACTGCAGCTCATGATTTTACCTAAAACAACAGCAACAGTAATAATCAATACCGGTTGCCAATATTCAATAACAATTTTGGGATCAAGTAATAAACCGACAGATACAAAAAAAATCGCACTAAACGTATCGCGAAGTGGATTAATTAAATGCTCAATTTTATGCAATTGCTTAGATTCAGCAATCACAGCGCCAATAAGAAACGCACCTAAGGCAACACTGTAATCTAAGCGCATCACTAATAAACAAAATGCAAAACATAAACTTAATACTGAAATCAGCAATACTTCATCACTTTGAAATTTCGCAATATAGGCAAGCAGTTTAGGAATAAGGAAAATGCCAACCACTAATGAAACCACTAAAAATATACTCAGTTTTGAAATATTGAGTATCAAATCACCGACATTTAATGATCCTGTGATCGCTATACCAGCAAGTAATGTCAAAATCAAAATAGCAAAAATATCTTCAATTATCAAAATACCAAAAATTAATTGCGCAAACGGTTCTTTTTGCATTTTTAATTCATTAAGTGTTTTAACAATAATAGTAGTGGATGAAATCGCGAGGATTGCGCCTAAAAATAATGCATCCATAGTTCCCCAGCCAAAAAATATGCCGATTTCATATCCTAGCCACATCATTAAAATAATTTCTGCAAATGCGGCAACACATGCTGCAATGCCCACTTTACTTAATTTTCGTAAATTAAATTCTAAGCCAAGCGAAAACATGAGAAAGATAATCCCAAGTTCAGCTAAAGTGAGTATCGTTTCTTCATTATAAATTAATGAAAATGGTGGGGTGTAAGGACCGATAATCACACCCGCAATAATATATCCAATCACTACCGGTTGATTAAAGCGCCTACATAAAATAGTAATAAATCCTGCAATCGTCATGATAATGGCAAGATCTTGGATAAATAAAAGAGTATGTTCGCTGCTCAAATTTATTTCCCTCTATTAAGCCGTACGCCACCAT
The DNA here is from genome assembly GCA_013289085.1 of Gammaproteobacteria bacterium. Lineage (GTDB taxonomy): Bacteria > Pseudomonadota > Gammaproteobacteria > JABCZS01 > JABCZS01 > JABCZS01. Next base: position 2,530 of record JABDAR010000013.1, on the reverse strand, counting down.
CTAAACGTAAAGTACAACCGTTATACATAGGATTTTGAATAATATCCAAAACACATTGTGCATATTCATTCGCCTCTCCCAAACGTTTTGGAAATAAAGTCTCTTGTTTTAATTTTTCTTGTGCAGCTTCTGGCAGATGCGCCATCATCGGGGTTTGAAATAATCCTGGTGCAATGCAAACGACGCGTATTCCAAAATCCGCAAATTCACGTGCCGCAGGTAGGGTCATACTGGCCACACCACCTTTTGAAGCACTATAGGCGACTTGTCCTAATTGTCCTTCAAATGCTGCAATAGAAGCGGTATTAATAATCACGCCACGTTCGCCATCTTCATTGATAGGTTCAAGATTACGCATTGCAAAACTGACACAACGCATGACATTAAAAGTCCCAATTAAATTGACATCAATCACACGTTTAAAATGTTCCAAAGCCATAGGCGCTTCAAAGCCTATAATTCTTTCTCCAGCAATAATGCCAGCGCAATTGACACATACGCGAATATTGCCATGTTCTTTCATGACTTTGGCAATTGCAGATTCAACATCTTCAGTTTTTGTGACATCACAGGGTAAATCTAGGGAAACAATTTGATAACCTTGTGTTTGCAATAATTCAGCAGTCGCTTTTCCTAATCCTGAAGCACCACCTGTAATTAAAGCGACCTGTTTCATGTTTACATCGCCGTATAATTGGGACCATCTCCACCTTGTGGTGCGGTCCAAGTAATATTTTGAGTGGGATCCTTAATATCACAGGCTTTACAGTGAATGCAGTTTTGTGAATTAATTTGTAATGTCGGCGCGGTTTCACTGTTAATGATTTCATAAACACCGGCTGGACAATAATGTGTCTCGGGACTCGCGTATTCTTTAAAATTAACGCTTATAGCGCGTTCGGGATCACTTAGTTTTAAGTGACAAGCTTGACCGTCAATATGCATAGTATTTGTAAGCGCAACGGATGTGAGTTTATCAAAAGTTAATACATTATCAGGTTTTGGATAATTGATGGGGTGAGATTGTGTTGCAGGCTTTAATTGTTGATAATCGGGTTTTTGTTTTAAAGTCCAAGGTGAATATCCTTGAAACACATAAGTCTCTAAAGCAGCATTGATTAAGCCCGGGGCAAGACCCGCTTGAAATCCAGGACGAATATTGCGTACTTGATGTAGTTCTTTCCACAACCAGCTTTGTTCTAATAAATTTCTATAGTCGCTGCATTCAGTAATGGTTTCATTTTGTAATTGTGGAAAAATCGCTTCTGCTGCGATCATCGCAGATTTCATCGCAGTGTGTATACCTTTAATTTTCGGCACATTCATAAAACCTGCCGCATCACCTATCAATGCACCACCTGGAAAAGTGAGTTTGGGTAAAGATTGAATACCACCCTCGTTTAATGCTCGTGCTCCATAGGCAATACATTTACCGCCTTGTAATAATTTTCTCATCTGCGGATGAGTTTTAAATCGTTGCAATTCTTGATACGGATCAAGATAAGGATTTTGATAATCCAAGCCCACAACTATTCCGAGCGCAATTTGATTCATATCGGCATGATAGACAAAGCTGCCACCATAAGTTTTAGAATCTAGAGGCCAACCCACCGTGTGTGAGACAAGACCACGGTCATATAAAGGTGAATCTACTTCCCAAATCTCTTTAATGCCTAAGCCATAAGTTTGGGGAGTGCAATGTTCATCTAATTTAAATTGTTTTATTAAAGCTTGCGTGAGTGAGCCACGACAACCTTCTGCAAGCAAAGTTTGTTTGGCGCGCAGTTCAATACCTTCTTGAAGGCCAATGTCACCGGTTTTAACACCTATCACTTGCTGCTCATCATTATATAAAATATGACTGCCAGCAAAACCTGAATAGATTTCAACACCCAGTTCTTCTGCTTGCTCTGCCAAAAAGCGACACAATAATCCCAAACTAATAATATAATTGCCTTGATTGTGCATAGGTTTAGGCACGGGCAATGGAAGCGCATATTGATGAGTGAGTAATGAGAAACGGTCTTTTTTAACCGCTAATCGCACAGGATTATCGAGTGTGCGCCAATTCGGTAGTAATTCATCGAGTGCAGTAGGTTCTAATACTGCTCCGGATAGAATATGTGCACCTACGCGTGAGCCTTTTTCAAGGACACATATCCGTAAATCTTGTTCTTGTTGTTGTGCTAATTGTTTGAGACGAATCGCTGCAGATAAACCGCTTGGGCCCGCGCCGACAATAATTACATCAAAATTCATACTTTCTCGCGTCATGATAACCTATAATAGCATATGAAAATAGAAAAGGAATTTAAACTCACCATGAAAATTTTGGTGCCAGTAAAACGTGCGGTAGATTATCGCGTAAAAATTCGTGTTAAATCCGATAATTCGGGTGTAGTGACGGAACATGTCAAAATGTCGATGAATCCTTTTGATGAAATTGCAATTGAGGAAGCTGTTCGACTCAAAGAAAAAAAACAAGTTTCTGAAATTATTGCTATTTCTATAGGCGATCTGTCGGCACAAG
>JABDAR010000012.1 GCA_013289085.1 Gammaproteobacteria bacterium | reverse complement strand
GGCGCATCGGGATCATCCACAATTAACACTAAACTTTGAGCATTATCAGGGACATGCTGCCAAGACAATGCGGGCGAGATATCTTTGCCTTCACAAGTATATAAACTGGGAATACTTTGATTTGCTGAAAATGTAGAAGCGGTAATCGTCATATCCATGGCATATGCTCCATAAAAAGGGAAAAATAATAATATAAGATTTACAAAAAAAATTTGTCTGCGCGTTTTCATCATGTAAGTTTAGCTTAATTATCGTCCAAATAAATCTTTTAATTTCTCCGCCATTGCCGATTGCATTTTATCTTGTTGCGGTAATGGTTTTTTAATGGGGGCTGGATTTTTAGTTTTAGCCTGTGGCACTGGTGTATTGCTAGACGGTTGTAAGCGCATGGATAATTGAATTCGTTTGCGTTCAGCGTCTGCGGTTAACACACGAACCGTGACGATTTGTCCAGTTTTAACGACGCTTCTTGGATCGGTGACAAATTTCTCAGCTAATTCGGAAATATGCACTAAGCCATCTTGGTGAACGCCAATATCAACAAATGCGCCGAAATTAGCCACATTAGTAATGACACCTTCTAAAATCATGCCTTCTGATAAATCACTGATTTTTTCAACGCCTGCTTTATATTGTACAGTTTTAAAACTAGGGCGAGGATCGCGGCCTGGTTTTTCTAATTCAAGCAAAATATCTTTTAAAGTGATGATTCCTATGGATTGATCCGTATAATGATTGATATTAATTTTAGTTAAAATATCTTTATTGCCGATGGCTTCTGTGATAGGTAATTGCATGTCGGTTAATATTTTTTCAACTACAGGATAAGCTTCAGGATGGACAGCGGAAGCATCTAAGGGATTTTTCCCGCCTATAATCCGTAAAAATCCTGCAGCTTGCTGAAAAGTTTTTGGGCCAAGGCTTGGGACTTTTTTTAAATCATTTCGCGTTTTAAATTGGCCATGTTCATTACGATAAGTTAAGATCGCTTGGGCAATATTGGGATTTAAGCCAGAAATACGGCGTAATAAAGGCGCAGAGGCAGTATTCACATCGACCCCAATCGCATTCACGCAATCTTCCACAATGGCATCTAAACCTTTGGCTAAACGTATTTGATTTAAATCATGTTGATATTGACCAACGCCTATAGATTTTGGATCGATTTTTACTAATTCCGCTAATGGATCTTGCAAGCGTCTATCAATTGATGCTGCGCCGCGATAAGAAACATCAACATCGGGCATTTCTTGACTTGCTAATTGCGATGCAGAATATACGGATGCACCCGCTTCACTGACCACAATATAAGATAAATTTAATTCCGGCATCGCTTTCATTAAAGCTTTGACTAAATCTTCAGTTTCTCGACAGGCAGTGCCATTGCCGATGCTAATTAATTTAACATGATATTGTTTACAAATTTTAGCTAAAGTGAGCAAAGATTCTTTTTGTTTATTTTGTGGCATGTGCGGAAAAATAGTTTCATAGTGAACCAGTTTCCCCGTTTCATCAACCACAGCTGTTTTAACACCCGTGCGAAAACCAGGATCTAAACCTAGCGTGGTACGCATGCCGGCAGGCGGTGCCATTAATAAATCACGCAGATTTTCTTTGAATACACGTATGGCTTCTAATTCCGCATTTTCACGCATACGCGTCATTAAAGCTAACTCCGTGCTTAATGATAGTTTTACTTTCCAGGTCCATTGCGCGACATCTTTTAACCAAAACGATTGCGCGTTTGCAAATGCGCTTACAAAAGTAATACAAGGATGTTGAATGGTATCTTGATCTTTTAATGCTAATTTTAACGATAATATTGATTCATTTCGGCCGCGCAATAAAGCTAAAGCACGATGCGAAGGAATGCGTTTAATAGGCTCTGAAAAACTATAATAATCACTGAACTTGGTTTTTTCTTCACGTTTATCAGGCATCACTTCGCTGATAATTAATCCATGTTCCCACATGTATTCACGGCAACGTTGAACCAGTTCAGGATTTTCCGCAAATTGTTCAGTTAAAATAGCTTTCGCGCCATCAAGAGCATCTTGAGTAGTATTAATATTATGTTCAGTATTAATAAATTTTTGTGCAGCAGTTTGTGGATCTTGGCTTTGATCATTTAACAATAATTCAGCTAAAGGTAATAAACCTGCTTCAATTGCAATTTGGCCTTTAGTGCGACGCTTAGGTTTAAAAGGTAAATACAAATCTTCAAGTTCAGTTTTATTAGCAACGCTATTAATTTTAGCTTCAAGCGTCGCATCTAATTTGCCTTGTTCTTGTATTGATTTTAAAATCGTTTTTTTACGATCATCTAATTCTCGCAAATACGTTAAACGTTCTTCCAAATCCCTTAAGTGAGTATCCGTTAAACCACCGGTCGCCTCTTTACGATAACGCGAAATAAACGGCACCGTCGCGCCTTCATCGAGTAAATCTATAGCAGCTTGGACTTGGTTAATGTTTACGGATAATTCAGAGGCAATGATTTGGGCAAATGCGAGATTAGACATACAACATCCTTTAGGGTAAAACTTTAATGATTAACGTATAAATGCTCACGTTTTATATAATCCAACACAGCATCAGGTAATAAAAATTTGGGTGTAAGATTATTATGTAGCATGTTTCTTATATTCGACGCGGAAATATCCAATAAAGTGTTTTGCTCAAAATAAACCCGATCCACAGGAGTTATTTTGCTTTTATTGACAGTAATATCAGGCCGACCAAGAACTACGATCTGAGCAAGTTTCATTATTTTTTCAGGCTCATGCCAAGTGTGAATTTGATTAAATGCATCAGCGCCTAAGATTAAACAAATGGGTGTATCACCGACTTCATGGCGAATGCTGGTTAAGCTATTGACTGTATAAGAAATATCATTGGTTTTTAATTCGCGATCATCGATAGTAAAACCCGGTACATCTTTAATCGCAAGTTTTAACATATTCAGGCGATGTTCACTCGTAGCTAGAGGCGCTGCACGATGAGGTGGAAGATTGCAGGGCATAAAGCGTAATTCGGTTAAATTTAAAGATTGAAACACCTGCCATGCGGCGCTTAAATGGCCGTAATGTATGGGATCAAATGTGCCGCCGAATATACCTAGCATAATATTAACCTTTCTAAAGCGAGCCAAGGATCGCCTGGTTTTGCGCCTTTAATGTATAAATCAATTGTAGCTAATTGCGGTATAAGTTTTTGAATTTTTTGTAGAGGAAAATGTTTTAAGGCTTGTTGAATCAGAGTTTGGCGTGATGGCCAGATGTAGGGTCTTTCGCCAAGATGCATTGAATTTAAGGTGCGTAATTCACGGGCTAAGGCCCAGATAATTAAAATGGGCTCAACGCCTTGAGTTTTTAAGATGTCTAAATGTTTTATTGTTGGTGCAGATTGTGCTGTCAAAAATATATCTACAAATGTAAATAAATCGCTTTGCATGGCATCGTGAGTAAGATCTGCGAGCATTTCGGCAGTGATTTGGATCCCCGCCTGCGCGGGGATGACGGAGAGTTGCTGTAGTATTTGATCAGCAGCGAGTACATTGCCTTGCGTTTTCTTGGCTAATAATTGTAATCCCGCTTGATCAATGTGCAGTTGATAATACACACTTCGATTTTTTAACCAGGTTAAATATTGTGTGTGGGCAATTGGCCAAATCGGTACAAAACAGGTTTTTTTAGTTACCTCTTCAAACCATTTAGCTTTTTGAGTTTGTGCTTCTATTTTATGGCTTAAAATCATTAATAAAATATCAGGGCATAATTTTTCAATACAGGCTTGTAAGGCTTTACGATCAGTATCATTAAATTTATCCTGAATAAAGCGTAATTCAATAAATTGTTTATCGCTAAATAAAGATTGAGTACTAAGGGTTTGCATCACATCAGCCCAATTAAATTGGGCATCAATTTGAAATACAATACGCTCGGAAAAACCAGATTGCTTGGCATGCGCGCGAATTAAATCAGCGGAAATTTGTTGTAGAAATACTTCGTCACTCGCAAGCCAAAAACATTGATGGGATTTGTTCAATTGCTGTGGCAGTTGTTCATTATTAATTTTCATCATATGCCGCGAGGCGCCTTATGAGTTGTAATACTGCTTCTTGGCGCATATCATCGATTAAAGTGCGTTCTTCACGATTCACACTGAGAAGCTGATTTTCGTGGATATATAAAATACGGTCTGTTTTAATGCTTTGCATGGGGATTAAAATATTATGATCTGTATCAACCAATTCAAAGCGTAGGGTATAAGTCAATAATTCTTGGGCAACATCGCCCGAAGTATCAACCACGTAGGTGGATCTTAATGTTTCTTCGGGTTGTAATTTTAAAATAATGGGTGATTCATCGTCTATTTCCACGCCTGAATAAGCAAGCGTTTCTCGTACAGTGCGTTGCAAAGGTCGATAAGGATCTTCAGGTGAAATGGCAAGCGTTTGTATATGTTCTGCAAGTTGAACGGGCTGACGCAGACTAAAGCCGCAGCTTGTTAAACATAAAGAAATGAATATGAGAAGAAATGGGCGCATTATTCACCTACCACTATACTAACTAAACGTTTCGGTACGATAATCATTTTCTTAATATCTTTGCCAGCGACATATTTATCTACATTATTATCGGCAAGGGCTTGTTGCTTAATCGTTTCATCATCAGTGCCTTCTGCAATTTGTAATTTTGCTCGCACTTTGCCATTGACTTGTACGACTAATTCATATTGCGCACGTGATATGAAGCTATTATCAAAAGCTGGCCAAGGATGTAGTGCTACTGCATCTTCATGACCCAGCATTTGCCATAGATAATGACAAACATGAGGCGTAATCGGTGCTAATAGTAAAACAATACTTTCAAGTGCGCGTTGCATAAGTGCATAATCGCTTGCATTATTTACTGTGTATTTATGCAGGAAATTGGTAAGTTCCATAATGCTGGCAATTGCAGTGTTAAATGTTTTGCGCAACGCAACATCTTCAGTCACTTTTTTAATAGTGAAATGGATTTGATAACGCAACTCTTGCTGCTGCGCATCCAGATCATTTGCTTTTTCACCGCTGCTAGGATTTTGTAGATGAGTATGTACGAGTTTATATAAGCGTTTTAAATAGCGTGATGCTCCTTCAACACCGGCTTCATTCCACTCAAGACTCAGTTCAGGAGGTGCTGCAAACATACTAAATAACCGGACAGTATCCGCGCCATAGGTGTTGATCAGTACATTGGGATCAACAGTGTTACCTTTAGATTTTGACATTTTAGCGCCGTCCTTTAAGACCATGCCTTGAGTCAATAAATTTGTAAACGGCTCATCTCCAGGCACTAATTTTAGATCACGCAGTACTTTATAAATAAATCGCGAATATAATAAATGCATGACTGCATGCTCAATACCACCTACATAATAATCAACAGGTAACCAATATAAAGCACGTTCATCTAATATTTTGCGATCTTGATCAGGGCAAGTATAACGCGCAAAATACCAGGACGATTCCATAAAGGTATCAAAAGTATCTGTTTCACGAGTGGCTGTCTTACCGCAATTAGGGCAAGTGGCCTTTAGAAATTCAGCATGATCTTTTAATACCGAACCCTTTTCACTTGGAACTAAGCCTTGAGGTAAAATAACGGGTAAATCATTTTCGTTAACAGGTTGTGGGCCGCAAGTTTCACAATTAATCATGGGAATCGGTGCGCCCCAATAACGTTGCCGTGAAATTCCCCAATCGCGCAATCTGTAATTCACTTGTTTTTCAAATTTAGATTCATCAACCGCATCTGTAATTTCTTTCACTGGTAAGTGATATTTTGCAGCAAATTCTGCATCGCGCTCATCTTGAATAGGAACAGCCATTACCGCACCTGTGCCATAATTCATTAATACAAAATTGGCAATCCAAATAGGTAATAATTCATCAGTGGCAGGATGATGCGCATAAAGCCCGGTAAAAATACCGCGTTTTTCCATTTGCGCTACGTCTGCTTCTGCAGTTTTACCATGGGTGCATTCATCGATAAATGCTTTAACTGTAGAATTATTTTCCGAAGCTAAATGTGCAAGTGGATGTTGCGCTGCGATGGCTAAATAAGTGACGCCGGATAAAGTATCAAGACGTGTTGTGTAAACTTCTAATGAGGCTTCACTATTTTGTAATTTAAAAAATACCCGCGAGCCAACACTTCTGCCTATCCAATTTTTTTGCATGGTCCGAACTTGCTCTGGCCAGCCAGGCATTTGTGATAATTCAGTAAGTAATTCTTCCGCATAATCAGTGATTTTAAAAAACCATTGCGGAATTTCACGCAGTTCAACTAATGCATCTGATCGCCAGCCACGACCATTAATCACTTGTTCATTGGCTAAAACAGTTTGATCAACAGGGTCCCAATTGACCAGAGTTGACTTTTTATAGACCAAACCTTTTTTATACATTTGTAAAAATAACCATTGTTCCCAGCGATAATAATCAGGATCGCAGGTGGCAAGTTCACGTGACCAATCATATGCAAAGCCTAATTTTTGTAATTGCGCGCGCATGTGTGCAATATTTTCATAAGTCCATTGTGAAGGGGCGCTGCCATTTTTTATCGCAGCATTTTCGGCAGGTAAACCAAAAGCATCCCAACCCATAGGTTGCAAGACATTTTTACCATTCATGCGTTCAAAGCGGGCAATGACATCACCTATGGTGTAATTGCGGACATGACCCATATGTAAATGACCACTCGGATAAGGCAGCATAGATAAACAATAAAACTTAGGGCGGTCAGACTCTTCTTTGACGTGAAAAGTTTTATGCGTGTCCCAATAAGCTTGAGCTGCAGGTTCAATGTGTTCAGGTTGGTAATGTGGATTCATCATGTTAAATATTTAATACTCTAAAAATAAAGGCATATTCAAGGGCGACTTCACGTATCACATTATAGCGACCGGATAAACCAAAATGCCCAGATTCTAAATCAGTTTTTAATAACAATAAATTATCGTTAGTGTTATATTCGCGTAATTTTGCGACCCATTTCGCAGCTTCCCAATAAGGTACACGCCAATCGGATAAGCCAGCGGTAGCCAGAATCGCAGGGTAGGCTTGCTGCTTAATATTATCATAGGGCGAGTAAGTCGCGATATAGTTAAATGCCTCTAATTCATTAGGATTCCCCCATTCTTCATATTCAGTAATGGATAAGGGGAGGGTGGGATCTTGCATGGTATTGAGCACATCTACAAAAGGCACATTGGCAATACAGGCGGCAAATAAATCAGGTCGTTTATTGATTACCGCACCCATCAGCAAACCACCGGCGCTGCCGCCGTTAATGACTAATTGTTGATGGGTTGTGTATTTTTCATGGATTAAATGTTCAGCAACTAAAATAAAATCATCAAAGGTATTATGTTTTTTAAAAAAACGACCCGCATCATGCCAAGGTTTACCAAATTCACCACCGCCGCGAATGTGGGCTACAGCAAACACAAAGCCGCGATTGAGTAAACTAATGCGCGCATTAGAAAACCAAGGATCGCTGGTAATGCCATAAGCTCCATATGAATTTAAAAATAATGGCGCTGGCTTTTTTAGATCTTTTTTATAGACTAATGAAATCGGAATTTTGACGCCATCACTACTCGTTGCAAAAATTCGCTCACTCACGTAATCATCTTCATGATAATGGCCCAAAACAGGATTTTTCTTGATTAAAGTTTTGGTTTTATCAACCAGATTAAAATCATAAACACTGTGCGGTGTTTTTAATGATTCATAATCAAAGCGCAAAATATTGCTATCGAGCAAGCAGTTATGACCTATGCTTAAATGATAAGTCGACTCATCCATCTCAATTAAATAATCTGTCCCATTGCTGAATCCTAATACATGTAAAGCAGATAAGCCGTCTCTGCGTTCTGCAACCACTATAAAATCTCGCATGATTTCAAAACCATCAATCGCGACCATCGGATTATGCGCAAGCAGGATTTGCCAATTTTTTTTATCTGTATTGGATACAGGCACACGCACCAGTTGAAAATTTTCCGCATGTTCATTGGTGTGAATAATAAAATCATCTTGATGATGTTCAATATCATATTCAATATGCGGTGCACGTGGATAAATACATTTTAAGGGTAGCGCAAGCGTTTGCGCATCCATGTAATGGATTTCACTACTGATTTTGCTGTGCGCATTCACCAATAAATATTTATCATCTTTAGTGCGAGAAATAGAGATAAAAAACCGATCGTCAGTTTCATGAAAAATCAATGTATCGTTTTCAACACTTGTACCGATTTCATGTTGCCAGACTTGATAAGGTCTATGCGCATCATCTAAACGCGTATACCAAAAGTGTTGATTATCTGCGGAAAATACCACATCGCCACCTGTGCCGGTGATGTTATCTTGTAATAAAGTTTGGTTGCGTAAATCTTTAATCAAAAGCGTATAATATTCGTCCCCCGCAGTATCAACGGTATAAGCAAGTAAATGTTGATCAACGCTTAGCACCAAAGCATGCAGGTGAAAATAAGTATGATGTTTAGCCTCAATATTTTCATCGAGTAAAATTTCTTCTACATCATTACCACGCTGTTTACGACAAAATATAGGATACTGTTGCTCTTTAACCGTACGAAAATAATAATCATAATCCCCATCTTGCCAAGGTGCACCCGTATCCGTTTCCTGTATCCGTCCACGTATTTCCTGAAACAAATGTTCTTGCAAGGCATCGGTGCTTTCAAGGGTGATTTTGGTATGTTCATTTTCAGCTTTCAAATAGGTAAGAACATCCGGATCATTTTTATCTTTGAGCCAGTGATATAAGTCAGTGCGACCATCTGAAGTTTTAAAAGGAATTTGTTTGGCCTTGGGGGGTATCATACTTATGTCCTTAAGATTTTTCTGAAATTGGGAATAGTACCCATTATATCAGAATTTCTACATTTGCTTTAATGATAGTTGATCTATAGAATATCAATTCTATGAATATCAACAGGGTCAACCTTAATCTTCTAAAAGTATTTGCTGTCTTAATGCAAAAGCAGAACGTATCTGCTGCTGCAGAATGTTTGCATTTGACGCAGCCGGCTATTAGTAATTCACTGCAGCAATTGCGCGCATTATTTCAAGATGAATTACTCATACGTGGTCCTAAGAAAATGGTACCTACTCAAAAGGCCTTACTGCTAGCGCCCCAAGTTGAACAAGCCTTACGTCAACTGGAAAATATAATTTTTTATACTGATGAATTTGAATATCAAACTTCCAGACGTACTTTTTATTTAGGCATGACAGATTATGCGGAGTATGTTTTGTTGCCTAAGCTTTATGAGCAGCTAAATCTATTAGCACCTGGTGTCTGCCTCAAAATTTCATCTTATAATGAATTTTCTTCAGAATATTTTGAAGCAGAAAAGCTTGAGCTTGGCATTGGTTTAGAGAGAAAATTTCCTAAACAATTACAAACACAGCGATTGTTTAGCGATCATCCTGTGTGTGTGGCTCATGCCAGTCATCCTATATTTAAACAGCCATGGACTTTAGAGGCTTATTTACAAGCAGCGCATCTGGCGACCTGTGTTTATTCTGAGGAACTGTCTCGAGTGGATCAGGCTTTAAAAAAACTAAATTTAAGTCGGAATATCAAACTGACTTTGCAAAATTTTTTACCCGCATTTGAAACGTTGGCAACTTCCGATTTAATTGGCACTTTTTCTAAAAATGTGGTCATGCAGTTTGAACATCAATATTCACTAAAATATACCGCCCCTCCCTTTGAAATCCCTGGGTTTCATATAGGGCAAGTTTGGCATCGACAGCAAAACAATGACAGTGGTTTAACCTGGCTCCGGGCGCTCGTTAAACGCGTGTGCGATACATCATTTTAAATGATAATGATTATTTAATAAATTCATTTAACAAATTACAAAAATAACGCGATGATAACGCTATGAATACATCTAGTAAGAATATTTTCTCGGCCGCTTTAGGCAATCTATTAGAAGGCTATGATTTTGCCATATACGCTATTCTCGCACCCATTTTAGCAGTGGTGTTTTTTCCCAATTTAGATCCTATGATTTCTTTAATGTTGGTTTTTAGTGTATTTGCATTCAGTTTTTTAGTACGACCTCTAGGCGGTCTTTTATTTGGTTATCTAGGCGATCAGGTGGGTCGTAAACAGGCATTGATTATTTCAATATTGGTGATGTCATTAGTGACTTTATTATTAGGCTTATTACCGAGCTATGCAACAATAGGTATATGGGCTCCGATATTATTAACCTTATTACGATTAATACAAGGTATAGCCATTAGCGGAGAAATGACTACCGCAATGACTTATTTAGTAGAACATGCGCATCAATCGCAGCGAGGATTGCTGGGTAGTTTAGTGATGTGTACGGGTGCTGGTGGCGCGGTTATAAGTTCAGCATTAATAGCGTTAATCACTGCGGGCGTTACCGAGGAACAATTATTTGCTTGGGGTTGGCGAATACCTTTTTTATTAGGTGGTCTGATAGGCCTGATAGTTTTATTGATGCGATTCCAATTTGAAGAAACTGTTTTATATCAAACGGTAAAGAAAAGAGTGAAAAATAAGCCTTCTTTTTTCGAATATTATAAACAATTACCTTATAAACCTATTGTGATGGCGGTGTTATTAACTTCTATTATGGCGATGAGCTATTATTTTGTTGTTGGCTATTTTAATGCATTTTTAATTGAAACTCTACATCTGCCATTGAATCAAGTGATGATGATTAACTTTGTCTGCCTTTTAGCATTAACAGGTTTAATTCCCATCATGGGTATTATTTCCGACAAACTAGGACGCAAGCCAGTATTAATGTCAGGTATTATTGGACTGATTTTATTGATTCATCCTATTTTTGCGTTGTTGCAACAAGATGAAATATATTTAGTATTTATGGGGGAATTTATTTTTGTCATCATTATTTCATCTATTTTGGCTACCATCCCAGCGACTTTGGCAGAAATGTTTCAGGTTGACAACAGAAATAGTGGTGTTTCTCTAGGATACAATCTCAGTCAAGCCATTTTTGGTGGTACTGCACCGTTGATTGCGCTAGAGCTCACTGTTATGACACAAAATCTATATGCGCCAGCATGGTATTTGTTAGCAGGCGCTTTGGTATCTTTATTAACGTTATTAACCATTAAAGAAAGTTATCAGCAACCATTAAAATAAATTGGAAATATGATGGGTAATTTTTATGTGATAACAGGCGCTTCAAGTGGTATAGGATATGCGCTGTGTTGCCATTTGGCGAGTCGTAATAAACATGTGATTGCCGTGGCTAGAAGAGGTGCAAATTTAACAACGCTGCAAAATGAATATCCCAAGTTGATCAAGATTGTTCAAGCAGATCTAGCAACCGGAGCAGGAAGAGATAAGGTTACTAAAGAAGTATGGAGTCTAGGCACTATACAAGGTTTAGTGAATAATGCAGCAAGCAATGAGCCTATTTCGCTTTTACAAAATATATCACTAGAAAGCTGGCGTCAACAACTAGAAATTAATGTCACTGCCCCTATATTTTTAACCCAAGGTTTATTGCCTTTTTTAAAAGGGGGCAGAATAATTAATTTAACAACAGGCACAACCCGTTTTATCGTCAGTGGTATTGCCAGTTATGCCATGACAAAAGCTGCAATTAATATATTCAGTAAATATTTAAGCGATGAATTACGAACAAAAAATATTCTAGTAACCGCTGCGCATCCGGGCGTGGTTAAAACGGCAATGGCTAATAATATTGACACATTCAAGCATGCAAGCTTATTTCAAGAAAATAAATATTTAGATGTAAATATCTGCGCAAAATTTTTATGTTGGTTATTACTAGATGCTGATGATGAACTTTATACAGGAGATGTTATCGGTATTTATAATCAAAAATATCAACCCTTGTGGCATGATGAGATTTTACCTTCACCTTATCCTGATGAAATCGAAGCACCTTAAGAAATTATCATTATTGTATACCTATTAAAATATTTATGATAATATGCTAAATAATGCAGATTAAAGTATTGATAATAATATGGATGTAGGCTATAAATATGGAAACTAGATTTAACTTTGAATGGGATAATGATAAGAATCGACAAAATATAGAAAAGCACGGAGTTTCATTTCAAGCAGCACAGCTTGCTTTTAAAGATGCTAATCGGCTGATAGCTCAGGACTTGCAACATAGTTCTGGGACGGAAATTCGTTACTATTGTTTTGGCGAGGTTGAGGATGGCATATTAACTGTGCGCTTTGTATGGCGCAGTCAAGTAATTAGAATTATTGGGGCAGGTTATTGGCGAAAAGGGAAGAGAATTTATGAAGAAGCGAACGATAAAATATACAAATGAGCCTATAGGCGATGTGCAAATAATCAAAGATTTTTTACCAAGCCCAGATGAGCTCGTTTTGCGTGAAGAGACGGTTAAAGTGACTTTGGCTTTGACTAAAACCAGTGTAGAATTTTTTAAAGTAGCTGCTAAAAAAAGACATACGCAGTATCAAAAAATGATAAGAAGTTTGCTAGAGCAGTATGCTGAGCATTATAGTTAGTCATGAATAATATTACGGTACTTCACCTACAAGACTGGCAGTCTTGGAAAAATTTAAGATTAGAAGCTTTAAAAAATGCGCCTCTGTCATTTGCTTCTTCGTTTGAAGAAGAAGCACATTGGCATGATGATGCGTTTAAACAAACATTAACATCAAATACTATTTATGGTGCAATGTATGATGGTGAATTGATTGGCGCTGTGGGGTTTTATCCCGGAGTGTTATGGGGTTTGTATGTTCGAGAGCAACATAGAAACAAAGGCGTAGCAGATAAATTACTCAGAGCCGTCATCACTTATGCTCGAACACAAGTAAAACAATTATACGTGACAGTTGTCACTACTAATACCGCCGCTATTGCGCTTTATCAAAAACATGGATTTAAAATTTATGGGACAGATATTCGTTCTTTAAAAGTGGACGGACAATTTTATGATGAATACTTAATGGTTTTGGAGTTTTGAAAAAGGAGAAAAACAGCTATTTACTTACAGGGCTTTAGCCTGGGTTTAGGTGATATAATTATAAACTTTGCCAACATAAGGATATTTCATAATGACTACAGTTTTACACGATAGGACTGAACACAAGTTTTATATAACCTTCCCCGAAGGTGAAGCAGCTTTAAGTTATAGTGTTGTCGATGATAAAACATTGGATTTTTATAGTACTTACGTACCTCCAGAATTACGTGGTGGGAAAATTGCGCAGATGTTGGTGAAAGCAGGATTTGATTATGCAAAAGCGAATCATTATGATGTGATTCCAAGTTGTCCTTATGTGAAATTGTATTTGGAAAGATATTCGCATGAATAAATGTGTTACCCCACAAGATTTCCAAATCATTGATTGTTTGAAAAACAATTATGGCATCTCGGTACAAGCACTCACGGAGTTACCATTAGGTGCGGATAGCAATGCGTCTGTATACCGTGCCGAAACACTAGAAAAAATTTCTTATTTTGTAAAACTTAAACACGGGCATGAGGATCATATCAGCTTAGCTATTTTAAAATGGTTACAACAGTCTAATGTGCAATTGATTATTCCTCCGATGACAACAAAGGATCAGCAATCTTTTACACATATGGGCGATTTCACTTTGACCGTATATCCTTTTATTGAAGGGAAAAATGGTTTTAATCAAAACTTAACTGATGATCAATGGATAACCTTAGGAAAGGGTTTAAGACAAGTGCATGAACTCAAAGTTCCACCTGCTATTGCAGAGCAGTTGCGACGTGAAAATTTTTCGCCTTCATTCCGGCAAATGGTTAGAGGTTTTTACCCCTTATTTGAAGGTAAGCCATTTGGTGATAAAATTTCGCAAGATTTATTGGCTTTTATAAAAACATATATTTCAGTTATTCATCAATTGGTTGATCGTAGTGAATTCTATGCCCAAAAATGTCAGCATGATTCAGCCCCCCTTGTGCTGTGTCACGCTGATATTCATGCTGGAAATGTGTTAATCGCTGAGGATCATTCCCTATATATCGTAGACTGGGATGTTACCAGGCATACCATGCTTGCACCTAAAGAGCGTGACTTAATGTTTATAGGCGCGGGTGTGGGTAATGTTTGGAATAAACACAGTGAAGAAGAATTATTCTATCAAGGCTATGGTGATACACAAATCAATATGAATTTGCTCGCCTATTATCGCCATGAACGTATCGTTGAGGATATTGCGGAATATGTACAGCAATTGTTGTTATCAACAGCGGGTGGTGAAAATAGAGCAATTATGTATCAGCATTTTATTGATATGTTTGAACCTGAAGGTGTTGTAGATAGAGCAATGCTTTAGGACAGTAGCAATGTAACTTGAAGTTCAATGATTCCTTCATTATACTCATTCGTAATACCATTTTGCGATCGATAGGAAAAGACTATGGAAACTGTAACTGTATCACCTAAATTTCAGGTGGTCATCCCCAAAAAAGTGCGACTGATGCTTAATATCCAACCAGGACAAAAAATTCAGGTTTTGGCGCTTGAAGATCGCATTGAGTTTATTCCTGTCAGATCAATGAAATCGGCTAGAGGATTTTTAAAAGGAATGACTTTAAATATAGAACGTGAACAGGATAGATTATGAATGTTGTAGATTCTTCTGCATGGATAGAATTCTTTGTCGATGGTGCCAATGCTAAATATTTTGCAAAACCTATTCAAGATGTTGACAATCTTCTCGTGCCAACCATCAGTATTTATGAGGTTTTTAAATGTATTTTAAAGCAAGGGGAAATAAATCAGGCTTTGCAAGCAGTGGCATTAATGGAGCAAGGCAGGGTCATAAAACTTGATTCACATCTTGCTTTGAGTGCAGCGGTAAATTCCTGTGAATTTAAGTTGCCCATGGCCGACAGTATTATTTTTACCACCGCAAAATTATATGGCGCGCACTTATGGACACAAGATGTAGATTTTAAAGATATTGCGGGGGTTCATTATTTTGAAAAAAAATGAATGGTGGCCTCGCGGAAGTAAAGTATAATTAATGCTTTAGAGGAGCGTTTACATGCTAGATACATTCAAAACCCGCGCGCAATTAGATGTGAATGGGAAAAAATATTATTACCATAATCTGAGTCAGTTACCCAAGGACAGTGGGTTAAAACATTTACCTATTTCTTTAAAAATATTACTTGAGAACTTACTTCGCCGCGAAGACGGTGTGAATGTCACAGAGCATCATATAAAAGCTATTTTGAGCCATGCGCACTTAAAAAAAATTGACGCTGAAATTCCATTTATGCCAGCGCGGGTTTTATTGCAAGATTTTACTGGGGTACCTGCTATTGTGGATTTAGCTGCCATGCGTGATGCCATGAAGCAATTGGGTGGAGACGTCAATTGTATTAATCCCCTCCAACCTGTGGAACTCGTGATCGATCATTCCATTCAAGTGGATAAATTTGGCAGTGTTGATGCGATGGAAGTTAATGGTGAATTTGAATTTGAACGCAATAAAGAACGTTATGCATTTTTACGTTGGGGGCAAACGGCTTTATCTAATTTTAAAGTTGTGCCGCCTGATACCGGTATTGTTCATCAAGTCAATTTAGAATATTTAGGCCGCGTTGCTTTTGTGCAAGAAATAGGTGATGAAGCTTGGGTTTATCCAGATACGGTTGTCGGTACAGATTCACATACACCTATGATTAATGGTTTAGGTGTTTTAGGTTGGGGCGTTGGGGGTATTGAAGCCGAAGCTGCAATGTTAGGCCAAGCGGTGTCTATGCTTATTCCAGAAGTCATAGGTTTTAAATTAACTGGACATTTACCTGAAGGTGCAACCGCTACCGATTTGGTATTAACTGTCACCCAAATTTTACGCCAAAAAGGTGTGGTGGGGAAATTTGTTGAATTTTATGGTGATGGTTTAGATGAATTACCAGTGGCGGATCGGGCAACCATAGCCAATATGTCACCTGAAAATGGTTCAACGGTAGGTTTTTTTCCGGTTGATCAAGCAACTTTAGATTATTTAACATTAACAGGTCGTGAGCCGCAACAAATTGCAGTCATTGAAGCCTATTGCAAAGCACAAGGCTTATTTCGCGAAACAAGTACTGTAGAACCTACATTTACTGATACTTTATTTTTAGATTTAAATGAAGTCAAACCCTGCATTGCCGGACCAAAACGCCCCCAAGATCGTATTGCGCTACAAGAAGCCAAAACAGTTTTTTTAAAAGATTTACAACATTATGTACCTAATACAGTGTTAGATCCTACAACACAGTTACAACATGGCGCGGTGGTGATTGCAGCGATTACAAGTTGTACCAATACTTCTAATCCTGCAGTGATGTTAGCAGCCGGTTTAGTTGCGAAAAAAGCCCATGAAAAAGGCTTGAAAGTACCAAAATGGGTGAAAACCAGTTTAGCACCGGGCTCGCGCGTAGTAACAGAATATTTACAATGTGCAGATTTAACAAAACATTTAGATGCCCTAGGTTTTCAATTAGTGGGTTATGGTTGCACAACCTGTATTGGTAATTCAGGGCCTCTGCCACCTGAAGTTGCAAAAGCTGTTACTGATCAAAATTTAACAGTGTGTGCAGTATTATCAGGTAATCGAAATTTTGAAGGCCGCATTCATCCGCAAGTGCAAATGAATTATTTAGCCTCACCGCCACTTGTTGTGGCTTATGCATTAGCAGGTCGTATGGATATTGATTGGCAAACGGAAGCCGTAGGACAAGATAAGCAGAATAATCCCGTTTATTTACGTGATTTATGGCCTACTCAACATGAAATTAATGCATGTGTCGCGCAAAATGTTAAAGCGCAAATGTTTACTGATAGTTATAAAGCCGTTTACCAGGGTGATAAAAATTGGAATGCTTTAGATGTACCTACCGGCGAATTATATGCGTGGCAAAATGATTCAACTTATGTGAAAAATCCGCCGTATTTTGTGAATATGCCTATTAAAGCACCGGGTATTCATCCTGTAATTGGGGCACGTTGTTTAGCCTTATTAGGTGATAGTGTGACTACGGATCATATTTCACCTGCAGGAGATATTGCCGTTGATAGTCCTGCGGGTCGTTATTTACAAGCTCAAGGTGTGGCACCAAAAGATTTTAATTCTTATGGTTCAAGACGCGGTAATCATGAAGTGATGATGCGTGGTACTTTTGCCAATGTTCGTTTGCGTAATCAATTGGCACCGGGTACAGAAGGTGGCTGGACTAAGCATATTCCAAGTGGCGAGATCATGTCTATTTATGATGCCAGTATGCGTTATCAAAAAGAAGCGATACCACTTATTATTTTAGCGGGTAGTGAATATGGCTCAGGATCTTCTCGTGATTGGGCTGCAAAAGGGCCTTGTTTACTAGGCGTAAAAGCAGTGATTGCTGTGAGCTTTGAACGTATTCACCGTTCAAATTTAATTGGTATGGGTATTTTGCCTTTGCAATTTTTAGATATGCAAAATGCTACCAATTTGGAATTAACGGGCGATGAACTTTTTGATATTGAAGGTTTGGGTGATGGCACAGTACCTGAGATTACAATAGTAGCACATAATAAAATGGGTGATGTCTCGCGCTTTAATGTTAGGGTGCGACTCGATACTCCGCAAGAAATTGCTTATTATCAACACGGTGGTATTTTACAATATGTTTTACGCGAATTGCGTCATAAAAAATAAGGAATGAAAATGAAAAAATTAATGAAGCTATTATTGCTGGTTTGTTTTTACAGTGCTGTTGCGGTCGCACAAAATGCGCCTACGCCAACTGATAATACTGTGCTTCCGAATGATGCTATGGTTGCTAAACCCATCACTGCTTCTGAGCCCACCAATAATACTGCGCCTGCAGAGCCCATCACTAATTCTGATCTGAGTATTACCGGTGCTTATGTTCAGCCTTTAATTCCAGGGCAAAAAAATACCGCTGCCTATATGACGATTAACAATAATACAAAACAAACTTATATACTCACAGGCGCGAGTTCAAATATGGTGGAAAATATAGAATTACATACTGTGCTTATGCAAGATGGGGTAATGAAAATGCGGCCTGTAGATGCAATTACAATATTACCTGGACAACAAGTCGTATTACAACCCGGTGATTTTCATATGATGTTAATGAATGTGGATACGGAATTAACAAAAGATAGTTTAGTGCCGATTTGTCTAGAATTTAAAAACAGTGCGACTATCTGTCAGGATGTGCCCGTAGTAGATAAACGCACTGATACTCACAATCATTAAGCTTATTTAAAACGCGCTATGCCGCTGGTGATTTCACTTCTGGCGGCATCGATTCCAGCCCAGCCTGTAATTTTCACCCATTTGCCAGGTTCTAAACTTTTATACTGTGCAAAAAAATGTTCGATTTGGGCAATAAGAATTTGATCCACATCAGTATAAGATTTAATGTGATCATATTGACGAGAAAGTTTAGTCACAGGAACGGCCAGGACTTTATTATCTAAACCTGATTCATCTTCCATTTTTAATAAACCTATCGGACGTGCGCGTACTACAGATCCAGGTACGACAGGAAAAGGCGTAATGACCAAACCATCCACTGCATCACCATCTTCAGATAATGTATTAGGAATATAGCCATAATTACAAGGATAACGCATACCGGTTGCGACAAATCTGTCGACAAACAAGGCGCCGGAATCTTTATCAATTTCATATTTCACAGGATCGCTGTGCGCGGGAATTTCAATGATAATATGGATGTCATCGGGCACTTCGCGCCCAGCACTGATTACATTAGGATTCATGTTCTAGTCCTCTGACTGGTTAATTAATGGTATAATAACTGCGAATTTTATCATGGAAACCTATTAAAATGACAGCCCAAAGCTCACAGCTCAGTATTGCCCCCATGATGGCATGGACTGATAGGCATTTTCGCTATTTAATGCGTTTAATTGCACCCAATATACGTTTATATACAGAAATGGTGACAACGGGTGCGCTACTTCACAATGATCCTAAACGATATTTGGCTTTTTCATCGCAAGAACATCCGATCGCTTTACAACTGGGCGGTAATAATCCGGAACATTTAGCGTTGTGTGCACGTATGGGGGAAGATTTTGGTTATGATGAGATTAATATCAATATTGGTTGTCCTAGTGACAGAGTAAGCGTTGGTAGTTTTGGTGCATGTTTAATGGCGGAGCCAACATTAGTCGCAGACTGTGTTGCAAAAATGCAACAAAGCGTGAAAATTCCTGTCACTGTCAAAACCCGTATTGGTATTGATGATTACGATGATTATGCATTTTTACAAACATTTATCAAAACCGTGCAACAAGCGCCATGCCAAACATTTATTATTCACGCACGAAAAGCCTGGTTAAAAGGCTTAAGCCCGAAACAAAATCGCGAAATCCCACTACTTGATTACAATCGCGTTTATCAACTCAAAAAAGATTATCCCCATTTAAATATTATTATTAATGGTGGCATTAAAACGGTAGAAGAAGCGCACACACATTTGCAACAAGTCGACGGCGCAATGATAGGCCGCAGCGCGTATGAAAATCCTTTTTCTTGGGCAGAAGATCCCAATTTATCACGCAAACAAGTTCTAGAATATTATCTCGAATACATGACAAAACAACTGGAAGCAGGCGAGCATTTTTGGCCAATGGCAAAACATTTACTCAATCTATTTAATGGTTTGCCAGGTGCCCGCGCTTGGCGCAGGACTTTAAGTACCCGTGTGCAAAAGGATAATGATCTTCAGGCTATTAAAGATGCATTAATGATAATTAACAATCTTTAAATACTCATCAACATTTAATCCACATTTGATTTTATAAACATTTATGATTAATATATCCTTTCACACAGGTAATATAACCTTGTGGTTATATAATAAAGGAGTTATAATTATATGGGCTGGGAGATTGAATATACTGATGAGTTTGAGCAGTGGTGGTTCACTTTAGATGAATCGTTGCAAGAAACTGTTGCAGTAAGCGTGGGATTACTTGAAGAATTGGGTGTGGATCTGGGCTTTCCACGTTGTTCTGAGATTAAAAATAGCAAAATTTCCCATTTACGTGAATTGCGTATTCAACATAAAGGTGATCCTTATCGTGTTTTATATGCATTTGATCCACGACGTGTTGGTATTTTATTGATTGGTGGTAATAAAGCAGGCAATGATGACTGGTATGAAGAATATGTACCACAGGCTGAAAAATTATATGCAGTGCATATACAAACGTTAAAACGTGAGAGGTTAATATAATGGCTAAAAAATTTAATGATTTGATTAAAAAAATGCCTAAAGATAGGCAGAGGAATATTGCTACACGTATTAAACAAGAGTTAGAAGCTATGCCTTTACAAGAATTGCGTCAAGCTCAACACTTGACGCAGCAGCAGGTGGCTGAAACTTTAAAATTAAATCAGGCAGCAGTTTCAAAAATGGAACATCAAACTGATATGTATATCAGTACATTATCGCGTTTTATTGCCGCCATGGGCGGTAAGCTAGAAATTATCGCTCATTTCCCACAAGGAGATGTGATTATCAATCAGTTTGAACAAAGATCTTCAATTTAGTTACAACTGATAGAAGGTGCAAACTGCGGTGCAGACGGCATTGGTACAGGTTTAACGACTGGCACAGTTTGAATTTCAGTATATAGCTGCCAGCCTAGCGTAGTATGTTTATTATATCCTGTAGATAGATCTTCTTTTTCAACGGGCGGTGCACTTGGTTCTGGTGACAAAGTTGGATTCAATATCATAGATTCTTGATACGACGGTGGAGGTAGTCCTGCTTCCTCATACGCTGGTGGAGGACTTAATTCGGGTACTGTTTCAGGAACTGAAACTATTTTTTCATCTGGCTTCAGAACAACATCGTGTCGTTTAGATATAAATTCGTTTACTTCATCATCGTTTAGCGCAGGATTAAATTTTGGCTGAGGCTTAAATTTAGGCGCAACTGAATTTAGTAAAGGCTCACTGGCAGGAGCATTTGCTTGCAAATGATTTTCAGGTGCTGCAGCAGCTTGAGGTTGTGGAGTAAATGTTGCTATGTATTCTGGATGTAGTAACAAAATATAAACTGAAAGAAGATTATATTCCATGATGAGCTGCTCACGCAGAACGATAAGCTGTACTAGCGTTTCAAGTGGTAAATTTTCTTCCTGAAGTTTGTTTTCAATGTAAAGCAGTAAATAGATAAGATAATTTAATTTTAGTTCAAGAAACTTTAAAATATAAAGGGTTACAATTTCTTCTTCTTTTTTTGATGAAGCCACTTGCGAACCAGATGTAATTGAAGAATTATCTTCCTTATCATCAGAGTTTTTATTTTTAGAATTCATTTCATGCCGTTTAGATGCAGTCAATAGTGGTATTTTGACAAAAAATGCTTTGAAAATATTAAAGAATGCCGCGACAAAGGCAAAAGCCATTAAGTAGTTTACTACAGGCCTTAACCATACAGTTAAGTCTGCAAGCAACTTTAACCAAAAATTGCGAATGCGTTGGAATTCCCACACATCTAAGGATTCGCTTTTATAGTCAATTTGTGGTGCGGACATGGGTGAAGCTCTCTATATTTTAGTCAAAAGGATAACATGTGAAGCAGGCGGAGTCAATGGTTTTTAAACGTTACAAATCAATAGGTTAGATAACGCGACCTATAAACAAAGTCTCATTTATTTTCAGTAATGACCGATAAGGATCCTCTTGAAAAATACTATCAGTTGAGCGTGGCTCAAGAATTAAGGGGATCAGTTGGCCCATGGGTTGATTCACGTCTATCCATAAATCTCCAGGATTTAACGTGATATCTGCGCTGCGCTCATCGGTATCTACCTCTAATATAGTCGAACTACGTATGAGATTATACTTTTCGTGTATGTTACGAATTGTGCTTTGAGTTACGGTCAACGTTTGAGGTGCTTGGATGATTTGATAGGTTAAATGATGTCGTGAAAATAATTGCATAAAACGTTCTTGTTCATTTGTGATCACATAGGCCTTGGGCAATGCTAAAGGCATACTTAGGCTGATTTTAGCAAAATTAGGAAATGCATGAATTTCTTGTTCACCTGTTTTCACATTGATCAAAGGAATATCTACTTTAGGATTTTGGCTGTCAATGATAAATTGATGACGTAACATAAGTGTTGTATTTTTTTCGGATTTTTTGAGAGATAAAATAGAATCTTTGTAAGTTTGCGCTGTATTTAAAAATGCTTCGATACTGATTTTTTGTTTTTCAGTCCGTACTTTAATATTATGAGGCGTTGGATAAGTGTCATTGCGCGGGTCAAGACGATTTTCTACTAATACAGAAATTGCGCCATTTAGTGCACTGTAATTGCGGAAATTCCATAAACGCATACCCGCATAAGCGATCGGTTGATTGAGTTGTAAAATTTCACCACGATATTGCTTTGCAGGAACACCCATATTTGAGTTAGCTTCTATAACAGCAGGCAGGAAAATTTCTTGTGAAAATTGGTTGAGTGCTGGAGCAAGATTGGGATTATTATTCACAGCAAATTGACTGTCAAAATCGTTAATGTAGCCTTGCCTTGAGGTCAGGATCCGTTTTCTGACATAGGATTCGTGTAAATCTAAAATAACATTAGGTTGATATTTTTTTAAAGCGTTGACAAAAATAACCGTCTCATCTTCGCCTAATTCTATAAAATCAATATTGATATTACCGTTCGTTTCATTAAAACGCGTATTGTTATCGCGGCCGTCCGGATTGGCATTTACGATTATGATAAAATTCATATCGTCTAGCCAGTGCGTTTTTGAATCAGTTAATATATCGCGAACGAGCATTTGTAATGCTTCAGTGCCTGATGCTTCGGTCGCATGTTGTGATCCGATTAACATCACAGACAGTTTATCTGCCGAGCCAGATGAAATTAACACGGCTTCAATATCACGTCCGCCTGCAGATTGACCTAAAGTGACCACTTTCGCCCATTCAGATTGGTCCACTAAATCATGTAGAAAATCGCTGATTTCATTGGACTTGGGTAATGATTGAAAGTGACTATTTTCAAGCGGTGTTTTTGGTATATCTTCGGTATATAAAACAACTAGCAACATACCGACAATAATTGCGCCACCGAATAAATATTTCTTCATTTATTTTATTTTTTGATTTTTTAAACGCACATAATGCGGTAAACCTTTTTCATAAGGCGGATAGGCTTCACCTTGGATGAGAGGTTCAATATATGTGCGACAGTGATCAGTAATATGAAAACCATCTGGAGTAATAAAATTATCTGGCATTAATTTTTCATGATTCGCCACATCTTTTAAATGTGCTTGTCCAATGCTATATCGGTAAGGATTATCTGATTCGCGAATAATAATGGGCATGATCGAATATTTTCCGTCGAGAGCAAATTCAACTGCTGCCTTGCCTAATGCATAAGCTTGTTCCACATCAACACTGGATGCAATATGTCGTGCGCTGCGTTGTAAATAATCTAATACGGCCCAATGATATTTATAACCTAAATTGTCTTTAACCATTTGAGCAATAATTGGCGCAACTCCGCCTAATTGTTTGTGACCAAAAGCATCGAGACTGCCGACATCACTTAAAAATTGACCGTGTTCATCTTTCACACCTTCTGATACTGTAATGGTGCAAAAACCGATAGTTTCTACAGTGTGTTGTACTTTAGTTAAAAATGCGGCTTTATCTAATTTTCGTTCCGGAAATAAAATAATATGAGGTGCATCCAGTGGATCTTTATGTGCAAGACCCGTTGCAGCTGCGATCCAACCCGCATGTCTACCCATAACTTCCATGATAAATACTTTGGTACTACTTGAGGCCATGGCTGCAATATCATAACCTGCTTCGCGCATTGAAAGCGCAACATATTTGGCAACAGATCCAAAGCCTGGGCAATTATCGGTTAAAGCTAAATCATTATCAATGGTTTTGGGAATGCCAATACAAGTAATGGGATGGCCTAATGTTTCACTGATTTGTGATACTTTATAAGCCGTATCTTGCGAATCTCCACCGCCGTTATAGAAAAAATAACCGATATCATGGGCGATGAATACTTCAATTAAACGTTCATACTGCGCACGATCATCAACAATACTTTTGAGCTTAAAACGACAAGATCCAAAAGCACCGCCTGGCGTATATTTAAGCGCAGCAATATCGGCATCGGATTCCAAACTCGTATCAATTAAATCATCATTAAGTACACCCAATATGCCATTGCGTGCGGCAAAAACTTTGCCAAGCTGAGGTGATTTTCTCGCAGTTTCAATGACGCCGCAAGCACTCGCATTAATCACCGCAGTGACGCCACCTGATTGCGCATAAAGAATATTTTTGCCGGCCATATTATGTCCTCCCATGTACCAATTTCATTCCTGACAAAATCAAAAGCGTACCTGCATAAATTATCCAGGATAAACTTTCCCCTAAAAATATAACACCGAAGATGATAGCAAAAATAGGCAATAAAAACACAGAAGTGCCAAGCGCAACCGCGCCATAGTGTTGCAAAACGTAAAAATAAACAATAAAAGCGCAAGCTGTCCCTAAAAAAGCCAATAATATGACGCTTATCCAAGCGCTTTGTGAAATTTCTGCAAAAGGAATAATGCCGTCAAAAAATAATGCAATAGGAATTAAATACAAGGCAGCAAAACTCACTTGTAAGGCGGGCAGGGCAAGTGTGCGCGTCGTATGCAAAAACATTCGACCATAAATAATGCCGACTGCATAAGATAATGCGGCAATACCCACACCTATTATGCTTAAAGTATCGGCAATGATTTCTTTAGTTAGCAATGTAGGCAACAATAATAATAGAAATCCTATAAGACCCAGGGTGATACCGATAATTCTATTGCGGTTAAGTTTTTCATCATGAATAAGTAAATGCGCGAGTAATGTTGTAGCAATCGGCGTAAGGCCATTGATAATGCCGGCAAGCGCACTATCGATATATTGTTCTGCCAGATTGATTAAAATAAAAGGCAGGGCAAGAGAAAAGATAGCAATGACAGCAGTATGAAAATAGACTTTCGCTGATGTGGGTAGCTCAATACCGCGTAATGCAATAAATATCCATAAAAAAATGGCAGCGATACCAACGCGCAACGCTGCGATGGATAAAGGGGGCATTCCACCTTCCAAAGCGACTTTAATAAATAAAAATGATGGCCCCCAAAGAGCGCCTAATAAAAAAATACAAGCAAGGGATTTAATATGCGTCATTTAATGCTACCATTTATAACAATTTATCAATCTGATGGTATCATATAACAATGAATAAAACTGGCACGCTGCTGCAGCAAGAATTATTAGCACCTTTGAATACCTGGCATGTCGGTGGTCCAGCTAAGCAGACTTATCGTCCTGCAGATTTACCTGATTTGTGTGCGTTTTTAAAAACATTGCCCTTGAGTGAAAATATTGTTTGGCTCGGGCTAGGTAGCAATGTTTTGATTCGCGATGAAGGTATAGATGGAACCGTGATTCTCACTCATGAAGGTTTAAATGCCTTAACCTATGAAAATAATGTAGTGCGTGCAGAAGCCGGGGTAACCTGTGCGAAGCTTGCAAAGTTTTGTGCAAAACATCATTTAGCAGAGGGCAGTTTTTTTGCGGGGATTCCGGGTACAGTAGGCGGTGCTTTAGCAATGAATGCCGGTGCGTTTGGTGGGGAAACTTGGACGTTTGTAAAATCACTTGAAATGGTTAATCGTCAAGGACAAGTAAAATTGCGCCCACGAGAAGATTTCACTGTAGCTTATCGTCATGTTTTAATACCTCATGATGAATGGTTTGTGGCAGCGCATTTTGTTTTTCCTAAAACAGATGATAGTGAAGCTGAGCAGGAAAAAATTCGTTTACTGCTTCGTGAAAGACGTGAAAAACAACCCATCGGTGTATTAAGTTGCGGATCGGTTTTTCGTAATCCCCCAGGTGGTTATGCTGCACAATTAATTGAACAATGTGGATTAAAAGGTTTGAAACGTGGTGATGCGATGATTTCAGAAAAACATGCTAATTTTATTATTAATATAAAACATGCAAGTGCTGCTGATATTGAGGCATTAATATTGCATGTGCAGCAAGTAGTGCGTGCGCAAACAGGAATAGAATTAATACCAGAGGTAAAAGTATATGGATAAGCAACAAGCCATAGTAGGTCTTGGCAATTTAACTCGCAATCCAAAAGAATATGGAAAAGTCGCTGTGTTAATGGGGGGTGAATCAGCTGAACGGGAAGTGTCACTTAAATCAGGCAATGCAGTTTTAGAAGGATTAATTCGTAAAGGTGTAGATGCCCATGCAGTAGATGTGCGTCACCCCGAAATTATCACGCGTTTGTTACAAGAAAAATTTGATGCTGCTTTTATTGCTTTGCATGGCCCTGGTGATGAAGATGGTGCTATTCAAGGTTTATTAGAAATTTTGCGTATTCCTTACACCGGTAGTAATTTAACCGCGAGCAGTATTGCGATGGATAAAATTGCCAGTAAACGTATTTGGCAAGCGTTAGGTTATCCCGTTCTACCTTATCAAATTTTAAATGAAGGTTTTGATCCAAAAGCAGTGATTGCTGAATTGGGTTTACCTTTAGCCATTAAACCAGTGAGTCAAGGCTCAACTGTAGGCGTGAGCAAAGTGACTCATATTGATGAATTGCTGCCTGCATACGAAAAGGCAGCAGTTTTTCCTGGTGTGGTGATGGTAGAACCTTGGATCGAAGGAAAAGAATATACTGTTGGGATAGTTGGAAATGCTGTGTTGCCATCCATTTATATTAAACCTGCAGAAGCATATTATGATTATCACGCAAAATATATTTCTGACGAAACACAATATTTTGTGCCCAGTGGTTTAACACAAGAACAAGAAGAATATCTTGGGGATATTACTGTGAAAACGTATCAAGCCATTGGTTGCAGTGGTTGGGGGCGTGCTGATTTTGTGCAGGATAATCAAGGTCATTTTTGGATTTTAGAAATGAATACTATCCCGGGATTAACTGATCACAGCTTAGTACCCATGGGTGTTAAGGCGTTGGGTTTAACTTTTGATGATTTAACTTTGGCGATTTTAGAAAGTATTTGGCCGCGAAAACAAACTTGGTATGGAACAAAGTGATTACATGGATAAGGCATAGTCTGATATTATTCTTGTTGCTTTTGGCTATATTGCTTATTATAGGCTATACCTATGTGAAGGATCCGAGCGTGTGGCCAATAAATGCTGTGGAAGTTACCACGAAATTGGATCATGTTGAACCCTCGGCCATAAAAGATACAGTTTTACAGTATGTGGGAGCGAGTTTTTTTACAATACGCATGGGCGCTTTGCAGAAAGATTTGCAAACATTGCCCTGGGTGCGAAAGGTTAATATCGAGCGTGTTTGGCCTGATACTTTAAAGATTGCAATTATTGAACAAACTGCAGTATTAAAATGGCAAGACACAGGTTTTATTAATGATAAGGGCGAGTTGTTTGATCCTAAACAACAGCATACACTTAACCTTCCCAAGTTAAGCGGTGATGAAGCGCGTTATCAGGAAGTATTGAGTGTTTTTAAACGATTAAATGCACAACTATCCGAACAAGATTTATCGATAGTTGAGCTTGATTTGAGTCCACGTTCAGCTTGGTCTGCACGACTGGGCAATGGGATGTGGCTGAATTTAGGACAGGATGATATAGAAGCGCGTCTTGCACGGTTTATCAAGGTGATGCCAGCACTTAACCTTGAAAATCCAAATAAGACTTACGTTGATTTGCGGTATACCAACGGATGGGTGCTGGGTAGAGAAGGTTAAATGGAATTAGAATATGGCGAAGAATAACGAAAAGAATTTAATAGTTGGACTTGACATCGGTACATCGAAAGTCGTTGCTATCATTGGTGAAATATCACCTGATGAAGATAAAATTGACATTATTGGTATTGGTCTTCATCCTTCTCGCGGCCTGAAAAAGGGCGTTGTTGTTAATATTGAATCTACTGTAGCTTCTATTCAGCGTGCTGTAGAAGAAGCAGAATTGATGGCCGGTTGCTGCGTTACTTCTGTTTATGCGGGTATCGCTGGCAGTCATATTCGTAGTTTAAATTCTCATGGTATTGTCGCTATTCGTGTTCATGAAGTAGGCCAAGCTGAAATCGAACGTGTGATAGATGCAGCAAGAGCGGTCGCTATTCCTGCAGATCAAAAAATACTACATATTATTCCTCAAGAATTTATTATTGATAGTCAAGAAGGCATTAAAGAACCCTTTGGCATGTCAGGCGTACGTTTAGAAGCCAAAGTGCATATGGTCACAGGTGGCGTGAGTGCTGCGCAAAATATTGTGAAATGTGTTCGGCGCTGTGGCTTACAAGTGGATGATATTATTCTTGAGCAACTTGCTTCAAGTCATGCGGTACTGACTGAAGATGAGAAAGATTTAGGTGTTTGCTTAATTGATATTGGTGGTGGTACTACCGATATCGCTATCTTTACTGACGGTGCAATTCGTCATACTGCAGCTATTCCTATCGCAGGGGATCAAGTGACTAATGATGTCGCAGTTGCATTAAGAACACCCACACAAAGTGCTGAAGCGATCAAACGACAACATGCTTGTGCATTAGCGCATTTAGCCGATCCAGAATATTTAATTGAAGTGCCCGGTGTAGGTGAACGTTCAGCGCGTGTTTTATCACAAAGAACACTGGCTGAAGTTGTTGAGCCTCGTTATGAAGAATTATTTACCTTAGTGCAAGCAGAGTTACGCCGCAGTGGGTTTTCTGATCTCATTGCTTCTGGTATTGTAATTACAGGTGGCAGCGCTAAAGTGAAAGGCTGTGTTGAATTAGCTGAAGAAGTATTCCATATGCCAGTGCGTATTGGTTATCCACAAAACATAGGTGGTTTGACAGATGTGATGAATAATCCTATCTATGCTACTGGAGTTGGTTTATTATTATATGGTTTTCACCAACAACAAATTCGAAGAGCGGATCCACAATTGCAGCGCCGTGCAAAAAATATGTGGAAGAGAGTGAGTAATTGGTTTGAGGGACATTTCTAAAGTGGTACAAGGAAGGGGAAGGGATATGTTTCAACTTGTTGAAGATGGATCAGATAAAGCCGTTATTAAAGTGATCGGTGTGGGCGGCGGCGGCGGTAATGCTGTTGCGCATATGGTCCACAAAAATATTGAAGGCGCTGAATTTATATGTGCAAATACTGATGCACAAGCATTAGAAAATTTGCCAGTGCAAATAACTATGCAATTGGGCGGTCATATGACCAAAGGTTTGGGCGCAGGCGCAAATCCAGAAGTAGGTCGCAGAGCTGCTGAAGAAGATAAAGAACGTATCATGCAAATGTTGCAAGGTGCGGATATGGTTTTTGTAACTGCCGGTATGGGTGGTGGTACAGGTACAGGTGCTGCGCCGATCGTTGCAGAAATTGCACGTAAAATGGGTATTTTAACGGTTGCTGTGGTGACCAAGCCTTTCCCATTTGAAGGACGTAAGCGTATGCAAGTCGCTGAACAAGGTATTATTGAGTTAGCCAAGCATGTTGATTCTTTAATTACTATTCCAAATGAAAAATTACTCAATGTTTTAGGTAAAAGTATTAGCTTATTAGATGCATTTAAAGCAGCTAATGATGTATTGCTGGGTGCTGTGCAAGGTATTGCTGAATTAATTACCCGTCCAGGTCTTATTAACGTAGATTTCGCCGATGTGCGTACGGTAATGAGTGAAATGGGTATGGCTATGATGGGTACAGGCACTGCTAGTGGAGAAAATAGGGCGAGAACTGCCGCAGAAATGGCTATTTCAAGTCCCTTATTGGAAAATGTTACTCTTTCAGGTGCTCGTGGTGTATTAGTGAATATTACCGCTGGTCTTGATATGTCTATTGGTGAATTTGAAGAAGTAGGCTCAATTATTAAAGAATTTACTTCTGAAGATGCAACTGTTGTGGTTGGAACTGTGGTTGATCCTGAGATGACTGGTGATTTACGTGTTACCGTAGTGGCAACAGGATTGATGCAATCAGATCTTCCTACAGGGGTGAAAATTTTAGAAAGCACTAAAGCAGACGGTACCTTGGATTATAATCGATTAGAACGTCCTACGGTGATGCGTAGACAGGCTAATGCCTCAGCAAAACGCGCAACGGTCGCTTTAGAAACCCAGGATATGGATTATTTAGATATTCCAGCCTTTTTAAGAAGACAAGAAGACTAGCTTATGGCTTTTCTTTATGAATGAGGCATGGTACAATGCTTCAATTTTTAGGGCATGATTTAATGATCAAACAAAGAACACTAAAAAATGTGATCTGTGCGACCGGAGTAGGCGTACACACAGGCGACAAAATTTATTTAACGCTTAAACCTGCGCCGGTGAATACTGGAATTATTTTCCGTCGTGTTGATTTAGACCCTGTTGTGGATATTCTTGCCCATCCTATGAATGTGGGTGATACCACCTTATCTACGAGCCTCGTGAAGGATGGAGCATCTATTTCTACGGTTGAGCATCTATTATCTGCTTTTTCAGGTCTTGGGATTGATAATGCTATTGTTGAGGTGACTGCTCCAGAAGTACCGATTATGGATGGTAGTGCAGGTCCTTTTGTCTTTTTAATTCAATCTGCAGGAATTAGTGAGCAAAATGCTCCTAAACGTTTTATGCGGATTAAAAAGAAAGTAGTTGTAAAACAAGGTGATAAAATGGCTTCTATTATGCCATTTGATGGTTTTCGTGTTGCCTTTGATATTGATTTTGATCATCCTGTATTTCGTTCAACTGTACAATCTATACACCTTGATTTCTCTGAAACGTCTTACATTAAAGAAGTTTGTCGTGCACGTACCTTTGGCTTTTTAAGCGATGCGGAAAAAATGCGCAAAATGAATTTAGCTTTGGGCGCGAGCATGGATAATACGGTGATTATTGATGAATACCGTGTTCTAAATGAAGATGGCTTAAGATATGAAGACGAATTTGTAAAACACAAAATCTTAGATGCTATTGGCGATTTATTCTTATTAGGTAAAAACATTATTGGTGCTTTTCATGGTGTTAAATCAGGCCATGCACTCAATAATCAATTACTGCGGGCTTTGCTCGCACAGCAAGATGCCTGGGAAATCGTAACATTCGAGAAACAAGAAGTGTCGCTTCCTGCCTACGCACAATGGGCAAGCGCTGCAAGCCAAGCGTAATATGGATGCTTTACAGGTTGTTTTGCTCGCAGTTATACAAGGATTGACTGAGTTTCTACCTGTCTCAAGTTCGGCTCATCTTATTTTATTATCCATTATCACTCACCATGAAGATCAAGGTTTGGCCTTTGATATTGCTTTGCACGTGGGTACTTTATTAGCGGTGATATTTTATTTTCGTCATGAATTACGCATTATGATTAGAGATTGGTGCTTAAGTTGTATGGGTCGTGGTCAAACACCAGAAAGTCGTCTGATGTGGGCATTGGGCTTTACCACTATACCCGTAGGTTTGGCAGGATTATGTTTTGGTCAATATATCAGTGCATACCTACGTGATCCTATTGTGATTGCAGTGGGTATGATCGTATTTGCTGTTTTTCTTGCCTATGCCGATAAGTATGCTCGCGAAACACGTACTGAATATAATATCACTTGGAAAGATGTCTTAGTGATTGGTGTCGCGCAAGCTTTTGCTTTAATTCCCGGTGCGTCGCGCTCAGGTACAACTATGACAGCGGGTTTATTAATGGGCT
>JABDAR010000011.1 GCA_013289085.1 Gammaproteobacteria bacterium | reverse complement strand
AGGTATTGTGATGCAAAAACAAAAGATTCGCATACTCTTGAAAGGGTTTGATCATCGGTTGATTGATCAATCAACCAGTGAAATTGTGGAGACAGCAAAACGTACTGGTGCGCGGGTAATTGGACCGATTCCATTACCTACACGTATCAGTAAGTTTAACTTGCTTGTTTCACCACACGTGGATAAAGATGCACAAGATCAATTTCAAATTAAAGTTCATAAGCGATTGGTGGATATTTTAGATCCAACAGATAAAACCATTGACGCGTTGATGAAGCTGGATTTGTCCGCTGGTGTTGATGTGCAAATTAGCTTGGATAGTGAATAAAACAGGGGAATAGGTGTATGGCTACGGGTTTAATCGGTACTAAGCGCGGAATGACGCGTTTTTTTAGAAAGGATGGCGTGACTATCCCTGTGACGGTGTTGACTATTGCTGACCATTTTGTGGTGCAAGTAAAGACACCTGAAAATGACACTTACAGTGCGCTGCAAGTGACTACAGGAAAGGTAAAACCGAGTCGTGTAAACAAGCCTCTTTCTGGCCATTATCAAGCTGCAAATGTAGCAGCGGGTGATGGTTTATGGGAATTTCGTGTGAGTGATGAAGAGATCACTGGCTTTAAACCTGGTGATGCTTTAATGCTAAATAATTTGTTTACTGTAGGACAGGTTGTTGACGTGACGGGTTACTCTAAAGGTAAAGGTTTTGCAGGTACCATTAAACGTCATAATTTCGGTATGCAAGATGCGACCCATGGTAACTCACGTTCTCATCGTGTACCGGGATCCATTGGTCAATGCCAAGATCCGGGTCGTGTATTTAAAGGCAAGAAAATGGCGGGTCGTTTAGGTAATGAACGTGTCACCATACAAGCTTTAGAAATTATTGATATCCAATTGGACAAAAAAGTGATACTGGTTCGCGGTGCGCTACCAGGTCCTGTGGGCGCTAAAGTAATAGTTTGTCCCACAGTTAAACGCGTAAAGAAGCAAGAAGGTGACGCATGAATTTAACTTTAAATGAAAAAGGTAATGCCGGAAAGCAAATCGAAGTTTCTGATTTTGTTTTTGGTGCAAATTATAATGAACCTTTAATACATCAGGTCGTTACTGCATTTTTAGCAGGTGGCCGTAGTGGTACTAAAGCGCAAAAATCACGCGCAGATGTAAGTGGTGGTGGTATGAAACCCTGGCGTCAAAAAGGTACTGGACGTGCACGTGCAGGAAGCAGTCGTTCACCTTTGTGGCGTAAAGGTGGTGTTACTTTTGCTTCAAGACCAAGAAGCTTTGAACAAAAAGTTAATCGTAAAATGTATCGTGCCGCAATGTGCAGCATATTATCTGAACTGATAAGACAAGATCGCTTAGTCGTCGTTGATAAATTAACAATTGATGCACCAAAAACAAAAAAAATGCTTGAACATTTGGCGCAATATGGTTTTAATGACGGATTGATCATCATGTCAGATATAGATGACAATGTGTTTTTGGGTACACGTAATATTCCTCATGTGCAAGTCACTTTGTCGCAATATATAGACCCTGTATGTTTAATCGCTTATGAAAAAATTATGCTGACGCGAGATGCGTTAAAAGCAATTGAAGAGAGTTTAATGTTATGAAATCTGAAATCTTATATACGTTAATTCATGCGCCGATTTTGTCTGAGAAAACCATGCGTTTAGCAGACCAGAATCAATATGTGTTTAAGGTTGATATTAAATCAACTAAGTTGCAAATTAAAAGTGCAGTTGAGAAAATGTTTGATGTGAAAGTTGCAGCTGTTGGCACAGCAACTTTGCTAGGTAAAGTAAAGCGCACTAAAAATCGTATTGGTAAACGTAGTGATTTTAAAAAGGCTTATGTCACATTGGCTGAAGGTCAAACCATCAACATTACTGAAATGCAATAAATTTTATATTCCTAGGTGAGAGATTATGTTAGAAACATTTGTACGCCCCAAGAAACCGAATACACCTGGTACACGTCATGCCGTAGATGTCGTGACTAAAGGATTACATAAAGGTCGGCCTCACTCACCTTTAGTAGTTGCTATGGAAAGAAAAACCGGCCGTAACAATGAAGGTCAAGTGACCATGCGTTATCGTGGCGGTGGTCATAAACGTTTGTATCGTTTAATTGATTTTAAACGCAATAAGGATGATGTTCCTGCAATTGTTGAGCGTTTTGAATATGATCCTAATCGTTCAGCGCACATTGCTTTATTGTTGTACAAAGATGGTGAAAGACGGTATATTATTGCTCCCCAGCGTTTAAAGCAGGGGGTTGAATTGATTTCTGGCGCTAATGCACCGATTAAGATAGGTAATACATTGCCTATGTCGGCAATTCCTGTGGGAACTACGGTGCATTGTATTGAGTTAAAGCCTGGCAAAGGTGCACAAATTGCACGTAGCGCGGGTGCTGGTGTGCAACTGATTGCTAAAGATGGTGCATATGTGACTGTACGTTTACGCTCGGGTGAAATGCGTAAAGTATTAGCATCATGCCGTGCAACGATTGGTGAGGTAGGGCATTCTGAATATGGCTTACGTCAATTAGGTAAAGCAGGCGTTAAAAGACATATGGGCATTAGACCACATGTCCGTGGTGTTGCTAAAAACCCTGTTGACCATCCACATGGGGGCGGTGAAGGACGTACTTCTGGCGGACGTCATCCTGTGTCACCTACTGGGGTGCCAGCGAAAGGTTATCGTACACGGTCGAAACGGAAATCTAATAAACATGTGGTGCGTAGTCGCCACGCAGTGAAATAGCGAGGATTATAGTGGCGCGTTCAGTTAAAAAAGGCCCATTTGTGGCACATCATTTGATGAAGAAAGTTTTACAAGCAATTGAAACAAAATTGCGCAAGCCTATCAAAACATGGTCTCGCCATTCAATGGTTATTCCTGACATGATCGGTTTAACTATTGCAGTGCATAATGGTCGACAACATGTACCTGTGTTTATCAGTGAAAACATGGTTGGACATAAATTAGGTGAATTTGCGCCTACGAGGACATTTAAAGGTCACTCAGGCGACAAGAAAGGTAAAGAATAATTTTAGGAATTGATGATATGCAAGTTTCAGCACATTTAAGAGAAGTTCGTATTTCACCGCAGAAGACACGTTTAGTGGCTGATATGGTGCGTGGAAAAACAGCTGCACAGGCGCTCAGTATCCTGCGCTACTTACCACAGAAAGCCAGTTATTTTATTGAGAAATGTTTAAATTCTGCGATTGCAAATGCTGAAAATAATTTGGGTGCAGATGTTGATGATTTAAGAATCAGTGAGATTTATGTGAATCAGGGAATGAAATTAAAACGCATTCGTGCGCGTGCAAGAGGACGTGCTAATCGCATATTAAAACCTTATAGTGCAATTACCATTACAGTTTCAGATACAACGAAAGAGAGTAGATAGCATGGGACAAAAAGTTAATCCAATTGGCATGCGCCTAGGAAAAGGCAAGATTAGAACGCCTATATCCAATTGGTATACCGATAAGAAGAATTTTTCTGCACTTGTTTATGGCGATTTTAAAGTACGTGAGTATTTGAAAAAACGTTTAGCACAAGCATCAGTAAGTTATATCAAAATTGATAGACCTGCAAAAAATGCAGTTGTCACAATTTACAGTGCTCGTCCTGGTGTAGTTATTGGTAAAAAAGGCGAAGATATTGAAGCATTACGTGAACAAATTAAACGTATTATCAATGTGCCTGTGCAATTAAAAATTGAAGAAATTCGTAAACCTGATTTAGATGCTAATTTAGTGGGACAATCTATTGCTTCCCAGCTAGAACGTCGTATTATGTTCCGTCGTGCAATGAAGCGTGCAGTGACCAATGCAATGCGTGCTGGAGCACTCGGGGTTAAAGTGTGTATCAGTGGTCGTTTAGGCGGTGCTGAGATTGCGCGTAGTGAATGGTATCGTGAGGGACGGGTTCCTTTGCATACGCTACGTGCAGATATTGATTATGGTCTTTCCGAAGCTTTTACTACTTATGGCATTATTGGCATTAAAGTATGGATTTTTAAAGGCGAAGTGATCGGGAAAGAGAAGCAAGAAGAAGTTTTGGAAACAGCAACAAAGGGTTAAGCCATGTTACAACCTAAGCGTACAAAATATCGCAAACAGATGAAGGGCCGCAACCGTGGCTTGGCTTTGCGAGGCAGTAAAGTGAGTTTTGGTGACTATGGCTTAAAGACCGTAGAACGTGGTAGAATTACCGCTCGCCAAATTGAGGCAGCAAGACGCGCAATGACGCGTGAAATTAAACGGGGTGGGAAGATTTGGGTACGTGTTTTCCCAGATAAGCCGATTACTAAGAAACCTTTAGAAGTTCGTCAAGGTAAAGGTAAGGGTAATGTAGAGTATTGGGTCGCTTTAGTTCAACCTGGAGCGGTACTTTATGAAATGCAAGGTGTGCCTCTAGATGTTGCACAGCATGCATTTGCACTTGCAGCAGCGAAGTTGCCCGTTAAGACCATATTTGTTCAAAGAACGGTGATGTAATGAAATTAGTAGAAACCCTACGTGGGAAAAATGTTAAAGAATTGTCCGATGAACTCGTGAGTTTGCGTAAAGAACAATTCAATTTACGTATGCAGGCTGCAAGTAAAATGACGCATGAGAAAAAACGTATTAGACGCTTGATTGCAAGAATTAAAACAATTTTAGTTGAGAAGGGGCTGCGGGTATGAGCGAAAAAGTAACACAACAACGCGAAATTACCGGTGTTGTTACCAGTAATAAAATGAACAAAACAGTTGTTGTTTTGTTACAAAAGAAAATAGCGCATCCTCTATATGGTAAATATGTACGTCGTGATACCAAGTTTTATGCGCACGATGAAGCTGAGATTTGTAAAGTGGGTGATCTAGTGCGTATCCTTCATACACGCCCAATTTCAAAAACAAAATGCTGGGTTGTTGATAAAGTCATCACTGCTGCACAGGAAAGTAAATAAAATGATTCAAATGCAAACGGAAATGGAAGTTGCTGATAATAGTGGCGCACGTAGAGTAGAATGCATCAAAGTATTGGGTGGATCTAAAAGACGTTACGCAGGTATTGGCGATGTGATTGTGGTGACCATTAAAGAAGCGATTCCTCGCGGTAAAGTGAAAGCTGGCGATGTGATGAAAGCGGTTGTGGTTCGTACTAAAGCGGGCGTGCGTCGTCCTGATGGTTCAAAGATTCGTTTTGATAGCAATGCGGTTGTACTGCTGAATAATCAATTACAACCTTTAGGTACTCGTATATTTGGACCCGTAACACGCGATTTACGTGGTGAAAAGTTTATGAAAATTATTTCTTTAGCTTCGGAAGTATTATAAATGGCAATACAAAAATACAAAATTAAAACTGGCGATGAAGTCATTCTCATCGCAGGCAAAGATAAAGGTCGTCGTGGTAAAGTAGTTGCCATCGACAAAGAGGCTCAACGTGTACGCGTTGAAGGCCTGAATTTAATGAAAAAACATGTGCGCCCCAACCCACAGCTTGGGCAACAGGGTGGCGTTGTGGAAAAGGAAGCTTTTATACATATTTCCAATGTTGCAATTTTTAATCCTCTGACCCAAAAAGCAGATAGAGTGGGTTATAAAATTTTGGAAGATGGCAAAAAAGTAAGAGTCTTTAAGTCTGATAATGAACGCATTGAGGTTTAAATAAATGGCAGCACGTTTGGAAGCAGTTTACAAAGATAAAATCGTACCTGAACTCACAAAACAGTTTGAGTATGAATCAATAATGCAAGTCCCTAGAATATTAAAGGTGACTTTGAATATGGGCGTAGGTGAAGCCGCTGCAGATAAGAAAATTCTAAATTTTGCAGTAGAAGATATGACACGTATTGCTGGTCAAAAACCAATCATTACGATGACACGTCAATCTATCGCAGGCTTTAAAATTCGTGAAGATTGGCCAATTGGTTGCAAGGTCACTTTACGTAGAGAAAGAATGTATGAATTTTTAGATCGTTTGATTAGCATATATTTACCTCGTGTTAGAGATTTTCGTGGCATATCTAAGAAAGCATTTGATGGTCAAGGTAATTTTAATCTTGGTGTCAAAGAGCAAACTATTTGCCCTGAAATTCCTTCAGATCAAGTGGATAAAACACGTGGTTTTAATATTACGATTACTACGAGTGCACGTACAGACGAAGAAGGCTTTGCACTGTTAGCAGCATTTAATTTTCCTTTTAAAGAAAACAGGTCATAAGATGGCAAAAAAATCAGTTGTTGCACGTAACAAAAAACGCCAAGAGCTCGTGGCACGTTACGCTAAGAAACATGCCGAGCTAAAAAAAGCTGCGCGTACCGCAGCAAGTTATGATGAAAAAATGGCAGCACTTGATGCCTTACAAAAGTTACCACGTGATGCGAATCCGACAAGGGTACGTAACCGTTGTCTTATTACTGGACGTCCAAGAGCAGTGATGAGTCGATTTGGTATTAGTCGCATTAAATTGCGTGAATTATTAATGCGGGGCGAAGTCCCTGGTGTAGAAAAGTCTAGTTGGTAAAAGGTGTAAGATAAATGGCGATACAAGATCCTATATCTGATTTGTTAACACGCATCCGTAATGCGCAGCAAGCTAAACATCAGAGCGTTTTAGTGCCTGATGCAAAAGTTAAAAGAGCCATTGTGAAAGTGTTGATTCATGAAGGTTTTATTGTGGATTCTCAACCTGAAACGGTAGAAAACCATAAATTTATGCGTATTTTTCTAAAATATCATGAAGGCGTAGGCGTAATTGATATGATTAAAAGAGTCAGCCGTCCTGGATTACGTATATACAGAGGTAAAGATGAATTACCTAAAGTGCGTTCAGGTTTGGGTTGCGCGATTGTTTCCACAGCGAAAGGCATAATGACCGATGCCAAAGCAAGAGCAATAGGTCACGGTGGGGAAGTATTGTTTATAGTAGCTTAGTAGCTTTGTTTGAATGAGATTAAAGTTATGACATATAGAATTGCACATAAAATCATTGAATTACCAAGTTCAGTGAAAATCGCTCAGGATGCTAATCAAGTCAGCGTGACTGGGCCTCAAGGAAATTTAACGCAAATTATACCTGCAGAAGTCACTGTGACCGTAGATGCAGGGCAGATTATTGTTAAAGAGAATGCGAACAACAAAAACGCGATCATGTTATGCGGAACAATACGTTCTTTGCTTAACAATCATGTGATCGGCGTAACCAAAGGCTTTGATAAGAAGTTACAATTGATTGGTGTAGGTTATCGTGCTGCAGTCCAAGGTAATATTTTAAATTTAAGTTTAGGATTTTCACATCCTGTTAAATTTATTATTCCTAAAGGTATTACGATAGAAACGCCTTCGCAAACCGAAATCATTATCAAGGGTATTAACAAGCAGCAAGTCGGACAAGTTGCTGCTAATATTCGTGCTTATCGTCCGCCTGAACCTTATAAAGGTAAAGGCGTACGTTATGCGGATGAAACTATTATTTTGAAAGAAACTAAGAAGAAGTAGCAAGCCGATGAAAACCAGCAAAAAAATTGCAAGATTAAGACGTGCACGACTATTTCGTGCAAAAAATCGTCGTCTCGATGTGCCGCGTTTATGTGTGCATAAAACGCCACGTCATATGTACGCACAAATCATTGTTGCAGACATAAGTGATAGAGTAATTGTCAGCAGCTCTACATTAGTAGATACTGTTGCGAAACAAGTGAAATACACAGGTAACGTAGATGCGGCTGGTATATTGGGTGCAGAAATTGCACGCCTTGCCATTGCTGCAGGAATTAAGCGTGTTGCATTTGATCGTTCTGGTCACAAATATCATGGGCGCGTAAAAGCATTAGCAGAAAAAGCGCGTGAATCAGGTTTAGATTTCTAAAGTTTTAAGGAATTATTTCGTTATGGCAAATGCTACAGCTACAGGTTTTGATGCTTCAACAAAGACCGACGGTATTCAAGAAAAACTAGTCAGTGTACGTCGTACTGCGCAAGTTGTAAAAGGCGGGCGTATTTTTAGTTTTTCTGCAATTACTGTTGTCGGAGATGGTAAGGGCCGTGTAGGTATTGGTTTAGGTAAATCTCGTGAAGTGCCCGCAGCAATCCAGAAATCTTTGGAAAGTGCAAGACGCAGCATGGTTTATATCCCATTAAATGGTGATACCTTATTCCATGAAGTCATTGCAAATCATGGCGCTTCAAAAGTAATTATGTTACCTGCTTCAAAAGGTACAGGTATTATTGCCGGTGGCGCAATGCGCGCCCTATTTGAAGTGGTAGGCATTCAGAACGTACTTGGAAAATGTATTGGATCTACCAATCCAGTGAATGTGATTAAGGCAACACTAAAGGCCCTAAGAAAAATGTCTTCTCCTACGCAAGTAATGGAAAGACGTGGCATCGCGCGTGAGCATTTGGTGCTTGATACAGTTGTTGCATCTGAATAAAGAGGAATTTAATATGCGTCTTCACACATTATCTCCCGCTCCAGGGTCACGCAAAAAAGGCAAAAGACTTGGCCGCGGGATTGGTTCTGGTTTAGGAAAAACTTCTGGTCGTGGTCACAAGGGGCAAAAAAGTCGTTCTGGTGGTTACCATAAAGTAGGCTTTGAGGGCGGTCAAATGCCTATTCAACGCCGTTTGCCAAAGTTTGGTTTTACCTCACACAAAGGCCGCATGACTGAACAAGTCACTTTAACTGAAATTGCGAGTTTAGGTGAAGAGATTATTACTTTTGCTTTATTAAAAGAAAAAGGCCTGATTAGACAAATAACCCAGCATGCAAAAATATTTGCATCTGGCAAAATTGAAAAAGCCGTAACCATAAAAGGCTTAGCCGTGACAAAAGGCGCAAAACTTGCCATTGAACAAGTCGGCGGCCAAGTAGAATAACACAGCGGAATAAAATTCATTATGCAAAGTAGTGCACAATCATCACTGTCTACACTGAGACGGAAAATATTTTTTGTTCTTGGTGCAATTTTAGTTTTTAGAATTGGTGCACATGTTCCAGTTCCTGGCATTGATCCAGTACGTCTGCATGATTTTTTCAGCCAGCAAGGCGGCAACATTCTTGATCTATTTAATATGTTTTCCGGCGGTGCGTTAACACGTTTTACCTTGTTTGCATTAGGTATCATGCCTTATATTTCTGCATCTATTATTATGCAAATGTTGACTGTAGTTTCACCAGCACTCGCTGAAATAAAAAAACAAGGTGATCCAGGACGCAGAAAGATTAATCAATACACCCGTTATTTCACTCTGGTACTAGCAACCTTTCAATCATTAGGGTTTGCAAAATATTTATTAGGTGCTGGCGTT
Source organism: Gammaproteobacteria bacterium (assembly GCA_013289085.1). Lineage (GTDB taxonomy): Bacteria > Pseudomonadota > Gammaproteobacteria > JABCZS01 > JABCZS01 > JABCZS01. The sequence goes on along the minus strand of JABDAR010000011.1, from coordinate 32,536 downwards.
GCTTTATTCGGTGGTGCGGCATTTTATTTTGTCGTAGCGGTGACTTTGGTGACCGGGACTATGTTTTTGATGTGGCTCGGTGAACAAATTACCGACAGAGGAATAGGTAATGGTATTTCTATCATTATTTTTGCAGGAATAGTTGCAGGATTACCGACAGCGGGTATACGAGTGATGGAGCTTGCTAGAGAAGGTCAATTGCATTTACTCACTTTATTCTTACTTGTTTTAGCGGTGATGGCGATTACAGCATTTGTTATCTTTTTTGAAAAAGGGCAACGACGCATTACAGTTAATTATGCAAAACGCCAACAAGGTCGAAAAGTATATGCGGCACAAACCAGTCATTTACCATTGAAAGTGAATATGGCAGGCGTGATTCCGCCTATTTTTGCATCGAGTATTATTTTGTTTCCTGCCACGATTAGTCAATTATTTGCTGGCGGTGGAGGCCCTACTTGGTTGTCTGAGGTCAGTTTACTGTTGTCGCCTGGACAACCGCTCTATATTCTATTATTTGTAGTTGCGATTATTTTCTTCGCATTCTTTTATACAGCTTTAGTTTATAACCCTCAAGATACTGCTGACACCTTAAAACGCGCGGGTGCTTTTATTCCAGGTTTAAGACCGGGAGAGCAGACAGGCAAATACATTGATTCTGTGATGACACGCTTGACGTTGATTGGCGCTTTGTATCTTGTTTTTGTGTGTTTAATTCCTGAGTTTATGATTTTAGCTTGGAATGTACCATTTTATTTTGGTGGTACTTCTTTATTAATTATTGTGGTAGTGATTATGGACGTTATGCAGCAAATTCAAACGCACTTAATGTCATATCAATACGATTCGTTGATGAAAAAAGCAAATCCACGAAAAATATAGTTGAAAAGGTAGAATCACAGGTTATAATACACTGCTTATTTATGGGGACTCATCATGAAAGTACGGGCTTCGGTTAAGAAATTTTGTCGTTATTGCCGGATTGTGAAACGCAAGGGCGTGATTCGGGTGATTTGTGAGGATGACGCTAAACATAAACAGCGTCAGGGTTAGTAATACTTGACTTAAAGGGTCAAAATCGGTACCATACTTTGTTTATTATTCTCTAAGTGTTGGTAAAACATAAATTTTTTTAGTCTAGGGATGTCGTGATTTATGGCTGTAGCGCTACGTATTGAAGGGGTTAATATCCCCATGAACAAACATATTTCCATTGGCCTTACTGCCATTTATGGTATTGGACGTCCGCTTGCTTTGCGTATTTGCAAAGAGTTGGACATTAATCCTGAGACCAAAGGTTCAGAGATTACTGCTGACCAAGAAAAGGCCTTACGTGCTGTTATTTCAAAAATTGAAACTGGCGGTGATAAGAGACGGACTTTAATTGCGGCTAATCAACGTTTGATGGCAATTAAATGTTATCGTGGTTTACGCGCACGTCAAAAACTGCCTAGACGCGGTCAAAATACACGCAATAACTCAAAAACAGTGAAACGTGTTAGTACAACAGGGCGTGTATCATCAGAGGAACAATCATAATGGCCGATGCAAAGCAAAAGAAAGGCAAAAAACGAAGTGTAGTGGAAGGCGTGGCTCATATCCTGGCTTCATTTAACAATACTATTATTACCATCACCGATAGACATGGTGATACATTGGCCTGGTCAACTGCCGGAGCCTGTGGGTTTAAAGGTTCACGTAAAAGCACACCTTATGCAGCCAAATTGGCCGCAGAAAAAGCCGCACAAAAAGCGCAAGAATATGGTTTGAAAACCATTAGCGTGATTGTTAAAGGCCCGGGTGTTGGACGTGATTCTGCAATACGTGCTTTAAATGACTTTTTCGTTATTACTGAACTGGCTGATAAGACACCTGTTCCACATAATGGTTGTCGTGAACCTGGTGAGCGTCGCGTTTAAAGAACAATTTATATCTAAATCAAATTTGGAGTGTTTATCTTATGGCTGATATTCGTGGCCCACAATGTAGGCAGTGCCGCCGGGAAGGGGAAAAATTATTTCTCAAAGGAAGCAAATGCTTTACAGCAAAATGTCCAATAGAAAAGCGTAATGCTGCGCCTCCGGGACAACATGCTGCACGCCGTGGACGTTTAAGTGATTATGGTGTGATGTTACGGATGAAGCAAAAAGTTCGCCGTATTTACGGTATCTTTGAACGTCAGTTTCGTAAGTTTTATCAAGAAGCGACACAGAAAAAAGGCGCTACAGGTGTTAACTTATTACAAATGTTAGAAGCACGCTTAGACAGTGTTGTTTACCGTATGGGCTTTGGCGTTTCACGCCGTGAAGCAAGACAGCTTATTTCTCATCGTTCGATCACAGTCAATGGTCGTATTGTGAATATTCCTGCGTATTTCGTACAACCAGGAGATGTTGTTGCGATTAAAGCTAAATCAAAAGCGCAGCTTCGCGTGCAGGATGCCTTGGCATTTTTTGCTAATCGGGCAGAAGCTGAATGGATCGCTGTGGATAAGGATAAATTAGAGGGCATATTTAAGCGCGTACCTGAGCGTGATGAATTACCTGCCGACATTAATGAGCAACTTATTGTTGAACTTTATTCCAAGTAATATTTGAACCGGAGCACATAGATGCAAAATTTAGCCACAGATTTCTTGAAGCCTCGTATTGTTGATGTTGAACATACTGCATTAAATAGTGCAAAAATTACTCTTGAACCCTTAGAACGTGGCTTTGGTCATACATTAGGTAACTCTTTACGCCGTATTTTATTATCATCTATGCCAGGAGCTGCTGTAGTTGAAGCGTACATTGAGGGTGTGTTGCATGAGTACAGTGCAATAGAAGGCGTACAAGAAGATGTGATTGAAATTTTATTAAATTTAAAAGGCGTTGCTATTATTCTGCATAATAAAGACGAAGTTACCTTAAAAATTAGTAAAACTGGTAAAGGTCTGGTGAAAGCCTCAGATATTCAAGCTGATCCAAATGTTGAAATTGTAAACCCAGATTATGTCATCTGTCATATCACAGGTGAAAATGCTAGCATTAATATGACTATTAGAGTTGCTTTGGGTCGTGGTTATCAAGCTGCGCATATTAATGCGCATAATGAAGAAGGTAGTAAAGAGGTCGGATTACTGCGTTTGGACGCAACCTTTACTCCAGTTTCGAAAGTCAATTATATTGTTGAAAGTGCGCGTGTTGAGCAACGTACGGACTTGGATAAATTAATTATAGAATTAGAAACAAATGGCGCGATCGATCCAGAGGAAGCGATTCGTCGCGCTGCAACGATCTTGCGTGATCAACTTTCTATTTTTGTAGGCCTAGAAGCTGAACAAACACCTAAGGCAAAAAAGAAAGAAGCAGAAATTGATCCGTTATTATTACGTTCAGTGGATGATTTAGAATTGACTGTACGTTCTGCCAATTGCTTGAAAGCGGAAAATATTTTTTACATTGGTGATTTAATTCAGCGTAGTGAAGTTGAATTGTTAAAAACACCTAATTTAGGTAAAAAATCATTAACAGAAATTAAAGAGGTATTGCACTCTCGTGGCTTATCTTTAGGAATGAAGATAGAAGGCTGGCCGCCAAAGATGTTGCAAGGTAGTGATAAAGAATAAAGAGAGGATAGAAACATGCGTCATCGTAAAGCCGGCAGGAAACTCAATCGCACCAGCTCTCATCGTAAAGCGATGTTTCGCAATATGGCTGCTTCATTGATTGAGCATGAACTTATTCGCACTACTGTGCCTAAGGCAAAAGAATTGCGTCGAGTGATTGAGCCTTTAATTACACTTGCAAAAAATGATTCAGTTGCGAATCGTCGTTTAGCGTTTTCTCGATTACGCAGCATAGAAGCAGTTAGAAAATTATTTAATACTGTTGCACCCAATCATTCTACAAGACCTGGTGGTTATACACGTGTGCTCAAATGTGGTTTTCGCGCCGGCGACAGCGCTCCTATGGCGTATGTTGAACTTGTAGATCGTTCAGAAGCAGTTGCAGCCGAATAGCTGCAACTGGATCTTACTTAATACTCTGTTACTATTGATTTTATAGGCAGATATTAAGGCACCTCATGTTACGTTTTTTACTCAATCACTATTCTGTTTGGGCCATTATGGTCATGACAGCTGTCCTTTTTTTAGGCCTGACTGTTATGATGTATTTTATTATCAGACGCTTTGGTAAATCTTTTTTAGTGACTAAAGATGCCAGTTACATTTCAGGCACTATCACGATTTGTAATGAATTAGGTTCGGTGATTTTAGCCTTTGTGATCGTTTTGATGTGGCAAGACTTTGCCACTTTACAACAAGGTGTTTTACATGAGGTGAAATCAATCAGTAAGTTAATGGTTTTTGCCGATCTATTACCTAATAAAGATACTGAAGTTTTACAAAAAGGATTAATTATTTATACGGATAGTATCATTCATGATGAATGGCCCAAAATGGAACAAGGTCATGAAAGTGAGTTGAGCGCTGCTGCACTAGCAAACTTAGAGAAGATTATATTCCATCTTAATCAAACAAATTCATTCTCTGAACTCTATCAAGCGGAGATGGTCAATGATTTGAATGAAATCATTTCAACACGCAATGATCGTTTAGGGCATTTGGATAGCACTTTGCCTAATTTTGTACGCGTGATTATCTTTTTAATTTTGATGGGGATATTGTTTTTCTTATGTCTACTCGAAGCAAAACAAAAAACTAGAGAAATGTTGTTTATAATGGCTTTAAGTGTATTGCTTGGGCTTACATTCTCATTAATTTTAATTATGGATTATCCATTTTCAGGTGAATTTTCCATTAGTAGTTATCCCTTCCAAGAAGAGATACTACATCAGCCCACGTGGACTTTGAATAAAGGGGTGTGAAAACCTAATTCAAATAATTAATGATCCACACATGAAATGGAATGCCGATAATATCAATCAATACTGCGCCGCATAAAGGCACAATTAAAAATGCTTTATATGAAAATGATCTGAAATCTTGGCAGACGGCATCCATATTAGCAACTGCGCTCGGCACTGCACCTAAGCCGTGTCCCATCAGCCCTGAACACATGACAGCCGAATCATAATTTTTTCCCATAAGTGGGAAGACAATATATAACGTGATTAAAGTGAGTAATATTATTTGTATAATGACGATTATGGATAGAGGTAACGCCAATGAATACAGATCCCATACTTTTAAATTCATGGTTGCTTGGGTTAAAAAGAAACCTAAAGAGAGATCTGCAATCACGTCAATCGCAGAGTTGTTTAATTTAATTAAACGAAAATGATCATTGATATTACGGAACACTATAGCCACAAACATCGCGCCTACGTAACTCGGGAGGGCAATTTTAAATGCATTTTCAAACCAATGACTACTCCAAAAGCCCAATGTCATTAATACTAAGATAAGTCCACCAGAAGCGATTAATTGATAAGTGGTCAGTTGTAAATTTTCTTCACGATCATAAAGAGGCGCAGGTGCTGTCGTGCCCTGTTCACCGGGAATGACTAATTGATGTTTTTTAATTAAACGTGCGGCAACAGGTCCACCTAATAATCCACCTGCAATAAGTCCAAAGGTAGCGCAAGCAAGTGCTACTGTAGTGGCATCAGTAACACCTAAACTTTCTGCCATACTGCCAAATGCGGCTGCAGTACCATGTCCACCTTGTAATGAAACACCACCTGCCATCACGCCAAATATTGGGTTTAGTCCAAATAATCCTGCCAGCGTTGCACCCACAACATCTTGAAAAATAACCAGTATCCAACAAATGACTAAATAAGTAATTAGCAATTTCCCGCCCTGTTTAATGAGCGTATAACTGCCAGCCAAACCAATAGTGGTAAAAAAAGCCACCATAGCAGGGACTTGCAAAGTAGTATCATAATGAATAACAAAAAACCCAGTTTCTTTAAAAATTAAATTGATCATCGCCGCAGCAAATCCGCCAATAACCGCGACGGGAATACAAAAACGTTCGAGAAATTTAATGCGATGTTTTAATTGAAAGCCCAGCATTACAAGCATAACAGTTAATGCGCTGGTGGTGACTAAATCTAAATGCCATTCTTGCATAAGACACTCCAGGTTTTTATGATGTCCATGGTTAAATAGGCTGCAAGCCGCGCGGTATGATGTTGAATATCATATGTAGGATTACATTCCGCAATATCGGCAAGACGTACTTTTTTACTTGAAAAAATAACTTGCAACAACTGTTCGATGACCCCAAGCTCAACCCCTAATACGGCGGGGGCACTTACACCCGGCGCTTGCATATAGGAAAAAACGTCCAGATCAATCGAAAGGTGAATTATATCAACTTTTTCCAAAAACTGCTCGATTTGATGTAAGTTTTTCGCCATATATTTAGTAGTTAGTTGATTGTCATATATAAAGCCTACTTTTAAGTCCTTTGCACGGCTGAATAAAGCTTGGGTATTCGAATTTTCGCAAATGCCTAAACACAGATAATGAAATTCTTGTCCATGCGCTTCTAAATGCTTAGCTATTTGCAGAAAAGGCGTGCCAGAAGAGCCGATGGAATCTTCACGTAAATCAAAATGCGCATCAAAATTAATAATGCCAATCCGTGGTGCTTTGGCTTTATAGGCATTAAATAAACCTGAAAAACTCCCCAAAGCCACTTCATGCCCCCCGCCCAAAACGATCGGCAAATGGTGTTGTTCTAATATATCCTGAACAGTATGGGCCAACACGTGCTGCGCATCCTCTAAATCCCCACCTTCACAGGCGATATTCCCAGCATCATATAAGTGAATATCTTGATGAACAGCAAAATTAGCCATTTGCCTACGAATGATATCCGGCGCCATTGCTGCCCCAACACGCCCCTGATTGCGCCTAACACCTTCATCACAAGCAAAACCAAGCATCACAACCCCAGATTCTTGCTCGTGCTTAAAAGGGGTGACTAATTGATGGATTCTCAAATGTTCAGGCGTTTTCCCATCAATGCGGCCTTGCCAATTTATCATGATGTTATCGCTCCTAGATACTTCATAAACCACTGTTTTGCAACAATAGCTACCTGCTCCAAAGTCCCAGGTTCTTCAAATAAATGCGTCGCGCCTGGGATAATTTTTAATTCTTTCTCAACCTGCAATTGTGCATATGCTTTTTGATTAAGCTCAATCACCACATCATCATTACCACCCACAATTAGTAATGTAGGGGATACTACTTTTTGTAATGCGTCCATCGCTAGATCGGGTCGTCCGCCACGACTGACTACACAATGAATTGTTTTGCCTAATTGTGCTGCAGCAAAAAGTGCAGAGGCTGCACCGGTGGATGCGCCGAAATAACTGAGAGGTAAATCTTTTGCGATTTTTTGTTGTTGTACCCATTGGGTTGCGCTAATTAAACGTTCTGTTAATAATGGAATATTAAAACGATTTTCATAATTCGCATCTTCTTCTTCGGTTAATAAATCAAATAAAAAAGTGCCGATGCTTGCTTGTTGTAATATTTTTGCGACATATTGATTGCGTGGACTATCGCTGCCGCTACCACTGCCATGTGCAAAAATAACAATACCTATCGCATGTTCTGGAATGATTAAATCATCTTTATTTAAAAGCATTGATCACTTCCTCATCAGATACTTGTGGAAACTCTTGAAAAAATTGTCCGACTGCGTAAAAACTATCGGGTGTTTCTAAACACACGACTTCATCTGCCAGTGTTTGTAAAAATTCGATGGTATCATTTGGGCCAACGCCAACCGCAACTATCAATTTTGCTGGCTGTTGTGAGCGCAATGATTTGAGCGCAGCAATCATAGTAGAGCCTGTCGCAATACCATCATCAACAATAATTACAATACGATCTTTTATCAAAGGGGCAAGATGCTTTTGAGTATACTGCATACGTCTTGCATGAATTACATTTAATTGTTTTTGTAGCTCAGTATCAATATAAGTTTTAGTAACATGATGTGCATAATCATTTAAATACACATCACCATTTTCAGCAACAGCGCCAATGGCAAGTTCTTGTTGAAACGGCGCACCAATTTTATGCACTAACACTACATCCATTTCACCTCTCAAAGCATCGGCAATAATCCGTGCCATGGGCACAGCGCCACGTGGAATGGCTAATACCAAAGGATTTTTGCCTTGGTAAGCTATTAATTTGTGCGCGAGTAGATGGGCAGCTTGTTCACGATTTTTGAAGGACATATGTTTTTCCAGGTATTAGTTAACACACTAATCTAATATTAACTTAATGTCAAAAAAATTTGCTTAACCGGCTTATTGTGTATAGAGTTCTTAGACTATGAGTAATCAGAAATACACAGCTGAGTCCATTGAGGTATTGACCGGGTTAGATCCTGTCAAACGGCGCCCAGGTATGTATACCGATACCACACGTCCAAATCACTTGGCGCAAGAAGTCATTGATAATAGTGTCGATGAAGCCATCGCCGGATTTGCAAAAAGTATAGAAGTTATTTTATATAAAGATGGTTCATTATCGGTGGCCGATGATGGTCGCGGTATGCCGGTCGATAAACATCCTGAAGAAAAAATCTCCGGTGTGGAATTAATCTTGACCCGCTTGCATGCTGGCGGGAAATTTTCACATAAAAATTATCAATTTTCGGGTGGCTTACACGGTGTGGGCGTTTCCGTGGTGAATGCTTTATCCAGTCACTTAGAAGTCATTATAAAGCGTGATGGCCAGTCTTATAAAATGCGTCTGGAAAATGGTGATGTTACAGAAAAATTACACACCATTGGTAAAGTTAAATCTCAAGAAACAGGAACATTTATTCGTTTTTGGCCGAATGCTCATTATTTTGATACGCCGAAATTTTCAGTGACACAATTAAAGCATGTGTTGCGTGCCAAAGCGGTATTATGTCCGGGTTTGCATGTGACATTCCATGAAGAACAAACGGGTAAAACAGATGTTTGGCATTATGAAGACGGCATTAAAGAATATTTATTGGGTTATTTGGTAGGTGTTAATTATTTACCCGAAACTCCTTTTATTGGCCAATTTGCTGCACAAACAGAAACTGTAGATTGGGCATTAGTGTGGCAACAGGATGGGGGTGAAAAACTCACCGAAAGTTACGTGAATTTAATTCCAACTGAGCAAGGCGGTACCCATGTGAATGGTTTACGCGCAGGTTTATTGGAAGCTTTGCGTGAATTTTGCGAAGTGAGAAATTTATTGCCACGGGGTGTAAAGCTTGCGCCGGATGATGTTTGGGAACAATGCGCCTATGTACTCTCCGTAAAAATGCAAGAACCTGCGTTTGCGTCACAAACAAAAGAACGGTTAACCTCACGACAATCTGCACCCTTTGTGCAAGGCGTGGTGAAAGATGCGCTCAGTTTATGGTTACATCAACATGTTCATGAAGGCGAAAAAATTGCAGCTCTTGCGATTGAACTTGCGCAAAAACGTATGCGTGCGGGGAAAGCAGTTGCACGTAAAACAGTGACCACGGGACCTGCATTACCAGGAAAATTAGCAGATTGTGTGTCGAATGAACCGAGTCTTTGCGAATTATTTTTAGTAGAAGGGGATTCTGCGGGCGGTTCTGCAAAGCAAGCGCGTAATCGTGATTATCAAGCCGTGATGCCACTGCGCGGTAAAATATTAAATACTTGGGAAGTAGATGTCGATCAAGTACTCGCTTCGCAAGAAGTACATGATATTGCAGTGGCGATAGGCGTTGATCCCGGTTCTGATAAAATTGATGGTTTACGTTATCATAAAATTTGTATTCTGGCCGATGCGGACTCTGATGGTGCGCATATTGCGACCTTACTGTGCGCTTTATTTTTACAGCACTTTAGACCATTAGTGAATGCAGGCAATATTTTTGTGGCGATGCCGCCGCTGTATCGTATTGATGCCGGTAAAGAAGTATTTTATGCATTAGATGATGCGGAGAAAAAAGGTGTTTTAGACAGTCTTGCGGCCAAGAAAACCAAAGTGTCTGTGCAACGATTCAAAGGTTTGGGCGAAATGAATCCATTGCAATTGCGTGAGACCACAATGGCCACAGAAACGCGTCGCTTAGTGCAACTGACAATTGATAATGCAGAAAAGACACAGCAAATGATGGATTTATTACTGGGTAAAAAACGTGCGGGTGATAGAAAAACCTGGTTAGAACAAAAAGGCGATTTAGCGGAGATATAAAATCCCCCCGCGCTAGCGCGCGGCCCCCTTTCATAAAGGGGGCGATTTAACAGCGGAACTGATATGGCAAAACAATCGACATTAAACTTCGAAGGCATAGAACAACAGCCTTTACGTGAATTCGCTGAAAAAGCGTATTTGGATTATTCCATGTACGTTATTTTAGACAGGGCATTGCCTCATATTGGCGATGGTTTAAAACCCGTGCAACGTCGCATTATTTATGCGATGTCAGAATTAGGCTTAAAAGCCACAGCAAAATTTAAAAAATCTGCGCGTACCGTCGGTGACGTATTAGGTAAATTTCATCCACACGGTGATAGCGCTTGTTATGAAGCCATGGTATTAATGGCGCAATCTTTTACTTATCGTTATCCTTTAGTCGATGGTCAAGGCAATTGGGGATCTGCTGATGATCCTAAATCTTTTGCGGCAATGCGTTATACCGAATCACGTTTAGCACCTTATGCTGAAGTATTATTAAAAGAATTGGATCAAGGTACCACTGATTGGCAACCTAATTTTGACGGCACATTAGATGAACCGCGCTTATTACCTGCAGAATTACCTAATATTTTATTAAATGGTACAACCGGTATTGCAGTCGGTATGGCAACCGATATTCCGCCGCATAATTTACGAGAAGTTGTAGACGCCTGTATATATTTATTATCAAATCCAAAAGCCAGCATTAAAGATTTATGTGGATTTATTCCAGGCCCCGATTATCCAACTGGCGCTGAAATTATAACGAGTAAAGCTGATTTACGAACAATATATGAAACAGGTAATGGTTCTGTCAGAATGCGTGCAGTCTATCAAGACAATCGTGATGAAATAGTCATTAGCGCATTACCCCATCAAACCAGTGGCGCAAAAGTATTAGAGCAAATAGCTCAACAAATGAACGCTAAAAAATTACCACAGATTGTGGATTTACGCGATGAATCTGATCATGAAACGCCCACTCGCTTAGTGATTATTTTACGCTCAAACCGTATTGACAACGATGCTTTAATGAGACATTTATTTGCAACTACAGATTTAGAGCGTAGCTATCGTGTGAATTTGAATATGATTGGCCTTGATCACCGTCCACGTGTTAAAAATCTACTAACCATTTTAACGGAATGGTTAATCTTTAGACGTGAAACCGTAAGGCGCCGTTTGCAATTTAGACTCGACAAAATCGTTTCTCGTTTACATATTTTAGAAGGGTTATTAATCGCGTTTTTAAATATCGATGAAGTCATTGCTATTATTCGTAATGAAGAAAAACCAAAAATAGAATTAATGCGCCGCTTCAAGTTAAGCGATGAACAAGCAGAATCTATTTTAGAATTAAAATTACGCCACTTAGCAAAACTTGAAGAAGTTAAAATCAAAGCCGAGCAAAAAGAACTTGCAATTGAGCGAGGGGAGCTTGAAAGTATATTGGGATCTGAAACCAAAATGACGACCCTGATTAAAAAAGAATTACAAACTTTAGCCAAAGATTTAGGTGATGAACGCAGAACAAAAATTGTTGAACGTGAACTTGCGCAAGAAATGGTTGAAACTGAAAAAGTATCTAGCGATCCACTGACCGTTATTTTATCAGCAAAAGGTTGGGTACGTCAGGGCAAAGGTCATGAAATCGAAGGTCGCGGCTTAAGTTATAAATCCGGCGATGAATTTTTAGTAGAAGCCAAAGGTCGCGCAAATCAACTCGCGATTTTCTTAGACAGTACAGGGCGTTGTTATACTGCATCACCTCATACCTTAGCTTCAGCACGTGGTTATGGTGAACCTTTAACCTCAAAATTCACACCACCTGATCGCGCATTTTTTACCGGTATGTTACTCGCCGATCCCAATCAGCAAGTCATCATTGCGAGCAATGCAGGTTATGGATTTGTAACCAGTGTTGAAAATTTAACAACAAAAAATAAAAGCGGTAAACAAGTATTAAGTGTTCCCACCCATGGTGAGAGTATCGCACCACGATTAGTAAGTGATGTAAAAAAACAACAACTCGCAATCATTTCCGCAGCAGGTCACATGTTAATTTTTGATCTAGCCGATTTACCCATTCTCCCCAAAGGTAAAGGCAACAAAATCATGCAAATCAATCCCAAAGAATTAGCAGATGGCTCAGATAAAATGCGCTTCATGTTAGTGCTCAACAAAGGCGAAGGCCTAGAAATAAAAACCGAGAAAAAATCCTTAAAAATAAGCGCCAAAGAATTAGCAGAATACACAGGCAAACGCGCCCAACGCGGTAAAGTATTGCCAAAGAACATACTTGAAAATATAATCGACATAACAATAAATGAGAGCTAAGGCTAAATATCATAATTGCCGAGGCTGAGTCATGGGTATATAATGCCTAGTTATTTATTGTAGGATTTTTAGCATGACCCCATTTATCTTCCCCTTCAAAGGCTTATACCCCAAACCTGAGTATGTCGCAGAAGTGATAGCTCCGCCTTATGATGTGGTGACTCGCAAGCAGGCAAAGCTTATGGCAGCTAATAAGCCTTATGATTTTTTGCATATCAGTCATGCAGAAATTGATTTACCAGATGATATTGATGAACATGATGAGCAAGTTTATCTGAAAGCTCATGAGAATTTTAAAAAATTAGTACAGCAAAATATTTTGGTTCAAGATCAAGAAGATTGTTTTTACATTTATCAATTACAACAAGGCGCACATAAACAAACTGGAATTATGGCGCGAGCAAGTTGCGCAGCCTATGCAGAAAATAAAATTCGTCGTCATGAATTAACGCGGCCTGATAAAGTTTTAGATAGAAGCAAACATATTGAAACCATGGGCGCGCAAGTGAGTCCTACTTTATTGGCTTATAAAAAAGATCCTGCGTTAACCCATTTATTGAAAGAATTAACAGAAACCCCGCCTTTGTTAGCAGCACATTTACAGGGTGTGATTCATCGCATTTGGCGAATATCTGATAATAGAGTATGTGAAAATATTGCATTACTGTTAAATAAACATGACACGATTTATATCGCCGATGGCCATCATCGTAATGAAGCCGCTTATCAAGTTTTTTTAAAACACCCTGAATATAACGATAGTTTAGTGGGTATTTTCCCAGAAGATGAACTGGTTATTCTAGGTTATCATCGCGTGATTAAAAAAATAAATGATCTACAAAAATTCATACAAGATCTGCAAAAAGAATTTAATGTGAGCGAAGAAGGTGCTTTACGCGCGCCTAAAGAAAAGGGCGAGATTATTTTATATGTAAAAAACAAAACATATTTATTAAAAACAAGCAGTAATAAATTAGATGTTGACACATTAACCGAAAAGGTATTAACGCCATTATTGGGTATTCATGATATTCGCAAAGACAATAATATTGCATTTGTGGGCGGCCAGGATGCATTGCAACAGATTAAACAACTCATTGATTCAGGAGAGTGTGATGCAGGATTTTTAATGTATCCCACCAGCATGCAAGAATTATTGCATGTTGCTGATGCCCATGAGATTATGCCACCAAAATCGACATGGTTTGAACCCAAATTAGCAGATGGTTTATTGAGTTATATTTTATAACTTTGGTTCAAGTAGATTTTTACGATCTGCATCAATTGGAAATTCAATTTTTTGAGGTACTAATTGTGCACGGCGCTCTTGTGATAAAGGCGTAATTTTTTTATGAACAGGTGCGTTTGCGTATTGTTCTCTTTTATTCATAATGAAATCGTGAAGTCTACTCACCCGAGTCGAGGGCGTATCAGGCGGCTCTAAAGAGAACCCACCATCTTCATCACGATAAATTAACACTTCACCACGTTCGGATGCGATGCGCGCAGCCTCTGTAATTAAACGCATCTCTTGATAAGCACAAAAATATTCTTCCAAAATTAAGATAACGCGTTTGCGCTCAGCACTATGCGGTGGATTTTTTTTCAACATTTCTTGCATTTTTGCATAAAGAGCAGGGTAAAGACCGTATTTGTGTTGATAAATTTCTTTGTAAACCCCTTTAAATGATGGGTATTTAGCAAGATGCTGTAACACCACACGATCTTTAGGCATATAACCCAAAAACGATGTTTCCCGTTCGGCTGAAATAATATTACTGAGTTGAATTAAACCATGGATAAATTGTGAAGTAATATGGGTGGGTTTACGCTCAGTATAATCATTTAAAGGGTGCAAACTCACATATACTTTACCGGAATAAGGACGTTCAACGGTGCCGTCACTATGCCAAGCTGGATCTAAACGTTGATGTTCATGGCCTTTATATATTTTTGCGCCATAAGCATAAAAAAGCGCATGGCGTCCTATATCGCCTGTTGACAGTAAAGGTCGATAGGGTGAGGAAAGATAATCTTTTAATAGGCTATTTTCGGCTTTGTCTAAATCTTTTTTAATAAGCTGTGGAAAGCCATCATAATCTGATGAATACCAAAATTGAATTAAATGAAATAGGCTTAAATATATCTGACCGTTATATTCAATAGGTCCAGAATGTTGCATTGCCAGTAATTTATTTTCAAGTGAGCTCGCATGGGCTTCTAATATTTTAAACAGTTCATCTTTTTGTGGAGACGCAAGTATTTGTACGTAATGTTCATAAGATTGAACGCCTGCAGAAGCGAGTGCAGCACTGCTAAATTGTGCTTGGCCTTGTTCATCTATTTTTCTGTGAGTTCGCCTTTCTTGGGCCCCCCAGTTTGAATTGAAATAATGAATACCACGGTATTGGGCAACCACAAATTTTGTATTAAGACCATGAAGGAAAGCAGGTGTCAGCTGATAATTTTCTTTAAGTTTTTGATTAATTATTTCCAGGTCTGCTATTGCTTGACGTCGAGTATTATTATTAAAAGCGGTATCTCTTGGGATAGAAGCTTGCTTAGCAATATCGGGTGATGGTGCAGTCCCATTTTTACGACTGATGGCTGATTCATATCTTTGCTTACTTGCCCGATTTGCAAGAACAGTTGCATTTGCATTAATAGATAATCTTTCTGCAACAGATTTTGTTTTGAATTGTGTTTCATCATCACTGTCTGAGTTATCTGATAATTCATCACCAAAATAAGTTTGAGCAGTTTCTTCACGTTCCATCAATATTTTCTTTAAAGCAAGCTCATTTTTATTGGCTACATTAGGAATAAACTTGTTAATCATTGATCTCAACGATGCACTGGGTTCTTGCGTTTCTCCATGCCGATTACTTTCATAAAGATATTTTGTGATTAACACATATGGAATATCTGCTAAATTTTCACGTTGTGGTAACAAATAAAAGTGTCCATTTAAGAAAGAATAAACAGAAGAGGTCGTTGTGCCTTGTTGGACATAACGTTGTTGAAATCTTATTTTTTTAGCTGATGGCTCTATCAGTTGATAAATAGCAATGTCAGCATCAGTGACGTAATGTTCATGTTCTATTTGTGATTTTACCGTGGCAATGTTAGCTATGTTTTTCAAATCCTCGCGCAAAGTCTTCAGGGATTGAGGATTAGAGGTGTCATAGGATGTTTTAGCTATACTAATCTTCATTTGTTCGCCTTGTTTATGATTATGCAAAATTATTATACAGGCTTTCTGTTTCTTGTTATCATTATCACAATGTCCAGTCCCAAAAACAGCAAAGCTTGGTTCAAGCAACATATCAACGACCCTTTCGTTAAACGCGCCCAGCACGAAGGGCAGCGTTCGCGCGCGGTATTTAAATTAACTGAAATCCAAGACAAATATCGTTTCTTACAACCAGGTATGGTGGTCGTAGAACTTGGTGCTGCTCCTGGCAGTTGGACCGAGTTATTAGCTAAACAACTTGGAAAAAAAGGTTTATTGATAGCAGTTGATCTCTTGCCCATGAATCCTGTTGAAAATACCCTTATTTTGCAAGGTGACATCGAAAGCGATATAATGTTAGATGACTTAAAAACTGCATTAGGAAAGCGGGCTGTTAATTGGGTGATTTCTGATTGTGCACCTGATTTAACCGGAAATGCCACGATGGATGCCGCGCGTGCGCTAAACTTAGCTCAATGTGTGCTTGATTTAGCCGATAAACTATTACCTGATGGTGGTGGATTGTTGCTTAAAGCCTTCCAAGGGGCAGGTTTTACTGAGTTTTTGCAGTCGATTAAGCAAAAATATGATAAAGTACGTGTAGTTAAGCCCCAAGCTTCACGTGCACAATCACGAGAAGTTTATATACTCGCGAGTGGCCATAAGAGGACAGAACTTTGAACGATATGATGAAAAATTTATTAATGTGGTTAGTGATAGCCATTATCCTGATTTCCATTTTCAGCAACTTTGGATCGAGCGCTACTAAAAGTGGTGTTGCTTTAGATTATTCGCAATTCCTCGATATGGTCGATAGAGGCGATGTGAAACAAGTCACTATTACTGACAAAACCATTCATGGGCTTAATCGGGTCAACGAACCGTTTACTACTTATATGCCTATGGAAGATCAAGGTTTAATTGGTGATCTATTAGATAATCATGTGCAAGTGCAAGGTAAACCGCCAGAACAGCCCAGTCTTTTGATGCAAATTTTTATTAACTGGTTCCCGATTATTTTATTTATTGGTGTGTGGATTTTCTTTATGCGTCAAATGCAAGGTGGCGCGGGTGGAAAGGGCGCATTTTCCTTTGGTAAAAGTAAAGCGCGTTTATTAAATCCTGATCAAGTCAAAGTAACATTAGCCGATGTTGCTGGTATTGAAGAAGCCAAAGAAGAAGTGGCGGAACTTGTAGACTTTTTACGCGATCCACAAAAATTCCAACGTGTCGGTGGTCATATTCCTAAAGGTATTTTAATGGTCGGTAGTCCAGGGACTGGTAAAACTTTATTAGCAAAAGCAATCGCAGGTGAAGCCAAAGTACCTTTCTTTAGTATTTCCGGTTCTGATTTTGTGGAAATGTTTGTGGGTGTTGGTGCATCGCGCGTCCGTGATATGTTTGAACAAGCGAAAAAACAAGCGCCTTGTATTATTTTCATCGATGAAATTGATGCGGTCGGACGGCACAGAGGCGCAGGTTTAGGCGGCGGACATGATGAACGTGAACAAACATTAAACCAATTATTAGTAGAAATGGATGGTTTTGAAGGCACAGAAGGCGTGATTGTGATTGCTGCCACCAACCGTCCTGATGTTTTAGATCCTGCATTATTACGCCCAGGTCGTTTTGATAGACAAGTAGTTGTACCATTACCTGATATTCGTGGACGTGAGCAAATTTTACGTGTGCACATGAAAAAAATTACTGCAGCGCCGGATGTTAATCCGGGTGTATTAGCACGCGGCACACCTGGATTTTCGGGTGCAGATTTAGAAAATTTAGTGAATGAAGCTGCATTATTAACTGCGCGTGCCAATAAAACTATTGTGGACATGGCGCAATTTGAACGTGCAAAAGATAAAATCATGATGGGCGCAGAACGCAGATCTATGGTGATGAGTGAAAAAGAACGCACATTAACAGCGTATCATGAATCAGGTCATACCATCGTTGGCCGTAAAGTCCCTGAACATGATCCCGTTTATAAAGTCACTATTATTCCGCGTGGACGTGCTTTAGGTGTGACTATGCATTTACCTGAAGAAGATCGTTACAGTTACACTAAGCAAAGATTAGAAAGTCAATTAGCGTCTTTATTTGGCGGCAGACTTGCAGAAGAAATTATTTTTGGATCGCAAGCGGTCACAACAGGTGCTTCTAATGATATAGAAAAAGCCACAGAACTTGCGCGTAATATGGTCACAAAATGGGGCTTGTCTGAAAAATTAGGACCACTTGCTTATGGTCAAAAAGAAGGTGAAGTATTTTTAGGCCACTCAATGAATCAGCATAAAGAAGTTTCTGATGAAACAGCACATGCGATTGATGAAGAAGTGCGTGCGATTATTGATAAAGCTTATGCCACTGCAAAACAAGTGTTAATGGAAAATAAAGATAAATTACACACTATGGCTGCGGCATTACTTAAATATGAAACGCTCAACTTTGATCAAATTCAAGATATCATGGCAGGCAAGGAACCCAAACCACCAGAAGGTTGGGATGTACCTGATAATCACCATGATATTCATATCGATAAAACCTCGGTGTCTACAGTAAATAACGCTGCAGAAACACCCGATGATGCTGCCGGCAAACCGGTGAAGTGATTGATGGTGAATAATTCTGTTTCTATTATGGGTATTCTCAATGTCACCCCAGATTCCTTTTCTGACGGTGGGCAATTTAATTCATTAGATAAAGCCATTTTGCAAACAGATCTTATGTTAGCGCAAGGTGCAGATATTATTGATGTGGGTGGTGAGTCCACTTGCCCTAATGCAATACCTGTATCATTACAAGAAGAATTAGATCGCGTTATTCCTGTTATTAGCGCACTGCGTACACGTTTTGATATACGGATTTCAGTGGATACGCGTCATGCCGAGGTTATGACAGAAGCCGTCAAAGCGGGTGCATCAATGATTAATGATGTCAACGCACTGCAAAATGAACACACTTTACATATTGCTGCGCAGTTAAATATTCCCGTATGTTTAATGCATATGCAAGGCACACCCAGCACTATGCAACAAAACCCTGTTTATGAAAATGTTACCGCCGATATTATTGAATTTCTAAAACAGCGCGTAGAAGCATGTATAAAAGCTGGTATTGCACGCGAAAATATTATCATCGATCCGGGTTTTGGTTTTGGGAAAACTTATGAACATAATTTGATTTTATTACGCGAACTGAAACAATTTAAAACGTTACAACAACCTTTATTAGTAGGATTATCACGAAAAACTTGGATAGGTGTAGCCACACAGCAAGGGCCACAAGAACGTTTGGCAGGTAGTTTAGCAGCAGCTATTTTAGCTGTGCAACAAGGCGCAAATATTTTGCGTGTACATGATGTGGGCGCGACCCGTGATGCTTTACGTATTTTGTTCGCAGTGAATGAGAAACAACATGACTAAACAATATTTTGGCACGGATGGTATTCGTGGAATCGTTGGCACAAGCCCTATTACCCCAGATTTTATGCTGCATTTAGGTTTTGCAGCCGGCACTGTATTTGCACAAAATAATACTCATTCGGTATTAATTGGTAAAGACACCCGCATTTCAGGTTATATGTTTGAATCAGCATTAGAAGCGGGTCTTTCTGCAGCCGGTGTCAATGTGGGTTTATTAGGCGTTATGCCAACTCCAGGCATTGCTTATTTAACCCAGAAAACCGATGCCATTGCGGGTATCGTCATCAGTGCTTCACATAATCCTTATCAAGATAATGGCATTAAGTTTTTTTGTCACGACGGGCAAAAATTATCAGATGAAGTTGAATTAGCGATAGAAGCAAAATTACGAGAGCCCATTAAAACAGTGGCCGCTAATAAACTCGGCAAAGCCTATCGTGTTGCTAAAGCAGTTGCTCAATATCAAGAATTTTGTATGAATTCTTGTGAACATCAAAATTTACAAGGTTTAAAAATTGTTTTGGATTGCGCAAATGGCGCAACTTATCATGTGGCTCCAGAATTATTTGCACAATTAGGTGCAGAAGTGATTGCAATCGCACATACACCTGATGGCTTAAATATTAATGTCGATTGCGGTTCGACCGCTCCAAAAAATTTACAAGCACGCGTTATAGCAGAAAAAGCAGATATCGGCATAGCCTTTGACGGCGATGGCGATCGCGTGATTCTGGTGGATAATAAAGGCAATTTAATCGACGGCGATAGAATTTTATATGTACTTGCAAAATACAAAAAAAATATTACCGGCGTTGTCGGCACACTCATGAGTAATTTAGGTTTAGAGCGCAGCCTGGAAAATTTAAATATCCCTTTTGCCCGCGCAAATGTAGGCGATCGTTATGTTTTAGAATTATTAAAACAAAAAAATTGGACCCTCGGCGGTGAATCTTCAGGTCATATGATTTGTCTAGAACAAACGACCACAGGAGACGGCATCATCGCAGCATTACAAATATTACGTATCATGATGCAACAAAAATCGTCATTATATGACTTACAAAAAGACATGTTATATTTTCCACAAACATTAATAAATGTAAAATTAGAAAAAAAATATGATGTCTTATCAAATCCAAAAATTCAATTAGCCATTCAACAAGCCGAAAAAACTCTACAAAATAGGGGTCGAATATTATTACGCTGCTCAGGCACTGAGCCTATTGTACGGGTTATGGTAGAAGGTGAAGATGCTGCAGAAGTTAAAATGATTGCGCAAGAACTAGCAGCGGTAGTAGGATATATCAAGGCTTGAAAAGCTCGCGCAAATAGTATATACTTTATAATATATACTATTTTGCGTGAGGTTCAGCATGAAAACAGCCAAATTATTTCAAAATGGTCAAAGCCAGGCAGTACGGCTGCCTAAAGAGTTTCGCTTTGAGGGGGATGAGGTTTTTATTAAAAAAGTAGGCAATGCAACTGTTTTGCTGCCCATACAGGATCCATGGCAACCGTTATTTGATAGTTTGAATAAATTTTCGCCGGATTTTATGGAAGAGCGGGAGCAGCCTACACAACAAGACAGGGAGGATCTTTTTTAATGAAATATATGCTGGATACCAATATTTGTATTTATATTATTAAACAGAACCCACAAGCAGTGATTAAAAAATTTAAATTATTTAATGTGGGAGATATTTGCATTTCTTCTATGACTTTTGCTGAACTCATGTACGGCGTTGAAAAAAGTACGCATCAGAAAAAAAATAAAGCAGCGTTAGAAGAATTCATTTTGCCATTGGATATTATGCCATTTGATGATCGGGCAGCTTGTAATTATGGTGAAATAAGAACACATCTTGAAAAATCAGGAAATGTTATTGGTCCATTGGATTTAATCATAGCTGCGCATGCACGATGTTTGAATGCAGTTTTAGTGACGAATAATGTAAAAGAATTTTCTCGAGTGCCTAAATTAAAAGTAGAAAATTGGGCGGCTTGATGGTGCATAGTATTGCTGAGGAACTTGCTGCGATGTTTGCATACTAAGTTTTTAATTCTATAATATTAAAAACGTTTTACTACTACATAGTTTAGAGGATTATTATTATGAAAAGGATTTTGTTTGTTTCATCTTTGTCTTCTTTACTGGCGTTATCCTCTGCAGCTTTTGCAGAACAAATGGCTTATGCACCTACATTAGAAGGTGGCATGACCGCATCCGTCGGTACATTTTATGCAGTACCAGGATCTGATGTTGGACCGTACGCGGAAATATATGATACTGCAAACCCAAATCCACCCGGCAACATTCCTGTGACCTCAGTGTTTAACAATACAGAATATGATTGGGGCTTTGAAGCTTCATTGGGGTATGTTTTTGAGAATACAGCCAATGGTATTGAGCTGTCTTATCGTGGCTTAAATGCGGATAGCAATGATTCTGTTGCAATATTAACTGAGGATGGTACACGTCTTTTACCTCCGGGAGCAGACGAAAGACTATTTCGATCTCCGCTTCTTAATGAGGCGAATAATGAATTGAAAAATGAATTTAATGCGGTTGATTTAATGTTAAGTCAGTTTTTAGATATAGGTGATTATGTACAAATGCGTTTTTTAGCAGGCATATCTTATGTTGAAATTGAACAAAACAGCGATTCAACTTATACAAGTGAAATTGTTGAGAGCTTTTCCATGACCCAAAATAATAATAGTGAATTTAAAGGCTTTGGCCCTAGAGTCGGCGCGGATGGGCGATATGATTTTGGTCAAGGTTTTGGGATTGTAGCTGGAGCATCACTGGCATATTTTTTAGGGGATGTAGATAGTAATACCAATACAACGGAGAATATCGCAGGAAACTTAATGACTCTTGCAGAAGCTACAGACGATCTTGATAATCACGCTGTTCTTAATTTAAGAGGGAATATCGGTATTGACTATGTTTATTACTTTGGTGATGAAGAATCTACCTTAGGTATAGAATTAGGCTATTTGGCTGATTATTATGATGAAGCCATTAATGAAGTGACTACACACACCGAAATAGGGACTGGTGGTGGTTTTATAACTACAACAAGATCTGAGTCTGAGCTACTTGATGCTTCATATTCTGGTCCTTACTTGTTGCTTAAAGGTGTGTTCTAAGTCTTTAGAGACTGGTATATTAAGGGGCACAACAGTGCCCCTTTTTTCTTTTGTGAGGAATAAATAAGTGCGCAAAACATTACTCGTTGCTAACTGGAAAATGAATGGCAGTTTGGATTTGCTGTCGCAAATGCATGAAGCATTATTAGCAAAATCTTATTCTGGGGTGGGTATTGCTATTTGTCCGCCTTTTATTTTTTTACCACAAACTCAAAATTTATTTAAAGATAGTCAAATTGCTTATGGTGCGCAAGATGTTAGCGATCAAGATAATGGTGCTTATACTGGGCAAATTAGTGCAAAGATGCTTAGCCAATTGGCTTGTGATTATGTTATTATTGGCCATTCGGAACGCAGGCAATATTGTGGTGAGACGGATAAGATAATTGCTGCAAAATGTCAGCGTGCGCTTGATGCGGGATTAGTGCCTATATTATGTGTAGGTGAAAATGCGACGCAAAAACAAAATGGCGAAACTGAAGCGATTGTTTTATCGCAAGTACGCTCGGTTGTTGATAGTTTAACTACTGAGCAGCTTGAAAAATTAGTGATTGCTTATGAGCCGATTTGGGCAATAGGCACAGGGCTTGCTGCGAATCCTCTTGATGCTAACAAAGTGCATGAGTTGATTCGAAAAGCAAGTTTGCAGACTACGCGGATTTTATATGGTGGCAGTGCGAATGCTGAAAATATTCGCGAGTTTTTAATGCAGCCGAATATTGATGGTGCCTTAATTGGCGGCGCAGCTTTAAAACCAGAGGTATTTGTGCAAATGATAAATATAAGTGAGGCCTTATGTACGAAGGTGTATTAATAGTTCATGTAATTCTTGCCGCTTTATTAATTGGTCTTGTGTTATTACAACAAGGCAAAGGCGGTGGCATGGGTACGGCATTTGGTAGTGGGACTGAAACATTATTAAGTACACCGGGTGCAAGTAATATTCTTTCACGTGGTACGGCGATTATTGCGACTTTATTTTTTGTGACCAGTTTAAGTTTGGGATATTTGGCTTCGCAAAAATCACGTGCGATGAATGAAGCTTTAGTGCCCGCAGCTGAAATTCCACAACCTGATACAGTATTAATGACAGTGCCCGAACAAGAAAGTGCGCCGGTACCTCAAATACCATAATTTTATTGAGCCGAAGTGGTGGAATTGGTAGACACGCCATCTTGAGGGGGTGGTGGCTTAGGCTGTGCGGGTTCGAATCCCGCCTTCGGCAATATTATGAGGGAATCATGATTGAAAATTATTTACCGATTTTATTGTTTATTCTTTTAGGATTACTCTTCGGTGTAGTTCCTCTTGCATTGGGATTTATTTTAGGCCCCAATCGTCCAAGCGCCGCCAAAAATTCTCCTTATGAATGTGGCTTTGAAGCCTTCGAAGATGCACGCATGCCTTTCGATGTACGCTTTTATCTGGTCGCTATTTTATTTATCATTTTCGATCTTGAAATTGCATTTTTATTCCCTTGGGCCATAGTCTTTGATAGTATGGGCTGGACCTCATTTTGGGGCATGATGATGTTCCTCGGTTTACTCGTCATTGGTTTTATTTATGAATGGAAAAAAGGGGCACTTGAGTGGGAATAGAAGGTATATTCAAACAAGGTTTTGCTACCGCATCGTTAGATAGCCTTATCAATTGGGCAAGAACCGGATCTTTATGGCCTGTGTCTTTTGGTTTAGCCTGCTGCGCAGTAGAGATGATGCAAGCTGCAACCTCACGTTATGATTTAGATAGATTCGGAATGATATTTCGCCCAAGTCCTAGACAATCAGATGTACTCATCGTCGCGGGCACTTTATGTAATAAAATGGCACCTGCAATTCGCAAAGTCTACGATCAAATGGCAGACCCAAAATGGGTAATTTCCATGGGATCTTGCGCAAATGGCGGTGGTTATTATCATTATTCATATTCAGTGGTACGTGGCTGTGATCGCATTATTCCTGTTGATATTTATGTACCTGGTTGTCCACCGACAGCAGAAGCATTAGTTTATGGCGTGATGCAATTGCAAAAGAAAATTCAACAAAACGATACCATAGCCCGTTAGGAGTGTTCATGTCGATTCAAATTTTACAAGAACGCTTAAACGAGCGCTTAACCGGAAAATTTGAAAATATAATTGTTGCGAATAATGAACTGACCATAGAAGTTTCTACAAAAGAATTACATACGGTTTGTCATATATTGCGCTTTGATCAACAATTTGATTTTGCGCAACTTATAGATTTATGCGGCATAGATTATTTAACCTATGGTTGCGATGATTGGGAAACAGATGAAGCCACATATACTGGTTTTAGTCGCGGCGTTGAACGTGTTCATGAAAAATCAACTTGGAAAAACCCACGCTTTGCCGTGATTTATCATTTATTATCACTTAACCATAATTGGCGTTTACGCATACGCGTATTTTTACCTGAAGCCAATTTAATTATTCCTTCGGTCTTACCCATCTGGGCATCGGCACTCTGGTATGAACGTGAGGCATTTGATTTATTCGGTATTTTATTTGAAGGTCATCCTGATTTGCGCAGAATATTAACCGACTATGGTTTTATTGGTCATCCTTTCCGCAAAGATTTCCCTTTAAGTGGTCATGTCGAAGTGCGTTATGATCCCGATCAAAAACGGGTGATTTATCAACCTGTGAGTATTGAACCACGCATATTAGTGCCGAAAGTAATTCGCGATGATAATCGTTATACAGAGGATAAATAATGCCCCAGATTCGTAATTACACCATGAACTTTGGTCCGCAACATCCGGCGGCGCACGGTGTATTGCGTTTAGTATTAGAAATGGATGGTGAAACCATCGTGCGCGCCGATCCACATGTGGGTTTATTGCACCGTGCCACAGAAAAACTCGCAGAAACTAAACCGTTTAATCAAAATATTGGTTATATGGATAGACTCGATTACGTGTCCATGATGTGTAATGAACACGCCTATGTGCGTGCGATTGAAAAATTATTAAATATTGAAGCGCCGATTCGTGCACAATATATACGCGTGATGTTTGATGAAATCACCCGGATTTTAAATCATTTATTATGGCTAGGTGCGCACGCGATTGATATCGGTGCGATGAGCGTATTGTTGTATACCTTTCGTGAGCGTGAAGATTTACTCGATTGCTATGAAGCCGCAAGTGGTGCGCGCATGCATGCTAATTATTATCGTCCAGGTGGCGTATACCGTGATTTACCGGATGAAATGCCTAAATATGCGGCCTCACAATTTTCGAAAAAAGATTTAGAAAGACGCAATGCCAATCGCCAAGGATCGCTCCTTGATTTTATTTGGGATTTTACTGAGCGGTTCCCTAAATGTGTTGATGATTATGAAACTTTACTCACCGATAATCGCATTTGGAAACAACGTACCGTCGGTATTGGCGTAGTCACATTAGAGCGTGCCATACAATTAGGCTTTACAGGGCCGATGTTACGAGGCAGTGGTCTTGCCTGGGATTTACGCAAAAAACAACCTTATGCAGTTTACGATCAATTAGATTTTGCAATTCCTATCGGCTCCGAGGGCGATAGTTATGATCGTTATTTAGTGCGCGTAGAAGAAATGCGACAATCGAATTATATTATTCAACAATGCGTACAATGGTTAAAAGCCAATCCAGGACCTGTAACTTTAGATGATTACAAAGTGGTGCCCCCTAAACGTGAAGCCATGAAAGAAGACATGGAAGCGCTTATTCATCATTTTAAATTATTTACCGAAGGTTACAGTGTGCCAAAAGGCGAAGCATATGCTGCTGTTGAACATCCCAAAGGAGAATTTGGAATTTATTTAGTATCAGATGGTGCCAATAAACCCTATCGCATGAAAATTCGTGCCGCTGGTTTTGCGCATTTGTCAGCAATGGATGAAATGGTGCGTGGCCATATGTTAGCAGATGTCGTTGCCATTATTGGGACACAAGATATCGTATTTGGGGAAATTGATCGCTAATGGATATGAATACCACATTTAATTTAACCCATAATATGCGCACAGACATAGATGTGTGGGTTGCAAAATTTCCTGCTGAGCAAAAATCTTCGGCAACCATTGCTGCTTTATCCATTGTGCAAAAAGAGCAAGGTTGGTTGAGTGACGCTATGATGAATGCGGTGGCTGATTATCTTGAAATGCCTAAAAGTGCAGTCTATGAAGTAGCGACCTTTTATTCTATGTTTAATTTAAAACCCACGGGTAAATATCGGATTGATGTTTGTACTAATGTATCTTGCATGCTTTGTGGTTGTGATAAAATTGTGGAACAATTAGAAAACCGTTTAGGTATTAACCTGGGTGAAACTACGCAAGATCAACGTTTTACTTTAAAAGAAGTAGAATGTTTAGCAGCCTGCGGCGGTGCACCGGCCATGCAAATTGCAGGTCATTATTATGAACATTTAACGCCAGAAAAAGTTGATATTATTATCAGCGAATGGGAGAAAAAAGCATGACGAAAAAGTCCATTTCTCTCAATGAAGTCTGTTTTAGAACCTTAGAACAAAGCGAACCTTGGTCTATGGCCGCGTATGAAAAAGTCGGCGGCTATAAAGT
Organism: Gammaproteobacteria bacterium; assembly: GCA_013289085.1. Taxonomy (GTDB): domain Bacteria; phylum Pseudomonadota; class Gammaproteobacteria; order JABCZS01; family JABCZS01; genus JABCZS01. The sequence continues at coordinate 5,623 of JABDAR010000011.1, read as the reverse complement.
TTGGCGCAAAATTTTGCAAGAAAAAACGCCACCCGAAGAAATTATTGAACAACTCAAATTAGCAAATTTACGGGGTCGTGGTGGCGCGGGTTTTCCTACAGGTTTGAAATGGAGTTTTATGTCACGCAATACGCCCGGGCAAAAATATGTGGTGTGTAATTCTGATGAAGGCGAGCCTGGCACATTTAAAGATCGCGATATTTTACGTTTTAATCCTCATCAAGTAATAGAGGGTATGGCGATAGCCGGTTACGTGATGGGTGCAACGGTCGGTTACAATTATTTACGCGGTGAATTTGTTGAACCTTTCGAGCGTTGTGAACACGCTTTAAAAGAAGCGCGTGACGCAGGGTTAATTGGTAAAAATATGCTGAATTCAGGTGTTGATTTTGAATTACATCATTTCTTAGGTGCAGGCGCTTATATTTGTGGTGAAGAAACTGCATTATTAGAATCACTTGAAGGTAAAAAAGGTTTCCCACGTTTCAAACCCCCATTTCCTGCGAACTATGGTTTATACGGTCGTCCCACTAATATTAATAATACTGAAAGCTTCGCTTCTGTCCCGGTAATTTTACAAAATGGCGGACAATGGTTTTTAGATTTAGGTATTCCGAATAATGGCGGCACAAAAATATTTTGTATTTCAGGGCATGTCAATAAACCTGGTAATTATGAAATTCCATTAGGCACGCCCTTTAAAACTTTATTAGAAATGGCAGGCGGTGTTCGTAATGGTAAAAAATTAAAAGCGGTGATTCCAGGCGGATCTTCAGTGCCGATTTTGCCAGGCGATGTCATGATGACACTCAATATGGATTATGATTCTATTGCCAAAGCCGGCAGTATGTTAGGTTCCGGCGGTGTGATTTGCATGGATGAAAATACGGATATGGTAAAAGTGTTAGAACGTATTTCTTATTTTTATTATGAAGAATCTTGTGGTCAATGCACGCCTTGTCGTGAAGGGACTGGTTGGTTGATGCGTGTCATTAAACGTATCATCAACGGCCAAGGAAAAATAGAAGATTTAGAATTACTCAATAATATTTCTAATAATATTATGGGACGGACAATTTGCGCTTTAGGCGATGCCGCGGCAATGCCGGTCCTTAGTTTTATTAAACATTTTAAACACGAATTTGAGGCCTATATTCAACATGATTGAAATTGAAATCAATGGCAAAATAGTAAGCGCCGAGCAGGGTTCGATGATTATCGAAGTCGCTGATCAACATGACGTGCGCATTCCGCGTTTTTGTTACCATAAAAAATTATCGGTAGCGGCTAATTGTCGTATGTGCTTAGTTGAAGTTGATGGTGTGCGTAAACCGCTGCCGGCTTGTGCAACCCCGATTACCCAAGGTATGAAAGTATTTACCCGTTCTAAATTAGCATTAGATGCGCAACGTGCAGTCATGGAATTTTTATTAATTAATCATCCGCTTGATTGTCCTGTGTGCGATCAAGGCGGTGAATGTGAATTGCAAGATGTGTCTATGGGTTATGGCCGTGATATTTCTAAATATAATTTAGGTAAACGCGCAGTTAAAGATCATGACATTGGACCTTTGATTGAAACTGAAATGACCCGTTGTATTCATTGCACACGCTGCGTACGTTTTGGTAAAGAAGTGGCAGGCCTGCATGAATTAGGCGTGATGAATCGTGGCGAGCATTTAGAAATTTCAACATTAGTAGCACGCACCGTCACTTCTGAATTATCTGGTAATATGATTGATATATGTCCTGTGGGTGCGCTGACGAGTAAGCCTTATCGTTTCACAGCGCGTGCTTGGGAATTAAGCCAGCGGCCCACGATTGCAGCGCATGATGCTGTCGGATCTCATATTTATGCGCATGTGATACATAATGAAGTAAAACGCGTGGTACCCAAAGATGTTGAGGCGATTAATGAAACTTGGATTTCAGATAGAGATCGTTTTAGTTATGAAGGGCTTTATCATTCTGATCGCGTATTACATCCAAAAATTAAACGCAATAATAAATGGGAAAATGTAGATTGGCAAAGTGCCTTAGAATTTGCTGCAGAAAAATTACAAGCGATTAAACCTGACGCCATTGGCACACTAGCGTCTCCGAGCGCGACTAATGAAGAATTTTATTTATTACAAAAATTAATGCGTACATTGGGTAGTCCGCATATTGATCATCGCTTACAAGAACAAGATTTTTCTGATCAAGCTGATTTTCCTTTATATCCATTAATGAATGTGACTTTAGATGAACTCTCACAAGCAGATGTCATTATGTTGGTGGGCAGTCAAATTAATAAAGAACAACCAATAGTTGCGCATCGCATTCGTAAAGCAACTTTGAATTCAGGACAAGTATTAGTCGTTAATCCGATTGATTATAAATTTAATTTTAAAGTAGCTCGCAAAGAAATTGCAACGCATGGCGATATATTCAAAAGCTTAGAAAAAATGCTGAAATCAGATCTTGTCAAAAAAGCGAAACAAGGCATTATTTTATTAGGCGCGCAAGCGTTACATCATCCAGAAGCCGCAAACATTCGTGCATTAGCCGCTTCAACACCTATGAAGCTGGGATTTTTAACCAGTGGTGCAAATTCTGCAGGCGCATGGTTAATGGGCGCGGTGCCGCATCGTTTACCGGGCGGTGTTGAGACTTCTGGTAAAAATATTCAACAGATGTTGAATGATCATATGAAAGCGTATGTACTATTGGGCGTTGAGCCTGAATATGATGTACAAGATTCAGGTAAGGCTTACAATGCATTAAAACAAGCAGAATGTGTTATTGCCATAAATTCATTTCAGACTCATGCCATGCTTGAATATGCGGATGTGATTTTACCGGTTACGCCGCATGCAGAAATGTCTGGAACCATGATTAATGGTCAAGGCATTGCGCAAAAATTTTCAGCAGTCACAGAACCTCAAGGTGAGAGTCGTCCTGCTTGGAAAGTATTGCGTGTATTAGCCAATTTATTAGAATTAAAAGGTTTTGATTATCAAACTCTAGAAGATGTGCAGAAAGAAGTAGCACAGAACTGTCACCCCGCACTTGTTGCGGGGTCCGGTAAGATGCTTAATTTAAACCGGACCCCGCAACAAGTGCGGGGTGACAGTTTTGTTCAATTACCAAAACTAGTACGCATTGCAGGCTTGCCGATTTATGCACAAGATGCGCTAGTGCGTCGCGCAGAATCTTTGCAAAAAACATCGGATGGTATATTTACTGGCGTGCGTATTAATGCTAATGAAGCTGCACGTTTAGGTTTAAAAGCAGAACAAGTGCGCGTGACACAAAATGATGTCACCCTGACCATGCCTTTAGTGATAGATGACACTATTCCTGATGGCGTAGTTTATTTACCCAGTGGTCTACGTGAAACAGCAGGATTAGGCGCCGCTTATCAAGTTATACAATTAGAGCAGGTGAATCATGCATGAAATGATAACCACTGTTTTATGGACACTCGCTAAAATTTTAATAGTGGTATTACCGCTGTTTGGCGCGGTAGCCTATTTAACATTTTTTGAACGTAAAGTAATCGGTTACATGCAAGGCCGTATTGGTCCTAATCGTGTTGGACCTAAAGGTTTATTGCAACCGATTGCTGATGTCGTAAAAATGTTTTTTAAAGAAGTGATTATTCCAACGACGGCCAATCGTTATTTATTTTTATTAGCACCCATTATTACGCTTGCGCCTGCACTTGCCGCGTGGGCAGTGATTCCATTTTCATCAGATTGGGTGATATCCAATATTAATGCGGGTGTATTATATGTACTGGCGATCACTTCGCTGGGTGTATACGGTATTATTATTGCCGGCTGGGCTTCCAATTCTAAATATGCATTTTTAGGCGCACTCCGATCCAGCGCACAAATTATTTCATATGAAATTGCGATGGGTTTTGCTTTAGTTGGGGTGTTAATGGCGGCAGGTAGTTTAAATTTAAATGAAATTATTAAAGCCCAGCAAGGCGGTATTTTGCATTGGTATTGGTTACCTTTATTGCCTTTATTTGTGGTGCATTGGATATCGGCGGTTGCGGAAACTAACCGCGCGCCATTTGATTTAGCAGAAGGTGAGTCAGAAATTGTTGCAGGCTTTCATGTTGAGTATGCCGGTATAGGCTTTGGTTTATTCTTCTTGGCCGAATATGCCAATATGATTTTAATGGCGTTTTTAGCGGCGATATTTTATTTGGGTGGCTGGTTATCACCGTTTCAAGGAATACCCTTTTTAGAAGATTGGTTTGCATTTGTGCCTGGTATTGTGTGGTTATTTTTAAAAGCCAGTTTTTTTATCTTTTTATATTTATGGTTAAGAGCGACATTTCCGCGCTATCGTTATGATCAACTCATGCGTTTAGGTTGGAAAGTATTTATTCCAGTCACGATCGTTTGGATTGTTGTGCTGGCAGTGATGATTAAATTTAACATTGGACCTTGGTTTGTATGAAACATTGGATTAAAAGTTTTACCTTATGGGAATTGCTAAAAGGCATGTCGGTGACTTTGCGTTATTTTTTTGCACCGAAAGTTACCGTACAATATCCTGAACAAAAAACACCTAAGTCACCTAGATTTCGAGGTTTGCATGCATTGCGTCGTTATCCGAATGGCGAAGAGCGTTGTATTGCCTGTAAATTATGCGAAGCAGTGTGTCCTGCATTAGCGATTACTATTGATTCCGAAGAACGTGAAGATGGTACACGGCGCACCACACGTTATGATATTGATTTATTTAAATGTGTCTATTGTGGTTTGTGTGAAGAAGCTTGTCCTGTGGATTCCATCGTATTAACCCGCACGGATGATTTTTATATGGATGCGCGTGGCCAGCAAGTGATTAATAAGAATCAGCTGTTAGCCCTAGGTGATAAAAATGAAGCACAAATTGCTGCTGATAGAGCAGCTGATGCTAAATATCGATAAGTGTGAAATCGCCCCCTTTATGGAAGGGGGCCGGCCAAAGGCCGGGGGGATTTTTCTGTGAATAATGAGGGAATGAAATGTTAATTGAGAAAATCATATTTTATTGTTTTGCTGCATTAATGCTGTTTGCAGCAACCATGGTGATTACCTCACGTCAACCTGTGCGCGCGGTATTGTTTTTAGTATTGGCTTTTGTTTCTGCAAGTGCTTTATGGTTAATGTTAGAAGCAGAATTTTTAGCGATTATTCTCGTATTGGTGTATGTGGGCGCGGTCATGGTGTTATTTTTATTTGTGGTGATGATGCTCAATTTAAATACTGCGCCACTCACACAAGGATTTATTCGCTATTTACCATTAGGTATTTTGATCGGAGTATTATTTGTGGGGCAAGTGATTTGGCTTTTGGTGCATGATAAAGCAATTATCCCCCAATTTGCAGCATTGATAAATCGAGGATCTGATTACAATAACACCAAAGAATTAGGCTTGGTGTTGTATCAACATTATTTATATCCATTTGAAATTGCGGGCGTAATATTATTGGTCGCGATTGTGGCGGCGATTACTTTGACTTATCGAGGCGCAAAAAATTCACGTAAGCAGAATATTTCTCTGCAGGTGAAAGTAAGAAAAGAAGATAGATTAACGATTGTGAAGGATTAGTTTGCCCCCTTTCATAAAGGGGGC
>JABDAR010000010.1:807-46057 GCA_013289085.1 Gammaproteobacteria bacterium | reverse complement strand
AAGCTGAAGTTGCCGCCACCTTGATCATAAAAGGGAAAATCTTTGATAGATCCATGGGTATTAAAGGTAATTTGCTCTATTTGGCCAGATCCAATGCTGGTTTTTAACCAATATGCTAAATCGGTAGATAGCACCCCTATAGGTAAATTGTGATATAAATTTAAACTGTTTAATTGTGGAATACTCACATGAGCGTCGATAAGCGTATCTGTTGTATCGCTACCCTTTAAAGTAAATTGAGTATCCATTTCTAATTCGTTATTCACGAACACTAAATCATCACTTTTTATTTGCCATTGATGACCATCATATTGGCCATTAATATCACCTTTTATTTTATTAAAAAGCAACGGTTGTGCAAAAATGCCAGGATAATCAAGCGTAGTATCCACACTGGATAAATTAATGGTTGCAACCTTAGGATTTGCCATTAAGGTAGCGTTTAAGTTTTTAATACCCGGCAGATTATTCATACTATTGAATGATAAATGATGGGTACGCAAACCTAATTCCCACTGACCATCCTCCCAATTCAGTTTCACATTTTCTAATTCACCCGTTGGCATTAAGCCCGTGAGTAATTCATGTTGTGGTTTAGGTAATTGATCACTCCATAACAGCGCGCGCACCACAGGATCGAGCATAATTTTATTAGCTACAAATTCATAGGCATTGCCATGTTCTTTAAGTTTAAAAGAACTGGTCAAGGGCAATATTTCCGTATCATCTATCCCTACACGTAAATCACTGCTGGAAAGACTCCAAGCATCGATGCCTTCTTTCTTCCATAAAAACTCGCCTTCAAGATCAAAGGGTTTCTGCACCGCATCTTGTTGTTGCGCATAAATATGCAATTGTTGTAAATTCACTTGGGCTTGCAAACTTTGCAAAGTATGTTCGCGCCAATCAAACCAAGCATGTAAATCAACCACACCATCTTGGATTGCATAACCTTTGTAAACATAAGGTTTTAAATAACCATCGAGCACCACATCATCTACTTTCACATAGCCATTGACAGCTAATTTTTCAGGCACTGCTAAATCGCCATTAATTTTAGTGACCATTTCAAGACGCGTCGGATGATTGAGTAGATTTAACATCACATCCAACTGATGATTTTGCCCCATACGTCTTAATACCAAACGACGTAAATAAATAGGTGTTTCTATGCCTTGTGCATCTTTAAAATTAATTTGACTGCGTCTTAAGGTGATGCGATTATATTTTTTTAACATATCGATCAATAGAGGACGATCAGTATAGCTAGCGTCCGCTGTAGGCAAATTAGCAATAGTAATCTGTTTGTCTGCATGTTGCTCTAAATTCAATTGCAGTCCAATGACATTTAGATAAGCGGGTACTAATTGTTGTTTAGCCATGGAGGTCAGCAAATTAATACTGATATAAAGCGCATCTATTTCTGCAACTATTTTACCATCGTGTGTGGATAAGACTATATCCGTTACTTTTAAAGCGGGACCTAAGCGATACCAATCGCCAGCAAACGTACCAAAATGAACGTCTAATTGTAATTCTTTTGCGATACGTTCAGTGATTTGTAGCTCATACTGTTCAAGCGATGGCATAAAATAACGTGCAAGACTAATTGCTGCTGCCAAAAGCACTAATGCAGCCATGGCAAAGATAACGAAGTATTTCAGTAATTTTTTTAAAATGTTTTCCATTATAACATGACTACGTCATATTGCTCCTGTGTATACAAGGCTTCCACCTGCAAGCGTATCCGTGATCCAAGCTTCGCCTCTAATGCTTCCATGGTTGCAGACTCTTCATCGATTAATCGGTCAATGACACTTTGCGCAGCAATAATCATATATTGTCGACCTTCATAAGCACTCTGCTGGCGTCTAATATCACGAAAAATATCATAACAAACAGTTTGTGCTGATTTAATAGCACCACGACCACTGCATACGATGCACGTCTCACACAACAAACGTTCTAAACTATCACGCGTACGTTTACGTGTCATTTCAACCAAACCTAAAGCAGAAATCTCGCTGATTGATGTTTTAACTGAATCACGCGACAGCATTTTTTCCAGCGTAGTGAGTACTTGTTGTTTATGTTCTTCATTATGCATATCAATAAAATCAATCACGATAATGCCACCCAAATTACGTAAGCGCAATTGTCTTGCTATGGTTTGCGCTGCTTCTAAATTTGTTTTAAATACAGTCTCATCTAAATTACGTACGCCCACAAAACCACCCGTATTCACATCAATAGTGGTCATGGCCTCAGTTTGTTCAAGAATCAAATGACCGCCAGATTTAAGGGGCACTTTAGGGTTGAGTGCATTTTTAATTTCTTCTTCAATACCGTATAAATCAAATATGGGTTTATTTTCCTGATAAAATTCAATATGCGCAATTGAACCTTGCATAAACTCATTCACAAAACTTACGATTTGATCATACGTTTCTTTTTCATCAACACGTATGCGCTCAATGCGTAATCCTGAAAAATCACGCACGCAACGTACAGGTAAGGGTAAATCTTGATAAGCCATTTCTGTGCATTTTGCATTTTTCATTTGCTCTTGTACTTTTTGCCATAACTTGCGTAAATAAATGGCTTCAGCATTAAAATTAATATCTTGACACCCTTCAGCGTTGGTGCGAATAATAAAACCTTCATCGGAGACCACACCGTGTGACAATAATAAATCACGCAAACGTGCACGCTCTGTTTCATCAGTAATGCGTTGTGATAAATCAATACGCCCCAAATCGGGCATATACACTAAATAACGTGAAGGAAGTGATAAGTGTGTAGTGATGCGCGCACCTTTAGTGCCTAATGGATCTTTAGTAATTTGCACCCATAGTTCATCTTGTTCTTGTACTAAATCACTGATGTTGTCAGTAATCTCTGCGGGTGCTTCCAGAGTACCTTGCGCAAAAGGCACCACATCTGAAATATGTAAAAATGCAGCACGCGGTAAGCCAATATCCACAAAAGCCGCCTGCATACCCGGCAATACACGTGTCACCCGACCTTTATAAATATTACCCACTATGCCACGGTGATCAGCACGTTCAATATGCAACTCTTGCAATACACCCTCTTCCACCAATGCGACGCGAATTTCTTGTTGCATCACATTTATTAAGATCTCTTCACTCATGGTTATTGAATCCGATAGCGCAGTTGATAACTGTGCAATAGAGAGTAGACAATAGGCCAAATCAAAGCACTGACTAAAATACCTATACCATATTGCCAATAAGATATCACTGCTTGTCCGATAAGAATATTCGTCCATAAAACGAATAACTGCGCAAGACTAATGAATAGAAATACAGCAATAGATTGCTGCCAGACTGGAAATGCGCGGAGTTGATAATGAAGTTTATAGGTTAAATAAGCGACCAACATCATCGCTAATGCATATTGTCCAAGCAACGCACCTTGTAAGACATCAAATAATAAACCCGCACACCAGCTAATCCCTACGCCAAAAACTTCCGGCAATACTAACACCCAAAAAATAATGACGAGCATTAACCAATAAGGTCGATAAGCCACCGCCCATTCTGGTAAAGGTAAAATAGTCAGGCAAAAAGCGATAATTAAGGTTATCGCAATTAAACCATAACGGTGATTTCGACGCATAATACACTCACTTTTCAGGTTCTATCCATAACAATAGCACTTCCCGCATTTTATCGAGTTGCGCAACCGGGGTTACAGTCACTTGTGCAAAAGTCTCGCCCGGCGTTGCGATTATTTTTGCAACTCTGGCAACCGGATAACCTTGTGGGAAATGTCCGCCTAATCCAGAACTTACTAATAAATCACCTATTTTAATATCTGCAGTCGTTGTCACGTGCGTGAGAATAAGCTCATGATCCGCGCCTGTTCCCATGGCCACAGCTCTTGCACCGCTACGATTAGATTGCACGGGTATTGCGTGATTAATATCCGTGATTAATAACACCACACTATCAAACAATCCCACTTCGATGATTTGTCCCACAATGCCATAAGCATCTACAATAGGTTGTCCAACATAAACCCCATGCTCACTGCCTTTATTAATAATGACCCGGCGCGAAAAGGGATCTAAATCAATTTTTAAAATTTCTGCAATTAATACCTGGTGCTGATGCGTCACCGCTTCTGAATCAAGTAATAAACGTAGACGTTTATTTTCTGTTTCCAATGCCTGTAAACGTTGCAACCGAACATTGAGCAATAATTGGTTTTTGTTAAGATTGGTATTTTCGCGAATCAAAGCCTGACGGGTGTGAAAATGATCTTGTACATGCAGTAACACGTCAAAAGGCGTATCCACCAACAGAAAAATAGGCGTAACAAGGACTGAGAGCGCAGCACGAAACTGCGCTAGTTGTTGTTGTTTATAATCCATCACCATCAAAACAAGCGATATGATTAATAACACCATAAATCGAATACCAACGCTGGCACTGCGTTTGAATAGAACCTGAATGATCGCTCTCCCTATTCAGCCGATAATAAATCGCCTCCGCGCTCATCCATCATTTCTAATGCACGACCACCCCCACGAGCAACACAAGTAAGGGGATCTTCTGCAACAATAACGGGTAAGCCTGTTTCTTCCATTAATAAACGATCTAAATCACGTAATAATGCACCACCACCTGTTAACACCATGCCTTGTTCGGCAATATCAGAAGCAAGTTCAGGTGGTGCTTGTTCCAATGCAGTACGTACCGCACCCACAATACCTGCTAAAGGTTCTTGTAAGGCTTCAAGAATTTCATTACTGTTTAATGTAAAGCTCCGTGGCACGCCTTCTGCTAAATTGCGTCCGCGTACTTCAATTTCTCTAATCTCATTGCCAGGATAAGCAGAACCAATAGTATGTTTAATGCGCTCAGCGGTCGCTTCACCAATTAAACTACCGTAATTACGACGCACATAATTAATAATCGCTTCATCAAAGCGATCACCACCAATACGCACAGAAGCAGAATAAACAATACCACTTAAAGAAATAATCGCAACTTCAGTAGTACCGCCCCCAATATCCACAACCATTGAACCTGTTGCTTCTTCAATAGGCATACCTGCACCAACCGCTGCGGCCATAGGTTCTTCAATTAAATAAACTTCTCTAGCGCCTGCGCCTAAAGCAGATTCACGAATCGCCCGACGTTCTACTTGAGTAGAACCACAAGGCACACACACTAATACTCTGGGGCTTGGTCGTAAAAAACGAGTTTCATGCACTTTGCCAATAAAATGTTGTAACATTTTCTCGGTGACATGAAAATCTGCAATCACACCGTCTTTTAAAGGGCGTATTGCAGTAATATTACCAGGCGTGCGACCTAGCATACGTTTGGCTTCAAGTCCCACTGCAGCAACTGTGCGTGCACCGCCAGGACCTTTTTCAATACGGATGGCGACAACTGAAGGTTCATCTAGAACTATTCCTTTGTCCCGGACATAAATGAGTGTATTGGCTGTGCCTAAATCAATAGACAAATCATTGGAAAAAAGACCGCGTAATTTTTTAAACATATAGTTTCTCTTTAAAATTTAAAAGTAAAGTATTCATAAATATAATAAGGTCTTGCCAATTGAGCAAGATAAAATATATAGTAGTCTACGTTTTTATTTGCGTAGGAGCAAACAGTAATGTCAATAACTAACGATGAGGTGAAGAAAATTGCTCACCTTGCGCGTCTTGCGCTCTCAACTGATGAAACTAATGCCTTTGCATCCCAGCTTGAAAATATTTTTAAACTGGTAACTGTTATCCAAAATACCCATACCGATGGCATTCGTCCCATGTCTCATCCTTTTGATGCGAAACAACGTTTACGCAAAGATATGGTCACCGAAAGCAATGAGCGCGATATCATGCAAAAAATTGCTCCCGCAACTGAACTTGGCTTGTATTTAGTACCACAGGTGATTGAATGACACATTATACCCTCGCTGATTATCAACAACAGCTCGCAAGTAAAGACATTTCTAGCGTCGAGCTTGCGCAGTTTTTTTTACAACAAATGGCAAAACATGCCCATTTAAATAGTTTTATTACCGTGTGTGAGCAAGAAGCATTGTTGCAAGCAAAGCATGCAGATGAACTTCGCGCACAAGGCAAAGCCGGTCCATTAACCGGTATTCCTTTTGCACATAAAGATATTTTTTGCACCAAAGGAATTAAAACCTCTTGCGCCTCAAAAATGTTAGATAATTTTATCGCGCCTTATAATGCAACCATCGTTGATAAAATGGCGAGCGCCGGCATGGTGATGTTAGGCAAAACCAATATGGATGAATTTGCCATGGGCTCATCCAATGAAAATAGTTTTTATGGCAAAGTTCATAATCCTTGGGATTTAAACTGTGTACCAGGCGGATCAAGTGGTGGTTCTGCAGCCGCTGTTGCTGCGCGTATTATTCCGGCTGCAACAGGTACTGATACCGGTGGTTCCATTCGTCAACCGGCTGCTTTTTGTGGCATTACTGGATTAAAACCTACTTATGGACGTATTTCTCGTTATGGCATGATTGCTTTTGCATCCAGTTTAGATCAAGCAGGTCCGATGACCCAAACTGCATTCGACGCAGCAATTTTATTAAATGTCATGGCAGGATTTGATCCTAAAGATTCCACGAGTTTAGATACACCCGTGCCTGATTATACTGCAAATTTAAATGACAGTTTAAAAGGTGTGCGCATCGGCATTATCCCGAGCTTTTTTGGGCAAGGCTTACATCCTGATATTAATGAGGCTATCAATAAATCCAAAACGGTATTAGAACAATTAGGCGCAGTATTTGTTGAAATTGATTTACCACATCACGATCTGGCCATCCCTACTTATTATGTCATCGCTTCTGCCGAATGTTCTTCTAATTTGGCACGCTATGATGGTGTACGTTATGGTTACCGTGCAAAAAATCCAGAAAATTTATTGGATTTATATCAACGTTCACGCTCAGAAGCCTTTGGCAGTGAAGTCAAACGCCGGATTATGATTGGCACTTATGTATTATCATCTGGATATTACGATGCTTATTATATCAAAGCACAACAAGCAAGACGCTTGCTTGCAGAAGATTATCAAAATGCATTTAAATATGTGGATGTCATATTATCCCCGACTACGCCAGACCCTGCATTTAAAATTGCTGAAAAATCAGATGATCCTGTAAAAATGTATTTATCGGATATTTATACGATTGCAGTTAATATGGCAGGATTGCCTGCGATTAATATTCCTTGTGGATTCAGTGGTCATTTGCCAGTAGGCATGCAATTCATTGGTAATCACTTATCTGAAAGTAAATTGCTGAATATTGCCCATCAATTCCAGCAAGTGACCTCTCATCACCAAAAAGCACCGGAGATATCATTATGAAATGGGAAGTCGTGATTGGTCTTGAAGTCCATGCCCAATTAGCCACACAATCAAAAATATTTTCAGGCGCAGCTACAGCTTATGGTGCGATGCCTAATACTCAAGCGTGCGCCATTGATTTAGGCATGCCCGGTGTATTACCGGTATTAAATGAAGAAACATTACATATGGCCATTAAATTTGGCTTAGCCGCCAATGCCCATATTGCACCTGAATCTATTTTTGCACGAAAAAATTATTTTTATCCAGATTTACCCAAAGGTTATCAAATCAGTCAATATGAAATTCCTGTGGTCGGTAAAGGTTATTTGGATATTATTTTAGAAGATGGTTCGGTTAAACGCATTGGCATTACCCGTGCACATTTAGAAGAAGATGCAGGTAAATCTTTACACGAAGATTTTCGCGGTATGACCGGAATTGATTTAAATCGCGCCGGCACGCCGTTATTAGAAATTGTTTCAGAACCTGATATGCGATCCAGTACAGAAGCAGTAGCCTATTTAAAAACCCTACACACTTTAGTGCGTTATTTAGGCATTTGCGATGGCAATATGCAAGAAGGATCCTTTCGCTGTGATGCCAACGTGTCAATAAGACCGATGGGTGAAACTAAACTTGGCACGCGTACAGAATTAAAAAATATTAATTCATTTAGATTTGTAGAAAAAGCCATTAATTATGAAATCGAACGGCAAATTGAAGTCATAGAAAATGGCGGAACGATCAGCCAAGAAACCAGGCTTTATGATGCTGATAATAATACCACCCGCACCATGCGCAGCAAAGAAGAAGCCAATGATTATCGCTACTTCCCCGATCCTGATTTATTGCCCGTAGCTGTCAGTGAAGAGTTAATCGCCAAAATAAAAACCACCATGCCAGAATTACCCCAAGAAAAACGCGATCGTTTTACCAAAGCATATGGTTTAAACAGTTATGATGCCAATGTCTTAAGCAGCTCACGCGATCTAGCAGATTATTACGAAGCCGTTACAAAAGTTGCAAACGAGCCAAAGCTTGCCGCCAACTGGGTGATGGGTGAATTATTAGCCGCCATCAATAAAGAAAATTTAAACATTACAGAATCCCCGATTAAAGCCGAAGCGTTAGGACAATTAATACAACGCATTCACGATAATACCATTTCGGGTAAAATCGCCAAAACAGTGTTTGTTCACCTATGGCAAAATGAAGGCAGTGTTGATGAAATCATCGAAAAACAAGGTTTAAAACAAGTCACTGACCTAGGCGCCATAGAAAAAATCGTCGATGAAATTATTAACAACAATCCACAGCAACTCGCAGATTACAAAGCCGGTAAAGAAAAACTCTTCGCTTTTTTTGTAGGCCAAGCCATGAAAGCCACACAAGGCAAAGCGAATCCACAGCAATTAAATGATTTGTTAAAAGACAAATTAAAATAAATGCAAAAAAAAGCGCCGATTAGGCGCTTTTTAACGATGCAAGTTTAATTAAATCTTGATTACACGCTGTTGTACTAGCGGTGTCGTTTCAGAAGTATCTGATTTACCGACACGATTAGCACTATTACGAGGAGATTCGGTCAGATTAAATTCAGAGGCAACATCTTCGGTTGAAGCTTGTTTCTGCACTACCTTGGTTGGTGAAGAAAGAACTGGTTTTTTATTAAACAAACTAGTGAATTTATCCACTAAAGTCTCTTTCTGAGCAAGTTCTGGAAACTGTTTAATTAACGCTTCTCTTTTCTCTTGAAAAGTTACAATGGATTTTTTAGTAGCTTCGATAGCATTTTTATTAATATTGATTTTTGCTTCATCAGCATTTTTACTTTTTAATAATTCTACTTTAGTATTTTCTAATTCTGTAAGTTTTGTATTTTGTTGTGCTAAATATGTATCTATCATATTTAGGCTTGCGCGTGCTTGAGCAGTCATTTAGTCACCTCTCAAAATGTTAATAATTCTTATCTCTTAACTTATTGACACATTACCATATCTAAAAGTATAGATCAAATATTATATGATACTTACATAACACAGCAGTTATGAGACTCTGTCTTAGAATTCGTCACAACATCGTTTGAATCTGTATTATTAATATTACCCTCTATCTGGATGTCATTATTGTGATTATTCACATCTCTTCCAGCTGGAAGTTCATGCATGCTGATATTAGTAGAGTTTGATTTAGTACTCATGGCTAAGTCTAGGCTAGCCAAAACATCTGCCTCGGTTAATGGCGGTTTTTCAGATATAACGCAAGTTTTCACTTGCTTCCAAGCGTCTGTCACAGATGCATATCCATATTTGACACCATCCACAAATCTGTTTTCCTCAGAATCATGTACAAGTTGAATACCGCGCCATGCCGCTTGCGCTTTACGGCTCATTTGACTGCCCACAGAAGCAATAAAAAGCGCACTATAGTTCACCAAAATCGCTGTTAAAGCTTGAATGGTTTCATGCCTATCATGCTCCGTCATATTAAGAGGATATTGATCATGTTTTTTTCCGTGCATGCCACCTAGCATTGGAATAATAATGTTATCAAAAATATGTGCAGCAATATTACGATACATATCATAGAGGGTATCATGATCTGTTTGCGAATCATCTTTTGACTTAAAAGCATACACTGCGGTATTAAGTGCAGTTACCGCAGCTAAGAACACGGCAATAAATATTTTAGGTTGTTTCATCGCATAAACTAAAGGCTTACAAGCAGAGCTAACAATAAAGCGCTGGAAACCAGAAAGCAATGCAACTATACCAGATATAGTCATGCGAACCACACCAGGCGATTCATCTTTTTTCAATCCAACTAAAGAAAGATCCTGCGTAGATTCATCTATTAAAAGTGAAGCAAATAAAAAATAATTGAATGGATTAAGATATTGACCATAAACATATAACTTCATCCATATCGAAGAATTATGATTGGGTGTTCCCGCAAGCCATAAGGCATTTAAAAATCCTGAAAAACCTGAAAAATTTGCTAGAGTTTCTTTATTATGAGAACCAACGCGAGCTAAATTTTCAGCCCGTAAATTATTTTGAAAATTTTCCTTTGAACCAAAACCTGCATTTAATGTTTTTAACATAGATCTTGTAAAGGGATTACCTGCAATTTGACGCTGCATCCCATATCGACCATCTCTACCATTATAAACTCTACCCAAAATCCCTAATTTTGTTTTTTCATCATTATCTGCTTTCTTATCTTCTTCAGAGGGTTCTTTATAGGTTCCTGATTGTTGGAGAGATTGTCGCTGCAATGCTTGTTTTTCCTTGAGTTTCCTGTCTCTTTCATCATAAGCTAATTTTTTTTCTCGACTCGCCTTCGCTTCATCGAGCTTTAACTGTTCCTCGGAAGTCAAAACTCGATTAATACTAGTATCAGATGGAGGAGGTTGCTGTAGCGATTCATCAACAACGATGATGTCTTCTTCTTGATCGTCTTGCATACGCTTTCCTCTTGATAAATATCATTGACTAAAGGTAGTATTTTAACTACAAATTCTTAAGTTAACATTATGAAATTTTTATGACATAATTTATCCATGAATACACCCTTATCCCTACAAGAACACTACTCCCCGAACGGCATCTGCTATGGCTGCGGACCGAAAAATAGCCATGGATTACACGTACGTAGCTTTGTAAAGGATGATAATACCTTGATAGCCACTTGGATACCAAAACAGCAACATCAAGCTTTTCCTAATGTACTTTGCGGAGGTGTGATTGGCACTCTGCTAGATTGCCATTGTAATTGGGCTGCTACTTGGTTTTTAATGCAATACAATAAAACTGATATTGCCCCGCATACGGTTACGGCAGATTATCATATTAAACTCAAACGTCCAA
The DNA here is from genome assembly GCA_013289085.1 of Gammaproteobacteria bacterium. Taxonomy (GTDB): domain Bacteria; phylum Pseudomonadota; class Gammaproteobacteria; order JABCZS01; family JABCZS01; genus JABCZS01. The sequence goes on along the minus strand of JABDAR010000010.1, from coordinate 34,815 downwards.
CGCCTATTGATGAACCTGTAACCTTAATCGCCACATTAAAAGAAATAATTAATGAGCGCACGGCGATTACTTATGGTGAACTCATATCTAGTGGTAAAGTGTGTGCGACGTGCGAAGGTAAATTTGTGGCTGTTAACCCTGACCATCCGGCATTTTTTGGCGATTAATATTATTGGGTAAACCCATAGGCTCGCTTTTCTTCATCATTCAAAGCACTGTCATTAACATTTGCCTCAGCTAAAAGTGTTTTTACAGAAGATTGCAAAGACAAATAATGTGTAGCTGAATCTGCATTCAATTGCTGATGAAACGTGCCCATTTGAATAATTCTCTCTTCCGTTATTTTGACCTTATCATCATGGCTGATGACTTGATTATAATAATAATAATGACGAAGATATTCACGGTAAATTGCATAAACAAAACTGGGTATAATGAGCATAGGAAAATAAATATTACCATTCATTTGATGTCGCTGTTCTTCATCATAAGTGCAGTAAACATAAAATTTATGTAAAAAAGATACAGATAAACCTATACCCATAGAGGGCATCTCCTCAATAAATTTATTCTCTTTCTTCTCAAACGCTTTAGTAAATGATTTCCAGAATAACTCTTGAATATGAATAGAAGGCAAATATTGCCATTGTTGCAGGCGATCAATATTATTACCAAAGTTTGCTTTAAGTAAATCCGCATTCACATTCAACATTGCTTTTGAGAAACGTTGCATAGCGTTAAAAAGTGCATTCACAGGAATTAGATTATTATTTTTAACCGCTTTTACTAGTTCACTATTCGGTAGCTGTATGATGGAAATATAAATGGGTTTTAGATCGTACAATGAAGCACCGAGATCTACGGTACTAGATTTAATATACATAGGCGCAAACATAGGTTCATAAGTCGCGCCACATTCGGTTAATTGATTAAAAAATGTGATTAACAGGGCTAGCTTTTCATCGGATGCACTATCAAAAAAATCATCCATATCAGATACGCTATTATGCACTATATTTAACGCGTTTTTTAAGCTAAAAAATTGGGTTAATTTTGGCATATCATTTTGAAATTCAACTAACCCCCCATTTTCAGTCAATGCAGGGTTTATAAAATAAGTGTTTGTTTGCGGATTAAAAGCTAATTGTTTAAAAAAAATCAATAATGCCGAATAAAGTTTTCGTTCTTCTAGTGTCATTCTATATCTCTATGTTAAACCATAATTGTCGTTGTAGTTCAGCTTGGCTGTAAAACATAGCTTGTCCTTCAATACAGATACAGCCGTGTTGCAGCGCAACTTGAATCAATTGTGTCGGAGTTGCTTGGTAATTCACATCTAAAATAATTTTATTGGCAATAAAATGCATAATATTTGAATTGTAATATTTCGCAGGAATGGTATTGATTAAAATATCATAATCGGCGTTGCTGGCTTGTTCTAAGGGATTTACGTCTGCAGAATGTATTGTTCTGTTATACACCGCAACTGTTGCGCCCATTTTTTTCAAACTATAAATAATACTATTCGCAGCGCCGCCTGCGCCTAAAATGACTATTTTTTTATGTTTCAAATCTTTAGGTAATATGTGTATCACCGCTTCGCCATCGGTGTTTGCAGCCAAATAACCTTGATCGGTTTTAATTAACGTATTGGCAGCGCCAATGGCTTTTACTTCATCTGTAAACGCAGTGCAAAATGCTAATACGGTTTGTTTATGTGGCATCGTTACACTTAAACCTGCAATGAGTAAATTGGCAATTTTTTGAAAAAACAAATTAAGCTCTTCAGGCTTAACATGAAATTTTACGTATATCGCATTTTGTTGATGTTTAATAAATTCAGTATTATGAAAAATATGGCCAATACTTTGTGCAACGGGATCGCCTATCAAACCATATATTTTGGTTTCATGATTTATATTATGATAGTGATAAATATTTACAAAATCATTTAATGTGATTAATCCAGGTGCAATATTTTCTTCATTTACGCTTGCATAAGTAAAATAATTACCGAATATTTTGCCGAGTAATCGACTGGTAACCCCCACTTCCCCCATGGCATGGGAGATTAGTTGATATTGTTCACTATGATTTTTGACAAAATCAATTACGCGTAACGTATCCAAAATACTGGTGGCAGTCGTAATGATTTTATATATCGAGAAAACAGGATTTATCATGTGTTGCAAAATATCAGACAAATCATCTGGCGCATTAATAAAATTATGATAAGAACAAATCAGCTGCGTCTGCGGTGATAACGCTTTTAGTTTTTGGCAAAACTCTAAAGGCACATCATGTTCAATATCTAAATAATCTGGTTTTAAAGTGATTAATTTTTCGATGAGTTGCAAACGCTCTGCCTCATCACCTTTATAGACTCCACCTTGTTGAGGTTTACGTAAAGTAAATAAAACTGGTTTATGAGCGATAGCTTGTAATTGTTTAATTTGATCAAGATCAATTACCGGTAAATAATCTAAGCGAAATTCTAATACATCCGCCTGTTTTGCTTGTTGCAATAAAGCTGTTGCGGATTCGATTGAATGAACGGGGATGATGGCTATTAACATGCTTTTTGTCCCATAGTAATACGTGGTTGTCCTGCTAAATCAGATAATGTTTGAATGTCTTTAAATTTAGCATTTTTAAATAATGTTTGAATCGATTCTTTCTGATCAAAACCATGTTCTAGTAATAACCAACCATTTGGTTTTAAATAATCAGCTGCATGAGAAATAATATGACTCAGATCATCAAGCCCCTCTACGCCGGATGTTAACGCATTCATTGGCTCATAAGATAAATTTTCTAAATGAGGATCATCTTGTGCAATATAGGGCGGATTGCTGATAATCATATCAAATGTTTTTGATTTTATATTAGAAAACCAATCGCTTATCATAAATTCTATATTTTTGATTTGATGATTGCGTGCATTTTCTTTGGCGACTTCCAAAGCTGCATTTGAAATATCGGTCGCTATAACATAGGTATTAAGTTTTAATTTAGCCAGTGTGACGGCAACTGTTCCACTGCCCGTGCCTAATTCTAATACTTGGCAAGGTGCTTCTGGAATAAGTTTTAAAGCTTCATCTACTAACATTTCAGTTTCAGGTCGTGGAATTAAAGTATCGCGTGTGACTTTGAAATTCAGTGAATAAAATTCTTGCTCGCCTAATATGTAGGCAATAGGCTCGCCTTGTTTTCTGCGGGCGATTAATGTTTCAAATGAATTTACTTCTTCAGGCGTTAAATTTTTTTCAGGATATGTATAGAGATAAGCACGAGGTTTTTTAAGTATATGTGCGAGCAAAATCTCACCGCTGCGTTGTTCGTTTAATATTGCGCTGCTGTATTTTAGCGCAGATTCAATGTTCATTATTCAATCGCTGCCAATTCATCCGCTTGGTTTTCTTGGACTAATACTTCTATAACTGGGTCTAAATTACCTTCTAGGATATCGAGTAATTTATATAATGTTAAATTTACGCGGTGATCGGTTAGGCGGCCTTGGGGGAAATTGTAGGTTCTGATGCGTTCGGATCTATCGCCGCTGCCAACTAACATGCGTCTTGTCATTGCTTTTTCTTTTTGTTGTTTATCTTTTTCGGCTTGTTGGATTTTGGCGCTTAAAATGCTCATAGCTCTTGCGCGGTTTTTGTGCTGAGATCTTTCATCCTGACATTCCACAATAATACCTGTGGGAATATGAGTAATTCTTATGGCAGAATCGGTTACGTTTACATGTTGACCACCGGCGCCACTGGATCGAAACGTATCTACCTTTAAATCTGCAGGATTAATTTCAACTGCAGCGACTTCATCTAATTCAGGCAATACCGCAACGGTGCAAGCAGACGTATGTATACGACCTTGCGATTCAGTGTCAGGAACCCGTTGTACACGATGTGCACCGGATTCAAATTTTAAGCGGCCATAAACACCTTGGCCACTGATTAATAATACCACTTCTTTAAAACCACCGCGCTCACTGGTATGTTGACTAATCACTTGTGCGCGCCAGCCTTTTATTTCTGCATAACGACTATACATTCTAAATAAATCACCGGCAAACATTCCGGCTTCATCACCGCCTGTGCCCGCACGAATTTCTACAAACGCATTGCGCTCATCATCTGGATCTTTAGGCAATAATAATAATTGTAACTGTTGCTGGCTGGCTTCTTGTCTATCTTTTGCGCTGGTTAATTCTTCTTGCGCCATTTCGCGCATGTCTTCATCGGGATCTTTTAATAAAGTGAGTGCATTTTCAAGTGCTGCGCTCGCCTCTTGGTATTCTTGAAAGCAAGCCACAACAGGTTCTAAATCAGCGTATTCTTTTGTATAACTGCGATATTTATCTAGATCGTTTAATACATTGGGATCAGAGAGCAAAGTATTTAACTCTTGCGCCCTTGCGGTAATCATTTTTAATTTATCATAAAGTGAGGCTTTCATTAGACCGCCACTTCATCTGGCAATAATTGTTCGGATAATTCTAGCGTGACTTCACGTAACGCTACGGTAGGTTGATGCATGAGTTTATTGGTTAAACGATGTGCCAATTTTGTTAACACTTCTTGTGGATCTTGTTTATTGTGTAAGGCTTGCAGCGCCGTTTCAAGTTCCAGATCCCGCATACGCTCACTTTCTTGCCGATAAGAGCGAATAATATGCGTTGCACTTTGTGTGCCTAACCATTGCATAAACAAAGCCACGTGTTGATTAATAATCCGCATGGCTAAATGCGCTGCTTGTTGCCGAGCTTTTATGCCGGCTTGTACTTGATCATGCAAGGCATCCACATCATACAAATGCACATCTTTTAAAGTAGCAACTTCCGGCTCAATATCACGCGGCATGGCTAAATCAATTAATAATAAAGGTCGATTGTCACGCCATTGCAGTGCTCTTTCCACACAACCTTTTCCTAAAATAGGTGTTGCACTGGTGGTTGCTGAAATCACGACATCATGTTGTGCCAAAATACTGGAAATCATCGGCAAAGCTACCGCGCGGCCTTGATATTTTTGAGTAAATGCTTGTGCTTTTGCAAAGGTGCGATTGGCAAAAGTAAATTTGCGCATGCCGTGTTCATATAAATGTTTAACACTTAATTCTATGGTATCGCCAGCACCTATCAATAAAGCACTTTGTTTCGATAAATCGGTAAAAAAATCTTCAGCTAATTTAACTGCGGTGGATGCAACAGATACAGGGTTTGCCCCAATTGCGGTTTGACTGCGTACTGTTTTAGCTGCAAAAAAAACGGTTTGAAATAAACGGTTTAATAATTTACCCACAGTGCCCGTTTGTTGGGCTTGTGCATAAGCCTGTTTCATTTGTCCTAAAATTTGTGGTTCCCCTAAAATCATAGAATCCAAACCGCAAGCCGTTTGCATCACATGACGTACCGCATCAGCATCGGTATATAAAGTTAAATAGGGTAAATATTGCTCTACATCTAATTGATGAAAATCACAAAGCCAAGCGGCTAATTTATGTGAATGCAAGGTATCACAAAATACTTCGGTGCGATGACACGTAGATAGGATCACCGCTTCATTAAAACCAGCTTGCCCAGCCAGATCGCGTAGCGCAATCGGCCATTCTTGAGGTGTCAGCGCAAACTGTTCGCGCACATCAATAGGCGCGTTGCGATGACTTATGCTACAGATTACTAATGCCATAATTTTATCAGCTAAATAACTTTTGACCCATGCCCAATATTCCTAATTCGCGGTCATTGTACTCCATTTGTTCTTAAGAATAAATCGCCGCAAACCAATATTAAGGTAAGACTTTAAAAAAGATATAATAATGCGCACACTTTCTTGGTTGAATATCAGCATGATGATAGCCCTATTATTGGGCGGCTTGGTACTGACGTATTATGGCCCTGCTCGAAATAGCCTAATCATAGACAACCAAAATCATCAGGCTCTGCCAAAAGCAGATAGTCTGGATTACCATTTAATCATGGCTGATTTGGCATGGCAGCGACAATTATGGTCACAAGCGGCTGTGCATTATGCGGTTGTGGCACAAAAAACTCAAAAAGCGGAATTTGCTTTAATGGCAACCAGCGCAGCCTTAGAAGCACAAATATTACCGCTGGCTAGACAAAATGCCGAACTTTGGGCAAACCTTGAACCTGAAAATGCTAAACCTCAAGCCTTAACTGCGGCGCTTTATATTGCTGAATACAATGAAGAGTCCGCTTATATCTACTTAAATCAACTGGTAGACACCCTGCCTCATGAAGCTCTACCCCATTTATTGATGATTCATGAAAGTTTGGAAGATCCCAAAGAGCAGAATATTTTCTTTTCCTTATTGCAGCGCATTACAACGACTCATGAAAATCAGCCCAGTATTTGGTTTGTGCTGGCAAGACAAGCGCAAAGTTTGCAATACGACGCCCTCGCTCTACAAGCGACCAATCAAGCTTTATTGTTACAACCTGATTGGGTTTCAGCCATAGCCCTAAAAGTACAATTACTCTATCAAGCCGGTGAGAAAATTGCTGCGCGAGATTATCTAGAAGTAGTCACTCAACGCCTACCCGAAGAAGTTGATTTGCATTTCATTTACACAGAAATTAAAAATGAAGTTGCTGCTGAGGCGTTATAATTTCTTTGGAATTTGATTTTGGTTTTTTTGCAGTGGGATCCCAACTTGATGTCGAAAAATTGATTACCATTCCACTCCAACGTGCTTCATATTGTTTTGTCTGTGCGTCCAGGTCTTTTTGCCTTTCAAATGCATTACTTAATTCAGCATCTTCATTCCCTAGTTGCGGTAACGGCTTTTGTAAAACATAGCCTTTATTAGTGCATACAATAGTGATTGGAAAATTACCTGCATCCACATCCAATACTTTTGGAAAAATACTTCCCGAAAAGTCATATTGATTTTTGTCTTTTTTATTTTCTTCATAATAGGTAACAGTGACTGAGGAACTATTACTAAAAGTCATAATAAAAGGCCGTTCAAGTGTCTCCAAAAATGTGATTAACGGCGTTAAGCTACTATCTTTAATATATTTCAACCTTGAAATAATATTATCATGTTGCTGAATACTAATGTCCGACTTTCCTAAACCCATCTCCACCTCCTTTTAACTCATCTTTCTTGACAGTATCAAATTTAAAAGCAAAATGCTACACTGCCCAAATGCGAAACAATATTATTATTTTATTATTAAGCCTTTGGCTGACAGGTTGTGTGCAACATCATGCAGCGCCGGATTTATTAGCGCAAACGGCTGATCCCAAAGCTATTGAACATTGGGAAATTAAAGGTAAATTTTCGGTAAAACAACCTGATGAAGCCATTTCTGCGAATTTACTTTGGAAACAATCCTCACCCTCGCGTTATGACATTGCGCTTACGGGTCCTTTGGGACAAGGCAGTGTGTTGTTATCAGGTTATCCTGATAAAGTGGTATTTCAAGATGCACATGGTGATATAGAAACAGCTTATAACGCTGAATTATTGCTTTATCATCATACCGGTTGGTCTATGCCGATTGAGAGTATGTATTATTGGGTAAGAGGATTACCTGATCCACATTATAAATATGAATATATATTAGATGATCAAGGTTTATATTCACACTTAAAACAACACGGCTGGACGATAATTTATAATAGTTACCAACCCGTCGATGATTATCTGCTGCCGCGCAAAATGACTTTAAATTATACTGACACCCATATTACTTTATTCTTCAGAACATGGCAGATCAATCCTTAACCCTGCCTTCACCGGCTAAAATTAATTTAATGTTACACATTGTGGGCAAGCGCCCTGATGGCTATCACAATTTGCAAACGGTGTTTCAGTTTTTAAGCGTGGGTGATATTTTAACTTTCAAACTCGCTGATGATATCCAAGTGCAAGGGAACATAGAAAACATAGCCCTCGAAGATAATTTAATTTTTAAAGCCGCGCAATTATTAAAACAAGCTACGGGCTGCACTCAAGGCGTACATATTCATTTAGAAAAACGCATCCCTATGGGCAGTGGTCTTGGTGGTGGTAGTTCTAATGCCGCTACAACCTTGATTGCTTTAAATCGTTTATGGGAATTAAACCTAACTAAAGCACAACTACTACCGCTAGCAAGAAAATTAGGCGCTGATGTGGGAATTTTTATTTATGGTCATGCCGCATTTGCTGAAGGTATTGGCGATGAATTTACACCTGTTGAACCGCCCGCGCCTTGGTATGTCATTTTAGTACCCCCTGTTCATGTCAGTACCCTTGCAATTTATAGACACCCACATCTTATTCGTAATACACCTCTAATCCGCTCCGAAGATTATTTATATTATTTAGGGAACAATGATTTTAGTCCCCTCGTTTGCCAAGAATATCCAGAAATTAAACAAGCCCTACATTGGCTATGCCAATTTGGTAAAGCTTACTTAACCGGTAGCGGCGCTGGATTATACCTTCCCTGCCAAAATCAAGCTCAAGCACAAGATATTGTTGGACAAATTCCAAGTGGAATGATAGGATTCGCAGCACAAGGGCAAAACCATTCCCCCCTTATTTTTTAATTATTGGGGCGTCGCCAAGCGGTAAGGCACTGGATTTTGATTCCAGCATACCCAGGTTCGAATCCTGGCGCCCCAGCCACTTTAACAGTAAATAGATAGTTATATGATTGATAATCTAATGATTTTCAGCGGCAATGCCAATCCAGTCCTCGCACAAGCAGTTGCGGATCATTTAGGTATACCCCTTGGTAAAGCACTGGTGAACCGTTTTAGTGATGGTGAAATTCGCGTAGAAATTCTAGAAAATGTTCGCGGTAAAGATGTATTTGTGGTGCAATCAACTTGTGCACCCTGTAATGACAATTTAATGGAATTAGTGATTATGGCCGATGCGCTACGCCGCGCTTCTGCAAAAAAAATAACCGCCGTCATTCCTTATTTTGGATACGCAAGACAAGATAGACGCGTGCGTTCTGCGCGTGTGGCCATTAGTGCAAAAGTAGTCGCTGATATGTTAACCGGTGTAGGTTTTACCCGTGTTGTCACTGTGGATTTACACTCCGACCAAATTCAAGGCTTTTTTGAAATACCTGTAGATAACGTTTACGCCACCAAACTTTTATTAGCGGATATTCAAGCGCAATATGATCATGATGTCACCATCGTATCGCCAGACGTGGGCGGTGTTATTCGCGCGCGTGCATTTGCTAAACGCTTAAATGATGCCGAACTTGTCATTATTGATAAACGTCGACCAAGACCGAATGAATCACAAGTCATGAATATTATTGGTGAAGTTAAAGATCGCACTTGTGTGATTATCGATGATATCGTTGATACCGCCGGCACTTTATGTTTAGCCGCGCAAGCCTTAAAAGATAAGGGCGCAAAAAAAGTTGTAGGTTATATTACCCATCCGGTGTTATCAGGCCATGCAATTAAAAATATTAGCCAATCAGCCTTGGATGAAGTCGTTGTCACTGATACGATTCCATTATCTGATGAGGCCAAACAATGTAAACAAATTCGTCAATTGAGTTTAAGTAAAACTTTATCTGAAGCGATACATCGCATCAGTGAACAAGAATCACTCAGTTGTATGTTTCCGGAATAATGATTTATCGGGTCGCACGCTGAATCATTATTAATGTTAGTTAAAATTAAATGAGGTCTATTATGTCATCTAAACAATCTTTTGAACTGCATGCAGTTAAACGCGCTGATATAGGGAAAGGAGCGAGCCGCCGCCTACGTCACGCCGGAAAACTGCCTGCGATTATTTACGGCGCAGGTGAAACCCCACAATCTGTTACTTTTGAACATAAAGATGTCAGGAAAGCAACGGAAAATGAAGCTTTCTTTTCGCATATTTTAACTGTTCATGTGGATGGCAAAGTACAAAAGGCCGTTATTAAAGATATGCAACGTCATCCCTATAAACCCATTATCATGCATATGGATTTATTACGCATTAATATGAATGAAGCCATCACCATGAATATTCCATTACACTTTATCGGCGCTGACGCAGCACCGGGTGTGAAAGACGGTGGTATGGTTTCACATCTTGTCACCAGTGTTGAAATTTCTTGCTTGCCTGCAAAATTACCTGAGTACATTGCGCTTGATATTTCCAAGCTGGGATTAAACGATATGGTGCATTTATCAGATATCACATTACCTGAAGGTGTCACTTTAACAGAACTTGAAGGGGATGATAAAAATGATCTACCCGTTGTTCATATTACTGTACAAAAAGTGAAAGAAGAAACCGAAGCCAGTGCTGAAGTAGAAGCTGTACCAGTAGTCGGTGAAGAAGGTAATGAAGAAAAATAATGCAGGCGGCACGTCCTATAGTACTTATTATTGGTCTTGCCAATCCTGGTGATCGTTATAAAGATACCCGTCATAATGCCGGCAGCTGGTTTGTTGAAACTTTGCTGTCGGTTCATAATCAACCATTAAAAACCGAACATAAATTTTTTGCAGGACACGCACAAATGAATGTGGGTTCACATTTATTACGTCTTGCCATTCCGACTACCTATATCAATGAAAGTGGCAAAGCCGCGCAAGCGCTGATGCAATTTTATAAAATTGCGCCCGAGCAAGTATTAATCGCTTACGATGATCTTGATCTGCCACCCGGCACCATTCGTCTTAAACAAGGCGGCGGCAGTGGCGGTCATAATGGGTTAAAAAGTTTAATACAATATTTAGGCACGCAAGATTTTAATCGTTTACGTATTGGTATTGGACACCCCGGCGTTGGGCGCGATGTTGTTAATTATGTGTTAGGCGCGCCATCAGTTGATGATAAAATCAGCATCATGAATAGCATCGATAAAGCCATTAAGGTATTACCTTTGCTGATTGAAGGTAGTTTTGAAAAAGCAATGACAGCGCTACATACAGCTGAATAAAAGGACAATCATATGGGATTTAAATGCGGCATCGTAGGTCTACCTAACGTGGGTAAATCAACATTATTTAACGCGCTCACCTGCGCGGGTATTGAAGCCTCTAATTATCCATTTTGCACCATTGATCCTAATGTTGGGATTGTGAATGTACCTGATCATCGTTTAAAACAATTAGCAGAGATTGTCAAACCAGAACGCATCGTGCCAACAACGATGACATTTGTTGATATTGCTGGATTAGTAGCAGGTGCTGCTCAGGGTGAAGGTTTAGGTAATAAATTTTTAGCTCATATTCGTGAAACCGATGCCATTGCACATGTGGTGCGTTGTTTTCAAGATGATAATATTACTCACGTTTCAGGCGATGTTAATCCTAAGCGTGATATTAATACCATAGATGCTGAACTTATTTTGGCTGATTTAGAAAGCATTGAAAAACGTTTGCAACGCGTGCAAAAACAAAGTAAGAGTGATAAAACAGCTTTGGCTGAGCTGAACGTTTTAGAAAAATTACAAACACATTTAAGTGATGGGTTCGCCGCACGTAGCTTAAAATTAAGCGCAGAAGATAAACTATTAGTCGAACACTTACATTTAATTACTTTAAAACCTTTATTATACATTGCCAATATTGCAGAAGGTGGTTTAGAAAATAATCCATTGTTAGAAGAGGTCAAAAAAATTGCCGCTCAAGAAAATGCAATCGTGGTTCCCATGTGTGCCGCAATAGAATCTGAAATTGCGCAACTTGATGAAGAGGATAAGGCCGTATTCTTAGAAGAACTGGGTCAAAGCGAATCCGGTTTAGATAGAGTCATTCAAAGTGGTTATGCACTCCTTGGTTTGCAAACCTATTTTACTGCCGGCGTTAAAGAAGTCCGCGCTTGGACTATTCCAGTTGGGGCAACAGCACCGCAAGCCGCAGGTGCCATTCATACTGATTTTGAAAAAGGTTTTATCCGTGCAGAAGTGATCGCATTTGGTGATTATATTCAATACAAAGGCGAAAATGGTTCTAAAGAAGCTGGAAAATGGCGACTTGAAGGCAAAGAATATGTGATGCACGATGGCGATGTAGTGCATTTTAGGTTTAATGTTTAAAAAAATATATGACACCCACAAATTTTCAAAGATTAAAATATGGATGTCTTATTATTTTCTAGGACAGGAATTTGTTTGCGATATTGAGTTAATTCATCCAAATCAACATCCGCAGTAATGACATCCACTTCATCGGATAATTGTGATAGCACTTCGCCTTTAGGGGAAATAATTGCGCTATGCCCATAAGTCTGCCGCCCCATTCCATGAATACCTGTTTGTCCGGCAGCAATCACATAACAAAATTGTTGAATCGCAAGCGCACGTATTAATACATCCCAATGCATCTTGCCTGTTGTTAAGGTAAAGGCCGCAGGCAAAGATAAAATTTGCGCACCTTTTTCAACAAGTAATCGGTACAATGTTGAAAAACGTAAATCATAACAAATACTCAAACCTATTTTACCTACCGGTGTTTGGACAACCACACACTCATCCCCAGGTGTAATCGACTCCGATTCACGATATTGTTCACTGTCACTTAAAACCACATCAAATAAATGCATTTTGTTATAATGTGCGACACACTCACCTTTAGCATTAAAAACTAAACACGAGGCATAAGGTCGCATCACATCTGAACTTTTGATAGGTATAGAGCCCGCGATAATCCATAAATTTAAGCGCTTTGCGGTATTTGCCAAAAAATCCTGAATCGGCCCTGTGCCCAAGTTTTCTTGAGTCTGAAGCCGCGCTTCTTTAAAAGCAGGCCCCTGCCCTAAAAAAGCAAAATTTTCCGGCAAAACCGCCAAAACAGATCCTTTAGCTGCAGCTTGTTCTAATAAATGCTGCGCCATTAATAAATTTTCTTTGACATCCATCTTTGATGTCATTTGTATCGCCGCAACCTGCATCAATTTCTCCTAAAATTTATTCACGGTATTTTCTAACAATACGATTATTAAATCCGCAAAGAATTTCATAAGCAATAGTGTCACAAAGTTGCGCCAAATCATTAACAGAAATGGTTTCATTATGGTCAGTGCCAATCAATGTGACTTCATCACCCACATAGGCTTCATCTTGACCAATATCTACCATAAATTGATCCATGCAAATGGTGCCGGCAATGGGATAACGTTTTCCACGAATAAGAACACTGCCTTTATTCGATAAAGCGCGTCGATAACCATCACCATAGCCAATAGGGACTGTTACGATACGAGTTTGTTTTTTCGTTTTATACGCATGGCCATAACTAATTCCACTATTTTCAGCAACAACTTTGAAAAAAGAGATTCGTGATTTGAGCGAAAAAAATGGTTTTATCTCAGCAAATTGTGGCATGGTTGCAGCCGCATTTGCATAACCCAGTGCTAAAATGCCAGGCCTTACCATATCAAAATAACTCTGTGGGTAGTAAATCACGCCATCTGAATTCGCTAAATGACAAATTAAATCTGGATAACGAGTTTTTAAAGGTGCTATAAATGCCGCGAAAGTTTGTATTTGTTGTAGAGTATTCGGATCATTAGGACGGTCGGCTGTTGCAAAATGTGAATAAACACCTTGTAATGATAACCACGGATCAGCTGAAACATGGTTCACCACTTCCATTGCTGTATCAACACGCATACCAGTGCGTTGCATGCCTGTTTCGATTTCAAGATGCACCGTCGCAATTTTATTTAATGCTTTAGCCACTTCACTCGCTCTTTGCGCCTTGTAATCTGATGCTATTGTCAGAATAATATCATGTGCAATAGCATCCCTCATTTGATCCGTATCGATAGCGCCCAACATAATGATCGGTGTTTTAATGCCTAGAGCGCGTAGCTGCATTCCTTCTTGCAAACAAGACACACCAAAATAATCGACAAGATTTTGCGCAGCCAATGCCATTTTTGCAATGCCATGACCATAAGCATTTGCTTTCACTGGAAAACAAAGTTTTACCTTAGGGCCAATTGCATGACGTATTAACCGCAAGTTGGCTTGAAAACGAGACAAATCAATCTCAATCCAAGTGCCATGCGAATAAGTTTTAGATGACTCCGGTAATTTCTTCATAAGTGTCGCGCTTTTTAACAGTAATAATATGATTGGGGCCATAGGATAAAAGTTGTGGGGGTCTAGCAAAAGCATTGGCATTAGAGGCAAAGAAATATTGATCATACGCCCCGGTCATATGCGCCATAACTATATCATCACGTTTAGGCTTTCTTTGTAGTAAACATTTATAAGGTGAAAAAACATCACCCGAATAACACAAATTACCCGCTAAAAAAGTCGCAAAAGGCTGCGCATCTTTTTGCTGATGATCAGTCAATATTGTCCATTTACGTGCAGAAGGTCCAAAAAACGCTTCACCCAAATTGGTAATCCCCATTTCTAAAATAGTTAAATGATGATCTAAATTAACTGTTTTAGTATGTGAAACTCTCGCTAAAGTTAAACCCGAATCGCCCATAATTGAACGACCAGGCTCAATGATTAATAGTGGTTGTCCTAAATCATGTAAAGCTTGCAGAACATTGCAGGACTTACCGTTAATCATGACCTGACTTTGCAGCAATGCTGCTAGCATTTTTTCTTTAGGAAATGCCGTATAAAATTGCTCGCCTATCCAGCGTTTAATTTGATTATGATGATCAATTTCAATTTTATTTAATTTATCGTGCCAAAGAAAATCACCCTTTTTAATTCTTATTAAAAAATCATTCCATTCACTTTGGGTAAAATAGGAAATTGGATAGCCACCGCCTATATTAATGATTTGGCAAGTTTGTCCATGCGCATTGAGCAAATGCCCAAGATTAATCAGCTCCCCCAATACTAATTGAAAAGGTTCAAGAGTGGTAATTTGTGAGCCTACATGGGCATGAAATCCTTGCAGATTGATATGAGAAAAACCAGTAATCTGCTCCATCGATTTTTTCACCCGATCAATATGTTCCCCAAATTTCGTCCAACTGTTCGAGGTTAATACTTCATCTGCTGTAACATTGCCAACATTAAAACCACTGACGCGTAACAATGCATTTGCATTTTTGTGCATGCCTTGTGCGAGGTGATTGACATAGTTAAGTTCTTCTATATTGTCAGCAATGATCAGAATATCTTTGCCAATGGCTTCTTGAATCATAAAATCTTCTTTTGCATTGCCATTTAAACCAATCGCATGGGGAGGCACACCCGCTTCAAGTGCACAACGCATTTCATGATACGAGGCTGCATCAATACCAATGCCTTCACTTGCTATGAGTTTCAACATCTCAGGATAAGGAAATGCTTTTGCAGCAAAATGAATGTTTGAATGCGGATAATATTTTTGTAAAACATTTTTAAAGGCTTGAATATTACCTTTAATGATTTCTGCACTGCGAACGTGTAACGGTAACCCAAATTCTTCGGCCCACCAAGTAACAGGTTTAGAATCAATTAAAGCTGTTTGACCCGTTAAATTTAAAAAGCCTGAGCTTTCTAAGGCATTGATTTCTTCAGAATTCATTGAATTGCCTCTCCTTATCATTTTCTGACACCCACATGTTAGTTTATAACACTTATCAGCATATGAATATATGGATGTCTTATATTTTTACTCTGTTTAGATGGTTAGCAATCATCAATCCTGTGAAAATAATGACAACTCCTAACATTAAAAATGCCGGTAAAAAGTGGTATGCAAAGAATATAAATAAAATGCAACTCATTGCAATCACATATGATACTGTAGGTAACTTCCGGTCACTTATAGTCAAATAATGCAATGAGTAGAATGATAAGAGATATAAAGTAATTGCAAAACAAAAAACATCATATACATTGCCTTGCACAAGCGTTGAATTTTTAATTAACTCTTGTACACAAGCGCCCATAATAATCATACTAATAATTAACGGAATATGATGATAAATATAGGGTTGGCCCGAACCCAGCGAACAAGTATAATCTGCTGTTTGTATAAAATGATAATATTGCCCCCAGATTAATGCGGCTAAAATAAAGCCCATAAGACTCGTAAATACAGCGTTAAAATGCCAATTAGCTACTTCAAGACCAAATACGATAGATGCAATCAATTGGCCGATAATAATCATCGTAAACGCACCAAAACGCTCCGGAATATAAATTGGATTGAGCGGCACTTTAGAGAGGATATTTTTTCTGCCTATCCAGGGTGTAACCAAATAAATAAACATACCCAAAGCCCAAAACCAAAATTTTTCAACTGTCATGAATAATGATATAAACCAACAAAAAGTTGCTAAACCAAACCCTACCATATAAAGATACAGCATAGGTCTAGGCGCTGATTTTGAAAAAAATGCACGAGAATACAATATCAATAAACAGATTTGCGAAATCAAAAACCCAATCGCAAACCCATTCGCCCCTGATTCAAGTGCAGTTGGAATTTGAATCGCCATAATGACACCGGCAAACATAATAATGAAAGTCATGACCCAATGAATAACATCATTATTATCAAAGCGAGCTGCAAAAATCGTATAACTCACCCATACCCACATAGTAGGAATAAATAAAGCTGCACAAAGAACGACGCCCTTAATACTGATATCCGAAGATAATTTATCTGAAAGTTGAATAACCATAACCGCCATGATTAAATCAAAAAATATTTCTAACCATGTCATATGGCGCTCAATTTTTTCATGAGGCGATCGCAAAGCTGTTTTACGTATATAACGAGTCATAGTGTTTAAAATATAGACTATAATTTTTTTTATTAAATATCATTAAAGGTAAATATATGCAGAACATCATGCAGCGTACCATTAAACAAATTTGGAAAAGTGAACCCACGATCGAAGGTGCAGGCGTTCATTTGCATCGTGCATTTGGTTTTCATGAATTACCTATGCTAGATCCGTTTTTATTATTAGATGATTTTCGCTCAGAAAATCCTGCAGATTATAAAGAAGGATTTCCCTGGCATCCTCATCGCGGTATTGAAACTATTACCTATGTATTAGATGGTGATGTTGAGCATGGCGATAGTATGGGACATATGGGGCATATCGGTGCTGGTGATGTACAGTGGATGACGGCCGGTAGTGGCATTATTCACCAAGAAATGCCCAAGGGCAATCGCAAAGGCGAAATGTTTGGCTTTCAATTATGGGCGAATTTACCCGCAAAACATAAAATGATGGATCCGCGTTATCAGGGTATTACTCAAAAAGACATCCCAGTGATTAATACAGCAGATGGTGCCACCATAAAAATTATTTGTGGAACCGTGAATGGTACTCAAGGACCTGTACAAAATATCATGATCGAACCAGAATATCTTGACGTATCATTACCGGCTGGTAAATCGTTTACTCATCTTGTGAAAAACAATCATACGGTTTTTGCTTATGTAATCGAAGGCGAAGCTTATTTTGATCCTGCACGCCTGCCATTTTCTTATGCCGCAGTGGGTGCAAATTATTTTGATTTAAAACCGCCTTGCGTTTGTGGCGATGGTACTTTAGTTTTGTACAAACATTCAGGCGATCACATCGTAGTGACAACAGATAAAAATCCTGTAAGATTTTTACTTGTTTCAGGAAAACCACTCAAAGAACCTATTGCATGGTATGGTCCTATTGTGATGAATACCCAAGATGAACTACGTCTTGCTTTTGCTGAATATAATGAAGGGATCTTTATCAAACCTTAATGGAAACAAGACATCCATAAAATAATATGACACCCATAGATTAAAAAAGTTATATTTTTAATTGCACAAACTTATCCAGCAATAACCTCATCAATTCATTAATGTGGTCATAGTTTTGTCTATGCAAAATTTCTTTATCTTGTGTAAATAATGAAGCTGTTAAATCCGTTGGGCAAGCATTAATCAAATCTTCTATACCCGCATGATCTATTTCTAAATGACACTGGAATCCATAAATAAATGGCTGATAACGGATAATTTGACGTGGACAGCCGCTACTCGTTGCTAATATAACTGCTTCATCAGACAAACCTGGCATATCATTATGCCAGTGGATCACAGGAAAGCTCCTTGCTAATCCTTCTAATAAGGGATCGCGAGTTCCTTCATCAGTCAATGTGATTGGATATACACCAATTTCTTTTTCAGGACTCTTCATGGCCGCCGCACCAAATGCTGCGCCGATTAATTGTGCACCTAGACAAAATCCTAGTATTTTTTTATCCTGTTCAATGGCTTGTTGAATGAGGTGAATTTCATCATATAAATATGGCGCACTCTCTAATTGGGTAGCACTCTGAGGTCCACCCATAATAATCAATAAATCAAATGAATCAATCTTAGGAAGTCGTTCTTCTTGAAAAGGTTTTTTGATAGTGAAGTGATAGCCTTTATCTTTTGCCCAATTTGTAATAATTCCTGGAGTTTCAAAATCTGCGTGAGTGATACATAAAATATTCATATCAAACTTCTCCAAATATATATTAAGACATCCATAAAATACATTTTTTTAAATAATATGGATGTCTTATAATTTAGAATTTAATGGGTGTCAAAGAATTTCTTTTTTCTTCTCAATCAATTCAATTGAATAACCATCAGGATCGCGCACAAAAGCTATAACTGTGGTTCCGCCTTTTACAGGTCCAGGTTCTCTGGTTACGAGACCACCTTTAGACTTAATATCATTACAAATATGCAAAATATCATCAACTTCAATAGCAATATGACCAAAGGCAGTACCCAAATCATAATGACTGACGCCCCAGTTGTATGTTAATTCTATTACAGCACCCTCTTTTTCACTGCCATAACCGATAAAAGCTAAGTCATATTGATAAGCATCATTACGTGTTCTACGAACTTCTTTCATACCCAATATTTTTGTATAGAACTCAATAGAACGGTCTAAATCACCTACGCGTATCATGGTGTGTAAAATTCTCATCTTATGCTCCTTAAGATTGAATTACTGTATAACATACATGAGTTTATGTGATTAAGCAGCGTGATTTAAAAAATATTTGTTGCTAGCGCTCACACCTTGAATCCATTTTCTTTTTAAAATGATGCAACGCTCCTTAATCTCATCTACTCTTCCAATTAACCAACTATAACTTCTATCAAAATGTTGAAGTGATTGAATCCATTGTTTGTCATTAATACCATACATGTTTAAAGTCTTTTTAATCGACAGAGGGATGAAACCTTTTTTATCCTCTCTAACTATTGTGCCTGTCCAATGTACTAATTCAAAATAAGACTTCTCATCAAAAGGAAGTAAATGCATTAATTTAGGTTTTGAAAGATGTTTATCTTTTTCATAGTTACGTAAACGTTGTTGAATAGATGTGAAATCTGATTCTTCCAAACTGTTACACAACCCTGCGCGCACTGGATTTAAATCCACATAACTCATACACGTAAGCAATGCAGATTCATCTAACAATGCCTGGCTTTTATAACGACCTTCCCAAAATCTACCTTTACATCCCTCTTCAATATTAGCTCTTCTGGCCAAATATTCATTTAAACAGCGCATAAACCAGCTTATATCAGTGAGCTGTCGCCGCCATTGTTCAACCAATTTATGTTGAGCATCAATATGTAATATTTCCACCTCAGGTGCATACTTAAATAATCGTTTCCAACGTGAAATAACTTCTGTTGTAGACCAATTTTTAGCTGCTTCTACATCTACATGTAAAACAAGATGATAATGATTAGACATAATTGCATAAGCACAGATGTTAATTGAAAAAATTTCAGCAAGAACCTTAAGTCGTGATACCGCCCAAGCACGACGGTGTTCATAATTTTTACCCGTTTGTTTTGATTTTCCACATAAAAACGCCTGTCGGACACAGCGAGATATGCAGTGATAATATTGAGTGACTGTTAAATCAATTTGGTGTTTACGTGCAAGAGCCATCCTTTTCTCCTGTAATATGATTACAAAAATGAATTGAGTTACAGGCGAAAAATAACATTGGTGATTAAGTATGTCAAGTGTTTTTAGATCTTTTATGGATGTCTTTTAATTTTTATAAAATCTTTAGTATCTCTTCTGGCGGACGACCAATGCAAGCCAGACTATCGATGATTACAATTGGTCGCTGAATTAAAATAGGGTGATCATGCATAGCATTAATCAAAGCTGCATCATTTAATGTTGGATCATTTAAGTGCAATAACAGATATTCTTTTTCTTTAGTGCGCATTAACTCTCGAGGTTCTATTTGCAATAAATTTAAAATTCTTTTTATTTCTTTGATACTGGGTGGGGTTAATAAATATTCAATAACTTGAGGGGCATATCCATTTTGCTCTAAAAGTGCTAATGCTTGTCTAGAATGACTGCAGCGTGGATTGTGATAGATAATTGCTTTAGACATATCAGTTTCCTTTTTAAATATAAGACACCCATATTTTAATTTATGGATGTCTTATATTTTGATTTATGGATGTCTTATATTTTGTGCAAATGGACTACTCGTCACCAAGGCATAAGATTCATCAGGTGCATCAAACGGCTTTGAAATGGTAATTTTAAACCGACGTCTTTCATCATCCTCATTAATTAATTGTTTAACATTATCAATGAAGCTTGGATCAGTTCTCTCCCAGGTTTCACCCTTCTCATCCATGGTTTCAATCTTAAAATACAATGTTATCAATTCACGTCCACTATGTTTTTCCCAAACCAGCGTGGCCTTTTCATAAGGATTTAATTGTCCATAATAAACATGTGTGCTGGATTGGTTATCGAGTTTTCTGATTATTATATTATCCTTTTGTTGAAATGCTTTTTGTAAATTCAGATAACCCCAACCATAAGTTCTATCCCAATAACCAAATGTATCATCCCAGTTTGGTATAGAAATAGGACCTTTAGGACAAGCAGCGCTTGATGAATCACAAGGATTATCTATCGTTTCAGGATTCCAAGCATCAGCACTATTAATTAATAGTGCACGCACAGCCATTGGGTTTCTAATACCATAACTTTTTAATAACAATACAGCACCTGCAACATGTGGCGACGCGGCGCTCGTACCTCCCATTAAACGGGTTGAATCAAGTTTTCGATAATGCATAGAAGCACTGTAATCAGAAAAATATTCATTATCATCATTCACATATACTTTAGGATTAGGTGCATAAACACGAGCATCATTTCCAGGCGCAGTTAAATCAGGTTTGCGTCTACCAGTCAAAGTAGGACCTCGACTTGAAGTATAATTAATAGAATGTAAATCACGATCGGCTGTTTTTTTCAAAGTACTTAAAAATTCATCATCGTTCGCACTATTTTTTTCTAAAGTAGTATTCATATTGGCTACAGTTAAACCATTGTAAAAGTCTGCTGGCGCAGATAAGGTGTTTGCATAATCATCACCCACTAATTCAGGCGCAATATAGCCACCATTACCAGCAGATTTAATAATGAGTACATCTTCATATTCAATAATATGATCAAATAACCTTGCAACAATGCTGTAGTCATCAGTTAGATCTCCGTTCCCAAAACTATAATTAACTACATCCGGTTTGTTATTTTGATCAAGCATCCATAATAAGCTATCCAAAGTTCCTATCACACAAGGGGCATCATAAACCGTGCCATCTTCAGTAGTGCATTCCATGCTGCTATCCCAAGCATGAGCAAAAACAATTGTGTCTGATCCATGAGCAATACCTAAGTAGGATTGCTCTGTATTTCCCCCACTTAAAATTGATCCAACTCCCGTTCCATGAGGTGTACGCACGCCGTTTGTATAATGATCATAAATGGAGCTTTGTTTATACTGAATTACTTTTTTATCTTTAAACGCAGGCAATTCTGCAGCAATACCACTATCTAATAAACCTGTCACTGTTTCTTGGCCAGTGTAACCGTGCGCCCACCAATTTTTAGAGGCATCGATTTCTACATCATTTTTTGTTTTTGGATAAGGTCTAGCTACATCAATTGGGAATAGTGGATCAGTGCGTAAATAAATAGCCGCAGCACTAGTCGTTAATTCTTCAATACCGCCATTGACTAAATTCACGTAGTCCACATCAGGATGCAATTTCAATGCAGTCAATAATTCACTCCCGGGCTGAATGGGTCCAATTAAAACATTGAGCTCTGGATAATATTTTACAACTGTCATTGCTAAAAAAGCCTCAGGCGCTTGTTTAGCATTTACTAGCAACTCTTCAGTCAAGGCATCAATCTGACCAAATTCTGCGGAATCCTTAAAAAATATAGCAATAGTTGCGTTTGCTAAAACGGCATTATTGATGATCATCATTAAAAATGCTAAGAATATATAACGCATGCCAACCTCTTAAGTAATTGTAAATTAAATGTTTTTACCATATTTACCCAAGAAATGCAATATCGAACTCTCGCCCAGCTTGCGTTTAGGATTATCTATGCTTAAATTTATGGATGTCTAAAAAAAGGAAAAGCAACATGAAAAAATTAACTTTAATTATCTCTACTTTAAGCATGATACTGTCAGTCTCTGCTTTTGCAGATGATGTCGTAAGCGACACGGTTGATGCCGCAGGTAATGCCGTAAATACCACGGTAGACACCGCGGGAGATGTCACCAATAATGCTGTGGATACAACTGGCAATGTTGTCAATAATACAGTGGATACCACGGGTAATGTTGTTGATCATGCTACTCAAGATAACCAGTAAATCTTGAACAGCATTATAGGCTTGCCAAAAATTGGTCAATAGCTGATTTTTGCGTTTTCCAAGAGGTCACTAAGCGAATGGCAGAATGTTCATTGTCCAATTTCTGCCATTCATAAAATCCAAACAATGGTTTTAATTTTGCAATGATAGCGTTTGGAAAAATCGGAAATAGCTGATTTGTTAAAACAGGTGTGAGAAAACGATATCCTTTTTGACTAATACCTGCTGCCAATAGCTGTGCCATTTGATTAGCAAATGTAGCATTAGCAAAATATAAATCATCTTTAAAAAATTCAACAAACTGGATACTTACCGTTCGAGTTTTTGCAAGTAATGCACCCTTTTGTCGCATGTGACGTCTAAATTCTGCCTGCAAATTTGGATTGGGGATCACAATCGCCTCTCCCATTAATCCACCATTTTTGGTACCACCGATATAAAAAATATCGGCTAATTCTGCAATTTGTTGCAAATTCATGTCCGCATTTTTCCCCATCACCGCATGTCCGATTCTGGCGCCATCTATATAAAGATATAAATTATTTTTTCTCGCCACGGTTGCAATATTTTCTAATTCTTTTTTAGTGTAAATTGAGCCTATTTCCGTTGATTGTGAAATATAAACTACTTTTGGTTTGACCATATGCTCATCAGTCATGCGATTCATTAATTCATGAATCGCATCTGGTGTTAATTTTCCATCTACTGCAGATAATTCATGAACTTTATGTCCTGTTGCTTCAATTGCACCTGCTTCATACACATTAATATGTCCGCTACTCACTGCAATAACCGATTCATATGGCTTCAATAAATAAGATAGACAAACAATATTAGCCAGCGTACCGCTTGAAACAAAATGCACAGCTGCTGCTTGATTACCAATTACTTGTTGAATTAAATCGCTCGCCTGCAAGGTAAAATCATCTTCTCCATAACCCAATTCCTGCATATCATTGCTGTTTTGCAATGCTGCTAATATGCGTGGATGCGCACCTTCTGAATAATCATTGAAAAATAAATATTGATAGTTTGCTGTGTTCATATGTATCTCGCTGTGAAAGATAGTGAGTCTCTTTAAAAATAATAATCTTATCAAAGTTGACTTGATTTTAACAGGATGGGGCGTAGGCAATGAGAAAATAACCTGCTATCTTTAAGTTAAATCAATATTAGGGAATATCTTCATGAACCCAACACAAATCATCGCAACTGCTATGAATATTGCACAAGTTAAAAGTTTTACCAAAGCTGAAGAAACACGCGTTTTTCCAAAGGGAAAATTAGAATTAATTCATATAGGCGGCATAGCAATTGGCCGTGCTACTTTTGAGCCCGGCTGGCGATGGTCTACATCTCTACAACCTTTAATGCACACCAAAAGCTGCGATGCGCCTCACTTTCAATATCATGCCGCCGGTATTTTGCGTATTAAAATGGATGATGGTCAAGAATTTGAATGTGTTCCGGGTGATATTTCATTACTACCCAGCGGTCATGATGCTTGGGTTGTTGGTGATGAAGATGTGGTTGTTATTGATTTTCAAGGGATGTTGGATTATGCAAAACCCGCATAGACTGAAAACTACCCAAATGTATTAACGCCAGAAAAATCATCTTCATCAATGCGATAACGGCCATCTAATCTTGCAGCAAATAGAATTTGCGTTTCAGTTTCTGGGCTTATATCAAAATCATCAAAATCCAAATCATACCAGTGTTGACTGATTACCGGGCCGAGCTTTAACGTAACAATATATTCATCATCTTCTGTAATTGACACCCACATTTTAATTTATGGGTGTCATATCTTTATATCTATTAACGCATACTATTCAACATCCATTGCTGTTTGCGATGCGCCGCCATACGCTGAATCATAAAATCCGCAACGACTTCATCTTGAACATTTTGAGCAAGACTTAAAGTCTTAGTCAAAATCTCAATTAACAAAGTGTGGCTGTCTAATAAATCCGTAATCATAGCCGCAGCATTGACTCCTACCTTCCCATCTGAAATTTGATTCACAGCTTGAAACTCATTAAATGAACCAGGCGCAGCTTGCCCTAACATCCGAATATGCTCGGCAATCGCATCCACACTTTCACCAAGCTCCTCGTATTGCTCTTCAAAAAAATGATGAAGCGCGGCAAAATGTTCCCCTTTCACATTCCAATGATAATTCTGGGTCTTTAAATACAAAGCATAAGTATTCGCCAAAACTATTTTTAATTGTGCTATTAAATCCATAAAAAACCTCCTATTGATTGTTGATTCCTACACTATACAAGGTGGGGTTATTATTGTAAAATATATTAAATTTATGATATCAATAGGTGTTAACTATGAAACTGCGCGATTTAAGTTATTTGGTGGCCGTCGCTAAAACCCTACATTTTGGCAAGGCAGCGGCCATGGTGCACGTCAGCCAACCCACCCTCAGCGTCCAAATCAAGAAATTGGAAGATCGTTTAGGTATTGTCCTCATTGAACGTAATAATAAAAATGTACGCTTAACGCCTGCCGGTCACATCATTGCAGAAAAAGCTACGCGTATTTTACAAGATATTGAAGCCATTAAAATTTATGCGCATACCATGAAAGACCCACTCGCAGGTGATATACATCTTGGCATTATTCCAACTTTAGGGCCCTATTTAATGCCGCAACTGGTGCAAACCATGCATCAAAAATTACCAAAAATATCATTATGGTTGCATGAACAAAAAACCCATACTTTAGTAGAGCAACTACAGCAAGGCCAGCTGGATTTAGCCATAGTGGCCTTACCCATCAACGATGAGTCATTGACAACGATCCCTTTATTTACAGAAGATTTTTACTTTGCTGTCAATAATGCGCATCCGCTTGCAAATAAAAAATCAATTGGTTTTAAAGAGATTAATGAAGAAAAAATATTATTGTTAGCCGATGGCCATTGCATGCGTGACCAAACACTCAGGGTCTGTGAAAATATTCAAACCTTATTTATGAGTGACTTTCAAGCTACAAGTCTTGAAACTTTGCGTCATATGGTGGCACAAAATTTAGGTACTACTTTGATACCCAAATTGGCCACACAAACAAACACACCACATGTGAAATATTTACCTTTTAAAAAGCCAGTCCCATGCCGCGAATTGGGTTTGGTATTTCGCAAAACTCACGTGCGCGCTGAGCTATTTTCGCAAATGGCGAAGGTTGCGGTTTCTCTTGCGCCATAAATGCACTGAGCATTGGTGTTTTTGTTAAATTTGCATATGGTTGCATCCATTTTAGCAAGCCATATGTCAGCATTCCAGTGCCAAACACACTCAGTCCAATCACAGGATTTGCACAAAAAAATAAGCAAGCCATACCTGTTAACATAAATGAATACCAAAAACTATGCGCTATCATTTTATCTGTGGCAAATTTTCTAATTTTTTCAATAGCCAGTGTTTCATGAAATACATATTTCATTTTATCCTGCCCATCAATAATTGGCGTAAGACCCACCTGTATCAATTTTTGATTAATTAATTGCAGATTATTTTCATTAAAATCAAAAGTCATTAAATACTGTATTTTTTGCTCACATTGTTGCAAGATATTAATATAATCATGGATATCTTCACTCCAGTTTTTAATTTGATTCATCATCGAAAATCCTAAAATCAATGCTCCTGCAAGTGGCGCAATCCCAAATGCCAAAATCTTATACAACAAGTCAAGTGCAAAACCCGTGGCTAATCCGCTTGTAACAACAAGATGGTAGTGATAGATCAATTTATTATATTGCGTAATTTTATTTGTTAATTCATTTGCCAAGCGTGCATAATTATCATGTTCTAATTGCATTAAATATTGATACTGGACTGAGAGGGTATCTTTTAGCGATTTTTTTTGAATATTTAACATGGATTGAATACGCCTAAAATCGCAAGATAAGTCAGTTTGTATTAAGTCAATGGCCTCATGCTTTATGAGTTGTGCAAGCAATTTTTTATGTTTATTTTTACTGTGCCAGTCTGTATACATTTGAAACGTACTGTCTATCCCATAACCACTGCTTATTAAACCTGCATTGCGCGCGCCCTGAATCATGAGCCAAACCAATCCTTGCGTTGCATTTGCAATGACTTTATGATGATCTAATTGTTTTAACTTGCCCTTGAGTTGAAATGTCATTTTATCCCTCCTTGTTTTTCAAGTTAATTATGAAAAACATTGGGGGATTAATAAAATTGATTGTTTATAATATAACGATAGGTTTTAACTATAATCCATGCAAACCATTAAACGTGAATTTCCTGGCCTAATCAAATTAGCCTATCCATTAGTACTGACCCAATTGGCGCAATTTGGTATTGTCTTTACTGATGTCGTCATGATGGGATTAATCGGTCCAGAAGCTTTAGCCGGTGCTGGATTAGGTGGAGCAGTTTTTTCTTTATTGTTAATATTTAGCACAGGTCTTATTACAGTTTTGACCAATCAAGTGACCTCGCATTTACAAGATAAAACGCTCATACAACAGTTTGTTCATACCGGTTTATTTCTTTCATTCATACTATTCATTATATTTGGAAGTTTACTTTGGAATATAAAACCTATTTTAATTATGCTTGGGCAACAACAAATTGTTGTAGATACTGCATCTTTGTATTTAAAAGCATTAATGTGGGGCATGCTGCCTAATTTGTTTTATATGACATTACGCGCTTTTACTATTGGCGTTCTGCAGCCACAGTTAATTAGTGTGATTACCATAGGCGCAATGGTATTAAATATTATTTTAAATCTTGCGTTTATTTATGCATTTCCAAACTTGGGTGTCATTAATCTAGGTATCGCGAGTAGTCTGGTTTTTTTCGCGATGTTTATTGTATTAGTAATCAATATATTATTGAATAAAAAACTTAAGGGATACAAATTGTTTCGTGATTTTAAATTTTTCTATCCTAAACTTATCTATAAACTACTACGGCTTGGCATACCCATGGGCATGATTTTCACTTTTGAAGGTGGCTTTTTTATTTTAGGTACTTTTATGGCCGGATTATTTGGCACCACTTCTTTAGCAGCGCATCATATTGCTATGCAATTGTCGATATTAACTTATATGGTTACTGTCGGGATTGCCAATGCCACGTCGGTTATGGTAAGCCAAGCGTATGGATTACAACAATTTAATCGCGTTCACAGTATTGGCCGTGCAGGCGTGTGCTTAGGATTATTATGGATGAGTGTGCCGTCAATTTTATTTTTGTTGTCGCCTAAACCGTTTATTTATTTGTTTACTTATTTTAATATGGAACAGATGCAAGAAGTAATTTCTGTAGCAATTGGTTTACTCATGATTGCCGCAGCATTTCAATTATTTGACGGCTTACAAGGCATTACTTTTAGTATTTTACGCGGCATAGAAGAAGGCTTTAAACCTATGCTAATTGCCATTATTGGTTATTGGTGCGTCGGCGCGCCGCTTGCTTACTTATTTGCATTTGTTTTCGATTGGGGAATACAAGGTGTTTGGTGGGGACTCGCCTGCGGCTTAGCAACCACAGGCTTATTAGGCTGGTCATTTTTTGAATGGCGCATAGCGCGATTGCAATCTTAAATGTTATCGAATGACCTGGGCTGCTTTAGTCAATATTTTTTCAGGTATTTTAACATTCAGCTTTTCTGCAGTTTTCATATTAATGAACAAACTCTGGTGTGGAATACGAACAACATCCATTTTTCCAGGATCCATTCCTGATAATACAGAACCTGCTCTTCTACCTGCAAGATAACCCACATCATATTGATTATCAGCAATAGCTGCTAAAGCGCCTAAACGCACAGATCCATCATCACTCGTAAAAACAGGTATCCGATTATTCATAGTAATGTTTAACAACGCTTCCATAGAAGATTGAACCGTACTATCGGATGGAATAAACACCGCTTCTACTTTTCCCATTAAAGATTCTATTGCGGCTTTTACCGCACTTGCTGAAGTTGCTTCCGCAACTATGATTTTTATGGGTTTTGCGGTCACTTCAAATAATTCTAATATACGCGCAGAATTTGCCTCATTCGGGTTATATACTACGCCCAGTATTTGCAGGTTTGGCATGATTTCACGAATCAAAGCAACTTGCTGATCAACAGAAGGCAAATCATATACGCCAGTAACATATCCGCCCGATTGTGTCAGTGATGGTACTATTTGGGTGATCACAGGATCTGTGACCGTCGAGAATACTACGGGTATATGTGCCTTATAATCCGCATTAACTACGGCTTGCGTTGAGGGTGTTGAAATTGGAATAATCAAATCAGGTTTTTGCTTCACAAAGTCTTCTGCAATTTTTTTTGTGGCTTCAAAATCCCCTTCTGCATTCATAAAAGTAATTTTTAAATTTTTACCTTCGACATATCCACGTTCTTTTAATCCAGCAATAATACCTGCATATGACTCATTGAGCCCAAGGGTATCTGCAAATTGAGTAATAGCCACATGATAGACTTTTTTCGGCGCTTTAATAAAATTCGTAGGTGCAGCAAATAGAACGTTGGATAAAAATAAACCCGTTATCAATAAAGTGAGCGCTTTGGCTTGCAATCGCAAAAATGTGGGTGTCATATCATTTTCCTTTATTTATTAAGTCTTATGTAGTATATATTAACAATCTTAAATAAGGATATTTGATAATGTATAAAGCTATTTTATTACTCTCTTTAGTTTTAGCCTTTTTAACGGGTTGCAGTGAAGAACCTGCAGCGCCTAAAGGCAATGAACCCGCAGCGATTCATTTTGCCGTCATCACTACCGGCAATAACAGTGGCATTCAAGCCGATATGACCAGTATTTATAAATTAGACACCCAGCAAAGTTTTGATGAATTCTGGGCTCAGCACAGTAAAAATTTACAACCCCCTATCACAGCACCGGTGATTGATTTTAACAAGGACATGGTGATTGCAGTGGTTGATTCTGACCAGCCCAGCAGTGGTTATGAAATGTCGATTGATAAATTACAAGCTGTAGACACAAAATTATATATTTTTGCAACCCGTAAACAGCCAGGCGCAGGTTGTGTTAATTTAGGAATGATTTCACAACCTTTTATTATGATAGAAGTGCCAAAATCAGATTTAATTCCTGAATTACGTATGAATACTGAAACTATTGCTTGTCAGTAATTCAGCGCGTCATCCTCATCTAAATGCGCTGAATGAAACTCTTGTACTTCCGCCAGTACTTTTTTACTTTTTTCAAATTTAGCAATTTGAAACAGCGCATCGCCTTCATTGACGAGCGGCAGATGGGTGCGGCCAATAATGATACCTTTGGTTGGCGATAATACTTCTGTGCTTTTGCCACTGATAGGATCTGCAATATGAGCGAGAATTTGTTTTTTTAATACCCTATGTCCTAAGGCCATGGGGGATAATAACAGTCCAGATTGTTCGGCCCGTAACCAAGTGCTAGAGTGGGCAATAAATGGCTTTGCACGTAGCGTAGCGTGCGCGGTTTTTTTTAACATTTTTAATTCACGCATCACATTGAGTATACCTTTTAAGCCCACACGTATAGACAACTCATCTAAACGCAAGGCTTCACCTGCTTCGTAAATTAAAAAAGGGATTTTATATTTTGCAGCTACGGCGCGCAGAGAATTATCTTGTTCTTTGACATCCAATAATACGGGCACGCCAAAAGCTTTGGCAAGTCGCAATGTTTTCTTTTTTGTTAAATTTGCATGTACTTGCGGTAAATAAGTACGATGTGCGCCACCGGTATGAAAATCTATACCATGAGTACATTGTTCTAAAATTTCATGCATAAAAATATAACTCATGCGCGAGGCCATTGAGCCTTCTTTTGATCCTGGAAATGAACGATTCAGATCACGCCTATCGGGTAAATAACGTGAATGGTAAATAAAACCGAAAATATTCACGATGGGCACAGCAATCAAGGTCCCTTCTAAGGATTTCAATAAACGCTTATTGAGTAAGCGACGAATAATTTCTACACCATTGATTTCATCACCATGCACGGCTGCGCATACTAATAAAACGGGTCCAGGTTTTTTACCATTAATAACATGCACAGGAATATTCATGGGTGTTTGGGTATAAAGTGGCGAAACGGGCAAATCAATAATAGCCTGAGTTCCGGGCGCAATGGTAGTGTCACAAATAGTGATAGAATGATCGTCCATGAATGTGGTTTGCCTATATAAAAACTATTGTTTAATTATAGGTGAAAAATGCGACCATACTTTTTCCGGTTTCATATTTTTCAAAAAACAAGCAGATTCGCTTCCCCACTTGCATTCATGCAAATAGCAAGGCGCGCATTCATATTGAGCAATGAGATGATGTTGATGCTGACCTGTAGCACCAATTAATGCCGGATCTGTAGGGCCATATAAATGTACCGCAGGCACATTTAATGCTGCAGTTAAATGTCCTAGGCCCGTATCCACACACACAGCACCTTTTGATTCACACATCACACGTGCTAATTGTGGAATAGATAATCTCGGCAATACAATTGCCTGTGAAGATTGGCTGGCCAAACGTTCTGCGCGTTCTTTTTCTTTAACGCCACCCCATGGCAACACAACATGATAACCCGCACTTGCAGCCATCCGAATTAATTGTTGCCAATAACCTTCTGGCCAATGTTTAGTATCCCACGTAGTACTGTGGACAAATACTAAATAGGAATCCGGTAAGGTGATAGGCAATGCAGGTAATTTTTCTATATCTATACCAAAATCAGGGGAAGTCTCAGGCACTGGATAACCTAAACTCGCCGCAAATAATTTTCTCTGCCGAAGAATGGCATGTTGCTCTAAAGGAATATGAAAAGTTTTATCGCAAGTAACGTGTGCAAATTTCTCGCGTGTGCAATCTTTATCTACACCGCACCGTAAACCTCTAGCAAAACTCATAATAACAGCACTTTTCAAATTACTTTGTGCATCAATCACAATATCATATTTTTTTTTGCGGATATTGCGCCATACGCGAATGAATTCGCCGCTTTTTAAACTTTGCCACAATTCTTTTTTCCAACGTCGATTTGCAGTAACTATCACTTCATCTACTGCTTGATGCATACGTGGAATATCAGCAAACGCTTCATCTGCAACCCAATCAAAACGAATATTGGGTATTTGTTTGACAGCATCGCTCACAGCGGGCAAAACATGAATTAAATCACCCATGGAGGTGAGTTTAACAATTAATACTTTCATCAATTATTCTTCCTGCAATTTCTCGAGGATACGTGTTGTAGAATAATCAAAGTCTGAAGGCAATACGACAACTTCGCCACCATAAGACTCTACAAAATCACGACCCACTACACCTGAAATATTATAATCGCCGCCTTTGACCAATACTTCTGGACGTATAAGTTCTAGCAAACGCTCGGGCGTGTCTTCACTAAACGGCAATACGAAATCAACTGATGACAAACTCGCTAATACTTGCATGCGTGCTTCTAGAGAATGAATGGGGCGGTGTGAGCCTTTTAATTTACGCACTGTTTCATCAGTATTCACCGCCACAATTAAATAATCGCCTAATTGTTTAGCACGATTTAAATAAACCACATGGCCTGCATGTAACACATCAAAACAACCATTGGTCATCACAATTTTTTTACCGCGCTCGCGCGCTTGCTTACATTCTGCTAAGACTTCGTTTTCTGAATATGTGGGAAAACGACCTGCAATTTTGGGTAACGTTTGTTCTAATTCATGTGGGCTCACAGTAGCCGTGCCCAATTTACTAATCACAATACTCGCAGCCACATTGGCTAAAGTAGTCGCTTCCTCGAGCGGAACACCTGCGGCTAAAGAAGCACCTAACATGGCAACCACAGTATCACCTGCACCAGTCACATCAAATACTTCTCGCGCATGGGCTTTTAAAGAAAATGGCTGTTTATCGCGCTGTAGTAATAACATGCCATGTTCGCCACGGGTAATTAATAATCCACCTAATTCATGTTTTTCGATTAATGCTAAACCTTTGGCGATCATCTCTGCTTCTGTTTTACAAGGTCCTACCACCACTTCAAATTCTTTTTGATTAGGGGTAATTAAAGTTGCACCTTGATACACAGAAAAATCACTGCGTTTTGGATCTACCAAAACAGGTACACCCATTTCGCGTGCTGCTTTAATAAATAATTCTGGATGACTTAAAGTCCCTTTGCCATAATCGGATAAAATGACTACATCAACATTGGCCAATTTTTCTTGATAGGTGGGTAACAAAGCTTGCAATGCATGAGCATCATAAAATTCTTCAAAATCTAAACGCATGAGTTGTTGATGGTGACTCACGATACGTAATTTAGTAATCGTTGGCTGAGAGCTGATTTTTTCAAATGTGTATTGAATGTTTTGCTGGGCTAGCATTTGCTCAAGTTTATACGCGGGCTCATCATCACCGACTATGCCTAATAATGTGGTATGTCCACCTAATGCTGCTAAATTGGCAGCAACGTTGGCAGCGCCCCCTAAACTATGATGAATTTTGCCATGATGCATGGCTACAACAGGTACTGGCGCTTCAGGAGAAATACGGGTAGCAGCCCCATACCAATAACGATCTAACATGATATCGCCAACAACTAAAACCCTGGCGTCTTTAAATGAAGGAATGCGTGTGAGCATAATAGTACTCCCAAAAATTGTGGCCTTATTATACCACACATCTAACAAATTAAGTTATCTAACCTTTTCCTTTAGTCTTAGAATGATTAGGCCTTGCTTTGGCTTCTATAAATTCAATAATACTGCAAGCGATGTCTTTTTCCGTCGTTGTCTCAATGCCTTCTAAACCAGGGGAAGAATTAACCTCTAACACCATAGGACCCTGATTTGAACGTAGAATATCGACCCCAGCCACATTTAAACCCAAAATTTTCGTAGCTCTCACGGCTGTTTTACGCTCTTGTGGGGTAATTTTAATCATTTCTGCAGTGCCCCCACGATGTAAGTTCGAACGGAACTCTCCATCGGGTGCCTGACGTTTCATAGCCGCAATTACTTTATCACCCACTACAAAACAACGAATATCACTGCCGCCGGCCTCTGGAATATATTGTTGAACCAATATATTCGCTTTTAAGCCAGTAAAGGCATCAATCACACTTTCCGCGGCTTGTTGAGTTTCCGCCAAAACTACACCCCTACCTTGAGAGCCTTCCAATAATTTAACGACAAGAGGTGCACCTTGCACAATGCGAATTAAATCAGAAATATCATCAGTTGCATTGGCAAAGCCGGTTGTCGGCAAGCCAATATCATGGCGGCAGAGTAATTGTAAAGCACGTAATTTATCGCGTGATCGGCTAATGGCAAC
>JABDAR010000010.1:0-797 GCA_013289085.1 Gammaproteobacteria bacterium | reverse complement strand
AAGAATAAACACCCATCATCTCAAATTGCCTAACAACCGCAGTACCATAAAACGTAATTGAAGCCCCAATGCGAGGAATAATCGCATCAAATCCTTCTAATTTTTGCCCCTGATAATGAACCGATGGATGTTTTGCGCTGATATTCATATAACACCGTAAAGTGTTAATAATATGCGCTTCGTGCCCACGCTCAAGCGCCGCATCATATAAGCGCTGAGTTGAGTAACAATGGGGTTCTCGGGAAAGTATGCCAATTTTCATATCGCTATAATACATCAAAATTTAATAAGTAGAATAAATATTAAGCGAAATTTAAGAATGAAACTTTATAATGTCTAAATATTGAACAAATAAAGTTAGAAAAGTGCTTAAAACTCAAATTGGAAACATCTATGTCTATTTTAACACCAGAACAAGAACAATTAATCATAACAAATCCATTAGTCAAAGATGCGATAGAAATTGACAATGGTAACTACAGTCTTGCATTAGACATTATTTGTAGTTTACTGGAGAAAGAAAATAACCTAGAAGTATTATTACTATTGCTTCGCTCAAAAACGTGTGCTCCTTTGGCAAAAGATATTGTTCGTCATTTAAAGCCCACGATCTATTCTAATCTTAAAGCTTATTGCAGCACTCACACTTCTGACGATTTAGATCTTTTACTCGAGGAAAATCTTCAGTATAAGAAAGAACGCATTATTGAAAATGCTAAAAACAATCAATGGCTCTTGGGTTATGTTCTTGATCCACAAAATATTAATGATCTAATTACAATCTTAAATTTATTAAT
>JABDAR010000009.1:8636-57641 GCA_013289085.1 Gammaproteobacteria bacterium | reverse complement strand
TCTGTTTTACTCGAAACACTTTCACTGACTTTAGCGCCTAGTGCTTGTAGACGTTCTTTAGCTTCTTCGCGAGTTAAGTTTATCAATGTTCCTGTTAATACAAATGTTTTACCCGATAAGGGTTGATGCGTGGATTTTTTTACTACATCCCAATGAATACCTGCAGTTTGTAAAGCTTGAATTAATGCTTGATGGCGTTGCATTTTGAAAAAATGCGCAATATTATTGGCAACGACTACGCCTACATCTGAGACTTGTTGTAAAGTTTCTTCATCTGCATGCATGAGTTTATTTAAGTCTTGAAAATATTCTGCTAACGCAAGTGCGGTTTGTGTGCCGACTTCGCGAATGCCTAATGCATAAATAAATTTATGCAGCGTGGTTTTTTTACTGCTTTCTAACGCCTGCATAATATTTTCAGCCGATTTTTGTCCCATGCGTGGCATTTGTGCTAACTTTTCTATAGTAAGATTGTATAAATCTGCAGGTGTTTTTATTATATCTAATTCGACTAATTGTTCGACTAATTTTTCACCTAAACCTTCGATGTCTAGTGCGCTTTTTGAAGCGAAATGTTTAATACTGGCAGCGCGTTGTGCGGGACACAATAAACCATCTGCACAGCGTGCGACAGCCTCGCCTGGATGATGCAATACTTCTGCGCCACATACTGGACATTTTTTCGGTAATTTTATTTTTTCAGCATGTTCAGGTCTTTTGGATAATACTACTGATACGACTTCTGGAATGACATCTCCTGCGCGACGTACAATTACAGTATCATGAATGCGCACATCTTTACGCTCAATTTCATCCATATTATGTAATGTTGCATTACGTACCGTTACGCCACCGACAACCACTGGTTTTAACCGGGCAACAGGTGTGAGTGCGCCGGTGCGGCCTACTTGAAAATCTACACTTTCAACAATAGTCATTTCTTCTTGCGCGGGAAATTTATGTGCTAATGCAAATCGCGGCGCACGCGCAACAAATCCGAGTTGTTGTTGCCAATCTAAACGATTTACTTTATATACCACGCCATCAATTTCATAGTCTAATTGTGCGCGTTTTCGCAATAAATCAGCATGATAACGCGCACAATCTTCGATATTATTTGCAACATATCCTAACGGTGAAATCCTTATCCCCCACTTTCCTAATTGTTCAATCAATTCACTTTGGGTGTTAGGTAATACATACTCACCCGGATCGCCAATGCCGTAAGAAAAAAATGCAAGTGGTCTTTGTGCGGTAATTTTAGGATCTAATTGCCGTAGACTCCCTGCCGCTGCATTACGTGGATTTGCAAACACTTTTTCATCAAGCGTATGTGCTTTGGCATTCATGGCATTAAAACCTTTCAAAGGCATAATGACTTCGCCGCGGATTTCAATGGAATTTGGATAATCATTACCGCGTAAATGCAGGGGAATTGAACTTATGGTGCGAACGTTTTGAGTGACATCTTCACCTTTAAAACCATCACCTCGGGTGGCTGCTTGTACTAAGATGCCATTTTCATATAATAAATTAATGGCTAGACCATCGAGTTTTGGTTCGCAGAAATAGCTCACTTGCTCGACATGTAAACGCTCACAAATACGCTTATTAAACACAAATAATTCTTCATCGCTAAAAGCATTGTCGAGCGACAACATGGCTTGTTTATGCTCTACTTCTTGGAATTCATTTAAAGGCGCAGCACCAATACGCTGAGTAGGTGAATCTTTGGTAATCAATTCTGGGTGTTGTTGCTCTAGCGCTTGTAACTCACGAAATAAACGATCGTATTCACTATCAGGCACACTGGGATTATCTAAAATATAATATTGATAATTATATTCATCTAGCATTTTTCTAAGCGCAGCAATATTTTCTTTTATCATATGACATTGCAAGCAGTCACTTCATGGCGATATTGTTCAACACGCGCAGGCGTCAACGGTTGACGTTGATGATCACATAAGCGCGCATTTAAGGATTTCGCTAATAATGTGGCTGTATTTAACATGGCTTCAAATGATTCTTCTGGCTCACACTGCCCTGGCAATTGAATAAAGAATGTTAAACCTTGTGTATAAAACCCTTGTGGGTAATCTAAGATCAGAGTTCCTGGTTCAAATGCATTAGCCACACTGAAAATAATATCGCCGTAACCATCGTTTTCATAAAAATGATAAATATCCATAGGACCAAAATGCAATTTGTGTTCTGAAAATTTTGCAACCAATGCTTCCCCTGAAAAGTACGTATCTTGTTCCGTTAATACATGCAGAATAATAAAATTATCTTTTTTGGGAAGTGGTTCAGGCATTTTAACGGGTGCTGATTTTGTTGATAAAAGTTTTGAGGCAACTACAGTCGCTTTAGGTGCAAGTGGAGCTTGGGTAAATGTGGGCTCAGGACTTGAATCTCTTCGATCAAATTTAAATTGAGGCTCCGGACTTGAATCAGGTTCATCAAACTTTAATTTAGGCTCAAAATCTAAATCATTTTTAAAATTTAGTTTTTTATCAAATTGTGGCTCTACATCATATACTGTTCGCTCAGAACGTTTATCCAATTCATTTTCATGCTGTTTAGCACGACGCCAATGACGGTAGCCATCCACCAAAATCGCAATAAAAATTAATACGCCAATAACAATCAATATAGTTCTTAAAGTCATTTATTTCTTCCTTATGCTACAGCAAGCTCCGTCGCTTTTTCAACATCTACAGAAACCAATCGTGACACACCTGCTTCTTTCATGGTAACACCCATCAAGTGATCAGCAATTTCCATAGTGCCTTTATTGTGGGTAATAAAAATAAACTGAATATGTTCTGACATATCCTTTACCATCCGTGCAAAACGCATCACATTAGCATCATCAAGCGGTGCGTCTACCTCATCTAAGATACAAAATGGTGCAGGATTTAATTTAAATAATGCAAACACTAACGATAAAGCGGTTAACGCTTTTTCGCCACCGGATAAAGCATGGATAGTACTATTACGCTTACCCGGAGGTTGCGCCATAATCGTGACACCCGTATTCAATAAATCATTTTCTGTTAATTCTAAATACGCATGCCCACCACCAAAAACTTGACTAAACAATTGACCCACGCCTAGATTAACCGCATCAAAGGTTTCTTTAAAGCGCTGTTTTGTTTCTTTATCAATTTTTTCCATGGCTTCTTGTAAGGTCGCAAGCGCTGAACGTAAGTCTTCATCTTGTTTATTTAAATACTGTAAACGTTCTGCATGTTCAGCATATTCATCAATGGCGGCTAAATTAATTGCCCCTAAGCGCTTAATTTGTGCTTCAATTCTTTCTTCTTTTTGTGCCCATTCTGCTACATCAGCATTCTCAGGCAATTGTTGTAATAAATCAGAAATTTGTAGTTCTAATGTTTGTAATTGTTCAGCAACACCATCACGTTTAACACGTATGGTTTGTTCGGCAAGTCGATACTCTTCTAAGACGCTACGTAAAGCTTGCACGCTGTCTTCTGCTTGCAATCTTGCTTGTTCTTGGGTGCGTAATTGATGTGCAGTTAAATCAACATGAGATCGTGCAGATTGCATAGCCGCTTCATCTTGAACTTGCTTTTCAACTGCAGCATCCAGTTCAGCAGTAATTGTTTCTATCGGATCAAATGAAGCATCGCGTGCTTGTTTTAATTGATCTTCACGAACTTGGAGTTTTTCGAGTTGCAGTTGCGCTCTTTGCAAATGAGTTTTAGTCGCTTCTAAGCGATGACTCAAACCTGATAACTGCATTTGAATTTGATTGCTATTTTCTTTATCGTGTTGCGCTTTATGTTTTGCCTGTTGCAAATCTTCAGTAAGTGCTTGACGTGATGCTTCTAATTGGATTTTATCTTGGGTCATTGATTCAACCTGAGATTGCGCCTCTTCTATAATAATTTGGGCTTGTGACAATTGTTGTTCATGCTGCATAAGTTGCTGTTTAAGCTGCGCTATATCTACAGATAATTTTTCTTTTTGACTCAACAACTCTTCCTGACGCACTTGCAATGCACGGAATTGCGCTTGCAAATCTGTATCAAGATGAGAAACTTGATTTAAATCTTGCTGCGCGCGCGTGCATTGCTCAGCCACTAGTTTCACTGTCTCTTTTCCGTTGATAATGTCTTGTTGTAAATGTTGTAGATTAATTTTTAATTCTTCAATACGAGGCTGTAACACTTGTAAACGTTGTTCACGCGCTAATACACCTGCTTGCTGGTCGACACTACGACTGACACGCACCCACTGTGGTGATATCCATAAGCCTTCTTTTGTGACCACTGACTCATTTGGACCTAATTGACTACGCATCGATAACGCTTCGGTTAAAGAATCGGCGTAATAGATTCCTTCAAGTAAATGATCTATCTGCAAAGATGTTTTTATTTTATGAATCAAAGCCCGGTCAGCATAGTTTTGCTGATTGCCAGCGAATGCTTTATTTTCAAATAATACTAATGAA
This sequence comes from Gammaproteobacteria bacterium, assembly GCA_013289085.1. Classification (GTDB taxonomy): domain Bacteria; phylum Pseudomonadota; class Gammaproteobacteria; order JABCZS01; family JABCZS01; genus JABCZS01. The sequence continues at coordinate 53,158 of JABDAR010000009.1, read as the reverse complement.
CCTTCAGAAAACCGTCCTAAATCTTCCATAAAGTTATCTAAAGAATCCACGCAAATCGCCTGTAAATTAGGGCCTAACACCGTTTCTACCGCACAAATCCAATCTGGATCAACCACTAACTGTTGTACTAAGCGTTGTTTATCAGTTAATTGATGATCTGTCAGCCAATTTTTTGCGCTGTCTTGTTGTTGCCCAAAAGCGGCTTGTTGCAAGGCTTGTAATGACACTGCTTCACTGTGCAGATTTTGTAATTCATCACGGGTGTTATCCAAGTTGTGTTGGATTTTTTCATTCTGCACTTGTTGTGTTTGTAATTTTTGTTGAAATTCAACAACAGTATTTTTAGCTGTATTTAACTGCTGTGAACTCTGATGACATTCTGTTTGTATCGCACTAATTGTATGCGCTAATTCAGTATTATTTAACTCTTCATAATGTTCAGTTAATGCTTCTAAGCGTGAAGTTGCAGCATTGATATTATTTTGCAGATGCGTCATTTTTTCGTGTGCAACATGCATTTTTTGATTTTCATGTGCCAACTGTTGATTCAATATGTCTGAATTCTTTTGCCAAGACTGCATAGCCATTTCAGCCTGCATGAGGGCTTCCGCACTGTGTTTATATTGAATTTCATATTCAGTAGATTGTGGTGTAAGCGTCGAAATTTGCGCTTGCATGGTTTCATATTGTTGCTCATCGCCCGATAATGCTTGTTGTAATTCGCCAAAAGACTCAGACAATTGCGCTAAATCCATATCTAATTGCGCTTGTCTTTCACGTTGGTGTTCTAATGTTTGTTCAAATTTAGCAACTTGAGCGGCGCTACGATAATATTCACTTTGTACTTTTTGTAAATCTTCTTGAGCAGCGTCATAGGCGACGCGTTGACGTTCAATGTCAGCATCAATTTCCCGCAATACTGAAACTTCTTTCTCAACTTGTATTTCCCGTTCTGCCAGTTCACGATGCTTGGCGGTCATTTCAACATCGAGTCCCCGCCATTTGAGTGCAAAATGTTCGGCGCTGACCTGTCTTAAGTTTTTCTTTAAATCTTTGTATTTTTCAGCGGCTTCCGCTTGTTTTTCAAGACGCGTAAGTTGTTTGCCAATTTCATCGCGTAAATCGCTTAAGCGATCTAAGTTTTCTTCTGTATGCTTAATCCGATTTTCAGTCTCGCGCCTGCGTTCTTTATATTTAGAAATCCCAGCCGCTTCTTCAAGAAACACTCTCAGATCATCAGGTTTGGCTTCAATTAAACGCGAAATCATACCTTGTTCAATAATCGCATAACTTCTAGGACCTAAGCCAGTACCCAAAAATATATCGGTAATATCTTTACGTCTGCAACGTGCGTTATTTAAATAATAATTAGATTGACCATCACGGCTCACCATACGCTTAATTGCAATTTCATTAAAGGCAGCATATTCGCCACCTAAGCTTGCATCACTATTATCAAATACCAATTCAACCTGTGCTTGTCCGACTGGCGCACGACCCGCTGAACCATTAAAAATAACATCAGCCATAGACTCGCCACGCAATTGTTTGGCAGATGACTCGCCCATAACCCAGCGTACAGCATCAATGACATTTGATTTACCACAACCATTCGGACCAACAATTGCTACGCGATCACTACGTAAATCTACAGTTGTGGGATCCACAAAAGATTTAAAGCCCGCCAATTTGATTTTTTTCAAGCGCATGAAACCACCCTTCCATAAGTCTTAGCAAAGTGTAGCATGAAAAAAATTATCTAGCGATACGCGGTGTAGAAAGAATGATACCGATAGGAAACCAGAGGTAAAACCAAAGATCAGATATACCAATAATTACAGTGCCAACATCCGTTAACATGGCAATACCCGAGAAAATAACACCGATTAATGCAAATAAGTAAGTATCGTGCGCGCGGTTCATAAAGGCATAATAAAGTGCACAAAGCACCATAATACTATACAAGCACAAACCCACAAGACCGCTGAGAAAAAATGTGCCTAAATAAACATTATGGGCATGAGGTAATACAGAATTCGATATGGTAATCACTTGCGTATATAAAGCACCATGACCAAACCACGGAGCATCTAGTGATTTAAAGAATAGAGTGAGCCACGCTTCCATACGATAAGGCATACTGCGTGACAATCTTTCTAGAAGAACTGACCAATCCAACCAAAAAAAACTGAGTCCGATCACGAGCAGTGCTAATAATAATAAATAAATCAGAGGCTTGATTTCGCGTCTGACTATAAAAAGAATAAGCGTCCCCCCTGCCATTGCAACTAATATCCCGCGTGTTTGCGCAAGCACAACAAAAGCAAAACACACAAAAGCACACAACGCAAAAAGCATTTTTTGTAGTCGCGGGATAGGTCCATGCATCTTGACTAAAGTTAACAAGAATACCAGTCCAAAACAGGCAGCACCTTGAATAGATTGGTGAGCACGTGTTATACCTCTTAAGCGAGTACCAAATTTACCATCCGAATAATTGTACCAATTCAGAATCGATAACAAAGCGGCAAAAGCTGCAGCATAAATCAACCAAGTCAGCATTTTATCAAACAATTGTGGTGAATTAAGATTCATGAAAGCCAAGGCAGAGCAAAACATTAAAATCAAAATGCCATAGACTAAGGGCTTAAACCACTCCGTAGAAACATAGGCTTGCGGCGTCCATGCTGCTGATAATGCATAATAAGCAAAAAACAACACCATAAATAAAAACAATGGATGTTTAAATACTTCTGTTTTTTGATAAAGCACTTTTGCAACCCATGGGAAAGGCAACAAAATAAACATCACAAATAATACATCTAGCACAATGGTTTTAGGGGATAATACGAAACCTAGCATCAATACAAAAACTGCATAAGAAATTACCGTAAAAAGGCGATTTTCTTGAAGTAAATATTTCATTTTCTTGGTCTCGATGCTAGCAAAACACCCATAGGAAACCACAAATAAAACCATATATCATTAGGGCTGACAATCACACGACCCACATCAGAAATCAGCGCAATGCTTGCAAATACCACAGCTAAGCCTGCAAATAAAAACTTATCTGTCGCTCGATTAATATAAGCATAATACAATGCGGACAATAACATCATGCCAAATAAAATAAGACCCACTACACCACTGAAAAAGAAAATAGACACATAAATACTATGGGCATGAGGAAATAAAACACCACTTGCCATGACTCGAGAATCATGAAGAAATCCATGCCCAAACCAAGGTCGTTCTAATGATTGTTTGAGAACAGATTCCCACATTTCCAGACGATAGGAAAAGCTAAGCATATTACCCAAATCATAGCCATAAAAACTAAACACTAAAATCACTAATGCACTTATGCTTAATATAAATAATATTTTAAAATCACGACGCACAATAAGGTATATAAACACGCAAACGCTCAAAGCAATTAATACACCGCGCGGTTGCGCCAAAATGATAAATAGTAAACAGATAAATGCCGCAAGCCCATAACCCATTTTCACCCAGAATGCCTGCGTTTTATGAAAGCGTACCAAAGCGAGCAAAAAAATCACCGCAAAGGAAGCTGCGCCTTGTATCGCATGTTCTGCGCGTGTAATGCCCGTTAATCGAATATTAAAATTTCCTTTATATTCAATTCCCCAATAGATAATGCCCAGAAATGCGACCACCGTTGCTGCACATATTAATAGCGTTAACACATTTTCAAAAAAATCAGGCGCTCTTAGGCTTAACCAGGCAATCCCTAGACAAAATACGGTAATATAAAGGGTACGGACAAAAGGTTTATACCAAGTCATAGCGACTTCAGTTGGCACGGTCCAAAATCCTGAAAGTGCGGCATAAAGCATGTATGCCAACATAAAATAAAGTAATGGGTGTTTTAGCAGGGTTGTATTACACCAAATATCACGTGCAATCAGTGGAAACAGTAATAAAATGCCATAAATGAATATTTTATGCAGTACATCATCATGAGGCGCAATAAAAAATCCAAGTAAGAAAATTGCTACAATAAACGCATAAATGACATTAGGTAATGTAAGATGATTAAGATACAGATTTTTAAGCATAGCCGCCATGCTACAAGATGAGTCTTTTTTTGTCTATATTTATTTCCCATAGGAAAAAACATGTACTTTAGTATCATCATCCCTTGTTATAATGCACAAAATACCTTAACGAGAACACTTGATTCTATAAAGGCGCAGCAAGTTTTTGTCAAAGAAATCATTCTGATAGATGATGGCAGTCAAGATCATACACAAGCTATCGCTAAACACTATATTGAAAATCACCTCTCTTGTACTATTGACTATCATTATCAAACTAACCAAGGCCCAGGGGCAGCACGCAATAAAGGCGCCTACCTTGCGAAGGGGCAATATACACTTTTTCTTGATAATGACGATGCCTTATGCGAAGGCGCATTAGCACTGTTTCATCAAACGTTTATGGAACATCCACAAGCAAAATTACTGATTGCCGGCGCAAATGATATTAATGGTCAGCGCAAAAAATCATCCATTCCCAATATATACACAAACACCTTAGATATATTAACAGCCTATTGGTTTGGACCCTTAAGTATCGAAGGCGGCGCAACACCGATACGTACAGAAGTGCTTAAAACCACCCACTATCCAGAAAATATTAAACATGGTGAAGATATAGTGTTCTTCAGTCGTCTTTTATCACAATACCCAGCACTGATTTTACCGATTGCAACCTTAGACAGTTATAGACATCCAGAAAGTTTGCGCAACCAACAGAAGTCTATTCTCAGTAATGGCGATAAATTAACATTTATATTATTTGATGCTCATTATTTAAAACCTGAATATATGATTTTTCGAGCGCAATTTCATGCGCAAAATTTAATCACTTTAGCCCATGCAGCTTTATTACTTAAACAAAAATCTCAAAGCCGTGCATTTTTAGCCACAGCATTTCAAGAATACCCAAAATGTTTTTTTAAAATAAGAACTTTGAAAATGTTTTTGAAAACTTACTTGTAAAGTGAGATTGCCCAGGGCCGGAATCGAACCGGCACGGGAGATTAAGTCCCGAGGGATTTTAAGTCCCTTGCGTCTACCTATTCCGCCACCTGGGCATAACAGAAAACTAATTAATAAAACAATAAAAAAGGCTAGGAACGGAATCGAACCGATGTCCGCGGCTTTGCAGGCCGCTGCATAACCACTCTGCCACCCAGCCACGAGACATATTATATTATTAAGCGGGAAACGAGACTCGAACTCGCGACCCCAACCTTGGCAAGGTTGTGCTCTACCAACTGAGCTACTCCCGCAAGAAAAAGCAGTTTACGAAAACGCCCAACTAAAGTCAACCATACTTATTAAAAGCTTTTGTCTCTTAAATAGGGCCAAGCTGCTCTCAAATACAACAACATAGTATAAAGCGTTAAAAACGCAGCTATATATAATAAAACATATGCGATCATCACTATCCATGTATGAGGCAATGTTTTAGCAATCAATAAACATAATAATGCAATCATTTGCATGGCTGTTTTATATTTTGCAATATCTGATACTGCCACCTGAGCGCGCAATGATAGCTCGGCCATCCATTCACGTAATGCTGATACTACAATTTCTCGACAGATGATAATGGCTGCAGGAATCGTTAACCAGGGGTCAGCATAAACCGATACAATTAATACTAAAGCAACTGCCACCATTAATTTATCTGCGACAGGGTCAATAAATGCACCGAACATGGTTGTTTGGTTTAGCTTTCTTGCCAAGTAACCATCTACCCAATCAGTGAGCGCAGCCAATGTAAAAATTCCTGCACACACTAAATATTGACCATAAAAAGGTAAGTAAAATATCACCACGAAAATCGGTAATAACATTATTCTTAATAATGTTAATAAATTGGGTATATTCAAATTCATACAACTTTCTCTTATTAATCCTGCGGATGTAACGATTCATAAATGCGTTGTGCTAAAGCTTGACTGATACCCGGTACAGTTGCAAGCATTTTTATACTTGCCGCTTTTACTTCTTGCCATCCACCGAAATGACGCAATAAAGTACGGCGTCTTATGGGACCCAAGCCTGGAATTGTTTCTAATTCAGAATTTGTACGCGCATCATTACGTTTTTTGCGATGCGCCATAATCGCAAAACGATGCGCTTCATCACGAATCGCTTCTAATAAATGCCGGCCTTGAACGGATACTTCTTTTTTATAACTGCCTTCTGGTGTAGCTTGCCAAATAATTTCTGTACCACTTTTACGCGCCGGACCTTTACCCATCGAAATAAGCGGAATATCTGTCAGCTGCATTTCTTCTAATGCTTGTTTTGCAATATTAAGCTGCCCTTTGCCACCATCAATCACAATTAAATCGGGTAATATACCCTCGTTCATTTTAACACGCGTATAACGTCTCAGCAGCGCTTGTTGCAATGCAGCATAATCATCACCTTTGGTAACATCACTAATGTTAAAGCGGCGATAATCGCTTTTAAGTGCACCCATAGCACCAAACACTACGCAGGATGCAACAGTTGCCTCACCTTGCGTATGACTCACATCAAAACATTCAATACGCGTCAATTGGGATGGCAAACCTAAATCATCTTGCAGCGCTTGATAACGATCCGCAAGTGTAGATTCATTTTGTAATCGTTGGATAAGCGATGCTTCTGCATTCTTGTTGGCTAATTGTAACCATTGCAAACGATCGCCCCTCACCTTTTGTTGGATACGTACTTTGTGTTTTGCTTTTGAAGCAAGTCCAGCTTCAAGTAATGATTGTTCTTGTAACTTCAAGTTCACAATAATATGTTTTGGAATAGTATGGCCTTCTTGTTGTGCCAAATAATGCTGTCCTATAAATGCCATTAAAATAGCATTGTTGTCATCTGTTGCTGAAATTTTTGGAAAATAACTGCGAGAACCTAATAAGTGTCCTTGTCGAACTGATAATAATTCAACACAAGAAATCCCATGCACGGTGAGCGCCACAATCACATCCACATTACCAGAAGGTCCGGTAATATATTGTTTGGCCTGCACTGTTCGCATTCCAGCAATTTGATCGCGATAATGTGCAGCCAGTTCATAATCTTGTTGCAGTGCCGCACGATCCATTTTTACAGCCAAATCTTTCATCACTTCTGCATCTTCACCTTGTAAAAATAAGACAGCGCTTTGCACATCTTGTTGATATTGCTCGGCATCAATAAGGCCTACACAAGGTGCACTACAACGTTTGATTTGATATTGTAAACAGGGACGACTGCGACTTTGAAAAAAACTATCGCGACATTGGCGTAATAAAAAAGTTTTTTGTAATAAACGTAGACTTGCGCGTGCGGCTGTCGCATTAGGATAAGGTCCAAAACATTGCCCTACTTTACTCATGCGTCCACGAATCAAATCCATTCTTGGATACGTATTTTGAGTGGTCACAAAAATATAAGGATAACTTTTATCATCGCGTAGCAAAATATTGTAACGCGGTTTTAACTGTTTGATGAGATTGCTTTCGAGTAATAGAGCTTCTGTTTCGGTTTCAGTGACTGTAATGGTAATATCTTGGATCAGTTTGACGAGTAATTGGGTTTTTGCATCAGGAACATTGGCACGAAAATAACTACTCACACGTTTTTTTAAATCACGGGCTTTACCTACATACAACGTTTGCCCATCTGCACCCAACATCTGATAAACACCGGGCGTTTGCGGCAGTGTCTTGAGAAAAGAATTTAAATCAATCACTGACCTTTCATGTCGTCGGTGTCCAACATGCCGTGTCTAATGGCTAAGTGTGTCAATTCAACATCGCTTGCGACGCCCAATTTTTCAAATAAGCGATAACGGTAACTATTGACGGTTTTGGGACTCAAGCACAGCTTATCAGAAATATCTTGAACTTTAACGCCGCTGGTTATCATTAACATAACTTGTAATTCACGTTCAGACAATGCATCAAACGGTGAATTTTCTTTATCAGAGAAATGTTTTAAGGCCAGTTGTTGTGCAACCTCAGGACTTAAGTAACGCTGTCCCGCATAGACTGTGCGTATCGCTTGCACCATTTCATCTAAGCTTGAGCCTTTAGTAATATAACCCGCGGCACCTGCTTGTAATAAACGAGAGGGAAAAGGTTCTTCGCCATAAACTGTTACCGCAATGACTTTAGTTTTGGGTGAAGAACGTAAGATTTTACGGGTGGCTTCTAATCCGCCAATCCCAGGCATTTTAACATCCATTAAAACCACATCGGGTTTTAATTCTTTAACCAATTGGACCGCATCCTCACCGCTATTCGCTTCGCCAACTACCTTAATACCTTTTACATCACTCAAAAGGCGAGTCATGCCAATACGGACCAAATCATGGTCATCTACAAGCAATAAGCTAATCAATTTCGATTCCTTAAAAAAAGGCTGTTAATCAGATAAGTATAGTCAACAGTTTAAAGTAGCCAACATCATAAAACAAGGCCTTACCCCAGATTAAAGTATGTTATAATGCCAAATTAAAATAGGAAATGTTGTAATGCCTAATTTTTTGAGTACTTCAAGTCAGCACATTTATCCAGTAGTATTTTCCCCACCCATCCCTGCGATGTCTAAACAAGGGCATGTGCTCGATGAACTTTTCAATGATTTGCAAAAACGTATTTCTAGTGGCTTGTTTTTCTTGCCAAATTGGCAGCTCACCCGTGAATCATTTCAAGAAAATGCAATTTCAGGCTGTATATTTACACTCAAAAATAAAGGCATAACCGCCTATGTTATTTTTACCTTTGATAGCAATGACAACATCATTGCTGTTGCCACAAATTTAGATCCTAATGTATTTCGAAAACTCATGGCTTTAAGCATGCATTCCATGGCATTCTACGAACAATTGAAACTCACTGAATATTGGTTACCACCCATGAATAGCCCAGACAATATAGAGGCTTTTACAGAGGCTTTTGAATTCATTGATAGTGGCAAGTATCAAAAATCCGAAAATCAGAAATACCTGCCTGGGCTTATTGAAACCATGCATGGTTTTGCAACCCGCCCGGAAGCATTATTAAAAGCGATGAAACATCCTCGTGCGGCAGACAATATCAACAACGTACTTGCTTGCGCCAAGAAAAAATTAATAGCCAATGGTACTTCTGAACACGTGGCAGCCACCATGGCCTATCAACTCACCAATCCAACGTCCGAGTACACTAAAACTGTTGTTGCAGAACAAGTGGTTGCCCTGCTTGTTCAGAACAAGATTGTCCCGGCGCCCCATCAAAATGCTGATAAAAAGTTAGTGCTATTTATAGGCGAAGGCGATGGACAAAATATGAAATCAGTACAAGATCAATACCCTCAATTTGAATGCTTTGGTCTAGAGCCTGAAGAAACTGCAGCTATGCTTGCCCACTATCGATTTCCAACTGAACATCGCATTTTTACAGCCACTGCAGAAGAATTTACGTTATTACTCCCACAAGATAAAATGAAAAAATTTGATATAGTGATCGTGCTCAATTACAACGTGAGATCGCACACCTTGGAATTTATGCAAGCATTAAACTACTGCGTCAAAGAAAATGGTCAAGTAGTAATAGGGGTTTCATTTAATGATCTAGAATATGTCGGCAGCAATATCCCTATTGCTAGCAATCTACAAAAAGCATTTTTAGACAACCCCGTCAAACGCCTAGAATCTGATTTTAACTTTACTCAAAGACTATATGTCGTAAATGGCACATCTGCGCACGCTTATTTCGAAGCAAAAAGAGACACCGCCGAAAAATTTGCAAATGATCCGCTGACAAAAAAAATTAACGATCTCAGTACCGCAAACAAAAACCAGCATTTACAAAAAGTACAGTCAAAAAATCAGCGCGCTTTTAGCACATTAAATAATGTCATTGACCAGTTTGAACCCATAAATCGAGGCCGATTAAATGTCCTATGAATGCATTGAACTTTGTAGCTATATGCTTAATGATGGTCGACAAGCGAAGATCCTCGTGGATGTAAATGGTTATCTCAGCGGAGAAATATATCAAAATGGAAATAAATCTTCTGCGCAAATAAGAGGTCTGCCATTACGCATTGACTTTAACGAATGGTCAACCGTTAAAGCATTTTTAACAGTGCATACCTATGTTAGGTTATTGTTTAATGAAATCAATGTTCATAGAAGAGTACTGGGCGGCATGAATCCCATCATGCAAGCTATTGTCGCTTTTGTACAAGGTCACCCTCATCAAACTTTATTCATGGGAATGGGACTTTTGACATTTCTTACAGGTGGCCATGTATATGTTCGTCATAACCTCACTACAAAATTAACTGGATTAGCTGCTTACACCAAAATACAAATTGAAAGTAGTATTCAATCTGAAAAAAAACATGCTTTCCAAAAATTTTTATTGGCCGTAAAGCAAATGCTCAATGAAGAGTACCAAGGCAAGCCACCTGCTATAAAATGTTATATCAGTTATGCATGGGAAACTGAAGATAATATGAAGTTACAAGCGCCTTTAAATTATCTAAGAGATGATCTAAGCACCCTCGGTTGTATCGTATTTTACGACATGTTTGATATGGATCAAAACATGAGAAAGAAAATGGAACATGGCATCAAAGAAAGTCAGCATGTGTTTTTCATTGGCACAAAAACACTTAATAATAAAATTACAAATATGCCCGATAGTAATATTGCTTATGAATGGAACCTGATTAAAGAAGAAGCAACTAAAAAACAAAATTTTATTTTTCCCATTTTATACTCAGGTAATAGTAGCGATATTCCCGACGCCTTTCCACCAGAAGTACATGCTTTATTTATTCGTCAAGGTCTTGGTCATTTAGATTATCACAACACCATGGGAGGCATTGCCTCACGGGGTATTATTCTAGGACTATTTCAAAATGAACAAAATAAAAACTCACCGATGTGGAAACAGTATGAAATGCATTGGGAAATTTTTACTAAAACCTGCCAAACATTGGATTTAGAAAGAAAAGAAAGAATGCATGATATAACATCATTACAAGGATTACCCATTCAACATCAACCCCTATTAACAAGAACCTCTAGCAGGTTACGGTAATAACGAAATTTTTTAAAACTTAATTGTGACTGTTATTTGATCCGTGTACATCCCTGCTGCCACATCTGTTTGTGAAGCAGGGATACTACCATATAGTGTAAAACTGCAAGGCAGCATAGTCGTACAAACTGGGAGTATGGGTCCCCTTTTAATCTGGCCAGTACCAGAACTACCATCGCCCCAAATCGTTGTGTAAGAAGCATCTAGATATAAATTATAGTTAAGTGAATATGCCCCGCTATACATACTTCGTGGATTAAAAGTATTGCCCATGCCTTTGCTTAAAGAAATTGTAAAACTTTCTTGGAGTCCGCATACAACTGAAATATCACCCTTTGAGGTTGTAGGGTTTGTATTAAAGGGGTTGTAAGTTCCAAATGCTACATTCTTTGCTGAAATACTACAGGCTGCATAAGCAAGAGGCATCTGTAATAACATTAACAATATTAAAGCCAAGAATTTTTTATTTAAATACATTTTAAACTATTCCTTACAAGTTAAAGTACCTAAATCTGGGATCGGATCTTCTTCAGATAGTTGATAATCAATTGTGAATGCACATTGTGTATCATTTATTTTGGCCTTAAAGCGATTATTACCAATTTCTAAACGGGTTAAATAGGCTTCCCCTTGCTCAGCCACTATCATAATATTATTTTTATCAATATGCTCAATCATTGTTCCTGCGGGTAACGCTTGACCATGAACATCTACAAGTCGGACTATCGCACTTCTGACAGAATCAATTGGGAAAGTCACCAATAAACCACTTTGGAAATAAGGGATAACATTAACTTGTGAAGTCTGTATTTCTACGTCTATGGGTAAATCATTAGGCTCAATGCCTACGGAATTATTTTGATAAGGCAATAAATTGGGCATAAATAATTTTCCATCTTCATTAGTCTCACCAATCACTTGGTTATAATTATACACTTGGATATCTTCTTGTCCCGGAACTTGTACTACGCCAAAGCTATTACCTAATCTACGGGCTAAATAAAAATCATTATCTATCATCGCAACACTACCTTGTGTTTGTAGTTGATACCCAGTTTGACCATTTTGTTCAGCAAAACCCGCTGAATAAGTACCATAATCACTTTGTGCACTTAATGAGGCTTGATAATTTTCATTTTCTCCGGGTGCTGCATAGAGATTATAACCCCAGCCTGGGCTTAAAGGCAGTGCTTGATTTAATTGTACGGTTCCTTGAGTATCGTAACCACTCTGTGCATTGGCGCCGATATTCGCTGTCGTATACATTCCAAATAAACGCGAAAATGTCACAAAAACCCCATTATTAGAAGGACCTTTAACATGTGTCAGCGCAGATACATTCAGTGCCCATTCATTCCCAATATTTTGATAATAATTTGCGGAAATAAAACCCAGATGCTGAGTCGTGCGATTATTTTGTTGAATATAATTTACTGCTAAAGATCTTCCAACTCCCACTGTTGTGCCAACAAAATATTGTCCTTGAAATGCAGGCGCTGCTTGTCCTTCTCCAAATCCTATTTGGGTAAACTTATCAGTTGTTGAAATTAAATTAAAACCATAATTAATTTCATCAATAGCCTGCCGTTGAAAACCAAATTCAGCTAATCCACCGATACCTAATTCACTTTGGCTGGCCGCAGTGGCCATGGTAAACACACCATATTGATTAAACAAATAATTAGCACCCGCACCCAGTGTTTGTTGCTCGATCAATCCTTCAGCTCGCCATTCGCTGGTTAACTGTTCATTTATCCCATATTCATCAGTCAATACAGTCATAAAATTACCATAATCGTTGCTTTCAATTCCAAAATTTTCGCGGATAAAACCAATGTCAATAGAATAATCATGCAAACCCGGTTTGAGTAAATTAGTTGCGCCATAATAAGGAACTTCTACTATTTGTTGTCGACCTAAAATATCTGTAGTGACAATGCTCAAATTTCCTGCACCATCAATGATAGGTATTTCATTAATGGTAAAAGGACCTGATGGAACCGTTTCGGTATCAATCAAAGCATTGTTTAAATACAGATCAATGACAGAAGGAACTTTAGCTTCACCCGTGGTACTAGGTAGTGGAAAAGTAATAAATGCAGGTTGTGTACCAAAGTTTGTGCCCCATTGTATGCCGCCAAAATCTACCGAATTTCCCCATAAACCTGGCGTGCTAAATGAATCGCCTACATATAAAGTATGCATAGTTTCAGGATGATCAACCTGCCAAGTACTATTTAAACGGATGACCTGATTCTCTTGCTCATTGTTTTCTGTCAAAAATGTGCTCACCAATGTACCATAAGGACTAAAAATACCAGGCGTCAATAGACCGTTTAAAGAATTGTCCTGTTCATATTGCTGTGCAAGCACATCATAATTTAAAAATCCCCCAATATCAGGTTCGGTTGCCGTCACAAATTCAGTTTTATCGGCTAATAGTGTACGGGTTTTGAAAAATTCGATAGGAATATCGAAGTCTACCGCTAAATGTTGTTGATCGATCTCATAGGCATTCTCGCCAAATGCTGACGTTGAATAAAATAATTCGCCATTATAAATAACGGGGAATGTTGGTGGTGGATGAAGATCATAACGTTCTAAATCATCTTCATGAATATATAATTTATTATCATGATCTTGTAAAAACTTCGCAATATGTTGCATATCACGTTCATTAATATGAACGCTAAGCAAAATCTCGCTCACATCCTCATCATTTACTTCAGCACCATCAGCTTGTACGACAAATGGATAAAAAAAAATAAATGTTACAGCCAGATGAATTAAATAATTAAGGGGCCACTCGCAGAGTTTCAAGGATATCTCCCCAGTCCGTCCGTAATTTCAATGCTAGATCATCCATATCTTTGGGTTTATTCCAGGGTAAATCCCAAGTTTTTTCTTGTTTAGGTAATAAGTAAACAAAAGTATCTTGAGAATACAAAGGTGTCTCTAATTTATTTTTATCGGGGTAAATATCAATTTGAGCAATTTGAATATGAACATTACTCTCATTAGCAATACGTAATTCTAATTGATCTTTTATTTTTCTAAGTTCTACTATTAAATCTTTTTGTTCTTCTTTAGGTAGAATAAATACAGGTATGTTAAATTCTAACAAAGTCTGAATCTGGTTTTTAATCACTGTGTTTTTTTTGGTAGCTACTTGGGTTGCGAAAATCCTATAAAAATGCTCATTGTTTGCTGGCAAAGGATTGCGTAAACCGACACGGAATAATTGATAGCTATCTGGGCCTATGTTCATAATAGGTGGATTAATAATAATATCATGAGTATCGGAGTATATATCCTCACCTGCTTTCTGATGCCACTTTACTGCTTTTAATTGAAATAAAACAGGCTCATCTGAGCGATTATAAATGGTAAAAGAGGAATTTAATTCTCCAGGCTCGATGTACACTCTAACTGGGCTGATTTGTATTCCTTCAGCATAAGATAAATAAGGCAACCATAATAAAAATAATAACGTACAATTTTTTAAAAAAAAACCTTTCACTCTCTACCTCTGTGAATTCTAATATGTGACAGTCGCAGTAATGGTATCAGTATATGCACCAATTGAAGCTGCCTGATTTGTTGAATTATCAGGGAGCAGACCATAAGCTGTATACACTACTGGAATAAGAAGACCCGTTCCTGTTCCCGGTTGTGTCACACTGCTTGATGTGCCATCACCCCAAATAACTGTATTACCCGCTGTAGTATATATATTATATTGTAAAGTATGGCTACCAAAAGCCATTAAACGCTGGGCTATAGTTCCTCCGGTGGTCGTGCCTCGATTGAGCGCAACAGTAAAAGCAGTATTGGTTGTGCAATTTACACTAACCGTTGTAGTGGCCGTAATATCGCCATTACCAGGCGTGTAATTACCAAAAACTAAAGGTAATGAAGTCGCTAAACATGCATCCAAAACGGTGGCACTCACTAGAAACGAAGTGGTAGTCGTAGCGGCGTTGGCTATATAACTTATTGAATAACTTGCAAAAATCAAAGCTAAAAATAATACTTTTATTATCTTCATTTTAATAATCTCTTAATTTTAAGGTTAATAAATTTAAGATAGCAGATACCTGTATATTTGTATAGAAAGTATTACGCATTCAAAGTTTGAAATTTGTTGAATAGCCAATCCATAAGGACTAAACTATTTTTCAGATCAATCGATGCGACTCAATAGGAGCTATCATGCTAACCCCTTTTACAAAACATCCCCATAGTGTCGGTGAAACCTATTTTGAGCATGCAAGATTTGCATTTAGCGCCGGCATACGCATGGTGCTTGCAGGATTGGCTTGTATTGTTCATGGTGTGTTCCCATTCTTATTTGTACAAACGGGCAGCAAGACCATTATACACTTGCACGAAACCCTATCTAAACGTAAAGACAAGCAGATTAATCTTTAACCCCATTCTTAAGTTAACTTTAATTATTCTAGGATAAAATGTTATCTTATTTACTTAGGGGTACTAATGGTTACATTTAAAGACCAAGTTGAGTTTCTTATATCCGTTCATGAGATTGAAGAGATCTTCATTCAGACGCTCTTAGAGTTTCAAAATATAATGCTTCAGAAGCCTGTTATAGCGACTATAGATCCCTGGATACAAGCAGATTATCAAGGGCTCGTGAATACTTTGGTTGCTGGTTTAACTGTAAATAGCAAATCTATCCAAGCCCTCACAGATTATTGTGACCTTATTTTATCCCAAAACCCCCGTAGTGGTTATGGCTTAGCCTTGCGAGGAGCACTACAAAATAAAGCCTCCGCAACTCAACAACAAACAACAACTGCTTGGTCAGCCGCACCATCACCTGCACAAGCACCTACTTTTAGCAAACAAGCGCGTGATTTAAAAGATCAGTTACTTGCACTCATGGCTTGGGATGATAATGATGACGCCCGTGAAATCATAAGAAATCTTAATGATTTTTATAAGATAAACAAACATACCTGTCTTCTAGCATTGCGTGAATTGTTAACCAGTGAAAATGAGCGCAAACAATTCACTGCATTTGTAAAAAAAATATTGAGTATAACCCCTACCGATCCATTTGCATGTTGGCTTGCAGAAGAAATCGGTAACGCCACTTATCCACCAATTAATGATATCAAAGAAATATTTTATCAAAATAATACAATAACTGGCACATTGGTAGCTTTAGCTTTTTATGCCAGACAAACAAAAAGAAATAATAAAGGATCGTTATTATCCGACGCAGTTCAGTTGATGTATCAACATTATGATCACGATTTTTTCATAGAGTCAGATGATATTTTTATTTTACTATTTAAAAATAGCTTTACCCCCTCCAAAGATGAGATGGTATTATCTGAGGAAAAGAGTTTGATTTTATATCAACTATTAATTACTGATGCCAAGCATGCAATAGCCTTGGCTCTCGCTATTATTGAACATTCTATTCTTGATGAAAAAAATCATATGCATATTCATAAACTCATCGAATTGATGCAAAAAGCATTGCAAGAAACTGGCACTGAGCGTGAATTTGGTGTGGCCAATCCAGGAACAACTATTCAAATTTATCGTGAACAGATGATTCGTGATCTATTAAAAACTTTTGATGCAGCCGATCGCTTACACGTCAAGCAAGCTGAGCAAATAGTAAATAGTAAATAGTAATATGACCGTGGATCATGTGGTTAAACCCATTCAATATGCACGTTTGATGAAGATTCAAGAAAAAATAATCGCTGAAATGAAAAATAGAAAATTATACAAAGGTAAATATAAAGAGCAAGAGCTTACATTTGAAAAACCTGATGGACTTGCACCTAAACCGATGTCATGTATATACGAAGTTTTTGGCTTAAGCAAAGAAATATTTATCAAGCAATTGCTCGCGCTCGGCGAAACACATGCAGATGTACGCCTTGCCGCAACACCCGAAATACGTCAGCATTATATTGAGCAATATCGAAATAACGACACAAATTCAAATAATACTTCTGCATTAGAATCTGCCATAAGAGATTATCATATGGCCAATGAAAAAAGATCGGCGATGGAATCAAAAACACATAAACGTTCCCGAGATGAATTTGAAGCGGATGAATCTAAAAGCAATAATATAGAAATAAAACAAATACTCGCCACCATTGATGGCATCATTAATGCCGACCCTGCACATTATAAAAATTATCTAGCACTGCAAGAAAAAAATTCAAACTGGTTTAGTTCGTATTTGACTTTAGCCTATGCCCGTGCCCATGGCATTAATTTATGTCTATGGATGGGTGACCAATATATAAGTTTAGGAGAAGAATCGATTCCAGCACCCACAAATAGTGCTGAAATAAAAGAGACCATGCATGTCGTTATTAATTTAGGCGATTATTATCAAGTAAAGCCACAACAGCCGACAAATAATAATGCGATGAGTATGTCACACCGTTAACCTAGTCTTACTAGCGATTAATTATGTGCCTTAACCGCATGAGTATCCATCGCCACTGCACCAGTGATTATCCTGGTTGTTGAAGCTGGACTAAACATTGTGAGAAAATTCAGGAGAAAACCATGTTGCCATTTATGATATTTTCGATCTCTTCAATCGCGTTATACAATTATTTGTCAGAGGCTGCGCGCATACAACCTCTTAGCCGTATAGAGCGCTATAATAATATGACAACCCAAAAATCCTGCACCACACTTTATCAATCTTTTTGTTCACTCGGTGATAGTTTTCCCAATCAAATCTTCGGCCCTCATTATTCACAAGCCATTACGCCAGGATTAAATAGAAGAAAGAAAGCACATTATCATATGCGAGAAAATGTTTTACTGCTTACAGATGAATTGCGTGATTTACGCAATACTCTATTTAAAGAAATGAGCGATGACACCTTTTTGAGATGGAATATATTTTTAGCCAAACTTATTGATATTACTGAAGCCACCAAAACGCGTAATGAAAATTTAGGCTTTTGTAGTGAAGCAACAAAAGCTTCTGTCACTCAGTCCATTTGGCGTCAATTAGAAACAGGCACCAGAGAAAGCATACAATTTATAGGACTTATGGGACGATCACCCATTTTTGCTGATGCTAATCATAATCTTGTTATTTATAATGCTAAGCCGATACCCACACAAAATATTAATAATGAAGAACTAAAAAAATTGTTACAAAACTTGTCTGCAGATGATCCTAAGCACGCAGTGGTCATATGTGATTCTTGGGTTGATTTTCATGGTGATGCCAAGCAGTGGCCAGAGCATTATGTACAAAATGCCAATCCACCTTTTTCATTAGCAACATGGAATAAAATTAAAGTAGATGATCTCACCATTCCATCTTTACGTGACGGAATAACCGCCAAACAAAGACAGTATTTAAAAAATAAGATGCATGTCATATTGTCTCACGCTATTCAGCGACCAGTTGATAGAAAGTTTGTACTTATTTAACACGTTTCCATATGGTCGTTTTACTAAACATCGGACTTAACACATAACCCGTCATTTCGAGGCTATTGCCATTATCAACGAGTGTCATAGATCCAGAATATATTTCTCCGGTTTCAGCATTTAAGAGATGGCCACTATCCCATTGATTGTCGCCACTTGGCATCATGCCCCACATAATTTTTAAACCTTTATAGGGTTTGTCTTGGTTGTTACCTGTACAGTTTGTACAAGTGTGAGGAGGATTTTCTCCGGGTCGCGGATAAGCATTTTCAATAACACCCACTAATTCGCCGTTAGGCATGGTTTTGATACGAACCAGCGCGCTCGGTGTATCGCTTGCTTTATAATGAGCTTCCCATAAACCATCTATTTTAGGTGGGCTATTAGCGGCCCATAAGCTACTACTTAATAAAAAACTTAATAGGCACACCAATAACTGTTTCATGATTAATTTCCAATAAACCTTACACATGCCCCATCAGCACTAAAATTAACAGCACAATTAAAATAAAACCAATCAATCCACTGGGTCCATAGCCCCAATTTCTACTATGAGGCCAAGCAGGAATGGCACCCACTAAAATCAAAATTAATACCACGATTAATACTGTACTTAACATAAAAAATTCCTTATAAAAATGAATAATCTATCGCCCATAAAAAAAGGGGGACGGATGAAATCCCCCTTTTCAACTACAACACTATTTACGGTGCAGTAACAGTATTAGCATCTAAGACCACTGCCAATCCAGCTATTGCAGTACCATCTAACAGATTTGCTCCAGCACTCAAAACAATGCTTGTCTCACCGATAATATTCCCTTGGAATTGACTGCCTGCTCCTAATGATGCAGAAAATCCTTCAACAAAATACACATTTTCTGGGAGTACACCTGAAAGAACAACTTGAGATCCGACATCAACAGTTAGCGCGCCAGTTATTTGGATAATAATAACAGTTGACGCATCGCCTACTAAAGTAAGTGTCCCTGTTAAGTCAAGGTCACCAGTAGAGCAATAAACACCCTCACCCAATGTCATTCCACCTAAATTTTCACCTGTCAAACCAGTAGTACAAGGGAAATCTAGAAGCACATCAAGCACACCTTCGCCATCAAATACAGCGTCTATAGCAGCGTCAATTACAGTAGCGTTTTCTATCACTACACCACCATTAATAACCCCTGGCCCCACAAATGGATCAAACCCTACAACTGCAAGTGCACAAACATCAGTATCTGTCACTACAGTAAGTCCTGTATTTGTAATCGTTGAACCGCCAAGCATTAAACAAGCACCTACAGCAGCATTAAGGTCAATATCAGTAGGTGTAGGCGTAACCAAAGCTATTACAGTGGAAGAAATGTCTATAAATAGGTCATCAGTACCATTAATAAGCACTGTGATCTCGGAATCGATGGTTCCTGTAACAGGACATGATAGATTTAAATCAACGACAATTGTGCAACTTGCTCCTGCAGCTAAAGATAAGCCGGTGGTACAAGTTGATAGACCTGCATTTATGCCTAAGGTTAGACCCGAATTATTTATATTAACTGAGGTAATTACCTCCGCATCAATAAGATTGGTATTGGTAAGTACATAAACTAACCTTTGGGTTAAGTTATCGTTTGCTGCATCACAGGCGAGAAATGGGGGCAAGGCAGGAAACGTACTAATTATAATACCATCAATACCACAGACCTCAAGGATTTCGATATCAATAGGTAGCGACAAAGTAACGCCTGTTCCAAGAACAACATTAAGTACTGCACTAACCAATCCCACATCGGCACCCGCTGTAACTAGGACATAAATATTGCATGTTGCACCCGCAGCTAATGTAGCTCCGCAGCTATTAACCCCACCAACAACATTAAGAGTTGCATCTAATATAGCTATATCTTGAATTGAAGAAGATAAAGTAACGGCTGCAAGTGTAGTGTTTTCAATAGTAAAAGTCAGTATTTCCGTACCTGTGTCAATAGGACATACAGGAGGAACAACTGGAGGTGGTGTTATTACGACTCCACAAGTATTGCTAGCTGTTATCATAATAGGTGAAGTAATCGCACTACTAGTGCCAACAAATTTGACTTCAACTAATAAATCCAACACTTCAGGCGCTGTAGGATGTATGTTAACTGCAAAATTACATGTGTCGCCTGCTGCTAATGTTGTACCGCAAGCATCTGTCGCTGCTGCGATAATAGAAGCATCTAAATTAACTGTACCATCTGCATTCACTACTCTGATATAGTCAAATGTTTGAGTAACAGGCGTATTGTTTTTAACGGTATAAACTCTTGTTTGATCAAAACCTACACACATGTTGCCAAAAATAGGTTTTTTCGTAAATGAAAGATCACATAAGGCACTTGCATCTTTACCGTCTTTAGCACAAGAAACAGTAGGGTCATTTGCTTGCGCAATTCCAAGACAGCAGGAAAGCGCTAATCCGATTAATAATAATTTTTTAAACATTTTTCATTTCCTTATTTAAAATGCGTAACGTAAACCAAGAACTAAAGCTTGTGAGCTAAAGTCAAAGTTGTCGGAGTCTATGTCTGACAGTGTGGAACCATCCCCAAGATCAGCATTCTGTTCCAATTCTAAATCAAGAAAATTGGTATAAAGATACTGTAAGGAAATGCCGAATTCTTCAGAAGCTGCATAAGTAACGCCGCCACCAAATTCATAAGCAAGATTGCCATCATTATTATCAAACCCTACTTCTTCTACACAATCATTGCCATGTTCTGTTAAATCAAAAGAATTCCATGAAGGTCCAATACCACCGATGGCGTAAAGAGAAAACTCTTCATAAGAAGCAATAGTTAAGGCAAGATCAAACATGACACGTGTACTCTTGATATCCATAGTGTAATTAGTATCATCAAAGTTACCTGAGAAATCAGCATAACGATCCACATTACCATCCACATCGCCTTCAAGATAATACACATTGACTTGTGGTTCTATTGCAGGGAACCACTGCACTTCATCAGAATCTTCTTCGGCATCAAATAGAGGAATTGAATAACCAAGACCTAATTGTACAGTCCACGCATCGCCAAAATCAGCAGTACCGGGCTCAATAGCATCCGTTTGAACAGGTGTCATCTGTAAATTTGTACCTTGGGTATCCAAGTTTGCAATACCGCCCATCAAAATCACTTCTAAATACGAATCTGCATCATCATCGGCAAATGCACTATGCGTTAACAGTAAAGAACTTGCGAGTAAAACTCCTTTATATATTTTCATAATTATCCTTATATCTAACAATGATAGTATTCTAACAAAGTTAAGTACGAAACCTTAATACTTAACAATTTATTATCATTTTAGTATATTTTTTAAAAAGTAACCTATTCTGCAAAAAAAGTTTGACCTTATCTAAGTTTGGTGTTAGCATACTTTCTAATAGTAAAATATACAAAAATAGCTAAATTGGAGATAATATGTTTCCAAACAATCAATTAAAACATGAATTAGATTGCTATCAACAGGAGCTTACTAACCTTCAAAACGCAAATTTAAATCCCACTGATTTTAAGCGGGAACGAGATGCTTTAGCCAAAAAATATGGCCCTCGCTTGCTGGAAATTATAGAAGCGGCATCGAGTGCAGAACGTTATTCTTGCATTTTGGCAGTTACTACAAGTTTAAACAAAACACTGGTTACATTTGACTGGTCGTTTTTGTCTAAGCTCGCACTCTATATTTGGGAGTTACCCAATGAGTTTAAGCAGCATCCTCAAAATATCATGGATAGGCTTATGTATGCAGCTATTGGTAAAAAGCCCAAAGACGCAAAACTTTCCCTCCTAATGGCTTTACAATATTTGTTTTTACACAGACTGTCTCCTTATCAATCCGATGTTCATCCAAGTGTCAAAAAAATAGTCATCGACAGCGTAGAAGAAAATGAAGCATCATTGCCCCAAGCGCTGGATACTTTATATAAGGCTTTAAAAAACAACCAAGAAAAAAATAATTTTATAACTTTGGCGCAAACTTTATCGCAATCCTTCGATAAAAATACAAATATAAAAAATGCTATTTTGAATTTTTTTACAGACCAAAGCAGCATCGATGATATATTACAGTTTATCGAAAAAAACCAGCCTAATATTCATGATAAAATTTTAATATTGGAACGATTGATAAAAAAAGATGTTTTAATAAATGACAGCACTCAGTTGGCAAAAATATTATCTATTTTAAAAGATGACTTAGAAAAAGATTATCTGATTATTGCAAAAAATGATGATGTGATTAAATATTATTCCTATGTATTATTTAATTTATGTCTGCTGCATTATAAATATGTTGATCATGATTTTAGCATCATCGTAAAAACAACAATTGATTATTTTAATAATTACTTAGTGCAAAAAGGTATTTTCCAAACCTTGCTTAATCAGTATTGCGGTGAGCATGCGGGAATTGAGCAGCTCATTATAGCCTCACGGTATGCTAATGCATTTAGATACTCTAATGCTGAGGGTGTTAATTATTCTTTATTAGAAAAAAGAATTGTAGCTCATCCGTTATGGCGACAGCAAATAATAGTAAGCACTCATGAGTCAAAACTATTATTTGCAATTAAACAAGATTTATTAAATCATCTAAAAGAATACTTTGTTTCATTTAAAGATAATCAATATCTATTTATTTATCAAATGGACGGTGTTCTTGAGATTAATATCCAAGGTGAATTGTTTGTATTTGACATTGAATGTGACGGCTCATCTCATTCCGATGAAATGGCAAAAAATAGAGATGCATTACGTGACTCTGTATTAAGCAAACATGGGGTTAACGTAATACGCGTTGATTATCAAGGCAAAAACAAGGCAAAGCAATATGTTACTTTAAAAGTTCTAAATACTATTTTAACTAAAAAATATAATATAAATAGCATTCATATACTTTTATCAACCAAAAGTAATTTTACAGACAAAGAAATCAATAATATTATTAAAGGTGCACTACGCCATATTAAATATCAAATGATAATGGACCTAAATGACAGTTTATTTCAAAAGGAAATGAGTGACTCACCAGCCCTACTTGCTCTTCATCAAGCACTTTACAAGCTTAATAAAGAATTTAAAAAAATGATGGGTAAATTTTCAATGACACAATTCTCAGATGAAGGTGCGCTATTCAATGAGTTAGAATCATTATATTCAGCGATGACTGGTTTACATAAAGCGATTTACCCGCTAGAACAATTCTATCTCGGCCAGCAAGGCACTCAAGCTTTGTTAACGCAGAAAAGTTTTATAGGCGCTCAGACAATCCCCACACCTACTTTAACTAAGGAAGACCCATGCGCTACCTCAGCATTCATGTTTTGACAGACGAGATTTATAAAAAAAATAAAGCGATATTTGATGCTGCGCAACAATGTGATATTGAAAAACTTACATCTATAGAATTGACAGATCCAGTAGTTAAAGATCATATTATCTCGTTTGTATTAGCTGGCCCAAAAAAAGCAGCAGAAAAATACCAGGCCCTCCTCCTTTTGATTAAAAAAAATGCCACCTATAAGCAATATTTTTTAGATGCAAAGCAAGTAAATCTTGTGACTGTGCAACTATTTTTTTACGCCGAGGCAAATATTAATGTGGACCATAAAGGAAGTACTGTATTTCATTATGCGCTGAGTGCAAATATAGATCCCCCTGAACGATTGGCGTTAATTAAATTTTTATTAGAGCATGGTGGCAATCCTAACATCACTGATGAAGAATATGGCTATGGGACTTTTTTACATATGGCGATTGCCAATGAAATAAAGCCTGCTGAAATAGAATCTTTTATGAATTGCTCCGCAAGTAGTTCACTTATACAGCATAAAATAGATTATTCCATACGAGATAAAGAAGGTAAAACCTTGCTTATTACCGCCGCAAAAACTATGAATTTACCTGTGGTAAAAAATATTCTCAAGTACAACAAAAATTGTGTCAACCTAAAAGATAATAACGGTGCAACTGCCCTACATTATGCGTGTGCGCTAGGTCAATTATCAATGGTGCGCGCATTGCTTGATGCAGGTGCTGATATAATGGCAAAAGATAATGAAGGTAATACACCGCTGCATTATGCAAATTGTAGTGTGCAAAAAGTTGAAGCAATATTACGATCTATATCTATTGATCCAAGACGAGATATAAATGCACGCTTTAACGTCTTTCATCTGCCGTCTAATGAAATTTTAAAATTTAATCGAGACAATATGGCTGAATTTAAGGCGGTAGAATCTATGCGCTGCTATCCCTCGGTCGATGACAAAAATGCGTGTGTACTACTTTGTGCAGAAAACGTATTCTACCTAAAATTATTTATAGAAAACAATCCTAATTTATATGATAAAAGCACCACTGAATATCTTCAATCACAAATTGACAATATGACCGGTGTAAATGTCGCCAAAGCCTGCATGTACGGTCATGAAAATGTGATTTTTGCTCTGTTACTGCATAATGCAGAAAAAAATAAAAACGATATAATGGTTGAAAATACTGCAGGTAAACCACCGTTTGTACTTTTATTTAATAAAAATTTTCAGAATTTACATTTAGTCAAACCCGATCTCACCGTCTTTTTATCAAAAACAAAAACAACCCTATAACTATCGCCAAACAGATCATGATCAACCAAGCGATAGGATGGGTGATCACAGATAAAAATTTTGAATAAATATCAGGTGTTAACTGCGTAATCGTCATGCCTGTGGTATCTAAAGTAATCTTATTCTCACCTAACTTGACTACTGATCCATTGAGCTCTTTTAGTAAAGTATCCCTGTTGTCCGCTATTAAATTAATGACCTTATCAGTCAATGCAGCCTCGGCAGTCAGACTTGCTCCTGCACTTACGGCTAATGCTGCCCAATCGGCATTGTGATCATTTCGCTGCGCGAGGCTGCGAATATCAGTAATATTATCTTCTGTAACTGTTTGCATGCTGGATGCAGGACCTATATGCGTACCAGGCGCCATAGCTGCAGCGGGACTTGCAAAAAGAATAAAAGTCCCGGCATTAGATGCGCGTGCACCACTTGGCGCAACATAAGCAACTATTGGAATTTTTGAAACCTCTATTGTATTAATAATACTGCGCATATGCTTATCTAAGCCACTTGCAGTATTTAATTGCAGAATGATCAAATGCGCATATTGTTGATGCGCTGTTTTAACGCCTCGTTCAATATAATTCACAGTTCCCAAATCGATAGTGCCATTGATTTCGAGTAATATTGCGGTGTTATCTTGCGCCTGAACCTGACTAACAACGCTAAATAGTCCTAATAGTATCAATAACTGTGATAAATAAATGTTAAGTTTTTGGGCCATTATGTGTATTCTCTTTTTATAGAATTGTGCAGCAGCTGTTACATATTGTAGCCTAACTAGCCAAGCGCAACTCTTGCGGACTTAATTGCTTTTACATTTTCTTCAATAGCATTCATCGTTCTTTGCCCTTGACCTCTAGTATATCTATCTGAAAAATATAAACTTGCACTACCTGCAACAGGAATGCCTACAATCCACGCGGCACTGGCTGCACCTTCACCTGCAATAACTACTGCGGCACCCGTACTTGTTGTCACTTCTACTACGCTACCAAGTACTGCAGCTTGAGAAGCAGCTGCAGAAAAGCCTGCATAAAATGAAGCACCTGCAATTTCTGCAAGAATACCAAAAACGGTTAAAGCAAGTAAAATAGTGATGGTGATGGCCAAGACAGTCACTAAAGCAATCAGGAGTTTTTTTGATGTATCATCATAATCCCGAAGAGAGTGGATTAGTTGGGCTATTTCCCTATTGTACTCATCAATTCGGCCTTCTTTAAGTTTTGTGTTGTTAATTTTGGCATCAATAATATCACTTACAATTCCATTAGTAAGCGCAGCAATTTTATTAGTTCTATCGATATCCGACGGATTAAGCTCCTTGATCAAACCATCTAATGTATGAAGGTTTTTTTCCAAATCAATAAATATATTTTGTAGGTCAATCGAGTCTTGTACTTTCTTTTTCTTTCTTGCATTCCTAATAGTATTGAGTGCTTGTTGTTGATAGTGTCGGGTCGAAAATCTATCGGGAATTTCACGATTTGCATTCTGTTCTTGATGTTGCGGAAGTCTAATTTCATCGTGATAACCTAATCGGGTAGTCCAATGAAGAGGTGTATTTAATTGCACATCGCACGCTGTAGCAAGTGATGAATTGAGACGATATAAATAATTAGCAACCTCAATATTGCCATGAGTAATCGCTAAAAGGAATGCATTTGACGCGCCATAATAATCAGTATCATCAATGGTCACCACCTCACTGCCCATTAAAGAATGAGTCGCAATAGGCGCGGTGATTAATGGAGTTTTATTTTCTTCTGGATATTGATTAAGTAAATATTTTACTAATTCATGAGAACCTGTACGCGCGGCTATGTGTATAGGCGATAGTTCTACTGAATAAACTGAGTATTGAGAATTAAAAATTTTTATTTTTTGATTAAGAAATTTTTTCCAAAATGCTTTTTTGCCAGCATCGGTAGAAATATCTTCACCCAAACTTATTGGTTTTGCATCTGCCATGCCTCGAATATAATTTTCCAAAATACGATCTAGGATGGCCACAGGTTGATTTTCAAAAATTGCTTTAATAAGTTGTGATTGAAGAAAATCTTCGGGTACTTGATAAGCCATGAGTACTACCTTCCTTCTATTTGGTTGATAGTCATATATCGTCAGCTAATCACAAAACTTAAGTAACTATTGTGTAGGGTCGAATTGGGTGTTAAGTTTGTGCATCAGGTAAACGATAGAGCGTAGTTTCTTGACTTATATTTAAAGGTTTGGAAATGGAATTCCATGATCGCAAATTGATTTATTTTCGAGGTCCTGATAGGATTACTATTGAACTTACAGAATGGATCTGAACATTTGAGGTAATTAATGACTAAAAATAAACAGAAAAAAATTGATTCTACTTATAATCTATTTAATATCTTTAATCATTTAGGAAAAACAATTACTGTTTTACTCGCTGCACAAGTGTCTCTATTTGGATCGTCTAAAACGTCGGTTCTTAATGCATATAATCGCATACCATTTTATTCTATAATTCCAAAAGAAACCACAACAATACCTGCTAAATGCGGTGATTATTTTAATATGTGGAGCCCTCTATTCCCCCCTGCTTGTAATACCGGACCAGGATTTAATCTCTCAAGTGCGGGCGCTGGTTTTTATTATCAATTAACAAATAGTAGCGGTATTGTATATTCAGATGATCCCTGTCATCACGGACCATTCCCAAATAGAAAAGCGGCACAAATACATGCGGATCTACGCAAAAAAAGAGATTTTCTCGACTCTGGTGAAGAAAGTAAGAAACAAACTGTTATACGACGTTTCTCTAAAAATCCAAATGTTCCAGGCAATAAATTAACTAGAGAGTTCTTGAAAAATTTTAATTATTTTAATGTCTCAACTCAATTTTGTTTTCCTGCCGAGCCTTTTGTAGAGGCATTAACTGATTTTCTTTATCCTCATCCACGGAGTGACAACCAAGAGTTTGTTGAAGCTGCAAATGAAAGATTATCCAAATCTAAACTTAAAAGTAAGGGCTGATGTCAGGCTTGTCACCTTCTATTTTTGAAACAAGCCACTCTGGCAAATGTAGAAGCAATTTGCTCCGGATTGGAAATTTTTATTTTAGGTTGAACCCATCTAATTATATCTGCACGATCAGGTCCCCATTCTTTTAAGAGAAAATATATGCTAGAGTATTGTATATCCATACTTACAACACATTATTCTGGAGAAGAAACGATGACAATCAAAAAATTGGTGAAAACCACAAAAAACAAAGTGTCTGCAAAACTTAAATCAACTAAAGCTGGCTTAAAAAACGCAATACATGATATAAGTACAAAACTAAAAGCTGATTTGAAAGAAGCGAAAGCCGAACTCAAAATAATGAAAGCAAAGCATAAAGCTGAGTTAGCACAGCTCAAAATAGAGCTAAAACAGGCATCTGCTAAACCTGTTATAAAAACTAAAAAGGCTACAACAACTAAGCGCAAAATAGTTAGAACAAAGAAAGCATCCGCTATTAAAAAAGCCACTTCCAAGTAGGACTGCCCTACATATAGTCGCTGTATAGTTACAGCGACTATCCTCTATTATTAAATCAATAATGCGGCCTTTCTATGGGGATTATATGCATATTTATGGCTTTGGGGTGCAATCTGCAAGTGCCTGTTGGTTATTTATAAACCAAAGGCACCTACAAATGGACTAGTCTACCCACATAACATCTATGAAACCAGTTTGCTCCATAGGTTCTTGAGACAATGTATCCCATTGTGTACCGGCAAAAGTTGCGGTGAGATGCGCAATGTTTTCTGACAAATTAGCAGATAGCTGGTAACCCACTAACACCCAATTGCCATTACCATCGATAGTCACGCCGCTATAAATTTGATTCTTTTGTTTTAAATCAAAAGAGCAATCTACCCATGGACCGTTAGGGTTTTTACATAAGGTTTGTGTGACCAAAGAAACACCAGACAGCATAAGATTGAATTGCAATAATTCACCTTTGGCATTTTGTACTAAACGTTCACTTGTACTGGATAAAAAGATGCCGCCCGTACAATCATACCAATAGGTATAGTGAGGACCATCATCGCGACAAATAGACTTAAAGACATCGCCATGACCATCTTCATAGCCCATGCCAATCGCAACCCATTCTTGACTTGCAGGTACATATTGCACTTGATTGAAACCCCATACGCTGTTGTAAAAATCGCCATCGGGATCTGGTATTAGCATACGACAAGTCTGCCAATTCCCGTCAGGATTCATACAATGAGCTAGATTATAAGTAATGCCATTTTCATAATCCCTTTCTAGAGAGTTATCCATTATTATCCATTGATTATTGGTGTAATGGACGCTCCCTACACTGAAATAATTTTCAGGCTCCGTTTGCGGTGAGCAATCATACCAAACACCGGATGCATTACGGCAAGCAGCGATGACAGAATTTTCTCCTGCGCCTATAACCATGAGTGCGCCATTGTTATCATTTGCAGGTCTTGCATTTTGATCATAATCTCCAAAAGATATGTCTTGTGGATTAGGAGAGCAGTCTTCCCAGTTATCATCATTTTGACTGCGACATGCAGCGACAATGGTATTGTTATCACCTTCTTCTATATAACCGATGGCAATAGAATTGCCTGTCGAGGGAGTGTGGATAACATATTTATATTCACCCGCGCGTACATGGGTGGTGTCACCACAGGTATTCCATGTATCATTTTCTAGGCAAGAGAGGGTAAAAGAATCACCGGTTAAAGGGATTGTAAGCGCCTCTAATCCCGCATGGGCATTAAATCCGAGTAAAATCAAAGACAGTAATAAGTATTTTTTCATATCATTTCCTAATATTAATAAGATGATTTCAATAGTTTAAGCTGAGAGCGCCATCCGTTCTTTTGAAGTGAATGAGAACTCAGATGAAGCTAACATTGACGCAGCCTGCTCACGCAATTGATTTTGTGCAGTTTCAATCTCTTGGAATTTCGCCATATTCTCTGGAGTATTGAGCGCTTTTAATACCATTTGATTGTTATTGCTTGATTGATTATTTTTTTCGATGGCCGCATCAATAGCTGCAATCTCTTTGCTATCAGTTGTTGCTTCTTTTTTCTTCCAAAGTGCTTCTCGTGCAAAGTCAAATATTGCAGCATCTGCCTTTAAGCGATCACGATCAAGAATAAGCGGTAGATAAGTCGCCATCACTTCAGGGGAAATACCCTGTGGAATCATAACATTAACCTTAGCGCATGGCTCACCATTTTGTGGTTCTGTAACTGACAATACCGTATAGTTGTCTTTATTAAAATATACAAAAAGACTTACGGCTTGTGCATTGATCTGATCGGGGTTAATCGCCGCTAACGCGCCAATAGCATCCGCCGCCACAAATTGGTTTCCTTGGGTTAAATTTTTCCATATTTTCATGGATCTCATCAAACTTGCAAAATCTGGCAATGCTTCTGCATTTGCCATTGCATAAATTTCACGCTCCAGTTCTTGCGTCCAATTATTTTTCATAATATCTTTAACTTTTGCTTCTTTGCCTTGTTTGTCTGCATTGTTTGCAAAATTTAAACTTTTAACCACATTACCTGGAGTCCATGCCATGATATGATTTTTCCAATTCCCCATGTGCGCATCAAAGATTTCAGCAAGCTTAGTCTCTGCAGTAGGAAAAAGTCCAGGGTAATCCTGTGCAGTAAAATTATTGGTGCTTCCTATTAGAAAAATAGATTCCATATAGCTGGGATTGACTGCGGTTAAAAATTGAGTCACCTGTTGCTTCGCTATACGTGAACCCTGCTCATGTGCAGCTTTCCTTACAGCTTCTCCTGCTTGTTTTTGTTCATCTGGAGTCGCCCCTTTATCCTTTGCATTTTGAGCAGCAATAGCAGCAGCTTCGTTACCTGCAGCAACACCTGCGTTCCAAATGATGTCTCGAACATTAAAGCTAAATGTGCCCCAAAAATTAGCATTTTTCATGAGATCTTTTGATTGTTCATGTAATTCAACAAATGCTAATTGTGGTTCAGTAGATAAAACATATAGGTGTGGATATTTTGTAAACAGGTCTCTTAACAATGATAAAGTATGTTGGCGTTGCTCGGGTTGAGTCCCTGTATAGTTAGCCAGCCTTATGATCGTCCCATTTTTTTCGTGCTCGGCTGCATTATTTTCATACTCAGAGCCGGCTAATTTTATCGTAATATTTTTTTGCGGAACGTAAATTGTTTCGTTAAGCGCTTTCTTTAGATTTTCTGGTGTTTGATACACATCCAGTGCTTCGTTTTTAAATTTTTCTTCGGAGCCATATCCGGGTATGATTTTTAGCGTAATGTTTTTACCAATCTCGCCGTTTTCCTGCATGATTTTAAATTTATCCAATGCAGCGGCCATTTTCTTACCCACGTTGCCTCTGCCCATCATGACATATAATTCAATGGGTTGTGCAGTGACGTTATTTTTAAAATAAGCAATATAGGCTTCTAGAGCTTTTTCATCATCCGGTTCACGATCAAGATCAAGTAAAACAGGAAGTGCTTCATTAGGTTGTGCATATTTTTCTATATATTGCTTTAGTGAAATGGCCATTTTCTCTCTCTTTTGTTAAGTTAACTAATTTTCAAGAAGAAAAATCTTAACACATCAAAAAAAAATAGCAAGAGAGAACAGCAAAATATTAGACACCCTCTAATCAGAAAATGGTTTAGCATTCCCGCGAGTAAAAAAGTAGACACCCACATATTTACTAAAATGTGGGTGTCTTTTATTTATGATCAATTATTTTTTAATATTTTATTAGATTCTTGATCTGCTCCAAGCCCAGCAGTTCCCGCAACATTAGAATTGTTACCACTAGTGACGTTATTAAATCCTTGTGTGTTTGACCTAGCGGTACTAGAGCTATTGATAGCATTTTCTCCTGCTTCTGCCGCTGCATCCGTTCCTAATCTTGTCTTCAATACTATAATAGCCACATCAATACTTATATAGTCATTTGAAAGATCCATATAACCATCCGGAGTATTTATTTTGCACTTCTGAGCGTTTCCAACGTATATTTTCAACGGTGGGCAACTGTTGTTTTCAGCAGACTTGTTGGTTATCTCAATGGTGATATTTTTGTTATTATCTTTATAAGCCTGTAAAATCTCTATGATTTTAATTACATCTCTATAATTAACATACCCGATAGTAAAACTCTCTAGCATATCATCGCTTGCTTCAATAAGTGATTTAAGAAAAGTTACATTGGGGTCATCATACATAAAATCTGTGAAGTTGGGGTTTCGTACCTGGCGGCTATCGCTTTGAAACTGCTGCGCTGCTAAAGACATATATTCAGCTTCATAACTCACAGCTGATTGGTACTGCACTATTTGATTAAATGATCGCATCCAGTTTGAATACTCTTTACTCAATTGTTTACTTTGCATGGTTAATTTTCCTCATATTAATTAATGTTAAGATGGACGTGTTGTTATTATTACTAGCCCCTGTTGTATTGTTTTTCTCAACAGAACCTTTAAACCCTGATAGAACTGGCGCGCCTGTATTAGAACTTGATTTTTGATTATCCTTGTACCGCTCAACTTGCATTTTATCATGTAAATCACTAGCATCCTGCGGCTATTTTTTAACACGCTTTGCTACTGCAGAAACAATGTTATGCTCATTGTTATTGTTATTGTTATTGTTATTGTCTATATCAGATCTTTTCTCACCAGTGATCTCATCATTATAACGGCCTGTATTTGGGTTGGTTGTGCTAGAACTAGTATTATAAACACCGGCAGAATTTTTTTTATCCTGAGTCTCTGAAATTAATGCTTTTAACCCTGGCTTTGACTGCACTACAGCAGGTATGCTCGCACCATACAAAACAAATAGTTCAATCGCTTGTGTTATATTTCTCTTTATTTTGGTCTCAAGATCATTTATATCTTCAGGTATTTCTTTCTCTATCATCATTTCAAATGCTGTTTTCCTCTCATGATTTTTAGCATTAATATCAAAAGCAGGCTGAGATGACAATTGTCGCGAAAGATTAGCATTTAAAAGTAACTTCATCGTTTTAAGAGTATTCGG
Source organism: Gammaproteobacteria bacterium (assembly GCA_013289085.1). Classification (GTDB taxonomy): domain Bacteria; phylum Pseudomonadota; class Gammaproteobacteria; order JABCZS01; family JABCZS01; genus JABCZS01. The sequence goes on along the minus strand of JABDAR010000009.1, from coordinate 19,859 downwards.
ATCATGTACGTATTGCTCATTCATAAGGGCAATTAAAAGAGTGCCGCAGTCTTCGGTAGGTAAAGAGAGGTTCGGACTATAGTTAAGAAGTTCTTTAACAAAATATACGAGTAAGTAGGTATTCGCAACACTCATTGCCAAACTAAGCAAATTAGTAGGGACGGATGAAAGCTTAAAAGTATTATGTACATTCACCCCATGCTCGCGCTTAAGCAGCTCACCAATCGCGGGGAATTCTACAAATTCCATCAGCTGATCGTCTTCTGCTAAATAAGCATCTACACAGTGAGCCAATAAAATTAAAGCTACAGTAGGATTCCAGCGGTTCTTGTTTTTCAAATATCCAATGATATGATTCAGTAATTCTTCTTGGTCAACGCGCCGTAGAAGGCTTAGTATGGGATATTCCGCAAGTAACATATCATCGCCTTGCGCAAGACACAAATCAATATATTCATAACCGGCTGCAGGGTCAAATACTTTTATTGCGACTGTTAAAAACTCTAAGCCAATGCCTTTATTAACATCATGCCATTTATTATTATCTTTACAGAACTGAATCATGTGAGTGAATAATTCTTTATTTTTATTTAAGATCACTGTTTCAAGCAACTCAGTCAACGGCCGGGGCGAGAGCCATCTATTCTGATTTGCACTTTGAACCGGAATAAGAATGTCTTTAATACCGGAAAAATCTTTGTTATTGTTGTATTTTGCTATCGCGTCTATTACGTGTGGATGAGGCATTTTTTGCTCCTAATATAAATAGTAATTCTGTAAAACTTCCCTAAAATATCCCAGCTAATAAGTAGAGACTCTACGCACCCGAAGGTGCGTAGAGTGATGAGGCAACTCAAAAGAACAATGCCAAAGGCTATTTCGCACAGCGTTTTGCTGTTGCAGGGGCAAAGTTGTTGTTATTATTGTCGTCATAATCATCATCATAATTATTTCTTTTATCACCAGTGAGTGGGCGAGTGGTGATAGAACTAGCATATTTCTTCGTAACCTCAGAAGCAACAATCGTAATCATTAATTGGTTTAATTTTGGTTTTGTTGCATCCGAAGCGGGAATCTTCGCGCCATAATGAATTAATAATTCAATAGCTCTTCTTATATTGTTCTGCATTTCTGGGCTAAGATCCGTGAAATCTTTGGGTACTTCTTTCTTTATCATTATTTCAAATGCTGTTTTCCCATCGTCATTTTTGGCATTCAGATCAAACGTATTGTTTGTCTCTGGTCTAGCATTTTCTGGGATATGATTAGCCTTTAGTAGTAATTCCATTTTTGCAAGGGTATTAGGATCCTGTAAGTTTTGAGAAGACATAAGGGCAATTAAAGGGGTTTTGCCTGAATCAGGTTTTTGCTGATTATTATTTGCATTGGTCATATTCTGTGCAGTGGAAAGTGATACTAATTTTCCTAAGATTTCCATAAAAGTATTTGCTTCTCTAACCTGCGACTGTACTGTGGGTGTCTTCGCTGCATAGCCTTTTTTAAATGCTTGGAAGTTCTTATGATCTTGCCTTGGAAGAATTATATCGAGCTTATTTAAATTCTTTAATAAATTCGATGTTTTATCCCCAGCCGAATCTAGAAATTCAAAAACTTGCTTTTGATTTTGGGGGTTAATCATCCATTTAAAAAATTCTCTAGGTGTTAATGGTGTGTTTTCGCTGGTTGCATTATAAGCTTGGGTAATCAGACCAAGTTGTGAATCCAAGGATTTTGTAGGTTCTGTGTAGGAGTTAATAGTTTGAATAAAAATAGATAGATCAGCCGGTAATTTATCTTTTTCTAATAAATGCTCTGTAATTCCATTATCTTTGCAAAGCATCCGTAATCTGTTTGTGCTGAGATCTGTAAATCGTTCATTTGGAAATTCACGAAACTCATCTTGAGGGTATTCGTAAGCTGTTTTTGTATTTATATTTTTTATACATGTTGGGCCTAAACTTAATAGCTCTCCTTCCTTGTATATTTGATATCCATTAACGTCAACGCCAAAATGAAGCAATAGTTCAAAAGCAGCAATTGTATGACGATCTTTTATTTTTTTTATTATCACATCTATTGCGATTTTTTCAACAAATATGAGCTTATTTTGTTCCTTATAGAAAGAAAAAACTCGATGCATTAATTTCATATCATTATTTTCTATAAGTATTTCTAGCATCGCGGTAAAATTCTTTGACTGCTCTGGATGCATATCACCTGTGCGGTAATAGTCTCTTATAACATCGGCTACCGTAATAGTTAAATTATTTAGATCCTCATTAAGAATGTTAGTGATGAGGGAAAAGTCCCCAGATAAATGATATTGGGTTATCGCGTTGGCGATATTTTCTGGTGACATGTATTATTCCTAATATTTATATAAAAACTAACTAAAACTAAAAAAAGCTGTTATAACAGCTGCATAGAACTGATGTCAGCCATATTACCAAGAAAAAGCCAACAAGTCAATGGAAATTGATAGTACATAGTCATTAGATGTCCATTTATTTCCTTGTTATCAATAGGAAGTTGTGATGTTCATTAAAAAAATGTGGGTGTCTTTTATTTATGATCAATTATTTTTTAATATTTTATTAGATTCTTGATCTGCTCCAAGCCCAGAAGTTCCCGCAACATTAGAATTGTTACTACTACCGACGTGATTAAATCCTCGTGTGTTTGACATAGTACTAGAGCTATTGATAGAATCATATAAACTGAGCGCAGCCGCTTCATTTTCAGATTCGACATTGACACCTTTAATCACTATTTCTAGTGTTTTATCATGCTGCAGAATGCGATCTTTAATAGGTTCCAAGAAAACCAATATTTGATGATACATTTTTGTATTTTTAGCCATCACAACAACATCGACCGTATAATTATCGATTCTATTTTCATTATTTACAGGCTGTCTTAAATAAGCTTTTATCTCAGCGCTATCTTTAAGTTTTTCTTTTAACATCAAAACAAAACTATGATGATCGATATGCGCGTAACATTCATCTACAACCGCTGAATTCACTGCCATATCTCGAAAATGATATTTTGAAAATGGCTGTTTATCTTCACCCAGGGTTGCTGGTTCTGGATTTCTAATCAGATCAAAACATTGTTGTCTATTCAACGTTACTAACGTTGCTACTTTGCTTTTGTATTGATGAATAATGGGTATTTTAAATGTAGCTGCACTGCGCCAATAGAATTTTTGATCTAATATTGTACCATCTTTAAGTAGCAGTTTTGGCCTCTCCCCTTTTGCATTCAACCAAAAATTTTTTCCATAATTAAGGCCTAACAGTTCGCCAGCTTCGATGGCGGATTTTGAAAAAATTATTTTGTAACATTTGCCATCAATATTCATATCAAGGAGCACCGTGTTACAAGTCTTCACTTGATTTTTAATATCAGCTGAAAGAAATTCAATTTCTTTAAATTCCGCATCTTCTTCGTTCCACATGTGTGGGAAAAACCTTGAGAGGCCTCCTATGCGTTTTGCAGAAATACAGAGATTTGTGTTTTCAAATACAAAACGGTATTCGTCGTTATCAACTAACTCTAGTTTTTTGACTTCACCTGAGTACGCACAAAGTATATCGTTTTCCTGAATAGGTTTGATGGCTATTAGACCATAACCGATGGAAGATCCTAAATTGACGATGGCAATATCTTCACGAGGATTTGTAATAAAATGTTTTAAATAATCCTGTGTACCTTCTTCAGGAGTCGTAGCCATATTTTTGAGACGCTGCCCTTGCAAGTCCTGGTTTAAGTCCTGAGGAACAATCATATCTGACACGTAGACACAATTAAACTTGGCTTTATACTCTTTTAACGTTAAATATTGAAGGGTGCCACCTATAGCAGGGTGCTTATCATAATAGGGTATTCTGGGCATAATCTTCTGTCCTGTTTTAATTTAGATAAGACAGTAGAATAACATAATGGGGGAATATTTACCACTTGAGTAAGAAACAGGACCGCCCTCTATTTCATAAGACGGCCATACAAGACACTGAGATCACTTATTGTGTTATTTATGCGACTATGTTGTTTATAGTAGCCAATTGTGAGCACATGGATTGAGAAAGTAGCACGCACTAAAAATGATACTCATAAGGAAATACAATGAATGTAAAAGACAGTAACGGTACGGATCTGAGTCAAGGTGATAGCGTCATGCTCATCAAAGATTTAAAAGTTAAAGGCGCGTCTATGACTATTAAACGTGGGACTGTTTATAAAAATATTCGTTTAACAAACAATGATGAAGAAATTGAATGCGGCTTCGTCAGCGTCTTCTTCCGCGGCGAATCGAAATAATGATGATGAGCCGGACGCTAAAAAACAAAAAATTGTAGGCGGGCTTTGGAATAAGAAGTGATTTGCTACACCACGACTAGATGCCGCACGCCTTGGCGCCCCGCACTTTATGCGCGGGGGCCAATTCGGCGAAAAATCAGCGCACATTTAATGTAGTGATCATTTTCTGATTAAAGTTTTAATTCTAAAATGCGTGCATCACTACATGTTTGCAATTGAAGATGACAGGATCAGTACTCATGTTGATTTGATAAGTGGGATTAAAATCACTGGTATAAAGTGCTTGCCCGTTACCATTTGTGTCTGAATAATCTAAAACCTTTGAGTTCAGAGCGGCAAAACTGGTGCCTGAATATAAAGCGATCATTGCGAAAATCATAGAAAAATAACGTAATTTTGTCATTTTAACTCCAGAAAGTAATTAAGTTATTCATTATACACTAATGTGGAAGTGAATAAATAAGTCAAAGTGAAAGCGAGATCACATTCCATTAAATCATATTTTAATCCACCACCACCTTGCCAAGCAAAAGTAGTTGTAGTTTCTGAAGCCAGTGCGATTCCACTATCGGGTTGTGTATTGGGTTTAGGCTCGTCTTTATATTCTACTGTACTCCATGCAGCGCCTAAACCGCCTAATATAAATAATGAAAAACGTTGATAGCGTGCCAGATCAAGTGCTAAATTAAACATTGCATTAAAATTTTCTATTTCTGTGCGATTATTTAAATTATTAAGCACAGGAGATTCATTCATCCACACATCACCTGAAAATTGCGTTTCAAATTGATAAGTGCCATCAATACTCGCTGTCATTGCAGGCAGAAAAGTGATTTCATTATCTTCTTCATGTTCATGGAACGGTAATTCATATCCTACGCCTAAGGTTACAACTGGCGCATCTTCGGTATTAAAGTGAGCAATATCTGTTTCATTGTTGGAAAGACCAAGATGAGCATCATCAGGAGACAACCAAGCAATACCTGCACCCGCTCTTAACTGAAAATCACCGTGTTCAAATAAATCATCATGATGCGCAAAAGCTGTAGACGCACAAAAAAACTATAATCCTATGGAATATTGTGTAAAAGATAAACGCATGCAAAACTCCTTGATGATCAATTTTAATTAAGTATTGCGATTCCAAAAATAGTATCACCGCCACTAGGGGAGACTGTACAACTTAGCGCACCGCCTGATCCCACCGTACATTTTGAAACAGTATTATCTTCAGTATTAACAACATAGATAAAAGTTGACTTTTTATTTTAATATAGTAATATGAAAAACTAAATTCATTTAACTAGGATAATATAAAAATGCTGAGTGAAAGAGATAGTGTTATAACTGAAGCGCAATTAGATACAGTAGATTTATCAGGTAAAACTCTTGAAGATGATGATATTAGTGTAATATTAAATACATTACCCAATGATCAATACAAAGCTCTACGTCTATCTAATAATAATATGACTAATAATATGATAACAGAAGTATTGCAGTGGGTTTCAGCACATAAGAAATTGCAAGAACTAAACTTAGCTTTCAATTCATTGGACAATAAAATAGTACTAGGGTTTGGGGCTGCAATAACGCAGAATACTCATCTTATTAACATAAATATAGGGGGAAATAAATTCAATCAGGCGGGTATGCATACTATGCTAACCAGTTTTAAACTTAGAACGAATTTAGTCGAACTACATCTATCTCATAGTGCAATTAACACAATTGACCATATAAAACTTATAGTAGAAATATTAAAAAATAATCCAGATCTTACGACCTTAAATCTTGCCATGTGCAAATTAAACGGTCATTTTATAAATGATGTGTTACGGGCAGCGACTATTCATCCTTCATTACAAGTATTGGATCTCAGTAGTAATAGATTTAACACTTTAGATTCAGCACTATTGTTAAATCTTTTTCAACACAATACAACTTTAACCAGCATAAATCTAACCGGAAATTCATTAACTAAAGAATGCACTCTTAATCTTGTTCAAGCCTATAACCAAAGAAATCCAGACAGTAAAGTTAAGCTTATTTTTTCTGATGAAGTCGACGCAGCTTTTAAGAAAGTTTTAACTATGGTGCAAAATGCTTCTCGAAATATGGAAACTACTAATAACAATAATCAAGAAAATAAAGATGGCGCCAGTAATACCTTTAAAAGAAAAAAGATATAGTGTTCTAGCCCCGATCTTCCGGACGCCTTGCTAAGAGAGTAAAATCTTTGTAAAGAGGTGTTAAATGAGTGAATTTACAAACAGCAAATACTATTGTTTTTTAAACTGCGAGAAATAATTATGAGCCCTCCTAATTGGTATCTAGAATTAGCAACCCGGGAACGGGAAGCTGCCCCCGATCTACAAAAAATCAAAAAAGCTGAACTAAGTGGCCGTGCTGCTGCACTTCACGGAACCATTATTACTTCTGCGGTAGAATTTGTTAACAGAAATCGGCGTTATGCAATCAAACAAACACTTGCCTATATAGATGGCTATGACAGTGTAGCAGGCACAGAGGATGAAATGGCGCTACGCGCTGCACGTTATAGCGGATATCAACGCAAGCACAATAATCTTCCCTTGACTGATGACGTACTTAGGCAAGATAGAATGTATTCTGATGCACAAATAAGTGCATTCAGAGAGGGAGAAGAAAAACTCGGCACATACGTAAGGCATAACGAGAGTAATGGCCCCCGCATCAGCCTAAAGCCAGTTTTTGCCTATTTATTTCCAAATCTTAATGTGGTGAATAATACCGTAGCGATGCAACCTGCCGAACCAATGCAAATCCCAGGCGCGCAAAACCACCCTATGCAAAACCAGCCTATGCAAAACCAGCCTATCAATTTCAACAATACATTATTACCTTCTTTCCAGTCTTTGCTGAATCGTTTGCCCCCTCCCCCTGCTCCCAACCTTTTCTATATAGCAGGTTATAATTATGGGAAGCTAGGGATACCTCGTCCTGATTTTATAACTATTTTCCCCAATTTTTCACCCCAGGAGCTTTCTGAATTTGGTAACGGTTTTATGCAAGCCTTATTAGAAGCAAATGTACTTGCACAAACTCAGTTTGCTCCAGCATTCAGAATGTAAGCAAAGTTTTTTGTGGTCACATAACTCGGAGCATTAACGATTGCCAAGGGCGATTAATAAATATATGCATGATGATAGTGTAAATGTATACCGTTTATTTAGGTTTATAAGCATTTTTATTAGATTCAATTATTCCACATAAATTTTCAATCACAACGGGTGATATTGCTAATATCGGCGACTGGCATGACACTAGCGAGGTAATAAACAATCCAAATAAAAAAGACAACAATGATGGATCAAAGCTTGTTCATTAAATAACGGGATTGCGTTTCTTTATATTCCCAAGTGTTAGATAACTCAAATGAAGGCAACCCTTTGCAGTAAAAAAACAATCTATTTCTAAATGAAAAAATTTCTTGCATTTTTTGCGGGCCAATTGCCTTTTCCAATTCCATATTAGACATATTTTTATCAGTTGGATTGAACCAAGAACATTCACGGTTTTGCGTGTATATATCCATCTCTGACGGGATAGAAATATTATTAAAAAGATCTTCTTCAGTTTTCATTTCGACGATTAATGATAATAAAGAAGCACCCTTGTATTTCAATAATTCACAGGCAAAAACCAATTTTCAACTGATTTAGATTTTCAGACACGACCACAAGCAAAATTATAACGATGAATTTTATATTATCCCCAAAAGGGTTGAGCATAAACCCATGGCAGATGAAGAAGCACATATTTTATTACTAGAGCCCAAATCTACCGAACAGACCGGTGGTATTGAAAGTGATTTGCTCGTTGACGAACAACCTTGGATTTAATATTTTTTTAAAATAATAGTAGCAACTACTGTAACTGGGCATTAGAAATGCCGATAATATGCTCAGCTCAAAAGCAAGTAAGCGCATGAGTATTGATTACCCCCCTGCAAGATGGTATACTGACTAACTGTACTCTAGCGGATTAAATAGACATAGGTTGCAAAATGATTCAAACTGAACTCAATACACTCTGTACCCGCATAAAAAACAATGATCCCACCCTTACAAGACTGAATAAAAGCTTTAGCAACCTCGGCGATGTAGGTGCAAAGGCCATTGCAGACGCATTGGAAACCAATAGAACCCTTACAACGCTGTTTTTAAGCTCTAACTTCATCGACTTTTTTAAAGGGGTAAAGGCCATTGCAGATGCATTGAAAACCAATAAAACCCTTACAACGCTGAATTTAAACGATAACAACATCGGCGATAAAGGTGCACAGGCCATTGCAGATGCATTGGAAACCAATAAAACCCTTAGAACACTGAGTTTATTCTATAGCAACATCGGCGATGTAGGTGCACAGGCCATTGCAGATGCATTGAAAATCAATAAAACCCTTACAACGCTGAATTTAGAGAGTAATAATATTTCCACATCACTAATAGACGAAATAAATGGCTCACTTGCCGCAAACAAATGTGAAACTGCACTATCTAAAATGAAAACTACCGAGGTAAAAGAAACGCCAGGTCTTGTTTTACAAGAATTAGAAGCAGCATTAGAAATGACAAACAAAATAACCATAAATGCATTACCCACAATGAATGAGTGGATTCAAAAATTAGAACAAAATATCGAGATTTGTAAAATATTTTCTTCATTAGTAATAGTGGGTATTTTAGGCCAGCGGATAAACAGGCAAATTGGCCAAGAAATTCCAAAAGATGTTCATGTTCCAAATAAATTAGATGAAAATAGCTTAACCGTTGCAACAACAGCTTTTAAAAATCTTTCTCTATATAAACCACACAATGAATATTACAATATGGCACAAGAAGCTTTATTAGATTTATATCTAGACCTTACAGCCTTTCACGATAATGATCAATCCCGGATAACTTTATGCACGACCATTGCTACTGAACTGGCAAAAAGGACATATCCCAGCACAACCGAATTTTATTTTGATACTTTATTAAAAACTAAAAAAATGTATGATCCCGATGATATAGGTGACACAGTTAAAAAAAATCTGCCTGCAAACACTGCTCAGCAGTTTTTTCAAAACAATAACGGGGGCAGGCTTGACATTTGACATCTGAAATTGAAATGTAAAACGTCAAGCCTGACCTCATACTTTCATAAATAAAAGTGCGTTATTTATTAAAATATTTTAATTTTATCCCAATACATTATTATTTTTAAAATAATACAGGATATTCATTCTCTTCAAAAAACCATACATTTTCGTTCCACCCTTCGTAAGTAGGAATGGAAGTATCTAATAGTTTCATTTGTGATGTAGTACGTCCTTCGCCACCCTCGGAGAAAGTTTGTCCTGAAGTTTCAGTATCCCAATAGCTGGCAATAATATTAGGCGGGAAATAAGAAATCATCTGTCCTATTAGACCACCTGCATTTTCGCCTTCCACTAAACCAACTGCATAAATATTAATATAGTTTGCTGCCCATGCTTCATAGCCTATAGCCCCGCCGACATATCTCTCACCAGTAACATTACCTTGAGCATAACTGTTTTCAATAGTGCCGCCCCCATCTGCGTAACCTACTAGCCCCCCTACATAACTTCCTTCTGCAGTTACATTGCCAGTAGCGTAAGTTTTATATAAATCTGTTACCCAAGTTTCCCCAATTAAACCTCCCACGCTACCCCGAGTACTGCTAACATCTCCGGTTGCATAACAATTTACTATTTCTGTAGCATAGGATCTTCCTATCAATCCTCCCGCCACATTAGCATAAGCTTTAACATTGCCTGCAGCATAACTATTTTCTATAAGATCTGAATGAGAATGACCAACTAATCCTCCAACGTTAACGCTATAAAGAGAATCTTTACCTACCACTTCTCCTTTTGCATAAGTATTCATTATATGACTATCACGCGAATATCCTACCAAACCACCGACCGATCTATCCCCACCAACAACTTTACCGTTTTGGGCATAGCTGTTTTCAATAATGGATACATCCGCCACGCCTGCTAGAGCACCCGCATCACCAGAAGTGGCTTCAATATAATAATCCGTCAATACCACCCTTTTTATAGTAGCATTCTTGACAATGCCAAATAATCCAGCATTTTCGCCATTATAATCATCACCTTTTTGCACGAAAGTAATTCCAGTAATTGTAAAATTTTGGCCATCATAACTTCCTATAAAAGGTTTGGAGCCATCACCAATAGGTTTATGTTGATTAATACTCGAGCAATCAATATCAGAAACTTGTACATAATTTGCTTCCATCTTCGTAATATCTTGAAGCTGGTAACAGTTTCCTATTTCAATAATTGATTTGTCCGAGTTTTTAGCAAAAACATTAAAAGAAAAAATTAATACGATAGAAAAAAAACAAATAGAACGAATATTTTTAATAACCATAAAGCCCTCAATGTAAATTAATTGTTCATTTACCTTAACATAGATACAAGAAAATTATAAGTAACGCAAGGCACCCACAAATGGACTAGTCTACCCACATAACATCTATGAAACCAGTTTGCTCTATGGGTTCTTGAGACAATGTATCCCATTGTGTACCGGCAAAAGTTGCGGTGAGATGCGCAATGTTTTCTGACAAATTAGCAGATAGCTGGTAACCCACTAACACCCAATTGCCATTACCATCGATAGTCACGCCGCTATAAATTTGATTCTTTTGTTTTAAATCAAAAGAGCAATCTACCCATGGACCGTTAGGGTTTTTACATAAGGTTTGTGTGACCAAAGAAACACCAGACAGCATAAGATTGAATTGCAATAATTCACCTTTGGCATTTTGTACTAAACGTTCACTTGTACTGGATAAAAAGATGCCGCCCGTACAATC
>JABDAR010000009.1:0-8536 GCA_013289085.1 Gammaproteobacteria bacterium | reverse complement strand
CCAGACAGCATAAGATTGAATTGCAATAATTCACCTTTGGCATTTTGTACTAAACGTTCACTTGTACTGGATAAAAAGATGCCGCCCGTACAATCGTAATAAGTATTTTTTCATATCATCTCCTAATATTAAAATGAAAACCTTGCTCAAGTTTCCTAGTCAATATACTAACATGTAATTAGCTTAATGGGAACCCTAAGCAGTGCCCATCTGCAGAATCAAGCAGGAATGTCAGAGTCACCTATTAGCAGCCTCCTTTATTTATTTCCATTTTTTTTATTACCTTCACGAAGCGCCGACCCCATCGCGCTTAAGGCCTGGGGATATTAGTATTGCTATTTAAGGGAGTATTAACTAAAGGCACAGGGTGCTGCAGGCTATATCTTACAAAGTAATATTTTGCAAATTCAGATTTGATGCTACTTATATCAAAATTACTTTTAATAAAGCCATCTAAAGCAGCCACGATTTCAGATTTATTGATTGCATCGGAATATGCTGGACCATTCCCTAAGTTACTGAATCTCGATTCATCATGCATTAAATTAATAACGGCCAATTGCTGCTTACTCATCGTGTGCAATAGCATATTATGATGTAGATCTTCAGGATGTAATGATTGTTCGTCTATGCGATTAGAAAATTGCAAAGCATACGGTGTCAATGATATATCATGCAAGCCAGGTGTAGTAAAGTGTCTCCCGTCAAAGATAATGGGATTGTAATCTAGATTCGAAGTATCATTGCGTGTCATCTTTCTTCTTTTAGCAAAAGAGATTTTATAAGATTCCCATTGGCGTAATAATGTTGGATCAGCAATCACCAATTGATTAAATAACTGTGTAGATTGTATCTCTAATAAATTAATATTTAGGGTATAAAATGCATACATTCTAACAGCATCAGGATGATTGATAATGGTTTTGTGAAAACTATGATGCGAGTACCCTTTAAAGCGATATCCCCTTCTTAGGGTTTCAGAAAAAGTAATTGATAGTTCGCTCTCGTCACACTCATCTACATCTAGGAATATCTCGGTATACGAGATTTGATTATCATGAAAAAAACCAACGATAGGATGTGGGGTGTCGGAATCATAATGTGGATCGCGAAATAAACAACAGTGATCCAAGTCCCCTACCCATTCCTTTTCTGCCAAAATAGCCTGCGGGCTCATATTTAATAAATGTCCATCAGAATGAAAAGCAGAAATTCTGCGAGTGCCATTTTTTTTACCAGAAAAAACTAAAAACGAACAGCTGGAAATCCCATCTGTAAAAAAACCCTGACACTCTGTTGGGGTGATTCCTTGCTCATATCGTGCTATTTTACCCTGTAATATATTAATGTAACCCTTCATAGACTCGTGCCAAAAGCTTTTAGTGCGCTAATCATATTCCACCTAAAATGTTATTTTGATAGCTTGCATGAGCGCTTAAGTCTTGTCAAGGGGTCCCTCTTAAAGCTGAGTATACCCGCAAACTGTCTATTTAAAAAAATATTTAATTAAGGATTGTAACTACAAATGAATTAAGTTAATATAATCAACTTTCATACCAGTTACATTTAGGAATTAAATAATGAACAAAACACTTTCTTTTAAAAACATTCTTTGCTTACTCACTCCTTGCCTAATGATATCAGCGGCCCATGCACAATGGACGGGTTATTATGTGGGTGCAAATGGCGGGTATGCCTCTGGACAATCAGATGTCCAAACAAGTACGACTTTCTCGGAAAAAGGTTATTTTGCTCCTCATGAAGTGCCATTAGTCAATCAGGCGGGTGTAGGTACAATAGATCTCAATGGTTTTACCGGTGGATTTCAGGGTGGTTACAATTGGCAATCCGATGCATGGGTATATGGATTAGAATTGGATTTTGGTTTGTTGGATACAGATGCTACTCGTCAGATCACGAAAGCGTATGATCCAGAATACGGTGGTGATTTTACTATTAATCAAACTGTGCAAACACAATGGCTAGCAACAGTGCGACCACGTGTTGGTTTTGCAGTAGAAGATTTACTTGTTTATGCGACTGGTGGTTTAGCAATTACCCAGCTCAAAAATCAAAATGAGTTTTCTGATACATACGGTGAAGATGCTCATGAAATCGCTAATGGTTCTGAAACGCAATTTGGATGGACTGCTGGTGCTGGTGCAGAATATTTATTCGCAGAAGATTGGTCTATTAAAGCAGAATATTTATATGTTGATTTTGACGATATCTCTACGGATGGGGCGCTAATCACAGATGAGCTAGACGACACTAATATCAATACCTTTAATAACACAGCTGATTTGCAGTCCAATATTGTTCGCGCAGGGATTAACTATCATTTCTAAATAACCTCAAGGCCGGTGTTGCTCACATTATGAGCCTCACCGGTTTGATAATTTTCTTAATAATATCATAATGTTGCACAACCTTCTTAATGTGTGTAAGCTTACAAGATTAAGCATAAGGAGCAATATATTATGAATGATATCGAAAAAAAATCGATGCAGACTAAGAGTCATACGCCAGGGCACACTAAGAGTCCAAAGCATCCGCAATCGAATTCCCAGGTTCATACACCTAAGAAAACTAAGAGTCCAAATCATCCACAATCGAATTCCCAGGTTCATACACCTAAGAAAACTAATAGTCCAATTCATCCGCAATCGAATTCCCAGGTTCATACACCTAAGAAAACTAATAGTCCAATTCATCCGCAATCGAATTCCCAGGTTCATACGCCTAAGAAGACTAATAGTCAAAAACATTCGCACTCGAAGTCAAAGGCTCATACGCCTAAGCAAACTAATAGTCAAAACCATCTACAATCGAATTCCAACGGTCATACGCATAGGCAGAACATTACCTCAACTCATAGCAATTCACAATCATTAACATCTGCGTATGCTAATTTTACGCCTTCTTCCAATTACAGTTTTACACCGTCAGCTATTTCGCCAAATGGTACTACACCAACAACACCTCACTATCGCACTGGTGGCCCCGATTATACAGCGCAAATTGTTGCAGGTAGTCTGTTAACTCTTTTGCTTTTTGGTGTTTTGTTCCTAACGAGACGTCACGAGCAAAAAAAGAAAAAAGAACCATTATTGGCCGCTTCATCTACTTCGGCAACTGCGAGCACTTCTTTAACTTGGTTCCAACAGTCGAAAGAGAAAGATATTGAGAAGGGGAAAAGCAGTAATAGCTCTAGTATTATCGTTAGCACAGAGATGCAAACCATGAATGCGAATTCAAGTTCAAGTTCAAGTTCAAGTTCAAGTTCATCTTCTGCTAAAAGTACACTCTAGTGCTTAACCATTCTGGGACGCAGTATCTTGCGTCCCTATGAATGTTAAGCCTGCTTCCATCACGTTTGCATTCCTTGCCCCCACATAGGTAAATTGATACACTTTTTCTTTTAATAAAAGTACTCATATGTCATTAGCAAATTTAATTAAAGATAAAGAAAGACAACATCAGATAGTTGCAGATGAAGTGGCTAGGCTGGTAAAAGAACGAGGAAATGCAAATCCTATTCACTTACTTCATGGAAAGTTTACTTTTGCACAGCGACTAAAATTTTTCCAACTAAAACATGAACTGGCACAATATCACCTACTAGCAGCTGCGCTTGCTACATCAGAAGGCTGTCATATCAGTTGTGGATACCATTTAAAAGCAGCATTGATTTATAATCATTATCTTTTACCCTCTCAGTTTATTGATCAGAAGGATGTAGTTGATTATCTACTTGGAGTTGTGGATCGCGATTCTATTCTGCCACCTCTTCGTATGGGGGATTTAGCTTTTGCCGCTGCGATCGTACCTGCGATAGTTTTGGGTTTTGCATTCTTCACAGGTGCACTAATATTTTTGAACTTAGATGCATTGAAAAATTCATTTATCAAAGAACCTATATTTACTCTACCTCAAGCATTAAATGCGCAAATATCTGACAAACAATCATCACATGATTGTTTACTTGAAGGAATAGGACATTTTGCAACATCTAAGTATGAACTCGCGATACGATACTTCTTAGAGGCCGACATACGTTCAAATAAGCCAATAGCCGAGGCATCATACTTTCTCGCTCAAAGTTTAGAAGCGATTTCGCCTGGGGCTCTTGCTCATGCCAATACTATTTTATTTAAAATAGCTAAAACAGTTTTAGGCGCTAACCATGCATTGAGAAATAATATACCTACATCATGTTTATCTTTCATGTGGAATGAAGTAAATAAATCAGACGATGCGCATGATGAGGCTTGTTTATATATTTTTAGAGAATTAGGGAAAGTGAGATTGACGTTCTATAAAAGATACTCAGGTCAAATAGATTATTATGACCCAAATTATCGAATAACAATTTCAGAGGTTGCGCGACGTTTTCGCGAAAAATTATACAGGGACAAAACATTAGAACCTCGAACTTATAACGAACCATCAATGTCTAATCTACAATTATCTCGCAATATGTCAACGGCAGAATTACTTGCATATCTTACTCCACTAATGAGCAGCGTACCCATTGAATACTTAGAAATTGCCATTAATAAAACAGATGGGGATTCAGAAGAAAAACGTTTTCTACAACAATTAGTTGCATCATCTGGCGTTACAAACAATCAATCAGTATCTTATGAAATTAAATTTCCTTTTGCAGAAATACTAGCATTACTAATTGATGAAGAAAATTATGTAGATCTCGAAAGATTACAAGAAAGGAATAGCGCGAAATACTGGCACACATTATCCCGGCTTGCCATAAATGATAAAGACAGCTATAAAAAATTACCCGCTTATTTAAAAAATCCACTTATACAAATACATTTATTCTTAATTAACAAAAAGTTTAGCAATGAAAGCCCGCAAATAATATTTTTTAAAGACCTAATTGCCGGCCGTCAAACATTGGATAATATACACGCAGTATCAAGCAAAATGCCTTATGGATCACAAAAGGAATTTTATGATTTGCTAGCCCTGCTATCTCTTCATAAAGACAATGAAGAAATCATGCTCATTGTTTTTAATGGATATGATGATTGGAGAAAGAATATAAATCAAACAGACCCCATGTATATGGAGCATCACCCATCATTTACCGAAAGTGATTTTCGCAAATTTTCGATTGTAAAAAATAATAAAGAAGAAGATGAAACAGAATTATTGGATGCTGATCTCATGCAAGTAAAATTAACATAAGCTTGCCAATACGCCTTCGGCTGGCAATCAACTCTTCTTTAGCCAATCTCTTTTTTATTCGACGCGTGCCATAAGTTTTACGTCCATGATTGAAAATCATTTTTATTTTTCCTGATAGAATTTCATCTTCTTTTCTTCGCAGTGAACAACGCGAGTTACGCCATTCATAATAACAACTGCGATTAACGCCTAAAGCTTCTGCAATTTCTGATATCGGTTGCTCTGATTCAGCAGCCAACTTCGCTGATGATTGTTTGAATTCTAACGGGTAACTCTTTGTAATACGTTTTGACATCACTATTCTCCAGTTCGTAATAGTTTACTTTACGTGTCCGGATTAGTGTAGCCACATCATAGTTTATCCAAAAGTGCATGTGCTTGTTTCATAACTGCTTCGTGTGATTTAGCAGGACGTTTGTCATCAAGCGCTACTTGGACTTGTTCTTTTAACCAAGCATCATACCCTGCTTCAGGTTGTTGATGCTCATTTACATAAGCACGCATAAAGTCACGCAGCACTTGTGCAGCAGGACGATCAACTTTTTCCGTTGCCTCTTGAAAAGCGATTTTCAAATCAGCAGGAACTCGGAAATTAAAATGTTCTTCTTTGGGGTGCAAGCTTGTGCGGGCCATATTGTGCTCCGTGGTTAAATCATATATTGTATTATAATGTAATTACATTATATATGCAAGTAGCTGGCCTGCAGCCAAAAACGCCTTATTTTGTTACAAATAGCAAACCGTATAAATTAGCCGCCTACAGGCATAGCTCCCCCGCTCGAACAAACTCCTCTGGATTAGTAGCCCAGAGTATGAGCTTTTGCCTGTATATTGCTTCCTTCAAAATCACAATCATTCAAAATACACGGGTCTTATTCAAGCCTGTGATTCCCGGTTTAACTTTTTAGTTTACTACGCTAAAAAAGGCGGTTTAATCAAAGTGAGTTGGAACATAATGGTCCTCCTTTATTTCAATTAGATACCATTATACTCGTGTTTTTTGCTACGATCACTTCTTTTTATAAATTTTATTATGATATACTGCGCTAGATTAATACCTAAACGGAAAATAAAAATAATATGTCCACTATATATAAAAATATAAAAAACTGGTTTGAATTTTACCCACCTGGATGTGCAACATTAGAGGAATGGGCAGAATTCAACACTCGCTTTAAATCTAAGGCGCCTGCCCGTTATTATCTAAATGAAATCAAAGATTTTATAGAATGTAGTATTTTCAAAACAATCGAAAATGGCATATGGTGGTGTAAATACCGCACAACACACCGCTACCATGTCATCAATACGCGCTTAAAGCCCGGTTATTATGAAACTGATGATTTGATTCTGCATAGTGTATTTGTTCTTTTACAAAATTTTGTAGAAATTCAATGCGCACATAAATATGGCTGGTTCTATCCAAAACGCGTAAAAGTGCTTACCCGCAAACAATGTGGCATTGATTATTTAAAATGCATGACCAGAGGCGATAAAAATAAGCACTTGGAAGAACCTTATCAAGCTTTTTTAAAATGTTATCATTATTGGACAACTGAGCGCGCACAAAAAACAAAGGCTATTGATGATGCTTATGAAGCATGCTCAGGAAAAGATCTTGAAGCTATTCATAAAATTTTTGACATGGAAGGTGAGCTCACTAATACAGATAATGAATACATTTGTTTGATAGCGAAATACCGGCAATATTTGTGGACTTAAAACAATCATGAGGTCAATCTGATGGCAGTAAATAATAAGCTAAGAGGCAACATTATGCTAATTAGATATCATACTATTTTATTCTGATGTTGGTTTATAGGAACTAACACTAATGTACTTACAAAGCTTTCTATCTTCTATCGGGAAATGATCTGGTGTTGTTTCTTTACCCGACCACAAAATCCGCCACTCTTTTTGATTTTCATATTCGGATGACTTTAATTCGTCATGATCGTACTTAACTTCATCCCCTTCTACGTAATCAACTGTTCTACCAGTATATTTAACTTTCAAAAATCGCACAGCTTGTTCTATAAAAGATTGACCTTTTAAGCTACGCCCGACTCGTGCGATAAATGGAATGATTTCTATTTGTATACACGTATCATAATTTGGGTTCATATCTTTTGCCATTTCCCAGTCATTAGCAGACTCAGAACAGCAAAATGACAATGCTTTTGCCGATCTTTCCCAACTCCCAACAGCACCTAAACATATATAATTACTCCCAGGGTGCGCTATTTGTATAGCTCCTCTCATGGCAGAATTAGCACTAATTCGCTCTCGTGTATACAGCCCATTAACGTTGTGCTCAACATATTGTTTTAATCCTTCTTGAGCATCATGTACACCAGCTATATGTTCATTTTTTTGATACTGATGAAGTTCAGATAATCTTATTCGCCCACGCAAAAAATCATCTGCCCATTCTCGTTCCATATATTTATATACATAGTATGGAATACATTCTTGATTGCTATAAGCAATGACTTTTTGATTTTGCTTAATACTATAATGCATGTATTTTAACCATTTAACTTACAAGAAGCCTATATGGTGGCATATATGGAAGATTTCAAGGTGCTTATGGGAAATAAAGGGTTAAGGCTTGATATTTAACATCTAAAATTGAAATGTTAAACGTCAAGCCGTCGGCGCGAAGCTTACATTACACTGCAAGTTGACGATTCATCATTACTAACATCTGTTTGAAATGTTGGAAATTTAGACACAAGCAACTCTTTCATTTCATGAATGATTTTTTTGATAGTAGCATCAAGATCACCATCCACTAGAAACTCTGGATATTTATCTAAACTACAAACGCGCACGCTCAACTCAGTAATTAATTCACGTACGGCCTGATCGTTCTCTAGCGTAACGCTTATTTCACTCTTTGAGCTGATAACTTTATCTTTATCGCCGAAGGTAGGAAGCATTAAAAATAGCTCTTTGATGTATACCCACTTTAAAGAATCCTTATATTCCCCACCTTCTGCGGTTAGAATCTTAAACATTGTTTCATGCTTATTTTGCTCAGTGATTGCCAACTCCTGCGACCAAGGTGAGCGCGTATAGAGTTTATAAATGCGATAAAGGGGTTGAACTATGCTGAAGTTCTTTAGACCACCGCCGAGCAGATATCCTGCGGACTTTGTTTCGCTAATAGTCCAATTTAGTAATTTTGGTGTTAGTCCGTAAAACATAACTTTCGCTGCAGTTTCTGGCAAGTTTTCTTTCGTGATATATGGCATTTCTCTCTCTATTATTAAGGAACCTGAATCATATTATCATGCGTACATTAACAAATCAACGCTACCTT
>JABDAR010000008.1 GCA_013289085.1 Gammaproteobacteria bacterium | reverse complement strand
TGTTCGTAAGGGCGAAAAATCTTTCGCCCTCTTTAGGCCAGTAGCTCAATTGGCAGAGTGGCGGTCTCCAAAACCGCAGGTTGTGGGTTCGATTCCCTCCTGGCCTGCCAATATTATCTAATAAAAACAATGAGATGGATGTTTTTAGTTAACTTTACTTAAACTGTTTTATGTGCATACTGTCCCCAAAATTGTCCCAACTTTAATAAAAACAATAAGATAGGACCGAATAATTAGAATACCTGATATTCTATAGTTATAAAAAATAAAATCATTTGTAAAAAATACCTTTTTGAGGTATATTTTACAAATGATTTTAGGAAAACACACTCTCAAAGACTATTTAGCGCAACTGCAAGCACAAGGGCAATACAGCTTCGTGCGTCAGAATGCCATAGATGCTTTAGGGTTAAGTAATATTTCATTTCAACGAGTTGCAGGACGTCTTGTCAAAAAAGGGCTATTGAATCGTATCAGGAGTGAATTTTATAGTATTGTACCTCCTGAATACAGTGCACAAGGTTCATTACCTCCCAACTGGTTTATCGAGCAACTGATGGATTACTTGCAGCAAGACCATTACATTGGTTTACTCAGTGCTGCTAGTTTACAGGGGGCTACTCATCAGATGAATACAGCTTTTCAAGTGATCACTAATAAAATAACTCCAGAGATTCAAGCTGGTCAATTTCATATTGTATTTTTCTATAAAAAAACGATTCATCCTCATTATTATCAAAAAGTAAAAACTGCTGGCGGTATGGTTAATGTATCCATCCCAGAAATGACAGCTTGTGATTTATTGCGTTATATCAACGCAGCTGGGCAAGTAAATCATGTTGCAACTGTTTTATGTGAATTGGGTGAATCAATTAATCCTGAAATATTGGCGCAATTACTTGAACAAGGCGATATAGAAACAACAGTTGCTCAACGCTTAGGATATTTATTAGAAAACCTGGGTATACCCGTTGATTTAGCACCGTTATTATCAGTGTTAAAAACAAAAAAACAAACGCAACAATTATTAGTTAGAGGAAGTGAAAAACCAATTATTGAATATAATAAGCAATGGAATATTTTAGTGAATGAAATAGTGGAGCCTGATGATTTATGATACCTGTACCAAATATTATTGCCTGGGGGAATAATGTACCTTGGGTTGCGCCTGATCTAATTGAACATGATTTAGTCTTATCTCGCGCATTGTGTGAATTGTATGCAAATCCCATCATCAATAAAAATTTAGTTTTTCGGGGTGGTACTGCATTGCATAAACTTTTTTTTAGCCAAGCAGGACGATTTTCTGAAGACTTGGATTTTGTTCAAGCTTTTCCAGCACCCATTGGTGAGACTGTTGATGCAATTCATTCAGTTTTGGATCCTTGGCTCGGTAAATCAAACCATAAACAAAATGCAGGGCGATTTACACTTTATTATAAATTTACAACTGAAAATGCTATGGCAACTCGGAAACTAAAATTAGAAATTAATACCCGAGAACATTATCGCGTGAGCCCTCTTGATATGATTCCATTTCAGGTCACTAATCCTTGGTTTTCTGGCAACGCTCAAATATTGACTCATCCAATTGAAGAGGTTATGGCAACTAAATTGCGTGCACTGTATCAACGTAACAAGGGCAGAGATCTATATGATTTTTGGTATGCATTAGAACATATCCCAGAATTGGATATTACTGAAACGATTCGTATTTTTGAGCACTATATGCAAAAAGGTAATACTCCAGTGACACGCGCGCAATTCGAGCAGAATTTAATTGCCAAAAAGAATGACATTGTTTTCAATACAGATATCATCCCCTTGCTCTCATTAAAACAAAATCAAACATACAGCTCAGAACGTGCTTATGACATTATTTTCAATCAATTTTTACCGAAGTTAAAAGGTGAGTCATGGAAGAGAATGAAGGATTTATAGAGCATCTATATGCATTATTTATGCAATTGCCAATAGTTATCAGATGGATGCTATTGATCATTACCGTGGTTGGATTTATTTATAAAATATGGCCATCCCTGGTAAATTATGTATGCAGGCCTAAATTGCATATTGAATTCAAAAAAGGAAATCATCTTACCTTTACTAAAGCTGGTAAAAAAGATAAATACATTGAGATCCCGTGTCTTAGCATAAGAAATGATACGTCAAAAACGTTAAAAATTATTTCGAGCTCGGTAATGCTTGGGAACAATAAAATACCAACGGGCAGTGGAGAAATTATTCGTAAATTATATGAAAACAGATATACAGTTAAAAAAAATCAAAGCTATCAGTTTATGTACGAGCATTATAATATTGAAAATGAACATACAGATATTATTGCAGGCCGAACATTCTTTTCTATTGAATCTGGCCATACGGCGATGTTTCCATTAGCTTGTTTTGGCACTGGGCCCACGGGTTCATTTTGCATAAAAAGCTTTCCAAAAAAATCATTATTGATTCCCTTTGAAAATAAAATTAGTATATCCCTTAATATTGATGGAAAAGATCGAGAGTATGCGATAAGCAAATTATCTGTTTATGAAACATATATAAATTATATTAATGGATGCGAATCTAGGGATCATATAGAAAGTTATGTTTCAATGATGATTTTTCATAGACAGAAGATTAATGAGTTTCTTGCTTCAATCAATGAAAAAAATCTGTAATGAATCAAGCTTGATCTTATCGAATGGGTATTGTTTCCCAAGGTATAGTATTAAATTAGTTATCAGTTCATAAAATGTCTTTTATCTCAACAGTGGTTATTCCTGGGTGTGCTCTGTTTGCATGTTTTGTAATAAGATTATTATCGTGACTTAATAAAAAAGGGCAGTAGGATGATTCGGTTACAATGATGAGATCCGTGAATCTGTCCTCTGCTGGCACATCACCATTTAATATAAATTGATACTGAATATATAAATTAGAAAAAATAGCGCTTCTTATTGCTGGATATAAATCAATATTTTCAGCAAGTTTTATTATTTCTTGTTCGCTTAAAATAACAGAGAAGTCGCCAGCAATTGCCTGTATAAATTCGATTAAATTATCAACGGTTGCTTTTTTCTATTAATTAAATTTTGCAGATACTGACGTCTTATTTGTTCAAAATCTATTCCTTTGGACTTGAACGGCGGAGAAAAAACTTTTTCTCGTTTTTCTCGAGATAAGCTTTCCTGCCTTCCTCTTATATACAATTGATGTTCTTGAGTAATTTTACCTTCACATAATTCTTCAATTCCAATACCTATATACTGAAGCAAAAAATGTCCTGAAAGATAGGAGATAGGGTGATCATTTTTTAGTTTTTGGCATTCCATATAATACAAATGATCGCGCCGACAACAATATTGTGGCTTCAGCTCTCTTATGAAGCAAGACAAGATTTTACAACGTTCGGCCATTGTATAGCTTGGAGCTTTTGCTGGATCTTTTTCATCTACAAGATTTTTAGCTATTTCATAAATCACATATGGCGTAATAAGGGGAGCAAGTCAAGACTTTTCAAGCTTTTTATTTAATTCAGCAGGTTCAATATTTTTGTTACAGCAATAATTAATCGCACTAGTATCAAGTGAAATCAGATTTGCAATCAAGCTTGAGTTATGTGCATTCATTTTAACATCGTTTTGATATCTTGATTGACACGAGAGATTGTTAATGGATTCTCGTGTTGTGAAGACATAGTTGTTCTAATCTGTTTATTAGCCTTTCAGTCTCAACTAGCCAATTGATAGAATTACATTAATAATTGGCCAGGTATATTAAGATATCGAGGCGGCACTGAAGTGGAGGAAAGACTGCATGGCTTCATTATTAAAACCGCCTAAATTAGATTATACCCAAACTGAACTATTTTAGGCGAATTAAAAGGAAGAAAAATAGATTTGCGGATGCTGGGATTTTATAAATGTTTGGGATATTGAAGAGGGGTGTGATTATTCTGGGTTAAGAGACACAGAAAATAATCTATTTGTAATGAAATAGTTATATGCATTAATAACAATATGTTTCGGCACACGATCATGGGCAATAATTGGGATGTTTGTTATATTTTAAAATCTTGAGTTCAATTGCGCTATTTTAACTGTCCCCAAAACTGTCCCAATACACTACGGTTTATGGCGTATTGAGGCGGTTTTAGACGGTTTTAAGGATGAGTGAACGACTGTAAGGCTTTGATTTATATAGAACTCATATTTAACTTTAAGGTCTCCAAAACCGCAGGTTGTGGGTTCGATTCCCTCCTGGCCTGCCAAAGATAAGTTAATAAAAACAATAAATTATAATAATTGGTGATTATTCTCAATCCGGCGGTAATGCACAATAAAATGTTGCATTTGACTCAATATTTGTTACACTACTATATATGATCAAGAAATTTAAAAGCAAAGCTCTTGATAAGCTTTATAACCACGGCTCTGCTGCTGGAATTCCTGCCGCCAGTAAAAAACGGATTTTAGGTTTGCTTGATTTGTTAGAGGTAGCCGAAGATCCAAAAGAATTGGCAATACCTGGAACAGGTTATCATCCTTTAAAGGGTGATAGAAAAGGGCAGCATAGTATGACCGTAACCGCCAATTGGCGACTTGTTTTTGAATTTGATGGTGAAGCGTTTACAAAAATTGATTTGGAGGATTATCACTAATGAAGCCAACACATAGAAAGCCTACACATCCAGGTGCTTTTTTACGTACTATTGTACTGCCCGCTATTGATTTAACCCAGCAAGAAATTAGCCGGCGTATTGAAGTGTCGCGTAATACCATATCGGGTATTTTGCATGAGAGAATGCGCTTAAGCCCAGAAATTGCCGCTAGATTAGGACGGTTGCTTGGGATTGATGCAGGCGTTTTATTACGTATGCAGGTGGCATATGATTTATGGGAAATTGATCATGCGAAAGACGATTTGTCTTGGATAGAGCCAGTTTCGTCAGCTGCTTGATGATCAGCAGATAATTTAATGTTGGGATTAATAAATGTTTGAAAAAAAATATGAAATTTATTTAAAAATTAAAGCAGTATTATTTGATCTTTTTCAAGGGAAGGGATGGAGAGAAATTACTGCACAAATTAATGAGTTTTATGGTGAGGCTCTAATTCAGTTTAATAAAAGCCAAGAATTTTTAGAAAAATTTAAATTAATGGTCATTACCCTCGCACATTCCCAGCTATACCCTACTAGCGAAGGGGTATACAAGCAAGCTGAGGAAGCTCGAAAATTTTTATGCCCATTATTAGAGGAGCGTAACTTGATTAGCAAATTTCCACAGCTTATATCATCAATGGATGATAAAGAAAAATTCCATGCTCAAAGCCAAAATCAATCAGGAGGAATAACAGTGGGGCAATTTAATGGGACTTGGGTTTCTATGGATGAAAAAGGAACAAAAGAAAGCAGTTGGGTTAAGTGGGGCGTAATCATTACTGGTATTAGTATATTAACGCCAATAATTATCGCCATCGCTCAGTGATATTTCTTGTTAATCCAGCGACTACTCATTTGAAGCTTAGCGATGTACTCTGTTAACGATTCATTCTGCAATATCATTTGCGAAATGCATCACTAAATGATACGTTTTGCAAACGATATGTTTTTTTAATGCCCATTTGGCTTAGAGTGCTTCACCGCAAATCGTTTCCAAGGTATATTTTTCAATAAAATATAATAAAATCAAAAGTTAAGTACTTCATTGCAAATCTATTAGCAGGCGATATGTGCACATGTACGATAGACTGGATAGACTTTATTGGCAAGTTGGATAAAGATGCAGTTATTCGGAAATTCCGAATAACTGCAGTTTTCTAATATTAGACGTGATGCATTTGAAATAAGAATTCAGTATGTGCAACTTTTGCACATACTGCCGTTAACTAGCAACGCGAGGCAACTATTAAGTCCTACTTAATAGTTCAAATAGAGGATAGTTGACAGGTAGCAGTAACGGGGGCACCTACTATTATTGCCTATTGACAAGGAGGCTGCTAATGGGTGACCCTGTTATTTCCATTTTGGAAATAACTGCTTTGGAAGAAATAGGGGGCAAACCTGCCACCGGTATTCAGGAATGAAACAAATTTATTGGAGAAAGTGATGATTATCAAGAATTTATTATCATCTTTAATGTTTATTTTAGCCTTTTCAGCATTTGGGAAAAATCTTAGCATGAACGAAATTGATAAAAGAAATTTGATTATTGATACTGATGTCGGAATAGATGATGCTATGGCATTAGCTTATATTTTTCAGCATAAATCGATTCACGTCAGTGCGATTACCATTGCTACAGATGGGAATACAAACTGTCAGGAAGGTTATAACAATATCAAAGCCATCGTTAATCAATTTGCAAAATATGATATTCCTCTAGCCTGTGGGCAAGATACTCCACTTAAAGGTGTAAATAAATTCCCACAGCCAATTATTGATTTAATGAATAAACATGCAGCTATTAATTTAAAAAAGAAGAATGAGACGCCACAACAGAATGCTGTTGCTTTGTTGTATAAAACCATTATGAGTTCCGCGCAACCTGTCAATATTCTTACCCTTGGCCCATATACAAATATTGCGCAGTTATTGATTCAACACCCAGACGTAAAAAATAAAATACATCACATTTATTCTATGGCGGGTGCATTAAATATGACGGGGAATATCCACGATCTTATCCCTAATCATGTTGCGATGCAGTCTGAATGGAATGTATTTATCGATCCGTTTGCTGCAAATTATGTTGTAGAAAGCGGAATTCCCATGACCTTGGTCCCGCTGAATGTAACAAAGTATGCTCCTATCAATATGGATTTCTTAAATTTAATTAACGCCCAGCCCAAAACCCCATCCAGTCAATTTGTGATCGACATTTTAACATCCAACATGGATTTTTTAAAATCAGGCATATGGTATTTTTGGGATCCCATGGCCGCAATATTAATGTTACATCCTGAACTCGCTTCTTGTCCAAAACAAAAAATAAAAATACTTCATGATCCTAATGGCCCTAATGATGGGAAGTTAGTATTGGATGAAAAGCAAGGGCATTCTGTTAACGTTTGCTTAGAATTATTTGATCGAAATGCATTTTATCAAGAATTTATAAATGCTTTGAATGAACGCAAAGAATGACAACTGTGCCAGAATTGTGTCAAAACACAGCGGATCATCACTTAATTCTACGGTTTCCAACGGTTTTAAAACATGAAGAAAGATCACAAGGCATTGATTTATATAGAATCCCATTTACTATCCAAGGTCTCCAAAACCGCAGGTTGTGGGTTCGATTCCATCAAAGCCTGCCAAAATAATTTTCTGATAAGTGGAATAAAAATATCACCTCTCATGCACAAAATGACACAAGATCATTTATGGCAACATCTACAAATACGTTCATTGTTTAACTCGTTTAACTTCACAACTGGCAACTATTATCAGCCTTCTTTGTAGCAGAGGAGAAATTAGGAACTGGAGGAAGCGCTCTTGGATTATAATTTGTTAACCAAGTTCTAATAGTATTAGATCCACTAAACACTTTATCGTTAGAAAAAGCTAAAGCTTCCACTGCGCTAGGATGTTGTTGATATCTTTCAATCGAAGTAAAATTGTTCATATCCCAGAATATTAGTTTACCATCGTCTGCACCGCTAACCAGTAAACGTTTTTGCGGCACCGCGAGTAGAGAGTAAATCGAACGATGGTGCCCTTCTAAATTTTTGATCACGGCTCCAGTTGATAGATTCCATATTTTAATGGTTTGATCATTCGAGGCGCTGACGAGAAAATTGTTATACATAGTTAAAGCAAAAACAGAGTTGGTATGCCCAAGCAAAATAATAGGTTGGTCATTTTGCAAATTGCGAATTTGAATCGTATTATTGCCCAAACCGATTGCCACCCAATCATCATATATGGCTACCATACAATGGAGCGTCAACAGTGCTAGCGGTAAAGACCAAGATTTAGATTCAATACCTACTGGCTGCCATAAAGTAATAGAATCACTCTGTCCACTTGCAAAATGACCATTAGGAAATGCGGTTAAAGCCCGTACCATTTCATCAACTTTTTTCAAAGTGGTTTTTAAATAATTATTGAAATGTAAGTTGAAATAATAGAGATTGATGAACCCATATTCTGAACCTGTAACCAATCTATTATCAGACAATACGAGTAAACAAAGAACTGTACCTTCCTGTTCTGCGTCTTCTGATATTATGTTTAAAATACATTCTCCATTTTCATCCCAAATTTTAATAGTAAGATCTGTTGAGGCGCTGACAATTTTCTTGTTTGGTAGAGCGACTAAAGCACTGATTGTACTTATAGGTCCAGCTGCGAGTTGGCGTACTGGTTGGTGTCTATGCATTAGATTATCCCACAGATTAAAACTCAGTATGATCTCATACTAAAGATTAAAATGCAAGATTTCAAACTTTATTGTGAGTTAAGGCTAGCACTGGAGAGAAATAGCCCTAGCAATCACAGATGCATCAGGTTCTATCAACGTAGAAGGAATAACAACCTTAAATAATTCGGCATCATACAGTAATGTGTGTGGTTCTTTTGTGGGTGTGAGTGCGCGGGGTCGCCACTGGACTTTTTTCTCAAAAAGACTTAAACTGCGGAGCTAACTCACCATCCGGAAAAAACACATGACAAACATATGCTTAAAAATTTTCCCCCTAAGTGGTTTCCTACTATTCGCTATGATGCAAGTTCATGCCAATCAGGCTCCGATTTTAGCGGGTGGAGTTTTAGGGTATTCAGATCCATCTGATCCTGATTATTTTTTAGGAGATTTCCTAAGCATTGTAACTTATCAAAACGATCAATGGACTTATACGCTTGATCATAATCTTGCTCCAGCTGATTATTATACTTACGCCTATCCCACACCTTCGGCAATAAATTGTCATGAAAATATTTGTGCTGCAGCGGGTTATTACAGTAGTAGCGTTTCATATGAAATCCCTCTGCTGGCCTTCAGTCAAGATCAAGGGCAAACTTGGGAATATATGATTGAAAGCGGTAAAAATTTACCCGAAGATTTTAATTATGCTGGAGATCGCGGCAGGCTCATGGATGTACAATGTATTAATGAAGGTTGTTTTGCAATCGGCGGTTATAGCTCAACTTCAGTCAATGCGCAATTACCTATCGTATTTCATAATACCAATGAGGAATTATTATGGGATTATTTTACGCCACTTCCAGATGATGCTAGCCATACGGGTTATAATCAATTCAACAAAATGTCTTGTATCAATAATGACTGTGTTTTTGTCGGCAGTTACAATACCCAATTACCCATGATCTTAACTAAAAAAGAAGAAAATTGGACATTCAGTCTAGACAGTCAAAATTTACCTAAAGATTTTGCAACGGCTGTAAGTCTTCCTGCTGTCAGCTGCGCCGCAAATATCTGTGTTGCTGCAGGCAGTTATGTGAATCAAGCCAATGCAGGAAATTATCAAAGAACTCATTTATTAGCAGTCAGCTATGATGGTGGTAGCCAATGGGAATATGAATATATTTTTGATCCGGATATCAACGGTCACTTTGGCAGCGTCAGCTGTACGGATACAGTCTGTGTTATCGCAGGTCAAATCCAAACCCCTGAATATGTTGCTCTGATTGTCACTGGCAACATCATCAATGAAAATGAAATTATTTGGAACACCACTTACATTTCCAAAGATCCAAACATCCGTCATTTTGATCAAGTAAGCTGCTCAGAACATATTTGTCTTGCTACAGGTTCTTTGGAGACTGGGCTGCTTCTGCTCAGTAGTATTGATCAAGGCAAGACTTGGGATATTGTTGTAGATCCCACTACGCGTTTGCCTTCTGATGATCTGTACGCGACGACTGAATTTAACAGCGTTAATTGTGATGAACTCACCTGTATCGCAACAGGCGCTTATAATGGCGGATTTCCTTTACTTCTTATGACACAAGATGGTGGTAAAAACTGGAATTATGAAATTGACAGCCAGAAGAATTTACCCTCCAATATGGATACTTATTATCCTGGACATGGGCTTACAGCCGTAGGCGATAGTCAATAGAAAACTCTGGTTTAACATTTTGAAATAAATGTTAAGCCCAATATTTACTGTCACGGAATTGTAACAATACACCTCTGCGTTGAAACCCTATTTTATTTAGAAGCCTTGCTTTACATTTGCATGTATGCTAACATCTGCTTTTTTCATTCAATCTGAATTAGGTAGTACCTTGATAGCGCAAAAGTGCACCTAAAGAATTACCTAAACGTTTCTCACAGTTTATGGGTGTTGTTGATAAGACGAAATTGGAGTTAATTTATGAATTTTAATAATTTTATTTGGGTAAGTCAAAATGTTGTTAGCCAAATTTTCCCCAATTTTCAGAACGCAGAAGGTTTGTTTACTGATAGTGTTTCAGTTTGCCATGTGGTGATTTTAATCGAACGATTTGGTCAAAATAAAAGAATTACATTATTGCATGTCGATAACTGTAGTGATGTGGAAGCGAGCATCAAGAATTCAATACAAAATGTGAGTAACACAACAGTGATACATGCATATAATTCTATAATACAAGAATCTCGGGGTGACCGAGTGGATATTAACCAATATGTACAAACAGAGCAACGTTGCCTCAATGCATTATATGAAGCGGGAGTCAGGCAAATCAAAAAGATTGAAATACGTGATGGTGCAATAGCCGTATCAAAAAATGGTGAGGTTTTTCATATTAATCAGGGGAGTATGAATCGTAAGACTGCTGAATGTGAACCCAAAAAAATGTTGATCGGCATTAGACCCATAAGTTTTTTTAGCTCACAAGATCTGGATAAGGACGTAGATTACAATAAAAATTATTCGAGTGGATTTTTTTTGGATTCTTATTTACGTCCAATGCGTAGTATATCCTTTCAAGCAGGATTTTTAGGAACATTTAGAAATTCAGGCTATTCTGAAAACCTAGAAACAGAGAAAAAAATCTGTGCTCTTCACCCAAGAGCCGACCTTACTCAAAAAGCAGTGGCGTTAGAGGATATAGAATCTGTTAATATCAATTCAGCGCCTGTGCGTTCATCTGTTTTGTACAATGATATCACTGAGTGTTTCCGCTCGATGAGATTGTCATGAAGCAAATCAGCCTGATTCCGGAAAATACACCCAACATGAATGCAGATACACATAAAATCAAAATATTAGAAGATTTGCTTGGCAATTTATCTGGCCCTACTCTTGACCCAGAAAACTGGCAGGAATTACATCATTTAGCCAATAAAATGGTTGCCGACATGCTAGAGCACTTGGCCACTATTGCTCAGAAACCGTGTTGGCAAAAAGCGCCTGAATCTGTTAAAACTCGTATCAAAACGGAATCTTGTCCTCTGCAACCGACTCATCCCGAATCGGTATATAATGATTTTAAAGAGCTGATTTTACCTTACCCAATAGGCAATATTCATCCACGGTTCTGGGGTTGGGTGAATGGCACTGGCACGCCATATTCGATGCTCGCAGATATGTTAGCGTCTGCAATTAATACCCATATGGGTGGTTTTGATCAAACTCCGGCTCTAGTTGAGGAACAAGTGTTGAGCTGGTTAATAAATATGTTAGCGCTGCCCAAGCAGACTAGTGGTTTGCTAGTAAGCGGTGCCACTATGGCCAGTATTATTGCTTTAACAGTGGCAAGAAATAGTAAAGCAGATATTGATGTACGTAAGCTTGGCGTGCAAGCACTTAAATCCCCTATGGTTTTATATTGTTCGACAGAAACACACAGTTCATTGCAAAAAGCTGTTGAATTATTGGGCTTGGGTGCTGATGCTTTACGTAAAATTCCAGTTGATAGTCATTATAGAATGGACATCAATTTATTGCAGCAGGCAATTGATGCGGATAAATCTTCTGGCTTAAAACCTTTTTGCGTCATAGGTACCGCAGGTACTACAGGCACAGGTGCTACTGATCCATTAAAAGAAATTGCCCAAATCTGTAAAAAAGAAGATCTTTGGTTTCATTTAGATGGTGCTTATGGCGTCCTGGCCGCTTTAACAGATAAATATGCCCATTTAGTTGCTGGCTACGAACTAGCCGATTCAATTGCTTTTGATTTGCATAAATGGATGTATATGCCTTTTGAAATTGGATGTGTGTTTATTAAAGATAAAACACTACATCACGCGGCATTTGCAATTGAACCAAATTATTTAACGACCATACCGGGTGGCGTTGGTGCTGAACCAATGAGTTTTTATAATAAAGGCATCGAGTTAACACGTTCTTTTCGTGCTTTAAAAGTTTGGATCTCATTGAAAATTTACGGTGCTAAACAATTTTCCATATTGATTGAACGCAATATTAATCAGGCTCAGTATTTAGCCTATAAAATACAACAATATGATAGGCTTGAGCTGTTAGCACCAGCCGAATTAAATGTGGTTTGTTTTCGTTATATTGGAAACCGTATTAAAGTCGAGCGTGTAAATCAATTAAATCAAGATATTTTAATTGCCATTCAAGAGCGAGGCATCGCTGTACCTTCGCATAACTATATCAATGGCCAATTTGCTATTCGCGTGTGCATCACCAACCAGCGCAGTCAGAAAAAAGATTTTGATATATTCTTAGAAAAGATATTACAGATAGGTAAAGAGTTTAACTACGAATAAATAATCCCCCTAGATCATCGTAGGGAATACTCCTTTACAGTGTGGTTAAACAACTGATCTTTACCCGTTATAATTGGACATTGTTTTGCTAGGTCTCCAAAACCGCAGGTTATGGGTTCGATTCCCTCCTGGCCTGCCAGGATTAGTCAATAAAAACAAGTTAGTTTAAATACCTAAAATATTTTCAATGCACGGTGAAGCGTTTACAAAAATTGAAGAGAATGCGCTTAAGTCCAAAGGGAAAATAATAAGATTCAGCTATAATTCTTGTTAGACTCTCGCTCATAGGATGGGGAATAATAATAAGTGAATATATCTTATAAAAATCTTTTCATAGGAATTGTTTGCTTACTTCTTCTGCAAGGTTGTATTTCCTTTAATCCTAAACATATTTCATACCAAGATTTTGGGTCTAAACCAAATGATACATTTCGGATTGCAAGTTATAATATTGATTGGGGAGATTCGGGCTGGCCTCACAATAATCGTTTGGAAACCATTCATGCAATTAAAATAGTTAATGCCGATGTGATTCTGTTTCAAGAATCAAGTCGTTCATGGAAAAAAATTCTACTTCGGGAGCTTGGCCAACAATACCCTTATTATATATTTGAACAGGTAGAAGGAAGAGGCATCGCCATATTATCTAAATTCCCCATCACTACCAAAAAATATCTGACCTCATCATCAGGGTGGTATCCTGCTTGGGTGGGTGAGGTTGATACAAAATGGGGTAAATTCTCATTGGCAAATTTTTATTTAATACCAACCATTTTGTCAAAAGATGCACCAAAACACATCAAACCTTATTCCATTTGGGAGGCTCAATCAATACGAACTCAACAAATTAATGAATATTTTTTACAGCTGAAAGATGACTTACCACTTATCATTGCGGGTGATTTTAATCAAGATACTCGAGGTGTTGATGATGATATGTTCAAAGAACTTGGGTTTGGCAAAGCAGAATCATATCTGCAAGAACCAATCAATACATGGTATTGGCCTGTAGGTCCGTTTTATGTAGTAGATTATTTTGATCATGTTTATTATCAAACAAGCGAGTTTAAAGTCGTAAACGTTCAAGTACTTCAAGAAGGCGCATCAGATCATTTTCCTATTGTGGTTGATTTTGTTTTTATGGATCATCATTCCAAATAGCTGGCGTCCACGCTATCATGATATGTCTTTCTGCATCACAAAAAGTCTGACTATCCGAATGCTTTCATAGGAATATTTACCATTATATTGCTCATAAATCGGCATTAATTTTCCATCTTCTGAAACTTTTAATGCTTCAATAATAGTATCAAAATCTTCTTGCTTGAGCATGCATTTGAGGTGCTTGATATGATGGTCATTAACTAATTCTAAACCTTTAAGTTTTTCAATATGAGTCAATAGGGTGCCTATGGACAGATCACGATTCTCAGCAATTTCTATAATGGATTGGTTTTCTTTTAGCATTTCCAAAGTGATAAGATGGGTGGGAAGTGCTTTTTCTTTTCTTGTAGCAGGTTTTATAGTGCAACCACCAAAGCGATCAATGAGCGTTTGTTTTTGATATTGTGCTATTTCAGTATTGGATAATGTTTTTAGATATTCGACATTATCTGCTGAGCATTGTTTGAAAATTTTATCATGGTCAAGAATTTTAGAATGTACTGTTAATGCCATTTCATTTAGATTCATGAGTTTTAATCCATCTAAACGTCGTACGCGTGATAAGGCAACATAACCCATACCAGGTTCAAAGGCATCGCCTAAATCAATTTCTGCAGTATCTAAAGTCATACCCTGACTTTTATGAATGGTGATAGCCCAGGCAAGTCTGAGGGGTATTTGCGTGATGGTGGCGCGTATGATGCCATCATCTTCATATTGCCATTTTTCGGGTTCGGCGATTAGAGTGACATTATCATAAGTTTTAACAATAGGCCAACCTTGATGGGGATCAAATCCAATCACAGTGCAGCGTGTGCCATTTGCATATTTGCCTAGCACATGATTTTTGATAAACATCACTTCTGCACCGATTTTTAATTTTAATTCCTCATTTGCTAGACAATTTCTTTTTAATCCCTCTACCATTAAAGGAAAACCATCGCTTGTCATCTTAAATATTTTTTCTTCACTATTGATGTTTGCGAGTTCTTCTGCATTAATCAAATCAACATTCACATTACGAGAATATAATTTTGTAGCTTTGGTATGGCCTTGCGGTTCTTTTTTATAACGTGTACGCAATGGGACTTTAGTGTGCTCGCCTGCAGTGCCACTGCGTATATCGTTTAAAATATTATATAAGGGGTCATTCTGTTGACGATGTTGTTCGTGCAAATAGCACACATAAAAATCGCCCGTTATCCATGAGTTTGCTTCAAAAGCAAACTGTTTTTCCTGTGTGAAAGAATCTTTCGAAGAGATTGGAGGCAATTGAAAAAAATCACCACATAGAATGACTTGCATGCCGCCAAAGGGTAGATGTTGTTGCAGCAATAAACGTGCAATGGTATCTACCATATCTAATTGATAGTTATGCAGCATAGAGATCTCATCCACTATGAGTACACGTGCTTTTTTATAGTTACGTTTAATTCGTTCAGAAGAGATTATTTTATCTAGATCATCATCGGTGAGTGTGTCTCTTACGCCTATGCCTGACCATGAATGTAGGGTATTGCCTTGCAAATGTGTAGCAGCTATACCGGTAGATGCAGTGACAGCAACTTTGACATAATTTTCTTTGAGGTATTGAATGTATTTATTGAGCAGGTAGGTTTTGCCTGAACCTGCTTCACCGGTGAGGAAAATATTTTTCCCCATTTTTAATAAATGAAAAGCTTCAGTTTGTTGCATTAATGTATTCTTTGGTTAAAAGTCCTTCTTATTTTTTCAGGTGTTGAATAATAAAAGTATATCAATATTGGCGTTATGATGTCCATGTAACGCAGAGCAGCAGGAGGCCTTTCCCAGATGGTCATGGACCTGTATAGTATTGCAATCCTATTTTTTTCAATTATAATAGTATTGAAATCCTATAATGAGGTCGGTATGTTAGACGTGTTATTTCCCCTAAGTGAGCAATTTCTAGAGCTGCAATATCGGCCCTATATCCGCTATTTTATAAAACAACATACTTTTGAGCATAGATTTACCATTATTCGCGGGGAGCGAGGTGTGGGCAAGTCTACGGTTTTGGTCCAATTGTTGCGGGGCCTTAATTTATCTGCGCGACAAATACTATATGTTCCTGTTGATCATTTTTTGGTAAAAAATTTTTCTTTGTATGAAATAGCGGAAGCTTTTGCTCAACAAGGTGGGCTTTGTATTTGTTTTGATGAAATTCATAAATATGCTAATTGGTCGCAAGAGCTTAAAAGTATTTATGATACTTTTCCGAAGTTACGTATGTTTGCTTCAGGGAGTTCAGCGCTCGCCATTCATAGTGGCTCGCATGATTTATCACGACGTGCCATCGTATATACCATGCAGGGCATGTCGTTTCGAGAGTATCTAGAACTTTGGCATAATATTACCTTCTCATCCATTAGTTTTGAAGATATTTTATCTGGACATGAAAAATTTTCTGCACATATTGTTAAAACTATTAGTGCCGCATCATTAAATATTTTACCTTTGTTTGGAGAGTATATAAAATACGGTTACTATCCTTATTCAATAGAATTTCCAGATAAAAATATTTTTTATTTAACAGTAGAGCAAAATTTACATACGGTACTAGAAAGCGATTTGCCGGCTATTTATCCTACCTTATCCGGTGCAAGTGTCGATAAAATGAAAAGATTATTAGCATTTTTAAGCACGCATGTGCCTTTTACGGTCGATTTAAAAGAACTAAAAACAATTTTAGAAATTGCCGACGAACGTACGCTTAAACAATATATGAAAATTATTGAAGAAGCTGGAATTATCATAGCATTGCATAAAAATGATAAAAAAATAGATGGGCTAAAAAAAGCAGATAAAATTTATCCTGAAAATACTTGCCAATTATTTGCTTTAAGTGGT
This sequence comes from Gammaproteobacteria bacterium, assembly GCA_013289085.1. Taxonomy (GTDB): domain Bacteria; phylum Pseudomonadota; class Gammaproteobacteria; order JABCZS01; family JABCZS01; genus JABCZS01. The sequence continues at coordinate 41,507 of JABDAR010000008.1, read as the reverse complement.
AGGCAATCCATAGATAAAGGTACCTTGCGAGAAGTATTTTTTATTTCCATGTTGAAAACACAATATTCTATTCACCTGCCGCTTATCGGTGATTTTCTAGTTGATAGAAAATATACTTTTGAAGTGGGTGGGAAAAATAAAGATTTTCAGCAAATTAAAAATATACAACACGCTTATTTAACAGTTGATGATATCGAACAAGGCTTCCGCAATAAAATTCCTTTGTGGATATGGGGTTTTTTATATTAGATACGCGGGAAAGTCATGGTAAAATCAGTATATTCACCTTTGACTGAATCACAGCTAATATCACCACCAAAACTGTTCATCACCAGTTTACAAAACGCAAGACCGACGCCGGTGCCGTGGCGCGTGCGGGTATAAAAAGGTTGAAATATATTAGAGAGTATTTCGGGTTCCATACCAAGACCTGTATCTTTGAAATGTAATATATTATATTTTTCATTTTTATCGCACCAGATTTGAATTTCACCTTTATTGGCTGCTTTAACAAAATGCAGTGCATTTTTAAGTAAATTAAAAATAATATGGATCATCAATAATTCATCACCGTGAAAAGAAAAATCACTTTTTTTCCAATGAACAAGATGCGTTTCATCACTTCTAATAGGATAACGTCGCAGCGCTTCTTCAATACATGTTGCCATCGAGCAGGTGGTAAATTTTGCGGTATCAATATGTGATAAATTTGTCCTCACTAATAACATGTCAACCACTGCAAAAGCGGCTCTGGTTTCAACTTTAGTGTTTTTTACAATGCTGGCTAATGATTTATAATGCATGGGTGTAATATAGGGAATGTCTAATTGGGCTTCTTTTGCTTTTTTATAAGTTTCTAATAGTAGGGGTAAAAATTTTTCAAGCCCCTCTGCGCCAGATTCAATGGCGCGTAGTGGCGTACGCAATTCATGTGCCATACTCGCGGCTAATAATCGCGTCACACCTTCTTGTTCTTCCAGTACTTTGTTTTTAAGTTGCAATTGTTCAGCTTCTTTTTCTGCGGTAATATCAAAAGCGATACCCATCACACCTATAATATTATTTTGTTTATCTCTAAGCGGTATTTTTTTAGAAAGAAATGTAGCTGTTTTACCATCCGCTAATTGAGCAATTTCCTCACAGGTGACAATATTTCCTGTTTGGATGATCTCTTGGTCAATTTTTTGTATAGTGTCTGCCGCCGCTTTCCAGGGCATTTCATAATCAGTTTTGCCGATCATTTCTTCGCGTGTATATCCGGAAGATTTTGCTTGCAGCTCATTGCATCCTCGGTAGATAAGATTTTTATCTTTCCAAAAAAGATTTCCAGGAAAGTTAGCAATAATATTATCTAAAACTATTTCTTGGGTATCAATTATCATTAGATGTCGCATTATTAAAAATCAGCTATGATTATAATCTAAAAATGGACTTTTAGGTATTCCACATGCGCCTAATTTTATTATTGTTATGTTGCCTATTTACTGGGATGGTATGGGCAATTAATATTTTACCACCCACCGTACAGCCTGAGCGGCAGATATCCCGCCAACCTGGCCCAAGTGAGCCTTATTCACCTACAGATATATTGACTGTGATGCCAAGTGAACCTATTGCGCCATCGAGCGGTGAGGCTGTATTTTTTACTTTTAATGGGTTTAATATTGAAGGCGAACATTTGCTTACCGATGAAGAACTGCTGCCTTTATATGAAGCGGAAATAGGTAAGGAAATTAATTTGGTTCAGCTTTACTCGATTGCTGATAGACTTGAGAATGCTTATACCAGTCAAGGTTATATTTTAACTCGAGTGATTATTCCTGCGCAGGAAATTCTGCCTCATGAAAAAATTAAAATTATTATTATAGAAGGTTATATCGATCAAATTGATATTATTACCGATGATGAAGGTTTGAAAAATTTTTTAAGTGAAATGGCAGAACCGATTTTAGAATCAAAGCCATTAAAATTATCTGAACTAGAAACCGCTTTACTATTAATGAATGATTTACCCGGAGTGAGTGTAAAAAGTATTTTATCCGCCTCTCCTAGCACTCAAGGTGCAAGTCGTTTAACGATAGAAGTAGAAGAGCAAGATTTTGGCGCAGTCGCGCATGTTGATAATCGCGGCACGGTATATACAGGTCCTACAGAATATTTAGCGGAAGTGATAATGAATAATCCTGGTGGTTATATTAGTCAAACTATATTAGAGGGCACAGTGTCAGATCCTGTTCATGAAATGTCAGCAGCCACCTTAACTCATATTAAACCATTTGGAGGCTCAGGGACATATTGGAAAGCTGTTGGGATGTACAGTGAAGTTAATCCAGGTGCATCCTTAGCGGAATTAGATGTGCATGGTTATAGTAATACAGTGCAATTATCTATCCATGAGCCTTTATTACGGCAACGACAACAAAATCTATCCGTCTGGTTAGATTATGATATTTTAGGCAGTAAAACCAATACGCTCGGTGAATTATTATATTTTGATCAAATAGAATCAGTACGTATGGGATTTGTTTATGATGTCATGGACAGTTGGGCAGGCAATAATTTGCTGATTGCAGAAGTATCGAAAGGGATAAATCTTTTTACCGGGAATAATAAACCTCCCATAGAAAGATCACGTTTTTATGGTACAAAAGATTATACAAAAGTCACGGCTACGGCTACGCGTTTACAAGCTTTACCTTGGGATTTTGCTTTATTTTTAAGTGCACAAGGACAGTATGCGGCAAATCCTGTGCTGGCTGCTGAAGAATTTGGGGTGGGTGGTCAAGATTATGGTCTTGCCTATGATTACTTTGAAATTGCGGGTGATTCTGGTTTTGCAGGGCGGATTGAACTTCGCCAAAGCTTTTATCCTGATAGCTGGTTAATTAATTTTATTCAACCCTATATTAGTTATGATGGCGGTTCAATTTATCAAAGAGTCGTTGATATTGAGCAAAGTCTAACTTCCTTAGGCGGCGGCCTTCGGTTTGATTTAACAGACTTTGTAACCGGTCAATTAGAAGTGGCGCAACCACTAACCAAAAAAGTCGATGCAGCCAATAATTACGATGCCAGGGGATTTTTCTACTTCACGGCACAATATTAGCTGATAGCATAATCAGCCTTTACTGACAGCAAAGCACGATAAACTCTATTTTTTCAATCAAAACCATTCAGTGGGAACTTTTCCAGTTTCAACCACTCACTATAACTGCTTCATTTATGACAATTTTTTTTCACCCAAGACCTCACCTGGGCTGGCCATAGGTTGTTGTAAGCCAACCAGCATAAATTTAAAAAATATCCAGTGTCAAAAAAACATAAACTTATCTTATAAGAATAACTAAATCGGTAGAAGTAATGCAGGCACAACGCTGGGTCTTTATAAGCTTATTAGCAATATCTTTACCTTTGTATAGCAATCCCAAGGGCGGTAAACCTGTGGGTGATAATATCAACATTCATGATGACGGTGAAGGTCATGTGGTTATTGATCAAAAAGGCAATAAAGGGATTATCAATTGGAATTCATTTGATATGAATAAAGGTGAGTCCGTCCAATTCAATAACAAAGGCGGCGTGACCCTCAATCGTATTAATGATTCCCATGCTTCAAATATCGATGGCAATTTAAGCGCTAGTGGTAAAATATTTTTGATCAATCCACACGGGATTATTTTTGGCGCTAATGCCAATGTGAATGTTGCGAGCCTGGTTGCCAGTGTTGCTGATATTAAAGATGCTGATTTTTTAAATAACACGGATGGTAAATTTCATTTTGATATTGCCAGCAATGATCCTAATGCAGAAATTGTAAATCATGGCCATATTACAACGATTGCAGATCAAGGCTTAATTGCATTAGTAGCACCTGGTGTGATTAATGATGGCGTCATTCAAGCTAACCTAGGAAAAGTAGCTTTGGGATCGGGCGATCGCTGGACGTTGGATATGTATGGTGATGAATTAATTCGTTTTGATATTGGTGAAGCGCAAGCTGCGCCTTTATATCACATCGATAATACCGGCAAAATTACAGCCAATGCAGGCAGTATTTTATTAACTGCACAAGCGGTTAATGATGCTGTACACAGTGTCATCAATGTTGATGGTATTGTTGAAGCCAAATCAATTGCTAATGTTAACGGTAAAATTGTTTTATCAGGTGCTAATGAAGTAAATGTATCCGGCACTGTAGATGCTTCTGGTTTAAACAAGGGTGAAAAAGGCGGACAAATTCAAATTTCTGGCGATGAAATTACGGTAGGTAAGAATAATAAAACCGTATTAACTGCAAGCGGCGCAGAAGGTGGTGGTAGTGTATTAATTGGTGGTGATTATCAAGGCAGTGGCACTATGGCACATGCACAAAATACCACAGTAAATTCCAATACAATAATTTTGGCAGATGCCACCACAAATGGTGATGGCGGTAAAGTAGTCGTATGGTCTGATGGCACTACAGAATTTCACGGCACTATTTCCGCACAAGGTAAAAATTATGGTGATGGTGGTACGGTTGAAACATCTGGTAAACAATATTTAACAGTCTCAGGTGCAGGTGTTAATGCTTCGGGTGGATCGGGGGGTAAAAATGGTAGTTGGTTATTAGATCCTGGCAGTTATACGATTAGTTTAAATGATAATGGCAATGATACAGTAACCCCTATTAATACAGCGTTAAATAATTCAACTGATGTGACCATTTCAACCACTGCAGATCCTGGCAATAATGATTTAGGCGATATTTTTGTCAATGATAATATAACTTGGGGAACTAATGCTTCTTTAACATTATCTGCTGCGCATAATGTGGATATTAACGCAGCGATTACAAATACTGCAGGGGGTAATTTAACGTTACGTGCAGATAATGCGGCGACTAATAATGGTACGGTTAATTTTGAAGGTATGGGGGTGGGTGTCATTGATTTTACCCAAAGTACTGGTAATGTAAATATTTTTTATAATGGAATAGGAAAAAATGGTCAAACTGGTTTTGATAATATTGCACAAATTGACTATACCGGCTTATCTAATAATGGTCCGCAATATGTAAAAATGGGAGCGGGGGAATATGGAGCGGGGGAATATAATGCGTATATGCTGGTGAATACATTGGATGATTTAAATTATCTTTCAAGTCATTTATCAGGCAGTGTTAATAACGTTTCGCATTATAAATTTGCACTAGGTGCAGATTTAAATTCGAATGGAAGTAATTTCAATTTTTTATCGATTGGTACCGTAGCAAATCCATTTCAAGGTACATTTAATGGTAACGGTTACACAATTAATAATTTAACTTTTGTTAATGCATTTAATTCAAATGATCCTATTGGCTTTTTTGGTGTAACTGATGGGGCAACTTTACAAAATATTAAACTGAACAACATCTCTATTAATTCACCTAATCAGAATAATGTGGGCGCAGTGGTTGGCTTAATGCAAAATAAAAGTACTTTGGAAAATGCAATTGTGACTAATAGTTCCATTATAGGATATGATAATACAGGCGGTATTGTTGGATCTATGGTGAATAGTTCTGCACAAGAATTATTTATTGGCAATAACTCCACTGTAGCAGGCCATGATAGTGTGGGTGGTTTAGTGGGGAATATGTCAAATATTTCATCAATAAATACTTCATCGCTACAATTATCCGCAGCAGATGCAACTGTCTCGGGTAATGTGGGTGTAGGTGGTGCTGTTGGAACTATCGATACAAAAAGCAGTATTACACAATCATTTGCTGTAGGTTCCGTAAGAGGTGCCGATCAAGTCGGTGGTTTTATCGGAAATAATGCAGGCACAATTGATTCGGCTTACAGTACTGGACAAGTGACTGCTTCAAATTCTAATGTAGGTGGATTTGTAGGTCAAAGCACGGGTCAAATTACCCATGCTTATTGGGATACTGAAACTTCTTTGCAAACTACAGATAATGCAGGCGCAGGAAGTGGTGCCGTGGGTTTAACCACTGTCAATATGACTAATCAAGGCACAGATAATCAAATGTTAAATGCCTTTAATATTGGCAATGTCAATAGTCCTTGGGCAGTTAAATCTGCAGATCCAAATGCGACAACTATTAATCCATCAACACCTTATCTAACTTGGTGCGCCAGTATGTGTACTTTTCTTGTAGATTTAGGTACTAATAATTCTGGCGGAACTGGTGGAACTGGTGGAACTGGTGGAACTGGTGGAACTGGTGGAACAGGCGGAACAGGTGGAACAGGCGGAACAGGTGGAACAGGTGGAACAGGTGGCACTACAGATCCTTCTTCACAAGATTCAATATCTAATGATATTAGAAATGAAATTGTTAAAGATACCCAACAAGGTTTATATGGATCAACACAAAGTAAATTGTTAGAAAATCCACCTGAAGATCAAATAGATTGTGATTACTTAAAAGATAAAAATCAAAAAGAATATTATGAATGTGAATTAAGAAAACCTAAACCAGTTCCAGGATCTTACTAACTAAGGTTGTATTATTAACTAATAGATTTTATCGCACAGCATTTCAAGTCAATTGCTCACGTAAAAAATAAATCTCCTTGCTTATATTAATCAAACTTTCTTAAAATGTCTTTATTAATAATAAATGAGGACAGGACAAATGGGTCATCACAAAAAATCCAAAGAAACGACACAAGCTCCACAAAAAACTTTCACATGGCATGCAACGCAAACGCTGACATGGACTTATAATACACTCGTCGGAGCGGGCGTTTATTTTGGTTTATCAAATATACCTATGGCAGCTGCGACGGCACTGCCAGGACTTAGCAATTTAAGAGGTCACTATCAACGAACAGATAATACCGCTTCGGATTTAATGAAACGTTCAATGCAAACCCCCTGTAACAATGGAACACAAATTTCAACTTGGTTACCAATTAATAGTGCTACGGCAACCCCGAATTTTCGTATGGTGAATGGTGCTATGGTAACAGCAGCTATCGGTCCTTATACAGGTTCTGGTTATTACCGAATGTTGGTAAATTCTTTTAATCAAAATAACAATCCATTATTACCTGCTAATATTCCAGTGGACGCCGGTAATTGGGATGCAGGAAATCCCTTTATTATTGCTACAGAAGCAGGCCCTGTGTTTTGTTACAATACAGTGACGTCATCTGATCAATCCTACTGCGTCCCATATACTGACAACTTACAATCCGCAGGCAATATACAAAATATCGCCTTTTGGACTAGCTATAACCAAAGAAATCCAAGAGGTGCCGGGCGCAAAGGCGGTGGTTTTGAAGTGCTATTTGAATGTGATATCAATGGCAACACCAATAATTACCAAATACTATGGAAAACCTACGGACCTGATAATGTCACTCCACTTAATCCACAAGAAGTGCGCGTCAGCACTATTACCAATTCAAATAACATTAACGGCCAAGTTGTTGTTAACCAAGATAATAGCGGTACACATTTCTGGCAACAAAAAATTAACAATAATTATTGTGTTGTAAAGCGCAGTTATAATGTCGCGCGTAATTTTACTGATATAGCAGAAGTGAATTTATCTAATGCAACTTTACCCAATTATGATGCTGTAAATGTACAACCTGCACGATTTGCCAATGGTCAAGGTAAACTAGTGTATCTAGCTGCACCAACACCAGGCGGGAAATATAATTTTTATATACAAAATGTAACTTTTTACCCAAATTTTCAGCTGGTCGGTAAACCTATAAATGTTACTGCAAATCAAGGTATCACATTTAATTTGAATACAGCTTATGGTGTAATGGTTACAGAAAATAATGGCTTGCGTATTTCTATCTCAGCACCAGATACAAGCCCAGGTTTTCAAGAATTGATAATGAATGTGAATCCTGATAATACTTTAAATGGTAATATTACACCTATAGACCCGAATAGTTATTCACAGTTAGCTTCGACTATTGTAGATCGAGGCGATGGTCGTTTTACCGTAGGATACCAAGAAGGTAATACTAATGTTGTCTTCCAAACCTATAGCAAAAACCCATTTATTGCTACACCAAACAACATTACCATCAATGAAAAAGCGAACAACCAAACTGTTTATCTCCCAGGTTTTTTTGCAGAACAAACAACCTACCAACAAAATCAAATCACAGCAACAATAACCGTTGCGCCAAATATTATGACATTATCGACAACTGCAGCAGTGCCTGCCAATGCAGCAGTGAACTATGATGCCAATATGGGCACCCTCACTTTAACAACAAATGGTAGCAATTGTTTCAACGATATGAATAATATGCTGTGCAAATTGCAAGGTTATGTGCAAGCTTATGGAAGACAATCAGGTAATATGGATCTGACAATCACGGATGATAGTGGTAAAACCTATAATACCTCAATACCTGTAGATGTCGTCACACAAAATTTTATTCCCACAGTACGCAATGTTTATTTATATATTGGGCAAAACAATCGCTCGCAATTAATTTTTGATATTCAAACCCAAGATAATGTGCCTGCGAATTCACTCAATGTTTTTCTTGGCAATTTAAATCCAAGTGCCGCGACTGCAGAACTTGTCAATGGCACAGTAACAGAGCAAGGTATTACGCAATATACGCTTAATGAAAATAATCAAGTTTGGGTGCAACAATTGGGTGGCAATAATGATCCGCAATTTACTGTAGCGGTTTCTTCATATGATGGGCAGCCCTCGCAACCTGTGAATGTTAATGTATTCTTTTTTCCAACACCGCAAGAAATTGCGCGGCAAATTACTTATTATGCAAAAAATGCAGATGATAGAACACCTATCCCCATTACTAATATTAATTTCGATGTCATCAATAGCAATAGCCCAACATCAGCGCAAATTTATAGTTTGGAATACGGTAATACGCATGCAGGTATTTATCGAAAAGGTGATTTTAACAATCGCATCATATCGTTTTCTCAAGCAGAAGCTGATAATGTCACCGACCCAGTATTATTTTTTATTCCAGGTGGTAGTGGAGAAGATCCTAATTTATCAGTAGGATTTACCGATGGTTACAATACTCTACCTGTTCTTCCCGTTAATATTCAATACACAATTGCACCAGCACCATCAGCTCCCCAAACGAATCCGAATAAACAAAATTCCTTAAATAAAGCATATGAAATCATAAAAATTGTAGGTGGGATTGTTGGCCTTGTCACTGCTGAAAAAAGGTTTGAAGACTTTATTAGACATTACATCAATCCATTTGCAAATTTTGTAAAGCGTTCGGGATGGTATGGGCAGGGTTTTGGTTATTTCAGTTTTGACAGTAATTCCGGTTCTAAATTTGCGGCATTAATTGATATACTCGAAACTAAAGTGATAATCAAACGTAAGAAAAAAAATCAACATACAGGAATAGAAGAAGGCGAATTCATAACTATGCCGATAAGAGGCATCATCAATGATGAATTTCTTAAAAAATATAATTTTTTCATTCGATTTGTACCTTTTTATACCACTAGAGAAAATGAAGAGCTCAAAAGAATAGCCGAAATATTTGCATCCGAGCTTAGAGGTTATCAAGATGTAGATGAGCATTTATCCATGCGTATTTTATGTTATTTAGCTTTTGGGGGGTTACCGCTTAAGCGCAGTATGCTTGATTTAAATGAGAGTGAAGCCAATATTACAAAAATTGCAGATAAAATTACACAAAAGTTAGAAGAAGATACTTCCACGAACCCATGCTGTAATGTTTGGGGTTTATGTAACAGAAAATCTCGCAATAATGTAAAAAGAACTTCACCAAGATTAGCCGAATTAATTGACATGTCTGATAATCAGGATTCAAATATTAATTCTAATTCAAATATTAATTCTAATTCAAATAAATTGTGAAAAAATGAGAGAACAGATTCTCGATTATCTTTTTAAGAATTGCAACAACTTTAATGTTATTCCACAAGATATGTTGGAATCAATTGAAGTTGCATTGGATCCGCGTAAACAGCGCATTCAATCGTTTAGACAGCAAAACATTAATTTGACAGTATTTATCAAAGGCTATGCAAAACGTTGTTTGCAACTAAATAAAAATGATTTAAAATCTGCAAAAAAAAAATTCCTTCAAGATCTCTGTATTGATGAACCTGTGCTGCAATCTTTAATGCATCATTCTCCGATGTATCAAATTAGCGATCTGATTTTAGAGTCCATTCAAAAATCTTCTGTAGATGATTATGTGTATGCAGAAGCTGCAAAAATCGCTCTTTCAATCATTATTTTTTATGCTAACTCATCAGCCATGGGATGGCGAAATTATTTAGCCAGTAATTCCATCTTGATAGCAGGGGGCATGATTGATTGTTCAAGATTAACATCTGATTCAAAGGTCAATGCTTTAGTTGAAAAAATTTTAAAAGAACTTCTTCCGCTTGTCCTATATGTAGGGATGAATATGGCTTTTAGAGAAGAGGAGTTATCTTCAGTTGCGATCTATTCATTTATAGAGTATGTCAGTGCGCGCTTGATGCAATACGGTGTTGAGAGTGTGTGCCAAAAAGTATGGGGAACGACCAATCAATTTGCACAGTACGCACGCGGTCAAATTGTGTTTGGATTTTCATTGCTAGGTTTTCAAGCGGCATTTCCAGAAAACACATGGTTGACTTCATCTTTACTCACGCAATGCTTAAAATCTAGGGATGTTGATAGCATTAGTCAATATTTTAATTTAACTCAATTAGCAGAATCAGTAAATACTACTTTGCTTATTGATCATTTTAGAAATTTTACCCGTCATGCTTATACAGCAGGGAGCCCTATCAATGAAACTGCAACTCGTATAATGAATGATTTTTATAATTGCATGAGAAATAAACCGAATAAACTTTTTTAAGTTTTCTCTTCAGTTTTACCTTCTTTCATTTTTTCATATTTTTCTGAAAGCTCATTCATTAAAGCAATGACAGATTCTTTATTCGGTGGTGGCACGGCACCTGGTGGATATTTTGTAGCTTTACGTAAATCCTTTAGAATTTTTACTGCAGCTTCTAAGGTTCTAGCACGCGGTACACCGTAGAAACGTTCAATGGTTTCCACTTGTTTACGTACTTCATTTTTATCCAATAATGCACCTGCGAAAGTGGGCATATTGAGTAATTCTAAAGGATCGATATTTTCCATTTCCTCGAGTGAGGGTAGGGGTTGCGTTAAGATATCCATACCTGAAATGGCGGCTTCAAGTTCTTCATCGACTATGGGCGCTACATAATTTTGTTTATCATAAAGGGCTTTTACGCCGGTAATGGTGCGATCATCTATAGGTTGCTTAATATGTTCTTGCATACTATTTAATACAAATAGCAAATCTTCATCCATAACAGGAGTGATATTTAATAATTCGGGTGATTTAAATACTTTTTCAAAATGGACTAATCTATCGAGCAATTCAACGATTTCATCGTCACTCGGTGGTTTTACTTTTAAAAATTGATTAAGACGCATTTTTTTCACAGGTTTTGGATTTGCGAAAAATGATTTGGCGCGCACAATTTTTGACTTGAAGAAAATATGCATTTCCCCCATGTCTTGATCTTTAAGATCCAATAAATCCACCCGTGCACGTTTTTCAACTCTTGCACTGCGTGTATCTAAATAAGTATTGGTCATACTGTTTTGATTGGTTTGGAAACTTTCAGTTTGGGTCACCAAAGCTTCCCCTGCAGTTTTATTAAAAAAGTCCCAAGTTTCTATAGGATCTTCTAATTTCATGGCGATTTTAATGTTGGTGTTCGCGCCAATAGATAAGGCTTCTTCTTTCGAAGCTTTTTGGAATGCAGGTAAATCTTGTCCAGCAAAAATTGCCGAGAAGCCTAATGACCGCGCTTGGGCAGGTACAACCGCAAAACCTTTTACTGCGTAATAACCATATTCATCTAAAATACATAAAAATGGTGTGGGTGCGGTCGTTACTTTTTTCTCAATCAATTCGGCGTAAGTTCCTTCAACCGCTTCTCCCAAACCCGAAGCCATCATGGCTTTGAGCGAGGCTACAATAATTTTACCTAAGTTTGATAATTCTTCTGGCGATTTTTCAAGCGCGGGCAAGAGCGCAACTAATATACGACGATTTAACACTACGTCACGAAAATCGACTTCCGGTAAATCAACCCGCAAAATATGACCATAAGTATCCGCAAGTGAGGTGAATACCCGGGTCAATTGCATAACGATAAAACCGTGTTGTTCAAATACTTCACCGCGTTGTTTGCCTTTATTATTTTTATCAAAACCAGGCAGCGTCAGTAAATAGTTAGTAATAGGATCTAATACCACATCGGGTGCATCTTCAATACTCACAGTGCGTTCATTATCAACAGGAAATTTTTTATCGAGCACTATTGATTCTAATTTAGGTAAATGGAAATATTGACGAATACTGTTTGCATCCAACAAAATATATCCCTTATCGCGGGCATAACATAAAATACGCATCAAGGCTTCTACAAATGAAATTGCGCGACCTTTCCACATATCACCATCGGAGCTCCCAGAAGCAGAGTCCATCATACTGATGACCAATTGTGCGCACATACTTGAAGATCCGAGGGAAAATGGGTTCATGGTATTAGAAATACGTTTAGCTTGCGGACCGACGATATCGCGGGCACCGGTCATAAAATTAATCAGTAAAATATCATCTTCGCGTCCCATCGCTCTTGCCATAGAAAAAACTTTGGCAAATAAAGAGTTATCACCTTTACCGTCGACATAAATAAAACCACTGCCTTGTACTAGCGCATTGTAAGCAAGAGAGACTAATGTTTCGGTTTTACCGGCGCCGGTTGAACCGAAAATCAGGGTGTGCGTGCGCATATCTTCGTTGTTAAACCATAACTCTTCGCCGCTTGAAGTTTCATTACCGTAAAAACAAATGCCTCTGGCTTTATTAGGTTTGCCGCTTCCTGGTTTCAAATCGTTGTAATCAAGAATGCCGGATCGTTGTGGCAGACGAAAGGGTAAAGAAGAATGTTTAAATTCACACAAGAAAAATAAAATAATACCCAAGAGTAAAAAAATATCATTCGCACCTGGCAGAAAAAAGCTTGCAAGGGCAAGAGCCACAAGAATCATCATTGCACTATTAGGGTCGCGAATAAAATCATAAAATCGTCTGGTTAAAGGACGTGTATCGCGTAATAATTGTTGTGGTTTTTGTTCATGTCTAGATTCTAATCCACGAATATGACGCGCCATTATTTACCTCTCTTTTGAGGGGTGGGTTCATCAGGGGTGTAAATAATATCTTTAATGGCAAGCTCTAATCCTTTAACGGCATTTTTTACCATGGGTTGGGTGAGTTTACGGTTCATGGCTTTTTCGGCCATCCAGTGACTTACAGATCCTGCAATTTCACTCATGCAAGTTCTGCGTCCGACAGTATTAATCACATACCACATCGGTCTATCTAAAGGTTTTAACCAAATAAAATCAGAACTACTGAGCACCCCAGCGGTACGTGCTGCCTCTAGCATAGTAGCCATTACCCCATAAAGATAAGCATGGCTATGCAGGGCTTGCTGAATTTGTTTGGTTTGATAGTGTTTTTTTAACACTTCATCTACACCGGAATAATCCATTTTACCTTCACCGGCGCTGATGGCGAGTTGATTAATTAGTTTTGCGACATTCTCTTTATCTTGATTATGATGCGCAGCAAATACAGCCATAAGTGCGCGGGCATGGATGGGCGCTCTTTCAAGACCACGCCAGACAGGGCCTAGTTGTCTTGCAAATACTTGTTCTGCTCTATCTTTTATAACCCGAACTTCAGGTTTATTTTGCATATATGATTTGGCTGCAGCCGGTGTTAATACTTCCAACAACCTATATTTTTTTGCAAACTGCATGGGGGATGGACTCATCGCCCATTTACCTTCATCAATATCTTGACTGACCAAGTCTTCTTTTATAATAGGTGTAATTTGTGGCCAATTGACTTGTTCTGCATCACGCAAAGTTTTCATATTAAATACGTGATTAAATTTCAGGGTCGGATGGGTGAAATAAAGTATGCCAGCCAATACCACCAGAATTCCTGCTACTACATAACGTAATTCGAGGCCAATGAGCTTAAACCAAGTGCCAAGTTGCTGAATATTAACCAGGGTAGGATCGCCTTGATAATAAATAATGGCATCACGTACGGGGTCTAAGTTATGGGTGAAAAACCCAATGAGTTTTATTTCGAGTAATTTAATAACAAAAACACCTTGAAGAATAGGTCCTCTTGCAAAAAACCAGAGTGCTAAAATAACAATAATGACAAAGGCAACGCCCCATATTAAATCAAGCCCTTGATTTTGGTCACCTTGACCTCCTCCTCCGCCTTGTGGTGGCATGGTTTAGTCCTGTTTTAAGAGTTGATTAGACATAGCGTATACTTTTTCTTGGTATTTACGATGCAAGTGTGGTGTCCCTGAATGATAATTACCGACTCCTTTCCAAAAATCACCTTCGGCTTTGTTAATATTGGATCGTAAAATCCAAGCCCCAATTTGTACATTAATACAACCATTATAGAGAATTTGTGAAGGCGTCACATAAGGTTGAAATTTATCGAGCCAAATACTGTTGATCTGCATGGGCCCTATATCGTAAGTATCATTGGTATTGTAATTGACTTTGCCGACTTCGCCACCTTCTACTTTTAAAATAGTATGTAATAACAAAATAGGTAAATCAAAACGCAGAGCGGTTGCAACAATACATTCTTGAGTCACTGGCACCGGCTCAATAGGCGGAATATTATGAATATTAATATCCTGGTTATCTAGCATGTGAAAAGTCCTTTAGTCATACATCAGATCATCAAGGGCAATTTTGCTGCGATCAGAAGCTGATTCAGCGAGTTCAAATAAAATTTCTGTTGCACACATAAGACGCATGGCATTGGGTATTTCATCATTATATTTGACTACCACACCCAAACGAGCAGAAGGTGTTTCTTCAAAGGTTAAGCCTAAACCATAACCTAAACAAAAAGAAGACAACTGATCGGATCTGCGCATCAAAGAGGGAAGCAAACCTTTTTCAGCAAACACTTCATCAAGCGTTAAAGGTTTACCGTGCAGGACAAAGCCCAACTTCATTTCTTGTGCAACCAATAATAATGCACGACCCATATCAACCATGATGCTCTCCCTTATTTCCATATACCTGTTTAGAAAATCTATAACAGTTTTGGGTTGCTGACAAGGTGTCTATAGTTTATGCTTATCACTGCAACGTTTATAGGAATTTCAAATAACATGATGTTATCACTCTTAAAATATCATACCCGTGCGGCATACACCATTGGTTTTGCCATCTGTTCTGTATTACTCAGTGCTTGTCAAATTACGGCACCGGAACCTACACCTTCTCCGCCCCCCTTAATGACACAAGTACAAATTGCAGAAGCGGCGGGCTCAATTGATCGATCCTTAGTTGCATTGTATGAAGTAGAACGTGCAAAAAAACCAACAGACGTGAGCATTAAGGCAGAACCTTATCCTGAGCCAATTTATCCTGCATTAAAGCGTTTGCTTAATGTTGATTGGGCGGGTCCAGTTGAACCTTTATTGCGTGATATTGCCACATTAACGGATTATCGTTTGAAGGTCATGGGACGTGCGCCTGCCATTCCTGTATTAGTCAACATAGAAAATGATAAAATCACCGCGCATGAATTACTGCGTGAAATTAGAGCAGAAGTGTATTTACGTGCCGATATATTGATTTTTCCTGATTCTGGGGTCATAGAATTACATTATTTAGATTAAATGCTAGTAGGTCGATTTAAACATTGCGTACACTAAAAATGAACAGAACACTGACACTTTTATTCACAATCCTGATTGCAGGTTGTGCGTCTGTCGAAGTTGAGATCTTACCCGATCCCAATGAAGAATTGGCGACTTTAGAATCCTTGCGAGGGGATGTCAGAACTGTTGAAGATGAAGATGATAATAATAGTATTCGTCTAGAGGCTGTTCAGGATACAGCAAGAAGTTTAGGGGCACGTAGCGGCTTGGCATTTAGAGGGGAAGAAATTAATGACTCCCTGTTTGAGGAAGAAGACCAGTTAGATGCCATTTTTAGTTTCCATGCTCTGCTTCTAAGTGACAATATTTTGCCACCGGTATTAGTCGAAAGTCGGGATTCTTTAACAGTAAGCACTCCAAATGTGCTCAGAGTTGCCGATAGAAACTATAGGATTATTAAACAAGCGCGGTTTGTGACTTTAGCGCCGACTTGGCGGGATTATTTACTGATGGACGAAAGACGTCCGCCCTTGCCCGATGAGTCATTATGGCCAAAATCGGATGAAGAAAGGGAAGTGTGGGCCGAATATGTAGAAATAGGCTGGTTTGAAGGCATAGCACAAGCTGACCATATTTATACTGAGAATTTGGCAAGATTGAAACGAGATTATCAGGGCATGGTGCGTTATAGAATGTTACTGGCCCAAAATATGGTAAGTGCGCCTCAAGTTGCACATCGTGAATTAGGGATTACGGGCGGTGGTGAAGAGATGGCGATTAATGATCGCACCTTAACTATCGAAGCCTTACCCGCACTGCGGGCTGATAGTAAAACGTGGGATCCGGCTTTAACCACACATGAATAAATGCTTTTTCTCTTAACCCGAGAAAAAGCGGGATAAAAGAGAGAAAGAGATGACAACAACAACGCCAACGGTAACACCGATACCAGAAACATTAAAGTATCCAAAGGAAACTTCGCGGATTACCGAAGCGGATTTGGATGAATTATTGTTATTTTGTGTTAGAAATGAAGCCTCAGATATTACCTTGCAAACAGGTGATCAAGTCGTTGCTGATATTCACGGTCGTTTACGTCGTGTCACTTCTCATAAATTATCCCACAGTGAAGTCGCTGCACTTTTGAATTTAATTTATGGCGCCAACGGTACAGCACAAATTTTAAGCGGTAAAGATTTAGACACCCATTATGAAATTAAACCTTCACGTAGTGAACGTTATCGTTTTCGTGTGAATGGTACAGGTTGCCATGTGGAAGGGCATGAAGGCATTCAAATCACCATGCGGACCATTCCAATTGACCCACCTTTTTTAAAAGATATGAATTTGCCGTCTAAATTATTGGAAGGTATCATTCCCACTCAAGGGATAGTAGTGGTTGCAGGTTCTACGGGTTCTGGTAAAAGTACTTTGTTGGCCGCAATTATGCGTGAAATTCTACAAACGCAAACCGGTAAAGTATTAACTTATGAATCACCTATCGAATTTGTGTATGACAATGTGCCACAACCTAATACCCTAATGGCACAACATGAAATTCCTGGGAATTTGCCCAATTTTCCGGCAGCAATACGTAATGCCCTTCGCCGTAAACCTAATTATATTTTACTGGGTGAAGCCCGTGATAAAGAAACAATCGCTGCGGTAATTGATGCCGCATTAACAGGTCATGTGGTCTATACCACAGTTCACAGTAATGGCGTTGCAGATACTATGCGTCGGATGATAGCTGCATTTCCTGCAGATGAACGTCATGGCCGCGCGGTCGATTTAATAGAATTAATGCGAGTCGTGATTTGGCAACGGTTGTTGCCAACAACAGATGGGCGTCGTGTTCCTCAAAGAGAATGGTTAGTCTTTGATGATGAAGTGCGCGAGGCCATGTTACAAACAGATTTTGATTAGTGAAGAGGTAATAAACTGTGGAAAAAAGAACAATTGGACAATTACTTAACGAAAGAACAAATAAAGACGCAGAACCTGCAGGTGTCGTTAAACCCGTTAATTTAGGGCAAGCACAACAAACTCAAGAAAATGCTGTTGCTCCTGGTAAACCCGCGCGCGGCGAAGTGACTATGGATAAATTCATTGAAGATATTCGTTATCTTTTTGATGAAGGTGCTCAATTAGGTATTGATAAGCAAGGTGTGGTAGGGCATGTTGTGAAAACAGCACAAGGATTATTACAAGAAGAAAAAGCACAGATAACAGGTGCAACAGCTCAAACGACCGCAACAAGTGCGATTGTAACTACACAATTTAATGGCAAAGCATCTGAAGCTCCTGCACAACCTGCTAGTGTTGCCACTCCTAAGCCTAGTGCTTAATAGTTTTTAAGATCTCTTCA
This sequence comes from Gammaproteobacteria bacterium, assembly GCA_013289085.1. GTDB lineage: Bacteria > Pseudomonadota > Gammaproteobacteria > JABCZS01 > JABCZS01 > JABCZS01. Next base: position 23,374 of record JABDAR010000008.1, on the reverse strand, counting down.
GCAGATATTTTTTGATATTTATCATAGGTCATCGTATATTCATCTATAATTAGCAAGATTAATTACATCTGGATGAATATGAAACCGATAAGTCCAACAGCGCATTGGCGAGATAGTGCACGAACTGTGCGGTTTTTTATTGTAGACTATCGCGCAATGTTTCCTTTGTTGCTATGCTTATTTATTCCAAGGTGGTGGACTTTAGGTCTTGCATTGGTCACAATTATATTTTTTGCATTGTTAGAGCATTATGGTTTTAGTGTGCGAGTATTTCTGCGGTTTTTACGCGGCGTGTTTTCAGGCCCAAGGAAAGTGGCAAAACCCTGGTGGTTAACTAGGGTGAAATATTAAGAGGTATTATGGCGACGGATCCCAAAGAACAGGTCAGCGCAGCGCAGGCTTCTGATGGTTTTGATACTGTCAGAGGTTTAGAGCTCGTACGGCTACGCAATCATTTTTATCGTGATGGCTATCGTAATACCATGCTGGCTTTATTGGGTTCCATCGTGGTCAGTATATTATTAATTTGTATTGTGGTATTGCAGTATTATACAAAACCTGCGCCCGTTTATTTTGCCACTCAAACCGATGGTACATTAATCGAAATTCAACCTTTATACGAACCTTTAGTTGATGAAGAAATGTTACTCATGTGGTCTTCACGCGCAGCTATCGCAGCCTTTTCTTATAATTTCTTAGATTACCAAGATGATTTACAACAAATGCGGCAATACTTTACTGCGGCAGGTTTTGATAATTATTTAGAAGCCTTGCAACAATCAGGTAATCTCGATACGGTACTGAGCAAACGTTTAGTGGTTAAAGGCGTGGTGACCGAAGTGCCCGTGATCGTTCAGCATGGTCTTATTAAAGGCCGTTATGCTTGGAAAATCGAAATTCCAATGTTGATAAGTTACGTGAGTGCGAATGAAACCTTAGAACAGCCGATTTTGGTGACGATGTTAATTTCCCGTGTTCCAACTAAAGATAAGCCACAAGGTATTGCGATTGCCCAATTTGTGGTTGAGGACAGGAAATTATGATTCGATTATGGATAACTGGCATTATCTCACTCATCTTATTGTTATCGGTTGCCTATGCTCAGGCACAAGCGCCACATCCTGAACGTAACCAAGTGAATTTGCCACCACTTGCAAATACACAAAATGTACAGAATGCGCAGATTCCACCTCATACAATGAATGCAAAAAATGCGGCTAATGTTTTGGCCGATGGACAGCCTGCAATAACGCCGCAACAAGCCATGAATGATCCAGAAACAGAAGAACAATTTTTTAATGATTCTACTTATGGCACTGCAAAAGACCCTGCTTTTGAAAATATGTTAAAAAAAATGTATCCTATGACGCCTGAACAAATTCAAGCCTTACGTCAGGCCCATGAAACGACTCAAAGAGCCATGGAAGCTCCTGCACAACCTGTTCCACAGCCTACAGTTACTTCACAAAGCGTAAGTTTATCACCAGGTAGCACGCCTCCGGTTTTACGTTTATCAACGGGTTATGTTTCTTCCGTGGTATTTATGGATGAAACAGGTGCGCCTTGGCCGGTCAGCGCTTATAGTATTGGTAACCCTAATAATTTTAATATTCAATGGGATCAAAAAAGTAATTTATTAATGATTCAAGGCCAAAAACCTTATGCTACGGGAAATATGGCTGTGACCTTGCAAGGCATGCCAACACCCGTCATGTTAACTATCGTGACCGATCAAGGACAAGTAGATTATCGTGTTGATTTTCGTGTGCAAGGTCGTGGTCCTAATGCGCGCGGTTCTATTATTGGTGGCGCGCTACCACAGAATGCAAGTGCGACTTTAATGAATTTATTAGACGGGATTGCACCACAAGACAGTGAAATATTAAATATTACCGGTGGCGATGCGCAAGCGTGGTTATGGAATAATCAGCTTTATGTGCGTACACCATTAACTTTGCTTTCTCCAGGTTGGGTGGCCACATTATCGAGTGCAGATGGTACACATGTTTATCAATTACCCGTGACACCGATGATTTTAGCGTCACAACGCGGTGAATCTATTACGTTAAAAGTAGAAGGGCTCTAATATGGGAAAAAAATTGCGCGGCCTTTTTAATCGACTGAGCGATATCAAAACCCGGACATTGTTGATAGTCGTGGGTCTGATTGCAATAGTGATTATTGGCTTAGTATTAACAACAACGCGTGAAACACAACCCCCTGAAGTGACTGCTGAGGTCAGAGCAAAACAAATCGGTGAAATTGCTTCTTTAGCAGGTACAGGTGCATATAACGAAGAATATGCTAAATTGCAGCTTGCTGAAAACGAACGTTTAGCACAACAAGCCCAAAAATCTGGTGAAGCCGCTATTCCCCGCTTAATTAATCAACAGGGTGAAAATCAAGCCAACTTAAGTTTTGGGCAAGAGTTTTGTGCGGAATGTACTTATGATGCGCAAGGTTATGATCAAAATGGTTATGACGCTAAAGGTTTTGATCGTGATGGTTATAATGCAGCAGGCTATGATGCTGATGGTTATGATAGAGATGGTTTTGACAAAGATGGTTATGATAAAGAAGGTTACGATAAAGACGGGTATGATAAAAATGGATTTGATCGTAATGGTTGTAACCGCGAAGGTTTAGATGTGAATGGTAATCCTTGTTATGACGTCGATGGTTATAACGAAGAAGGTTATGATCACTTAGGTTTTGATAAGAATGGTTTTGACAAAAATGGTTTTGACAAAGATGGTTTTGATAAAAATGGTTTTGATAAAAATGGCTGTAATCGTCAAGGCCTAGATAAAAACGGCAAACTTTGTTTGAATGAAGAAGGTTTTGACAAAAATGGTTTTGATAAAGATGGTTTTGATCGAAATGGTTGTAATAAAGAAGGATTAGATCGCAAGGGTCAACCTTGTAATGGCATTGTTATGCCAGTTAAAGCAGCTGAAAATAATCAAGACGCTTATCGTCGTTTATTAGAAGAACAACAAAAAACACGTGCTGCACAATTAACGGCTGAACAAGCTGCTGCAGCGCAACAACGTAGCTTAGCTGAACAACAAGCGATGCAACAAGCCTTTGAAGCATTACTACGTAGCCAATCGATGACCGTGGTTGCAAATTGGAAACCTGGGGTACAAAGTTATGTAAAAGGTGTCACTCTTCCTGAAACAATACCAGGACAAGAAGGTCTTAATGGCACAGGAAGTGAAACTTCTGCAGGGCCTGTACTTTATAAAGCAGGTTCTATTGTATTTGCGGTTCTTGATACTGAGGTCAATAGTGATAATCCCGGACCTGTATTAGCGACAATTGTACAAGGACCATTGCAGGGTTCTAAAGTAATCGGTGATTTACAATTACAAGAAGATGCAGTGATGTTGCGTTTCTCCTTGTTGAGTTCGCCTGAATTTCCTGCCAGCTTACCGTTAAATGCAGTGGCAGTGGATGCAGAAACTGCACGTACTGCATTAGCAACAGGTGTGGATAATCATTATTTCCTTCGCTACGGCAGTTTGTTTGCATCAGCCTTCTTAGAAGGTATGGGGGAAGCATTTTTAGCAGGGATTACGCAACCTGTTGTTGAACCCGAGAATACCAATACATTATTGGTTGTACAATCTGCAGATGTAACAACAAAAGATGCGATAGCAGTGGGACTTGGCACAGTTGGGCAAGCTTGGGGTGAACATTTGGGAGATGTATTCGATAAACCCCCAACGGTTACTGTGGATAGCGGTACAGGAATAGGGCTGTTATTTATGCAAGATTTTACAGCAGAAGGGGCTACGCCAGTGGTGCCAACCAACACTGCGCAAGCACCAACGACGCCCGTGAATACGAACACGAATAAATGAGGTAAGGGAAATGGACGACGAAAAAAAATATACTGACGAGAATGAGTTCGAAAATGAACAGTCGAACGACAATCCAAGTGAAAATAAAGCACCCGTCAGTGAATTTGATGAATTTAATTTTACCGATGATTTTCCTGATGAATTCTCTGAAGAATTTATGAAAAAACCTGATGACATGCCAAAAGAGGAAGAACCTTTTAATCCGGATGATGATTTTGATACACCTAAAGAAGAACCTTTTAATCTGGACGATGATTTTGATATACCTAAAGAAGAACCCTTTAATCCAGATGCTGATATGGACACACCCAAAGAAGAACCATTTCCAGATACTGATTTTGATGAAGACTTTTTTTCAAATAAAAATACGGCTGACACTTCAAAAGCCCCTACAGATACTGATCTAGATTTAGACCTTGATTCAGAAGCAGTGTTACCACCTGTGACAACGGAAAGAAAAGGCAACTTTTTCAAGCGCCATCCTTGGTTTACTTTAATTATTTTTCTAGTCATGGCCTATGGTGGTTATAAGCTATTGCAAGGTTCAGGTAATCAGGAAATTACACCTGTTCCTACCGCAAATCTAAGCTCTGCAAAACAAATAACTCCTGTGGCAACCGGTAGTAGCGTAGAAACACGTCAAATTGATGAACGTTTAAATACGATTGAGCAAGCGATGAATGTATTAAATGATCAGCTGACGCAATTGCAAGGTGCGCATGTTCGTTTAGAACAAATGGAACAAATGATCTCAAAAATTGCAGATGAAGAAAGTACTTTGCAAGATACATTAACGCGCTTAGAAGCATTAGATAAACAAATTACTGCTTTAAATGCTTTAAATCAACGTATGAATGCTGTGGAAGCAGAAGTAGGCGTTGTTGCAGATGAAGTTAAATTGCATATCACTGTTTCAGAGCAAACTCAACGTGCTGCTAATTTAAGTCGTCAAGCCATGCAAGCAAAATCAATGATTCCTATACCTATGGTGGTGCAAGCTGCAATTCCAGGACGTGCTTGGCTCATGAGCGAATCAGGTGAATTAATAAGTGTGGCACGTGGTGATGATGTTCCAGGTTATGGTCGCGTGATGAGTATTGATCCAGTTGCTGGCACAGTAACGATGAGTTCGGAGACTGTATTCCGCGAAGAAGAGTAGACTGCCTATGAATAATGATTTACTAGGTATTCTTTTAGCTTTTGCAGAGTCCTTATCAGGGCTCAGTATATTGGTAACAGCTTCTACGTATTTGCTGGGCATATTTTTGATTTCTAATGCTTTGTATAATATGAAATCAATGGCTGATGCTCGCACGATGATGAGTTCACAATCGGATCTCAGTGGTCCAATTGTTAAAATGTTAGTGGGCGCGGGATTGGTTTGGTGGCCCACTCTAATTGATGTCACCACCTATACTTTTTGGGGTACAACGAGTCCTTTATCGTATAATCCGACATATGGTTATGAGATCGATACAGTCATTGAGATTGCATTTGAAGTGATTCGTTTAGTCGGTATTATTGCGTTTATTCGAGGTTGGTACTATATAGTGAAATCTGGGGAGCAAGGTAGTCAGACAACCGTGGGTAAAGGCTTGACACATATAGTGGGCGGTATATTTGCGTATCATATAGGTGCATTTGTTAGGGTATTGATGAATACATTTGGGTTTTATGTTTAAAGATAAGGGGTAGATTATGAGAATAAAGTTTTTTTTAACCAGTATTGTGTTATGGAGTGTGGGTGGCATATTAATGTTTGCGCAAGCAGGTGGCGAGCAAACTCTAGGTGATTTGGCCGAAACTGCTACGAGTTCGGTTGCGCAAATCATTGATTTAATTGTTGCGCTTTGTTACGTATCCGGTATTGGGTTTGCAAGCGCGGGTGTTTTAAAGTTTAAGCAACATAAAGATAACCCTGCACAGGTGACTTTGGGTCATTGTTTTATGCTGTTATTTATCGGTATTGGTTTGGTTTGGTTACCGACCATGATTGAAGCAACAGGTGTCACTGTCTTTGGTACAGGTGCAAAAACCGGTACATCAATAGGTGGGGATATTTTTGAACCTTAATGAATAGGCAAACTAGATGTATCCATTAACACTTTCTGCAAATCTGGATGGCTGGCGCCTGTTTAAAGCCAGGCGCAAACATAGCGAATTCCAAAAGATTGCGCAGAAAGTGTTTATTCGGGATAAATATAAATGTCAGTATTGTGGTTTCCGTGATTTAGTGCATCAAGAAGTAGCTAATATAAACGGCAATTATCGCCAAAATGAACTGTCGAACTTGGCCACTTGTTGCGCACTGTGTATTGAATGTAATTTTTTAGGCGTTTTAGGGCGAGAAAATCGAGTTATTTTTTTCCCTCAAATGTCACAAGCAGAATTAATGCATGTGGTGCGGGTGTTATTTTGTTTAATTGCATCTAAGACGGTTTATGTTGAAACCGCTAAATCATTGTATCGTAATTTACGACAATTGATGCAACCGGTAGATGAACTTTTTGGTAAAGACGCCAGCATATCTGATTTATTTGGTCAATCTTTACTGGATACACAAAATATGGGAAAAGATGCTCAAAAAAAAGCAATGTTGCCTTTGCGTTTATTACCCAATCAACAGCATTTTACTGAACAAATAGCGCATTGGTCGACTTTGATACTGCCCAAGCTAGAAGCAAGCGACACAGATATGGATGATTTTTAAAATGCCTAATTTTTTTGAACCGGTCTTAGAATCTGTCGATTCATTCCTAGAATGGTTCACTAATTCATTGAAGCAAACGGCTGGCTCCTACTGTGATCTAGAAGCCATTGATAATGCGCATACATTAGTGGCAAGAGATGGATCGTTGTTATCTGTCATTAAAATGGACGGTGCGCAATTTTTAGTAGGATCCGAAGAATTTCAACGTTTGCATACGGGTGTTTCTCATGCCTTACAATCAGCCCTGTCAAGACCCGGTCATGGCGCTCAAATTTTATTTTCATATGACAATGAAGCGGCAAAACAACAAATTCAACAAGTGTTAGCGCCTGCAGTTGCGACGGCTAAACGCTTGCAGTTAGAGCTTGAAGATTTATTTAATGAACGTTTGCAAACCTTGAGCCAATATTGTGCGGAAGAAAAAACATTTATTGTGCTCTGGACATTTCCGACCAGCATGTCAAGTCAACAACAAAAAGCATCTTATAAAAGAAAATTAGAGACTATTAAAAAACAAAAAATTCCACCGATGCGTTATGCACAAAGTGTGATTGCAACCACGCCAGAATTACGCGAAGTGCATGAATCTTTCACTCGCGCCACATTGACCGAACTTGAAACATTAGGCCTCACCATTAAATTATTAGATGCGCATACGGTGATTAGAGAAGCACGTTTTACCATAGATCCTGAGTTTACTGATAAACAATGGAGTCCCTATTTACCGGGTGATCGTATCCCTATGCGTGAATTAAAATTACATAAGCGCGATGTCTCTGAAGTATTATGGCCATCATTGTCATCTCAAATTCTACCTCGTGACGGTGAAAATTTAAATCTACGTATTTGCCGTATTGGCGATCGCATTTACGCACCGCTCTTTATTGAATTATTTCCTAAAGAAGTAAAATCATTTACCTATTTATTTAATCGGGTCGTCGCAGCAAAAATTCCGTGGCGGATTTCGTTTATGGTGGAGAGTAATGGTTTAGCTTCACTTGGTTTTAAAGCATCTATTGCTGCGATTTTAAGTTTTGCTTCCAGCAGCAATCCAATGATCAGTGATTCAAGAGCGCTATTACAATATTTTGAGACCAGCACCGATGATGCTGTTGTTCGCTTAAGAGTATCGCTTACGACTTGGGCACCTGCTGACAATGAACCTTTATTAAAAGTTCGTGCTGCAGAATTAGCAAAAGCAGTTCAAGGTTGGGGTTATTGTGAAGTCTCTGAAGTATCAGGGGATCCTTTTGGTGCGGTTGTTTCCAGTAGTTTAGCCTTGTCCTCAGGTAGTCTTGCCACGCCTTCTGTTGCACCGTTATCTGAAGTCGTTTATATGTTACCGATTGCACGTCCATCATCGCCTTGGCAGCATGGTGCATTATTATTACGATCTCCAGATGGAAAGTTATGGCCTTATCAACCAGGTTCTTCTATGCAAACCACCTGGATTGATTTAATTTATGCCCGTCCAGGTTCGGGTAAATCGGTATTATCGAATGCAATTAATTTAGCGCTTTGTTTAAATGCTGGGCAAGAACGTTTGCCACGCATTGCAATTATTGATGTAGGCCCATCCAGTAGCGGTTTAATTTCTTTGTTAAAAGAAGCGCTACCACCTGCTAAAAAACATTTAGTGGCTTATCATCGTTTGCGAATGACGCCGGAATATGCGATTAATCCTTTTGATACTCAATTAGGTGCACGTTTTCCTACGCCATTAGAGCGTAGTTTCTTGGTGAATTTTTTAACCTTATTGGCAACACCTTTGAGTGCTGAACGTGCTTATGATGGTATTTCTGATATGGTCGGCATGGTGGTTGATGAAGTCTATAAACTTGCTTCCGATCCACAAAATCCACATCGTTATGCAGCGAATGTAGATAAAATTGTTGATAATATACTTTATAAATTAGAATTAAAAATTGATGAACATACTTCCTGGTGGGAAGTGACGGATGCTTTATTTGATGCAGGCCATAAACATGAAGCATTATTAGCACAACGTTTTGCGGTGCCTTTATTGGCAGATGTCGCTGCTATATGTCGTACACCTGCAGTAGAAGATTTATTTGGTAAAATTATTGCGCCCACCGGTGAGAGTTTGATTCAAGCATTTAGCCGGATGATTTCAAGCGCGATTCGTGAATATCCCATTTTATCGCGCACCACCGCATTTGATTTAGGTGAATCGCGCGTGGTGTCGTTGGATTTAGATGAGGTTGCAAAAACCGGTGGTGAAGCTGCCGATAGACAAACCGCTGTGATGTATATGATTGCACGTTATATTTTGGGACGTGATTATTATTTAATTAATGAGAATGTGCAAGATATGCCGAAGCGTTATCGTGATTACCATCGTGGTCGAATCTTGGAAATTCGGGAAGATCAAAAACGTATTGTTTTTGACGAATTTCATCGTACAGCAAAAGCAAAATCGGTACGCGATCAAGTATTAGTGGATATGCGTGAAGGCAGGAAGTGGAAAGTACAAATTGCCTTGCTCTCACAAGCATTAGAAGATTTTGATGAAGTGATGGTGGATTTTGCCACATCAGTCTTTATTATGGATGCGGGTCCCGCACAAGCCTTGGAAAAATCAGCAAAGACTTTCGGTCTATCGGATACGGCTAAACAAGCATTGCGTACCCGTGTTCACGGTCCGCGTGCAGGTGGCGGAACATTTCTTGCCCAATTTGCCACTAAAGAAGGTATGAATACGCAATTATTAACCAACACGTTAGGGCCCATTGAATTATGGGCTTTTAGTACCACTGCAGAAGATGCTTATATACGCAACTCTTTATATGATCGTATCGGTCCTAGCGCTGCACGGAAGATTTTAGCGCGTTTATATCCAAATGGATCGGTTGCCCAAGTCGTTGAGCGCCGCTTATTGGAAATGCGCGACGCCGGTGAATTGACAGATGAATCCAGTCAAAATGTATTACAAACTATTATTCAAGAAATTTTGAAACATTATCAGGCAAGTGTCTGATGCAATTATCGCCATATTTTATATTGTAAATTTATTTGTGGTATTTGCAGTTATCACCGCTGATGTTGGTTTTTTAATTATTGCAAGATAATTTACAACATGCGTCTTCGTTACTATATCTATCGCTTTAATACCATTTTTATCGTTTTCATAATCAGGATGAAATGCATAATCAGGTTGAAATAAAATTAATTGATTTCTTTGTGCAGCAAGAAGACCTGGAGTGCGATTTGTATTTTCAATATGCGCCATGGGCCTAAAAGAAAAATTCGTATTAAAGCCTAAACTATCACTATATAATGCAGTCATGGCTGCGTTAAGTCCGTTAATGTCCTTTTCCGGTCTGACAATTTGAGGGAATATATAAGAAAAATGTGGATCAGGATAATGGCGTCCGCTCGTCAATGCATCTGCAAATTCTTGATGTTGATCTTTGATAATACTTTGCAAACCATCTGCATGCTGTTCAAAAGTTCTAAGATGAATAATCCCGTTATTATTTTTATCCGCTTGTGCTTCAATACGCACCTCATCTTGCAGACCTGCTCTTGCCATAAAAAAATTAAGCAGTGCAGCTGTATAAGATATCTCATTTTGATCATAGATTTGTGTGGAAATCACAGTACTTGCCGAGACTACATTTTTCGCACCGATTGAATTAAATGATAAGATTTCTGCAAATTTGGATATAATACTATTGACGCTGACTAGTGTATTTTTAGGCATGATCTTATTTCCTTAATATAAAATATCTATAATATGTTATAAAAAATATTAAAGGCAACTCAGTGAATAAAAGGATATCAATATGAAACTGCATTTATTAATCTTGATAAGTTTATTAAGCATAAACCAAGCAGTGTTTGCACTTGCTTGCAAGCAATCTGAAATTATTCCACTTGCATCTGCTCATGAACAGACCGCAACATTATCAGGTCAATTTATCCGCATTCAACATATTGAAGTATTGCCGCAAAATATTATTCCCAACAAAGCGGGGTTTACAGTGGAATCTGTACAGATTTTAATGTGCGGTGAACTCATGCCACAAACGCCTGCAGCCATCAACACACCCGGCCAAGCCTGTCAGTTTGACAGTAACTGTTTACAACCTATGCGTTGTCAACAGAGTGTTTGTGTAATGCCATAATATTATTTAATAAGCCTTTGCAAATATCACCTGACGGTTGGTCTCTTTGCCCGTGAAAATACAAATACCTGTTTTGCCAGATTGATTAAGAGGTATGCATCTTGCGGTGACTTTCATGGGTTTAATGATGTCTTCAACATCATCAGGTGCGCAGTAGCATTGTACAAATCCATTCTTGCCATTTTCTGCGAAGATAGCATTAAACTCATTAATGTCTTCTACAATATGTAAATTATCGTTTTGGAATTTTCTTGCGCGGGTTAATAAATTATTTTGAATTTCATTTAATATGTTTGCACTTTGTTCAATAAATTCATCAACTGTGAATGATTGTTTGTCTTTTACGCCTAAATCACGACGTCCCATAAATACACTGTTTTTTTCCATATCACGTGGGCCAATTTCTAAGCGAATGGGGACGCCTTTTTTAATCCAATGCCAAGATTTTTCGCCGCTATTAAAATCACGGGTATCAATTTTAGTGCGAATGGCTTCATTTTGATAAGTACATTGCGATAAACGTTTTTGCAAATTTTCACAAAAATCTAGTACTTTAGTTTTTTCTTCATCGTTTCTAAAAATGGGAATAATGATCGCATGTAATGGCGCTAATATAGGTGGTAATACTAAACCATCATCATCGCTATGGGTCATAATCAAGCCACCAATGATGCGAGTAGACATGCCCCATGAGGTTGTCCAAGCATATTCTTGTTTGCCTTCTTTATCTAAATATTGGATATCAAAAGAGTGGGCAAAATTTTGGCCTAAAAAGTGTGATGTGCCTGCTTGCAAGGCTTTTTTATCTTGCATCATGGCTTCGATCGTATAAGTATTGATTGCACCTGGAAAACGCTCAGTAGGCGTTTTTTCACCTTGAATTACAGGAATAGCCGCACAATTTTCTGCAAAGTCTGCGTAAATATTAAGCATTTGTAAAGTTTCTGCAATTGCCTCTTCTTCAGTGGCATGGGCAGTGTGACCTTCTTGCCATAAAAATTCACTGGTGCGTAAAAACATACGGGTGCGCATTTCCCAGCGCATCACATTGGCCCATTGATTAATGAGCACGGGTAAATCACGATAAGACTGAATCCATTTTGAAAATTGCACACCAATTACAGTTTCGCTGGTGGGGCGAATAATATAAGGTTCTTCCAATTCACCAGCAGGTTTTAATCCGCCTTTCCCATCTGCTTCTAAACGGGTATGAGTCACCACCGCGCATTCTTTGGCAAAACCTTCTATATGTTGCGCTTCTTTTTCTAAATAATTAAGTGGAATAAGTAAGGGGAAATAAGCATTTTCATGTCCAGTTGCTTTAAAGCGCGCATCTAAAATCGCTTGAATACGTTCCCAAATTGCATAACCCCAAGGTTTAATGACCATACAACCGCGCACAGATGAATTTTCTGCTAAATCAGCAGCTGTAATAACTTGTTGGTACCATTCGGGATAATTTTCTGCACGTGTGGGCGAAATGGCATGTAGAGGTTTGCTGCTCATAAGAACTCCTGTAAATGATGCAGCAATTGTACGATAGAATGCCCCCTATAGAAAGGGGGCAAACAATTTACGGTTGAATTTTTAATTGATTATTAACGCTTTTAACACCTTTAACAGTTTGCGCAACTTCAGCGGCTTTAGCTTTATCGGCATCAGTTTTTACATGACCTTCTAAAGTAACAACGCCATCTTTAGTGGTAACATGCACTGTAAGCGGATCAAATTTATGCCCTAATAATACTGATTTCACTTCTGTAGTGGTACCAGTATCACTTGCAGCTTGACCCACATTAGCAAATGAATGAGCAGAAAACGCAACCATTAAAAACAAACCTGACACAAGCGCTAGTATTTTTTTCATAACAATTCCTTTTAATTTAAAGATAATAAAACACACCTGCGTTACAACTTATATCTACTGTGATGATTTGTCAACATGATATAATAGATTGTTATTTTGGCTAACTGAGTGAAGTTTTAAAAGGAAACACAATGAGCAAATCCCAATACGTCTGCGAATCCTGTGGGGCGAGTAGTCCTAAGTGGATAGGTTGTTGTCCTGATTGTGGGACTTGGAATAGTTATGTGGAAATGGCGATCGCAAATCCTAAATCTGTGCGGCATAAAGGATTGACTGGGGAAATTAATAATACGGTTAAAAGTTTGTTAGATGTCAGTGTGACTGAACATCAACGTACTTCTTGTGGATTAACAGAGTTAGACAGGGTTTTAGGCGGTGGCTTAGTGCCAGGTTCTGTTGTGTTAATGGGTGGCGATCCAGGAATTGGTAAATCTACAGTGTTATTGCAAGCGATTAGTCATTTAAGTCAGCACATGCCGGTTTTATATATTACTGGTGAAGAATCTTTACAACAAGTCTCTGCGCGTGCGCATCGTTTAGGGCTTGCGCGTAAAGAAATTCGCTTGCTTGCGCAAACGCATATTGAAACTATTTTAGATATTATTATTAAAGAACAACCGAAAGTTATCGTGATTGATTCTATTCAAACGGTATTTACGGATACGATTAATTCTGCACCGGGTTCAGTATCACAAGTGCGAGAAAGTGCTGCAAAATTGACGCATTATGCAAAACAAAGTGATACCACTTTATTTCTGGTTGGACACGTTACGAAAGAAGGCGCGCTGGCAGGACCTAGAGTATTAGAGCATATGGTGGATACCGTCTTATATTTTGAAGGTGAACGTGATAATCGGTTTCGCATCGTACGTGCAGTAAAAAATCGTTTTGGCGCGGTGAATGAATTAGGTATTTTTGCAATGTCGGATAAAGGCTTACGAGAAGTTTCAAATCCTTGTTCAATATTTTTATCGCGTTATGAAAAACCAGTTTCCGGCAGCAGTATTTTAGTGACTTGGGAAGGCACGCGGCCGATGCTAGTGGAAATTCAAGCTTTAGTGGATAGTTCGCATTTAGGTAATCCAAGACGTGTTAGCGTTGGATTAGATCCCAATCGTTTAACCATGTTATTAGCCATTTTAAGTAGGCATGGCGGTATTGTTACTGGCGATCAGGATGTATTTGTAAATGCTGTGGGCGGTGTGCGGGTTTTAGAAACCGGTAGTGATTTATCAGTATTATTATCGGTATTATCCAGTTTAAGAAATCAACCTTTACCGAGTGACTTAGTGGTATTTGGCGAAGTGGGTTTAGCCGGTGAAATTCGTCCCGTTCAAGGCGGACAAGAACGTTTACAGGAAGCAGCAAAACATGGTTTTAAACGCGCCATTGTTCCCAAAGCCAATATGAAAAAAACTGAATTTGCAGGTATGCAAATTACGCCAGTTCAGCATTTAAGTGAAGTGTTGCAAAGTATTTAGGATATACTCAATAAACCATGAAAAAATATTTTGCTGCATTTTGTTTATTATATTCGGCTTGCCTTTTTGCAGGTCTTGGCGATCCTTATACTTATACCTTAACAACACCACCTAAGCCAAATACTGCATCACCCACACCCTTTGATTTAATAGTGCCACCAAGGCCTACAGATGCGCCTTTGGAACATTTAGAGACAGAAAAGCCTTTTACTGCGAGCATAAGTACTTTACGTAGACCCCAAAAAATTCGGGTGGAAAATGCGCCTGGCGTTGAGGGTTTGCCGGTTTTATGCCATGTCCAAATGACTAAACATTTATGCCAAGCCAATTATATGAATATTGTCACTGATAATGGTGAATATATTCGCTCTCCTTTACAACGTTTAACGCCTGAAAGTTATGTGGCAATAGGTGGTTTTGCGGATTATTTTGATCTAGAGATCTTAGGGACCACGCCGTGTCAGGTGGTTGTCAGTTGTGAGTATATTGCGCGCTAGAAATCAGGTAGAATAGAGGGCATATTTTTACTTGAAAGGAGCCTGATATGTACCCCTCTACAATGAATATTGCGGATTTTGACCCCGAATTATGGCAAGCCATGGAAAATGAGGCTGTCAGACAAGAAGAACACCTTGAGTTAATCGCCTCAGAAAATTATGCCAGCCCCCGTGTATTAGAAGCCCAAGGTTCCTTACTGACTAATAAATATGCCGAAGGTTATCCAGGTAAGCGTTATTATGGCGGGTGTGAATTTGTGGATGTGGCTGAAAACTTGGCTATAGAAAGGGTGAAAGCTTTGTTTAATGCAGGTTATGCAAATGTGCAACCTCATTCGGGTTCACAAGCCAATGCTGCGGTTTATTTGGCTTTATTAGAACCTGGTGATACTGTCCTTGGCATGAGTTTGGCTCATGGCGGACATTTAACGCATGGTTCTCCTGTAAACTTTTCTGGGAAATTATATAAGTTCGTCAGTTATGAATTAGATCCAAAAACCGAACAGATTAGTTATGACAATGTGCGAGAATTAGCACAAAAACATAAACCTAAATTAATTGTTGCAGGTTTTTCAGCGTATTCTCGCATTATTGATTGGCAAATATTTCGCGAAATTGCTGACAGTGTGGGCGCTTATTTTATGGTCGATATGGCACACATTGCAGGTTTAGCTGCTGCAGGTGTGTATCCTAATCCTGTACCGATTGCTGATGTCACGACGTCTACTACACATAAAACATTACGTGGCCCGAGGAGTGGTATTATTCTTTGCCGTGAAAATGGCGAAATCGCCAAAAAAATAAATTCTGCAGTATTCCCTGGCAATCAAGGCGGACCGTTAATGCATGTGATTGCTGCAAAAGCTGTTGCGTTTAAAGAAGCGGCACTACCTGAATTTAAAACTTATCAACAACAAGTGGTTAAAAACGCAAAAGTAATGGCAGACACATTTATTGCGCGTGGTTTTAAAGTGGTCTCTGGGGGTACTGATAATCATTTATTTTTAGTGGATTTACGTGATAAAAATATTACCGGTAAAGATTCTGAAAATGCTTTGGGGCGTGCTTACATTACGGTGAACAAAAATTCTGTGCCTAATGATCCAGCGCCACCATTTATAACAAGTGGTCTACGTATAGGATCACCTGCCATGACGACCCGTGGTCTTAATGAAGAACATGCAAAAAACATTGCCAATTGGATGTGCGATATTTTAGAAGATTTAAATAACGAAGCCTTGATAACGCAAATTAAACAAAAAGTATTAGACTTGTGTAAGCAATTTCCAGTCTATGCAAAATAGGGGGCTTTATGCACTGCATTTATTGCAGCGCGCCAGATACGCGCGTTATTGATTCAAGACTTGTCGGTGATAATGGCGAACAAGTGCGCAGACGTCGTGAATGTGTGCGTTGTTTAGAACGTTTCACTAGCTATGAAACCGCAGAATTAATGTTGCCACGTATTATTAAACGTGATGGCTCGCGCGCGCCTTTTGATGAAGAAAAATTACGCCGTGGTTTTTTACGGGCATTGGAAAAACGTCCAATAGGTTCGGAACAAGTGGAAAAAGCCTTATCACGGATACGCAAAAAATTACAAGGCTCAGGTGAAAGAGAAGTGCAATCACTGTTAATGGGTGAATGGGTGATGCAGGAATTAAAAAATATAGATCAAGTGGCGTACGTGCGTTTTGCATCTGTGTATCGAAGTTTTGAAGATGTCCATGCTTTTCAACGTGAAATTGAGAATTTACAAGAAAATTAAATGTATAATGAAGCTGATATTTCATGGATGATGCGCGCCATAGAGCTCGCTAAAAAAGGATTATATACTACGCGCGAAAACCCACGTGTCGGTTGTGTCTTAGTTAAAAATGGTGAAAAAATTGGTGAAGGTTGGCATGAATTTCCAGGTGGTCCGCATGCAGAAATAAATGCACTTGCACAAGCCAAGGAAAATGCAGTCGGCGCAACCTGTTATGTGTCATTACAGCCTTGTACACATTATGGTAAAACTCCGCCTTGTTATGATGCCTTAATAAAAGCTGGAATTACAAGAATTGTAGCGGCAATCCCCGATCCAAATCCATTGGTACAGCCATTAAATATTGAATATGGTTTATGTGAAACTGAAGCGAAAGCTTTAAATCCAGGCTTTTTTATGCGTATGCAACATCAAAGACCTTTTATTCGTTTAAAAACAGGTATGAGTTTAGATGGTCGTACTGCAATGGCAAGTGGTGAAAGCAAGTGGATTACTGGTGCGGCTTCCCGTGAATTAGTCCAAAAACTACGTGCTCAAAGTTGTGTGATTTTAACCAGTATTAATACGGTATTGGCTGATAATCCGAGTTTAAACGTGCGTGATATTGAGATATTGTCACCGCCTATACGTGTGATTTTAGATACGCATTTAAGAATGCCATTAGATGTCAAATTGTTTACTTTGCCAGGCGCAGTTTGGATATATACCGAAAATAATGATTCCGAAAAAATAGCATTATTAAAAAATAAAGGCGCACAAGTTTTTGTGATGCCCTTAGATTTGCACAAAGTATTAACCCACTTAGCCGAACAAAAAATAAATGAAGTTTTAGTCGAAGCGGGCAGTATTTTAAATGGCGCATTTTTACAAGCGGGTTTGGTTGATGAATGGCATATATTTGTAGCCCCTAAAATTATGGGTGATGATGCGAGAGGGTTGTGTGCTTTACCGGGGGTGACACAATTATCGCAAGCGATAAATTTAGAAATAAAACAGCATTTTCAAATAGGCGAAGATTATTGTTATGTTGTAAAGGTAAAAAAATAATATGTTTACAGGCATTATCACACATTTAGGAAGAATCATTCGCAAAGAGCACGTAGGTGCGGATTTACGATTAAACGTTGCAGCTGATTTTGATGATGTGCAATTAGGCGAGAGTATTGCGATTAACGGCGTTTGTTTAACCGTCACCAAATGGCAGAACACTGAATTCAGTGTAGATCTTTCGCAAGAAACTTTGCGTTGTAGTGCTTTAAAAAAATTAAATGTTAATGATACTGTCAATTTAGAACGCAGCGTAAAAGCAAGTGATCGCCTAGGTGGGCATTGGGTAAGCGGACATGTCGATGGTTTAAGTCGGATTCTGGAAATACGTATGCAAGGACAATCTAGAATGCTACGCATGAGTATGCCTAAAGATTTAAGCAGTTTAATCGCT
Source organism: Gammaproteobacteria bacterium (assembly GCA_013289085.1). GTDB lineage: Bacteria > Pseudomonadota > Gammaproteobacteria > JABCZS01 > JABCZS01 > JABCZS01. The sequence continues at coordinate 5,596 of JABDAR010000008.1, read as the reverse complement.
GCTAAAGGCTCGGTTACATTAGAAGGCATTAGTTTAACTGTAAACACTGTTACAAATAGTGAATTTACAATCAATATTATTCCTCATACTTGGCAACATACCACCTTGCAGCACAAACATGTAGGTGATGAATTAAATTTAGAAATAGATGTATTGGCACGCTACGTACAAAGGATACTTAAACATGAATCAGCTCAATAGTACCCAAGAACTCATTGACGATATTCGTCAAGGTAAAATGGTTATTTTAATGGACGATGAGGATCGCGAAAATGAAGGTGATTTGTTTATGGCGGCAAGCTTTATTGATGCTGAAGCGATAAACTTTATGATCCATCATGCACGTGGTTTGATTTGCTTAACATTAACAGAGGAACGTGCCAAAAAGATTAACATTTCCACTATGGTGGAAAAAAACACTGCACGTTTAGGCACTAATTTTACAGTATCTATTGAAGCAGCACATGGGGTAACAACAGGAATTTCAGCAGCAGATCGCGCTGCAACTATTAAGGCTGCTGTTGCACCTTATGCACAACCTGAAGATTTAGTACAACCCGGTCATATATTTCCCATTATTGCACGAAAAGGTGGCGTGTTATCACGCGCAGGTCATACCGAAGCGGGTTGTGATTTAACTGAACTTGCAGGTTTAGAACCGGCAGCTGTGATTGTAGAAATATTAAATGAAGATGGCACTATGGCGCGTCGTCCTGATTTACAGCAATTTGCAAAACGCCATGGTTTAAAAATCGGTACCATCGCCGACTTAATTAATTATCGTTTAAAACACGAAAAGCAAATTAAACGCATTGAACAAAGTGTAGTCGATACTTATTTTGGTCCATTTGATTTATATGTTTATAAAGATGAAATTGCGGGACAATTACATTGTGCTTTAGTTAAAGGTGAAATCAATGCGCAAAACCCTTGTCCAGTACGCGTGCAAACAGCAAATTTAGTAGATGTTCTCATGCTAAAACCAAGTGGCAAACGTTGGTATTTAGCAAAAGCCTTAGAGTATATTGCTAAAGAGGGTGGTATATTAGTATTTTTAAATGAACAATATCAAGCCACAGATTTATTACAACAAATCACTTCTTATAGTCAGGAAAACATCGGGGAGCTGCCGAGCTTGCGTCATATTGGTTTAGGCAGTCAGATTTTAGCAGATTTAGGCGTTGGTAAAATGCGTCTTTTAAGTAGTCCAAGAAAAATGAGTGCTTTATCCGGTTTTGGTTTAGAAGTTGTCGAATACATACCACTTGAGGAGAAATAAATATGAATGCCATGCAAATCATCGAAGGACATAATCAGAATCCCAATCAACCGATTGCGATAGTAATGTCACGTTTTAATAGTCTTATTGTTGATAATTTATTAAAGGGCGCACTTGATGAATTTAAACGTCATGGCGTGGTTGCCTCTGAACTCACTGTGATTCGTGTTCCAGGTGCCTTGGAATTACCCATTGCCGTACAAAGTATTGCTGCACAGAAAAAGTATGCAGGCATTTTAGCCTTAGGTTGTGTCATTCGTGGTGATACCCCTCATTTTGAATATGTAGCAAGTGAAAGCATCAAAGGTTTGCATCAAATATCTTTGGCCCATGATTTGCCGGTGATCATGAGTGTATTGACTACAGATACGGTTGAACAAGCTTTAGACCGTGCAGGTGGCAAATCTGGCAATAAAGGTGCAGAAGGTGCAAATGCATTATTAGAAATGATAGATTTACTCAAGAAGTTACCCCATGAAAAAAAATAATTTAGGACGACATAAAGCGCGCCGTTATGCAGTGCAAGCCATTTATCAATGGCAAATGAGCGGCACACCCATACACGAGATTCAATCACAATTCTTAGCCATTAAAAATAATGCGACGTTTGATACTGATTATTTTGCGGATTTACTCAATGGTGTTGTTAATCACCATGAGCAATTAGATGAGTTGTTAACGCCTTGTATGTCACGTAGCATCAGTGAACTTGATCCCATTGAGCGTGCAGTATTACGCATCTCTACTTATGAATTAGTCTATTGTTTGCAGATCCCCTATAAGGTTATTATCAATGAAGCCTTGGATCTCACCAAAATGTTTGGCACAGTTGATGGATTTAAATTTGTAAATGGCGTGCTCGATAAATTAGCACAACAGGTGCGCGCCCTGGAAATTAATCAAGGATAGCATTATGTATGGTAAAAAAATTATTTATAGCATTTTTTTCTGTTTGCTGAGTGTGAATACGTTTGCCATGCAATTAAGCAATGATTTGCAAGAAATTGTTAAAGATGGCAAATTGACTGTTGCTTTTGTGTCTCCTGATGTCAATAAGCAAACATATGCCTTTGATAAAGAATTAGCGCTGAAAATTGCTAATGAGTTATCAGTGACTTTAAACCCCGTGATTGCTAATAGTCATGATGAAGCGGTGGCTTTAGTGGCTAGTAAACAAGCAGAATTAGCGATATCTAATATCACGCGTACACCTAAGCGTGGTAAGTATGTTTTGTTTTCAGCGCCTTATAATAATAGTTATTTAGCCCTTATTGAGAATAGAAACAATGCAACCGTTACTGATGTCACCCGTGAAAAAATAATAAAAAAATATAATCAGCCTAATATGAAAATTGGCGCGCTTGAAGGTACGGTTTTTGCTGATATTGCAAAAAATTATTTTCCAAAAGCAAAATTAACGACTTACACGAATGAAAACCAAATGCTCAGTGATATCGATAATAATAAAATTGATATGGCAGTGACCGACAACTATATTGGTAAATCTTTATTGAAAGCTGCGCCACAACTTTCTTTATCATTAGCGCTTACCAAGATACATGATTGGATACTTGATGATGCGATTGTCATTAACACCGAACATATTCATTTAATGTATTGGATTAATTTACTATTAGACACGTATGAGCATGATGGCACATTAAAAGCGATGCGTTCTCAATATCTTAATCATCGAGTGGGGAAATAATGTTTAAAAAGGAATGGTTGCTCAATCCATGGACGCTCATTTGTGCATTACTCATAGGTATTTTCTCAGGATTTTTTTTCAAGAATCAGATTGTTTACCTTGAACCCTTTGGTAATTTATTTTTAGCTTCTATCAGTATGTGTATCTTACCGTTGATTTTTTTCTCAATGGTTAGCTCTTTTGCTAAAGCGGTTAAAAATCGCGATGAGGCTAAATTTTTGATTCGGTTTTTAGCTGTCGCGGCCATTGCTATTTTATTTACTGCTTTCCTAGGCGTATTGGCTGGATTCTCTAGCAATTTTTTTGGTATCATCTCTGAAGAATCTAAAGCATTTGTGGGTAATATTTTAGTGATGGATGAAGGTGGCAGCGCGCCGTCAGTTTCAAATAATGCTGTTACTAGTCCTATCATGAATTTCATCCAACAAATTATCGCGCCTAATATTATCCAAAAAATAGTTGAAGGCAATTACCTGCCGCTGTTATTTTTCTCTTGCCTTTTAGGGCTCTCCCTAGGTTCTGTCAAACGTTCAACGGAAGGCACTATCAAATCGTTTGATGATCTATATTATGCGGTGGTCACTATTATTGCGGGTTTGATGTATTTCTTGCCGTTTGCTTTGATAGCCATCTTTGGCAATTTTGTGGCTGAACATGGTTTTTCTGTGATTGCTAATGTGACTAAAATGTTAGCATTATTATTTATCGTCGCTATTGCGGTATTTTTGCTCCATATCTACCTTATTGCCCGTGTGTATAAACGTTCATTTTTTCATGTCTTAAATGTGGTTAAGCAACCAGTATTGATAGGTTTTATGACGAGCAGTAGTTTGGCAGCATTTCCCTCTTTAACCAAAGTGTTAGATGAAGAGTTTCGTATTCCTAAGGATTATATTGAACTTGCTACTCCTTTATCATTATTTTTAAATCAACAAGGAACGACGCTTATGGTGTCATTCATTGCTATTTTACTTGCGACTCTTTTTAAAATTCCACTTTCCTTCGAATTAGTCGTGGTGATTATGTTTTCATCGATGTTGTTTTCAATTGCAACGGCCGGCACACCATTTATTGCGGTGATTGCTTTGTTTGCTATCCCATTAACACCACTTGGCATTCCTTTAGATAGTGTATTTGTATTTTTAATTATTATTTTCTTGATTGCTGATCCATTGATCACGGCGATTAATGTCAGTAGTAGTATTACCATTACCACTTTACTAAATAAATACGATCGTCTTGTTTCCGTGGATAAGAACGCGATCTTCTAAGTGATAACGTAAGCCCTTGGCTAATACACTTTTTTCAATATCTCCGCCATCGCGAATCAGATCATTTTTACTGTCGCGATGGCTGATGGCAATCACATCTTGGCTGATAATGGGACCTGCATCTAAATCAGGGGTCACATAATGACAGCTTGCACCAATTAACTTTACGCCTCTATCAAAAGCTTTTTGATAAGGATCACTGCCAGCAAATGAGGGTAGGAAACTGTGATGAATATTAATTATTTTACCTGCATATTGATAGCATAAATCTTCTGGAATGAGTTGCATATAACGTGCAAGGACTATCACATCGGGTTGGTAATTAGAAAATAGTTCTGCGAGCATATTGGGATCGGGTCGTTTTGCCAATAAATGAAAGGGAATTTGGTATTGTTCAACATGCGTTTGTAGGTTTGCATGATTAGAAATCACCGCTTCAATTTTACAAAATAAATCACCTGCTTGTACGCGATGTAGAATTTCCATTAAACAATGGGGTGTGCGGCTTGCCAGTAATAATACTTTTTTAGGAATGGTAGGGTCGACAAGTTGCCATTGTATTTGTAAAGTATGCGCCAGTATTTCCAGTTCATCGGTAAAGGCTTGCAGATGTTTTTTAATGGAATCAATTTTAATTTCATAACGCATGAAAAACCAATTATTTTCCAAATCAGAGTGTTGATCGGCTTCCATGATCCAGCCATCATATTTTGCAATGAGGCCGCTGATTTTAGCGACAATCCCAGTTTGATCCGGGCAGGAAATGATAAGACGATAGTTTTGCATAAGGATCCTTTTATTTACTATAATAGCATAATCATGCTAAACGAATTTGACATCATAAAACGCTATTTTAACCCTAAATTTTCAGGTCATCCAGAAATTATCCAAGGCATTGGCGATGACGCGGCCGTTTGGCAATGTGAGGGCGCAACCCTGCTGACTTCTGTTGATACTTTGGTTTCTGGCCGACATTTTTTCGAAGACTGTGCTCCTGAAGATATTGCCTATAAAGCATTAGCAGTAAATTTAAGCGATTTTGCAGCCATGGGTGCAAAACCTCGATGGTTTACTTTGGCTTTGACCTTACCCAATGCAAATGAAACTTGGCTAGAAAAATTCAGTAACAGTTTATTTGCGCTTGCTAACGAATATGATGTTGTACTCATAGGTGGTGATACCACCCAAGGTCCGCTCACTATTACCATACAAATCATCGGAACTGTTGATAAACATAAAATGTTACTTCGATCTAATGCAGAAGTAGGTGATTTAATATATGTATCCGGTACCATTGGTGATGCTGGATTAGCGCTCAACGATCCAGAAAATAAAGCT
>JABDAR010000007.1 GCA_013289085.1 Gammaproteobacteria bacterium | reverse complement strand
ATTGTGCCGCGCGCTTTAGTTAAAATTAATATGCCTATGGTGGTGAAGCACCAATGTGGTGAAACGAGTTATGAATCAACATTACAGACATATTCAGTTTTAAATATTGAGTGTGAGATCATGAAATTTATTGATGATATGGCGAGTGCTTATGCATGGGCTGATGTCGTAGTGTGTCGCGCAGGCGCAACTACTATTGCTGAATTAATGGCTGTCGGTCTTGGCGCTATTTTAATTCCATATCCGCATGCAGTGGATGATCATCAAACTAAAAACGGTTTATATTTAGTAAAAGCAAATGCTGCGGTCATGATTGCGCAACAAGATTTAACAGCGGAAGTATTGGCGGCAACCTTGGAAAAAATAGCAACACGTGATGAATGCTTACGCATGGCGCTTGCTGCAAAAAGCATATATCAAGGCGATGCAGTCAAAACGATTATTAATTATTGTGAGGAAGTTTTAAATGGATAATAAAGTATTGGCAATGCGCAAAATTAAACATATACATTTTGTCGGCATTGGTGGTGCGGGTATGAGTGGCATTGCGGCAGTCTTATTAAATCAAGGTTATCATATCAGTGGTTCTGATTTAAATGAAAGTGCTGCGACCAAGCAACTTAGAAAATTAGGCGTAGATATTTTTATTGGACATGATGCCAAACAAATTGATAATGCCCAGGTTGTGGTGCAATCAACCGCTATACGTGATGATAATCCTGAAATTACTGCTGCACGTGCTGCGCGTATCCCCATTGTTCCGCGTGCACAAATGTTAGCAGAGCTGATGCGTTTTCGTTACGGCATTGCAATTGCAGGTACTCATGGAAAAACCACAACGACAAGTTTAGTTGCAAGTTTATTTACCAAAGGTGGTTTAGATCCGACCTATGTGATAGGTGGTTTGTTAAATAGTTCAGGCACCCATGCAAGTTTAGGTCAAAGTCATTATTTAATTGCAGAAGCGGATGAAAGTGACGCCTCGTTTTTATATCTAAATCCAATGATAGCTGTTGTGACTAATATTAATCCTGATCATATGGATACGTATGGCGGTGATTTTAATAAACTTAAACAAACATTTTTAGATTTTATTCATCGTGTACCCTTTTATGGTTTAGTGGTTTTATGTTGGGACGAGCCTGTGATACGAGAATTATATTCGCAAATTAATCGCGCAGTTTTGACTTATGGTTTTCATCCTGATGCTGACTTACAAGTGGTTGATTATGAGCAACGCGGCGTACAAAGTCATTTCACCGTACATTTTAAAAATGGTGCACCTGATTTACCAATCATATTAAATTTACCCGGACAACATAATGCTTGCAATGCACTGGCAGCGATTGCGATTGCTAAAGAAGAAGGGATTAGTGATGAGGCTATACAGCAATGTTTAGCTGAGTTTTCAGGCGTGGGCCGACGTTTTCAAGTAAAAAATGACGTAAAATTTGCAGGCAAAACCATAACTGTCATCGATGATTATGGTCATCATCCTCGAGAATTAACCGCTACTTTAAAAGCCGTGAGACAAGCATGGCCAGGCAAACGTTTAGTATTAGTATTTCAACCGCATCGTTTTAGCAGAACGCGCGATTGTTTCGAAGATTTTGCTCAAGTACTCGCACAAGTTGATCAATTATTATTATTGGAAATTTATTCTGCGGGTGAGACACCGATACCCAACATAGACAGCCGCGCTCTTTGTCGCGCGATTCGTGAACGCGGACAATTAGAACCTATTTATGTGCCTGATGTGAATAATGTACCCGAGGTGCTCAGTAATATTGTTCAAGATGATGATATTGTATTACTACAAGGCGCCGGTAATGTCGGACAATTAGCGGCGCAGTTTTAATTATATGGTGGTATTAGTGCATATTAGGGTATTCTAATAGCGCAATATTTTTAGTGTTTTGTGTTCCATAGTTAGGATTGCTTGTAGCAGAGTTAATGTTAGAATATCCTGGCGCTAGTAGCTGAGTTTGAGTTTGTTCATGGGATGTTTTTGATTTTTTATCACCTTCAAGGCAAAAAGATGCTCCCATTCCTAAGAAACAACAACTGATTGAACTGTATAGAACGGCGTCTCCCAGGACTTGAGTGCAACCTGCTTTGGTGGCACCAGCAATAATACCCGTTACAGCGCCACTACCAATTAATCCCACACAACCGAAAGCGGCCCCCATAATAAGCAACACGTCTGCGTCCGGGAGTGAACAGGTAATTGGGCAAGCTGTCCATTTATTACTGAAGCAGTCATAATTCCATCCTTGAGCTTCACCAGATGTATTCTTAGTTATCAATACTATAGAAGAAGAAGAAGAGTTAGTTTTCATAAAATGTTCCTGTATAAAAAGTCTAAAGGATGATATAAGTAACTATACTACCTAACTTGTACGTAGAAGTCAATAGACGCTCTCTGCAAGGGGGGATATAATGATGATTTTGTCTGCTCAAAAGGATTTGCATCATGCATATTTATATTTTAGGCATTGCGGGTACATTTATGGCGGGTATTGCTCGCTTGGCAAAAGCATTAGGACATCAGGTTAGTGGTGTGGATGATGCGATTTATCCGCCTATGAGTACACAACTTGAAGAAGATGGTATAGATATTTATCAAGGCTATGATGCTGCGCATTTTGCTGCAGTTAAACCTGATATTGTGATAGTCGGTAATGCGATGCGTCGTGGTTATGTTGAAGTAGAAGCGATGCTCGCGCAAAATATTAAATTTATTTCTGCGCCGCAATGGTTGTATGAAAATTTATTATTCAATCGTCATGTATTAGCCATATCAGGTACCCACGGGAAAACAACTACGACTAATATGCTTGCGCTGATTTTAACGTTTGCGAAAAAAAATCCAGGTTATTTAATTGGCGGTGTGCCTAAATTATTACCTGGATCAGCTGTATTAGGTGATTCACCCTATTTTGTGATTGAAGCCGATGAATATGACACCGCGTTTTTTGATAAACGATCCAAGTTTATGCATTATCATCCTAAAACTTTATTAATCAATAATCTTGAATTCGATCACGCTGATATTTTTGAAAATTTGCAAGACATCCAAAAGCAATTTCATTATTTGATTCGTCTAGTGCCGAATAGTGGCAAAATTATTTATGCGTTTGATGATGAAAATATACGCGATACTTTAAAAATGGGCTGCTGGACTCCGACGGAAACAGTAGGTTTGAACCAAGGTGATTGGTCTGCAAAAAATATTAAAGCAGACGGCAGTGCTTTTACGATGTGTTATCAAGGTAAAGAATTAGGCCAAGTGACCTGGAATATATTAGGTTTACATAATGTACAAAATGCACTGGGTGCCGCGGCTTGTGCGCATCAAGCGCAAGTGGCAAGTCATGATATTATTTCTGCTTTAGAATCATTTGAACTCCCTGCAAGACGTATGGAAATCAAAGGCGTTGTGAATAATATTACTATCTATGATGATTTTGCACATCATCCAACAGCAATGAAAACCACCTTAGCAGGTCTTCGCGCACGTGTAGGTGAGCATGCGCGGATTTTAGTGTGTTTAGAAATGCGTTCATATACCATGAGAACTAATGTGCACGGTGCAAAAATTATTGAAAGTCTTTTAGCGGCAAATCAAATATTTATTAAAAAACCTGAAGAAATTAATCTAGAAGAATTGCAACAAATGGCCACATTACATCCGGATTGTCGGGTTTTTGTTAATACTGATGAATTAATTAAAAACGTAAGTACGCAGGCAAAACCAGGCGATCATATTTTAATCATGAGTAATGGTGCATTTGATGGGATTTATGGCAAATTGCAGAATGTATTAGGGAATACATAAATGAAAGCGATTATTTATATCGTTTTATTTTATTTTACTTTCCCCTTATGGGCAAATGTCAGTAATGAAGAACAAAAACTTATCGCAACTATTGATCAAAATACCGAGCAAGCACTTAGCTTATTAGAAAAAATTGTCAATATCAATAGTGGTACTGATAATATCCAAGGTGTTTTTGACGTGGGTGAAGTGCTGAAAGCTGAATTTGAAGCATTAGGTTTTAAAAGTGAATGGAAAAATCCACCAGAAGACATGCACCGCGCAGGTACTTTATTTTTAACCCGTCAAGGTAACCAAGGCAAAAAATTATTATTAATAGCGCATCTTGATACTGTGTTTCCCAAAAACAGCTTATTTCAAACATTTTCTCGTGAAGGCAATTTAGCTAAAGGTCCGGGTGTCTCAGATGATAAAGGTGGCATCGTATTACTGCTTTATGCATTAAAAGCTTTAAACGCACAAGGATTATTAGATAATACGACAATCACAGTAGCATTAGTCGGTGATGAAGAAAATAGTGGAAAACCCACTAGTATTTCTCGCGCAGCATTAAAAGAAGCGGCTAATGGTATGGATATTACTTTAGATTTTGAGCCCAACGGTGATGCGAATAGTGTAGCCATTGCGCGTAGAGGCACTGCGCAGTGGGAAATTGTAAGTCAAGGTATTGAAGAACATTCTTCTTTGATATTTAAACCTCATATTGGCTTTGGCGCTATTTTTGAATTAACACGCGTATTAAATGAAGCGCGTGAACAATTATCTACACAACAATATGCTACTTTTAATCCGGGTGTGATTATCGGAGGCACAGAAGGGCAAATTGATAAAACACATCATGCCAGCGGTTATGGCAAAACAAATGTCATTGCACAAACTGCTCGCGCACAAGGGGACATGCGTTTTATATCCGATGAACAAAAACAATGGATTCAAAACACCATGCTGACAATTGTTGCACAATCTTTAGTTAAAACTTCATCGACAATTACTTTCGTAGAGGGTATGCCACCTATGCCGGAAACTGCTGAAAATAAAAAATTATTAGATCTATATAGTAAAGTCAGTACTGACTTAGGTTATCCACCAGTTTCTGCCATTGCGCCTGATTTTTCCGGTGGCGCTGATATTTCATATGTCGCAAATATTACCCCTGCCAATCTTTCGCGCTTGGGTCCAGTAGGATCAGGTCATCACTCAGTGAATGAAAGCATGGATATTAAATCTTTTAATATCAATACAAAACGTGCGGCTGTGCTGATATACCGTCTAATAAAGTAGTTAATTAGCGACAACTAATCCATTTTAATGATAGCCTCTTGCTAAAGGTTAACCTGCATGTTAACATTAGCTATGAGAACGATAAACTTTTACAAAAATGAGCAAGGAAAAGCTCCTGTAGAGGAGTTTATAGATTCTTTGTCGGCAAAACATGCATGAGGTGTTATGATGAGCGATTTAAAGAAATATATCTCTAAAAGAAAGAGCCGTGATGTTGAGTTTGCTATTGATTACGAAGAAGGTTACGCTGAATTTAAGCTTTCTGAAGTATTAAAACAATTAAGAAAAGATGCTGGCATTTCCCAAGAAGAGCTTGCTCATAAATTACATACGCAAAAAACAGCGATTTCTCGACTTGAAAATCACGCCCAAGATATTTTGCTTTCCACTTTATTCAAAATCGCTGCAGCTCTAGATAAACGGGTTGATATAAGATTTGTAGAAGCATGATATGTTAATAGAGCTGCTTTGGAGAAAGCATTTAGCAAAATATCAGAATCTATTTTTAATTTATTAAAAGATAAATATATTTATCATCATACATATCATATCTGTGTGATTGTGAGATTTTAACACCTTTCATGAATTACTTCGTCTTGAACGACGTCAATCCGCCATCTATTACCAAATCAATACCGATAATATAAGCAGCTTTTGTTGATGAAAGAAAAATAGCAGCATCAGCAATTTCATCGGTTGTTGCAAAGCGATTTATAGGGACATCGCTATTATAATCATCTGTATTGGCTTTACCCCAAATAGGTGTTTTGACATAACCGGGAGAAATCGCATTGACGCGAATATTTCTTTCAATTAAATCTGCGGAAAAATTTCGCGCTAACATGCTGACTGCAGCTTTTGCTGCACAATATACGCTGTGTGATGGCCAGCCAAAGTGACAGCCTGCAGTTGAAATTAATATTATAGATGCGCCATCATTTAAATAATTGACGGCGCGTTGTACAGTAAAATAGGCACCTTTAAAATTAGTATCTACAATCTCATCAAAAAATGCTTCGTCCACATCAGCAACATTCGCGCGCGAGGCTACTCCTGCATTGACCACCAAAATATCTACTTTGCCAAATGCTGTTCGTGTTTCTTGAAATAAGCGGTCTAAATCTGCAATGTTACGTACATCACCTTGTACGGCGATTGCTTCTTTTAATAAATTTTTAACTTGATTTAATTTATCTAAATGACGCCCAAATATAACCACTTTTGCGCCTTCATCATTAAATTGTTTGGCAATGGCTTCACCAATACCACTTGCGCCACCAGTCACGACTACGACTTTATTTGTGAATTCTGTCATAATATGCTCTATTAAAATGTAAAGTAAAATCATACCATGAATAAATTAACTATCATCATATTTTTTTTAGGAGTTTTTATGCTATCTGCATGTGCTGACAAAGAAATTGTCTTAATTGCCGACCCGCGTGTACTTGCAATACCAGTTATTGAAAATCATGAAGCTTGGGTAGATTTGCGCACACAAACTGTGATTAAAATTGGACCTTCGCCTGAGATCGATAACAATCAAGATTATTTTTTTATGCGCAAAACGGTTTACGATAAATTGGTTGAAGCGCAAGCTTTATTGCCAGATGGCATGCAATTTTGTTTGTATGAAGCTTATCGCAGTTTAAATTTACAAAACCAATTGTTTACTACCCATTATAATGATCTCAAAAAATTACATCCGACTTGGCCACATGCTGAATTATTTACGGAAACCACAAAATTAGTGTCACCCGTCACAAATTTCGATGGTTCAAAAAATATTCCACCACATTCAACAGGCGCAGCGATTGATGTGTATTTATTAGATAAAGATGGCAATGCAGTGGATATGGGTATGCATCCCAAAGATTGGTTGTTAGATCACGATGGTTCACTATCATTAACAGCTTCAAAGACAATTTCAGAAATCGCACAAAAAAATCGCCAGAGCATGAATAGGGCATTAGAGCAGGTCGGCTTTGTCAATTATCCTACCGAATATTGGCATTGGTCCTATGGCGATCGTTATTGGGCTTATCAAAAAGGCTTAGATCATGCCATTTATGGGAATGAAATAAGTCCAACTAGCGGCAAATAAACCGGCAAAAAATATTTAATAAACTGGTTATTTTAATAATATTTGCTATAATATCAATATATTATATATAATTATATCGGAAAATTAACTGGCAAATGTATACCTTACCTTCTCAAATGGAACCTATGTTCCCTAGCCAAAGCCCTGTGCTCGAGGACTTGGTTTTAAGTTTAAGTCAAAAAGCTCAAAGCTTAGGTGCTTTGTTGCACCCTATTACTTGCCAAGAAATTGCAAAATTATTGACGTATACCAATACCTATTATTCTAATTTGATTGAAGGGCATAATACTAAGCTTTTAGATATAGAGCGGGCGATGCATGCGGATTTTTCAAAAGATTTATCTAAACGGGCATTGCAACTAGAGGCCAAAGCGCATGTGGAAGTTGCACAAGAAATAAATGCAGCATTGAAGGCCAATACACATTTAGATATTTTTTCACAAGAATTTATTCAAGAAATCCATAGAGCATTTTATCAACGATTACCAGAAGATTTTTATACGATTTTACATCCGCGCACACAAGAGCAGATTATCATTGAGCCGGGTATGCTCCGCAAGCAAGATGTACAAGTAGGCCAACACATTGCGCCAAGTTATCAAGTATTGCCGCTATTTTTAGAATATTTTCAAAAGCGTTATGAATTTATAAATTTATCGGGCATACAAAAAATAATTGCAATTGCAGCAAGCCATCATCGTTTATCCTGGATCCATCCTTTTTTGGATGGCAATGGCCGCGTCACGCGTTTGCTTACCAATGCGGCTTTTAAACAATTACATTTAGATGCACAAGGCTTGTGGAGTATAAGTCGAGGTTTAGCACGTAATCGAGATGGTTATTACGCAGCATTGACGCAAGGTGATTTACCAAGACAAGGTGATTTAGATGGTCGAGGTAATTTATCAGATAAGGGTTTACATTATTTTTGTGAATTCTTTTTAACAACCGCGATAGATCAATTGGATTTTATGCAACAATTATTGAACTTAGATAGTTTAACTGCGCGAGTGATGTATTATTTAGAATTACGCGAGCGCGGTGGTATCTCTGGCGCAAAACCCATTCGTGTAGAAGCACAATTTCTTCTAAAAGATGTATTATTACGAGGAGAAGTCTCGCGTGGTGAGGTGAGCCGTATTACGGGATTAAAAGAAAGAACTGCACGCACATTAGTCAGCGAATTATTACAAGCAGATTTATTACAATCCACATCGATACGCTCACCATTACGAATTAAAATTCCAGTCGCAGTGGGTGAGTATTATTTCCCAAAATTGTATTAAAACCCTTCACCGAATTTATTGTTAATTAATTCAATAATTGCTTGGACTGCAACTGCTTCGTCATCGCCTTCTGCGTTAACTTCAATTTCTGTATTGATACTTGCAGCCAGCATCATCACCGCCATAATGCTTTTTGCATTGGCAGTTTTGCCTTTGCAATGTAGAGTAATTTCGGATTCATAGCGCGCACAAAGGGTCACTAATTTTGCAGCCGCTCTTGCGTGTAAACCTAGTTTGTTAATAATCATGGTTTTAGTGTTAATCATGCCGAACCTTTAAATCGCGGTGCCGTACTTGTACTTGCGGGTATTTGCTTTGATAATAACGCATTAAACGTTCTGCAAAATAAACACTGCGATGCTGACCGCCGGTGCAACCTAAATTAATGGTTAAATAACTGCGTTTATCTTTTTCATAACAGGGAATCCATTCATTTAAAAATCGTGTGATTTCCTCAAACATTTTATTGACTAAACTATTATCTTCTAAAAATTGAATCACCGCTTGATCTTGGCCGGTTAAGGCGCGTAGTGAATCTTGCCAATAAGGATTCGGCAAACAGCGTAAATCAAACACATAATCTGCATCTGCAGGAATACCATTTTTATAGCCAAAAGATTGAAATAAAATCGATAAGTGTTCAGTTGAGCGTGCTGCAATGCGCTCGCGAATTAAATGCCGTAGCTGCGTTTCAGATAAGTGCGAAGTATCCACAAATAAAGTCGCTGCATTCGCCACAGCTTCTAGTAACATTTTTTCTTCTTTAATGGCTTCTTGCAAACTGGTTTCATTATCACTCAACGGATGTTTGCGCCGTGTTTCACTAAAACGTTTTAATAAAATATTATCATCAGCATCAAAATAAAGAATTTCCCAATGCGGATGTTGTTTGATTTGTAATAAAATCTCATGCAGGTGAGTAGGATCGGGCAAATTACGCGCATCTAAGCTCACTGCAATACGATTTTGGGTTAAATCAGCAGAGTCAATCAATGCCGGAAATAAACTCATGGGTAAATTATCAATACAATAAAAACCCAAATCTTCCAATGATCGTAAGCACACAGTTTTTCCTGAACCTGATCGACCGCTGATAATCAGCCATTTTTTATCAGAATTAGTGGACATGTGCCGGCTCCGATAGCAAGCGATATACTTCATCGACATTAGTCGTTTGTCTTATTGTTTCGCGTATTGTTGCGTCTGAAAAAAGACTCGCAAGATGTGCTAATAATTCTAAATGATCGGTTGTAGCAGCGGTAGGCACAAATAAACCAAAAATTAAATCCACTTTTTGATGATCCGGTGCATGAAAATCTATGCCTTGTTTCAACCTAATAAAACAGCCTATGCTTTGTTTTAAAGAAGGAATACGACAGTGGGGCAGGGCGACACCTTCGCCAAGTGCGGTACTGCCCAAGTGTTCTCGATTAATTAACAAATGATAAAAAAGTTCTGCTTCATCTTCTGCTGCACATAATTCACTAATTTCTTCAAGCACGCGTTTTTTACTGCTCGCATTAGAATCAAGCATAATGCGCTCTGGCAGCAAAACTGTTTTCATATCACTCATGAGTTTCTTTGTGTTTAACGGCTTGTTTATCGAGTTTATCTATTAGAACATCAATCGCGGCATACATGTCAGTAGCAATCGCTTTTGCAAACAATTGACCGCCAGGTACATTTATTTTTGCTTCGGCTATGTGTTGTAGTTTATCAACCGATAACACCGCATGCACTTGGGTGATGCCAGTAATATGCCGATTAATCTTTTGTAATTTTTCACTGAGATAATCTTTTAGGGCAGGAGTGATTTCTATATGTTTTCCGCTTAAATTAATTTGCATGTTTTTGTCCTTCTTTAGGCCAATTCTGGCGTTTACGATCATTAGATGATGCGATAAATAATGATTCACGGTATTTCGCAACTGTTCTTCTGGCGATATTGATACCTTGTGATTTTAAAACTGTGGTTAACTTACTATCACTCAGTGGTTGCTGAGGATCTTCCGCGGCTATCAGTTTTTTAATCAAGGCACGTATCGCTGTAGAAGAACATTCTCCGCCATGTTGCATATGCACATGACTGGAGAAGAAGTATTTTAACTCAAATACGCCGCGTTGGGTATGGACATATTTTTGGGTGGTAATGCGGGAAATGGTGGATTCATGCATTTCAACTTCAAGGGCAATATCAGATAAAACTAAAGGACGCATGGCTTCTTCACCCGATTCAAAAAATTCTTGCTGCCTTGAAATAATGGCGCGACCGACTTTAAGTAAGGTGTCATAACGATTTTCAAGGCTTTTTAACAACCAGCGCGCATCTTGTAAATGTTCTTTTAGAAAAGCATGATCATTTTGATTCTGGCTTTGTTTAATCAAATCCGTGTAATGGGTATTGATGCGGATTTTCGGACTATTGTCAGGGTTTAACATCACTTCCCAGACATTTTTTTGTTTATAGACAATTAAATCGGGAATAAGGTATTCGGTTTGCTGTGCGTCGAATGCTAAACCGGGCTTGGGATTTAATGATTTAATAAGTTTAACGATATCTAGCAGTAAAGCATCGGTTAAGCGATAACTGCGTTTTAAACTCACATAACCATGATCGGCCAGCAAAGCCAAATCATGATTAATAATTTCAATGGCAAGACGAGACGCTTCTGAACCTAAGTCCAGGCGTTTTAATTGTAAAATAAGACATTCTTGCAAGGTTCTCGCAGCTATGCCAGGGGGGTCAAATTGTTGAATATGATGGATAACGTTTTCAATATCAGCAAGTGCCACTCGATAATCAGCAGCAATAATTTCCTGGATTTCTTCAGCCGTAAGCGGCAAATAACCCTCATCAGTAATGGCGTCAATAATCGTATGGGCAACGGTAAGCTCAGGTGGCGTTAAAGCCGAAAAACGCAATTGCCAAGTCAAATGATCCTGCAAAGTTTCTTCTTGCACGCGATTCTGACTGATTTGATCAAAAGCATCACCGTTTTGTGATTTATTTTTACTATTCGATAATAAATTATAAATACTCTGATGTTCTGGCACATCTTCAGACATTTCCAACAAAGGATTAGTTTCAAGCGCCGTAATAATTTCTTGCTGTAGCTCGATAGTCGATAATTGCAACAACCGTATCGCCTGCTGCAACTGCGGCGTCATAGTTAGTTGATTACTTAATTTAAGCTGTAAATTTTGTTTCATAGCTTAAGTGTAATCCATAAACCTTTTACCTGCCTTGTCGTTATCTAGAGAGTTTGATAAACTCAAAGCATGAGTAAATTTTTAAAATTTCTGTTTTTAAGTATTTTGATATTGGGTACATTTGTAAGCCTACCCGATGCTCATGCTTTTGATTTGGATTGTGATACTGTGCAGGAAGAAATGCATGATTGTCATCACTGCTGTCATCACGGTCATGCCATTAATACATTTAAAGAAGAAATTGAAATACTGTTTGTGCCGCAAATGGTATCTAATTATCAGCCAGAAAGTCTGTCTCATTTGTATTATCTTATTAAACGTCCCCCTCGTCTTGCCTAAAAATTTAAATTCTTAACAACCATTTATTTTTAAATTTTTAAGGTAATCCTATGAAAACTGAATATCATTCTTTAATTGAAAAAAACGACCTAGAAGTAAATAAAAGTGCAACTCAGCGTGTTTGTCATTTTCTCTATTCTGCAGGTGCAACTGCATTGGCAGGCGCAAGTAGCTATTTTGGCGGGGCGTATTATGTGACCTCTACAAATAATATTCTTAGCAAGAAGCTACCTGTTTTAGATAATTCCATTGCTAAATACACGCTGAATACTTTAGGCGCAGCAGGGACTTCTCTGCGTTTTATATCTCAAATAGCAGATTTGAAAAATAAAATTTATTCATTAAACAATAAACCTAAAAATCTCTTGCCCATTATCGTAACCATTTTAAATGCTATGTGTGCTGGAATGGGTGCATTTATGCTGGCTAAGATTCAGGAGGAGGAATACGAATTACAATACGATCCAAGATGGTATGCGATTGCGATTCCAATCACATTAGGAACTATGGAAGCCATTGAAGCATTATTAGGAGGGTTAGACATTGAGAATGTGAAAAAATTGTTTGTAGCCTTAAAGCATCAGAACCCTTCACTTGCAATTAATGAATCTGGATTAGAGAGTGAGTTTCCATCGCTAAAAATAACAAAAACCATCGCAGTGACAGGATGTGTATTCATACTCTTTTCTTGGGTAACAGTGATGGATGAGTTAAGGCGTAATATATTATTTGAGCATGAGCAAAAAGCAACCGTCACAAGCACCATGAAATTTGTGATCGGTATTTTAGGCAATGTGTTACAAACATTATTAGATCTAGAAAAACTCAGTGAATTAACGCAAAAAATTCATAAAAAAGAATTGAATGCGACCATCGCTTTGGTAAGTTTTTTGCTAGCCACAACATCTTCTTCTTTAAGCTTTATTATGGGCTATGAATTTGGGGAAGAAACTTACAATGGCGCTGATGCTGAGAATATTACCATGGCTACACTCGCAACATTGCCAAAAATTTCAACAGCATTCATGTTCATTTATCCAGCATTAGAATACAGCAAAGATGTAGTAGTAAAAGAGATAAAGAAACTTGATTGCAAGTTGATTTGTAAATAGGTGTTATTGGGCAGGCTTAAATCAAAAGCCTGCCCTTGTTTTATTAATATAGCGCGTGATAAAATTGATCATTAATGAATCTATTTAAGATTTTATATAGATATTTAAAGATTATATATCCTAAATCATATCATTTAATGTAAATAATTGAAATTATACCCTATTAGGGTATAATAAGGAATATTGGCTATGGTATTTATAGAGACAACGCTATTTACAAAATTGTTACCTGATTATTTAACTGATGATCAATATAGAGAATTACAAATCTTTCTTATGAAACGTCCTGGTTTTGGTGATTTAATTCAGGGAACTGGTGGCTTAAGAAAATTACGATGGTCGATAGAGAATAAGGGTAAACGCGGAGGCATTAGGCTTATATATTATTGGGAGATAAAAAATAAGCATATTTATATGATGACACTTTATGGTAAAAATGAAGTGTCTGATTTATCAGCACAAGAAAAGAAACTTTTGAAAAATTTATTAGATAGGTGGGTGTTATGATATCAAAAAAAAGAAATTTATTCGCTGAATTGGAGCAGGGGATTAAAGATATTGATGCTCATAAAGCAGGGAAAATTACTTTGCGTAATCATCCAATGAAAAAATTATCTCGGTTACACATTGATGCGCAATTAATACGAGAATTACGGGAACATTTAAATATGTCTCGAAATATTTTTGCGCGAAAATTAAGAGTATCAGCGCGCACGCTTGAAAAATGGGAGCAAGGTGAGACAGCACCTAATGATCAAGCGGCGGCATTAATTTTAATGGTGAAAAAATATCCTGATACTTTACAAAGATTAGAAAAGTTATAAAGAAAATTCATCGCCTAAATATAAGCGTCTTACTTCTGGGTTATTGAGAATTGCTGTGGGGGTGCCTTGTGCAATCAAAGCACCATGACCCATAATGTAGGCATGTTCGCAAATATCTAGGGTTTCTCTTACATTGTGATCGGTGATTAAAATACCGATGCCTCGTTTGCTTAAATATTGGATCATTTTTTTGATATCGCCGATGGAAATCGGATCAACGCCTGCGAAGGGTTCGTCTAATAAAATAAATTGTGGATCTCTTGCCACAGCTCTTGCGATTTCAACGCGACGACGTTCGCCGCCTGATAAACTAATGCCGATGTTATTTGCGATGTGTTCGATATTAAATTCTTTTAATAGGCTGGCTAATTTTTCATAGCGTTGTGATTTTGTTAAATCCAGCGTTTCTAAAATGGCGAGGATGTTTTCTTCAACCGTTAATTTACGAAAAATCGAGGCTTCTTGTGGTAAATAACCAATGCCACATTTTGCGCGTTGATCCATGGTGAATGCAGTAATGTTTTGATGATTTAAAAATACTTGCCCGCTGTCTGCTGCAATGAGTCCAACCAGCATATAAAAATAAGTGGTTTTCCCTGCACCATTGGGACCGAGCAAACCGATAATCTGACCGCCGGTTAAACCTATAGAAACACTATTGACAATTTGCCGACCTTTATAACTTTTGCTTAAATTTTCTGCTCTAAATTCCGGCATTTTCAACGTCCTTTAAAATAATAGTAGTTTGACCTTGTTTCGAAGGTGGAGAATAAACCGTATCTTTGATGCCATCATACTCAATTTGATGGGCGCGGTAGATATCATCATTTTGTTTTACTTCTGCATTTCCGGTTAAGGTTAAAAATTTTTTCGTAACATCGTAAGTAATTTTATTGGCATTAGCAAAAACGGGTGGTTTGTCAGGTTCAACAGTACCTTGATAATGTGCCGGTTTGCCTTGTACAATAAGGGTATCCATTTTGCCGGTTTTTTCATTGCGGTATATTTCTAAGTGATTACCTGTTAAACGACGATCCCCTTGCGTGGCAACTACATTTCCAGAATAAGTGGCAATGCCGGTTTGATTATCATAATGAAAGCTGTCGGAGCTGATGGTGAGTTCTTGCGCAAAGCTAACATTGCATGCAATCAAGATCGCCGTTAAAAAACTAACTCTCATTTTCATGGGTGCTGCTCACATTATTAAGTAAATAAAAATTTTGCGTAGGGAAAAATATTTCCATACCATTTCCAGACATTTCCTGTCCTGGTTGTTTAACAATAGTAAATTGATCAGTATGAGCATATTCCTTTTCAGGGAAAATGGCGAGCGTAGAAGTGTTAATGGTCACAGTATCTTGGCTGTCATCTGCAGGATGTAATAATTGCACATTTTGCCATAAATCTATACGCGTAATATCTTGTTTATTTTCACTGTGAAATAATCGACCTTTATCACTCGTAAGCTGCCATTCCTGATCATCTTCCGCCGAAAAAAAATATACATAAACATCGGCTAAATCGGTCATTTCATCAGGTACGTAATGCCGTAGATTTTTTGCTTTAATCGTTTGCTTAACATGCCCAAAGGCATCCATTTCTGTAAGGGTGATATTTTTGCCAAACCATTCTAGATATTGTGTATGAGCAGGAGCACTAGCGGTATTATTTTGTGAAGATACTTGTAGAATCAGCCATGCGGCACTGAAAAAAACGGTAGATGCGATGATAAAACGTTTCATGATAAATAAGTTTCAACTAAATTATCAAAGGTATCTTGCGCCTGCATTAACTGCTCACATAATTCACGTACCGCGCCATCGCCGCCACGTTTTGTAGTTTGCCAATCAGCATAAGTTTTCAATGTCGACACTGCATTTGCAGGAATAACACCTAAACCTGCGCGACGAATTAAGGCTAAATCAGGTAAATCATCACCCATATAAGCAATTTGTTCATCATTTAATTTATATTTGTCGGCTAATTGTTGGTACGCTACACGTTTATCTTTTTGTCCTAAGAAAATATCATCAAACCCTAAGGCTTCAAGACGCACTTGATTAAGCTTGGCTACACATGTGGTAATCGCCGCAATTTTAACGCCCGATTTTTTCAATAATTGTAAGCCTAAACCATCGTGCACATGAAAAGCTTTGAGTGTAACGCCTTGATCGCTATATACCAAATGACCCGCAGTTAAAACGCCGTCAACATCAATGACTAATAGTTTAATGTGCTTGGCTTTTTGATTAAATTCAATCATGGTTTATATCACCTGTGCCCGGAGTAAATCATGCATATTAAATGCGCCTATGAGTTTATTATTTTCATCGGTTACAAGTAGCGCGTTAATTTTTTTATCTTGCATTAAGTTAAGTGCTTCTACGGCTAACATGTCTGCATTCACCGACGTACATGGATAAGTCATATTATTACTCATTTTTTCCAGATGAATATTTAAATTTTGACTGATCGCACGACGTAAATCTCCGTCAGTAAAAATGCCGCAGACATGATTGGATTCATCAACCACCGCGGTCATGCCTAATTTTTTTTGGGTCATTTCGATTAAGGCTTCACTTAAATAAGCGGTTTTTAATACTTTAGGTAGGTCATTACCGTGATGCATAATATCATTAATTTTTAATAATAAACGTCGTCCTAATGCACCAGCAGGGTGAGATCTCGCAAAATCTTCTTCAGTAAATCCGCGTGCTTGTAATAATGCAATGGCTAAAGCATCGCCCATCGCAAGGGTTGCGGTTGTACTTGCTGTAGGAGCTAAACCTAAGGGGCAGGCTTCTTGTGCGACAGCAATATTAATATGTACATTTGCAGCAAGGGCAAGTGCTGAATTTGGGTTACCTGTTAAACCTATTAAGGGGACGTGTAAACGCTTAATTGCAGGAATTAAAGTTAATAATTCTTGGGTATAACCTGAATATGAAATCGCTAAAACCACATCTTTAGGAGTAATCATCCCCATATCCCCGTGGGAGGCTTCTCCAGGATGAACAAAAAAAGCAGGAGTGCCAGTACTTGCCATCGTTGCGGCAATTTTCTCACCAATATGGCCAGATTTTCCCATGCCAATCACGACAATACGGCCTTCACAAGCCAGTATAAGTTCGCAGGCTTTGATAAAATCATCATCAATTCGTGCTTTTAAAGCTATAATTCCGGCAGCTTCTATTTCCAGAACGGATTGGGCTAAATGTTGTAGTTTCAAAGTATCATAAGTCATGAAACAATTTTAACACAATCCGCTGGGTGTTTGGGTAGGTGTTTAAAATGTTACATAGTTCGTTGAGTTGGGTCGCTGTACTTTGAGTCGCTGTTGTTAATACTGACATTTGTATTACCGCTTCCCAAGTTTCCTTGGTTAGCCGTCTGCGACATCCCTGGATTGTTTATTATTGATGCAGTGGTAGCTGTTGTATTATCGTTTTTATGTTTATGTGTCCAACAACAAACAGCAGCCAAGGTAAAGCCTATAGCAAAAATACCATACATAACTATATTGTTTGTTGGCGAAAATCCATCAGGATCATTGGCTTGTGGGCTTGCACTTGGGCTTGTAGTTGAATTTGTGGCATTCATAACTAGGTTTACAAGCGCTTTTTGAGTTTCGGGAGAAATTATCATCTTATCCTCATTTAGATATAAACAAGTACTTTACCTGAATTCATTTGGTTGTTCAACTCATTATACTGATTCTCCTATAGACCGTTTACAGAATATCGCTTACAATTCATTACGTACTATACGGATATTCAAATGCCCCAAAATTCCATTACTGAACCTAAAGTCTCTATGCGTGATATTCATTTCTCGCGTGGTAACAGAGTTATTTTCGATGGCGTCAATGTCGATATTTATCCTGGCAAAATTACTGCAATCATGGGGCCTAGCGGCACTGGTAAAACTACCTTACTGCGGTTAATGACTGGATTATTAAAACCTGACAGCGGTGATATTTTTGTTAATGGCGAAAATATTAAGGATTATTCAGAAGCACAATTAAATCACATGCGCCGCGGCATGGGCATGTTGTTTCAAAGCGGCGCTTTATTTACCGATATGAGTGTATTTGATAATGTCGCTTTTGCTTTGCGCGAGCATACTGATTTACCGGAATCTATGATTCACGATGTAGTGTTGATGAAATTAGAAGCCGTGGGTTTGCGTGGTGCACGTGATTTAATGCCAAGGGAATTATCAGGTGGCATGAATCGACGTGTAGCATTAGCACGTAGCATTGCCTTAGATCCCGATATTATTTTGTATGATGAACCTTTCGCGGGTCAAGATCCGATTACCATGGGCATGTTGGTAAAATTAATTCGCTTGCTTAATGATACTTTGGGCTTAACTTCAGTGATAGTGTCACACGATATTAGCGAGACTTCGGAAATTGCCGATTATATTTATTTATTATCTGATGGCAAAGTAGTGGCACAAGGCACGTCAGAAGAGATGCGCGCCAGTACATCTGCCCATGCCGATCAATTTATGCACGGTAAAGCCGATGGTCCGGTGCCATTTCATTATGCAGCACCTGATTATTATCAGGACTTAATGCGTATTAACGAGGAATAAGTTATGGGTTTTCTTGGGTCTTTAGGGCGACATATTTTAAAATTTATCCAAGCACTTGGGTTTTCAAGTGTGTTTTTATTCCAGGCTTTATTGACGAAACCGCGCTTAAAATCATTTCATTTATTATTAAAACAATTTTATGTGGTTGGCGTGTTGTCGTTGCCGATTATTATTTTTGCAGGTTTTTTTGTGGGGATGGTCTTGGGTTTACAAGGATATACTGTATTAGTTAAATACGGTGCAGAAAGTGCTTTAGGGCAAATGATTGCTTTGACTTTGGTGCGTGAACTTGGACCTGTTTTGGGTGGATTATTATTTGCAGGCCGTGCATGTTCTGCATTGACTGCGGAAATTGCCTTATTAAAAACCACTGAACAATTAGACAGTTTACGTTTATTAGGCGTGGATCCTTTGCATCGTGTCATTGCGCCACGTTTATGGGCGGGATTTTTTTGCTTGCCGATGTTGGTGCTAATATTTAATGCAGTCGCCATTTATGGTGGTTATTGGATCAGCGTAGATTGGCTTGGAATTGACGGCGGTAGTTTTTGGTCCAGCATGCAAAGTTCGGTAGATTTTCGTCAAGACATTATCAATGGTGTGATTAAAAGTATAGTGTTTGCGATAGCCGTCACTTGGATAGCGGTATATCAAGGTTATGTGGCGAGCCCAACTTCTGAAGGTATTGGTTATGCAACTACGCGTACTGTAGTGTATTCTTCATTAGTGATTTTGGCCTTAGATTTTATTTTAACAGCAGTGATGTTTACCGGTTTGAAATAAGGGAGAAAGATAATGCGCTATGCAGCATTAGAAGTATTTGTTGGTTTATTTGTGTTATTAACCCTATTGGCGTTTACGGCACTTGCTTTTCAAGTCAGTGGTTTAACGACATTTTATGAACCTGATAAAGGCTATGAAATTTCTGCTTACTTTGAAGAAATTGGTGGTTTAAAACCACGTTCCCGGGTGACCATTGGGGGCGTGCAAGTCGGGCGCGTTGAGAGTATTACGCTTGATGCACAAAGTTTTAGTGCCCATATTAAAATGAATATTTTTTCAGAATATAAAAATCTCATTCCAATTGACAGTTCGGCCAGTATTATGACGGCTGGGTTAATTGGTGATAATTATATTGTGATTGATCCTGGTGCTGATTTTGAAACTCTACAACAAGGCGGCGGGATTGATGAAACCCATTCCGCAATTATTTTAGAGCGGTTACTTGGTCAGCTGATTTTTAATCAAAATAGTGAAGATGAATAAAGGAGAGTGTCATGCAAGCAATGTTTAAAAATATAGGTGTTGTTTTAATAGGGTTATTATTTTCTATGCAGGTTTTAGCGGCAAGTCCTGCGCCTGATGAAATCGTACGTCAAGTAACGAGTGACTTATTTGCACAGTTGAAAACGCAAAAAGCAGCGATTCAGCATGATTCAAACAAATTGGTTGAGATTGTGAATAGCACTATTATTCCACATACTGATCTTTATGAAACTTCCAAGCGGGTATTAGCTAAACATTGGCGTGATTTAACTCCAGCGCAACAACAATCATTTGAAAAAGAATTTGAAAAATTATTAATCCGTACTTATGCCGTTTCATTTCGTAATTACGATAACCAAGTGGTCGATATTCTGGAAACGCGTGCCAATCCCAATAATCCAAATACAGTAGAAGTACGTACGGTGATTAAAGAGCCAGGCAAATCGAATTTGGCCGTTAATTATCGTTTTCTCAAAGAGCAAGATGGTACTTGGAAAGTGTATGATATTAATGTTGATAACGTGAGTTTAGTGAGCAGTTTCCGCACCCAAATTGGTGATGCCATTGCACGTGAAGGTTTTGATGGTATGCTTGTAAATATGCGTGCTAAAAATGCAGAGAAATTTTAATGTCTCTTCTTTTAAATGCAGTGAATGATCATGAGTGGGTCTTGCAAGGCCCACTCAATGTAGAAACCATTCGCCGTATTTGGCGTAAAGGTCATCATTTGCTCGATAAAACCAGTGCAAAACAAGTGACGCTCAATTTGCAAGATCTTACGCACTCAGATAGCGCAAGCGTTGCGTTACTGATAGATTGGTTGCGTTATGCAAATGCAAAAGGTAAAACCTTGCGCTTAAACCATGTGCCGCAAAAAATGCAAGATCTTATTCGTTTGTCTAATTTGCAAAACATATTAGTATATGAATGAAAAAAACCGCCCCTTTTTAAAATGGCCTGGCGGCAAATATAAATTATTAGATAAAATTTTACCTAAACTTCCACAAAGTCATACTTGGGTTGAGCCTTTTGTTGGCGCAGGCGCTGTATTTTTAAATGTGAATACGGAGCAAGCGATTTTAAACGATATCAATCCCGATCTGATTAACTTATATCAACTTATCAAAACCGAAGGCAACACTTTCATAGATTATGCGTCACAGTTTTTTAATAAAAAAAATAATCAAGAGAAAAAATATTATCAATTACGCACAGCATTTAATGAAAGTGAAGACATCGTATTACGCAGTGCATTATTTTTATATTTAAATCGTCACGGTTATAATGGCTTATGTCGCTATAATCAAAAGGGTGGTTTTAACGTGCCTTTTGGCCGTTATAAAAACCCAAAATTCCCTCAACAGCAATTATTATATTTTCATCAAAAATCTCAACGGGCAACATTCACCTGCAAAGATTATCGCCAAATATTAAAAAATTTAAAAAAGGGAAGTGTAGTCTATTGCGATCCACCTTATGTGCCTATTAGTGAAAGCGCATCGTTCACTCAATACAGCGGTAAAATATTCACTTGGCAAGATCAACAAGATTTAGCGCAGATGGCAATAGATTTATCACGAAAAGGCATACAAGTATTAATTTCCAATCACGACTTAAAACCCTTGCGCGAAATCTATCGCGACGCCAAAATAACTTCATTTGACGTTGCAAGAACTATTAATTGCAATACTCAGAAACGTGGACCTGTTAAAGAATTGTTAGCTTTATTTACCTAGCTATTGTCTATATAATAATAATCCTGGAGAGATGGCCGAGTGGTTGAAGGCGCACGCCTGGAAAGTGTGTGTATGTGTAACCCATGTACCGAGGGTTCGAATCCCTCTCTCTCCGCCAAGCTAAAACCTAGGCATTCCACCTTGTTGACCTATCATCCCTTGCATCTGCCGCATCATATTTTTCATATTGCCTTTTTTACTAAATTTTTTCAGCATCTTTTCCATTTGCATATATTGTTTCATCATGCGGTTGACATCTGGGACTTGGGTACCAGAACCTGCGGCAATGCGAATTTTACGTGAGCCTTTAATGAGAGCGGGATAGCGGCGCTCTTGTGGTGTCATGGAATCGATAATGGCACTATATTGTGCAAACATTTTTTCATCCATGCCACTTTGTGGCAATTTAAGACCCGCGGGTAATTTTTTCATTAAGCCACCTAGGCCGCCCATATTTTGCATTTGTTTAATTTGTTCTTGAAAGTCTTGTAAATCAAACTGACCTTTCTGAATTTTCTTGGCGGTTTTCTCGGCTTGTTTTTCGTCGATTTTTCGTTTGGCTTCTTCAACAAGACTCACGACATCGCCCATACCTAAAATACGAGAAGCCATTCTTTCTGGATAAAAAGCTTCCAGCGCATCAATTTTCTCGCCTACACCTAAAAATTTAATGGGTTTGCCCGTAATATGACGAATAGATAAAGCAGCACCACCCCTGGCGTCACCATCTGTTTTAGTCAAAATCACGCCGGTTAAGGGCAGGGCATCATTAAATGCTTTGGCAGTATTTGCAGCATCTTGCCCAGTCATGCTATCAACCACAAATAAAGTTTCGGTAGGTTGAATCGCGGCATGTAAGGCTTTAATTTCGCTCATCATATCTTGATCAATATGTAAGCGACCTGCAGTATCGACTAATAACACATCACAACTTTGTTTCTCGGCAGCCGCTATTGCACTGCGCGCAATGTAAATGGGATCTTCACCCGAATGACTTGGGAAAAATGGTGTATTTAATTGTTGTGCTAAAGTTTCCAATTGTTTAATCGCCGCAGGACGATAAATATCACAACTTGTCACCATGACTTTTTTCTTATCGAAGTCAATTAAATAACGCGCTAATTTTGCAACAGTAGTGGTCTTACCAGAACCTTGTAAACCTGCCATTAAGATGACAACGGGAGGTTGCGCTTTTAAATCTAAAGTCGTATTGACATCGCCCATCACATGCGTCAATTCATCATTGACGATTTTAATAAACGCTTGCCCAGGTTGGAGCGAAGTTTCAACTTCAGCGCCAAGCGCCCGAGTTTTAACCGTTTCTAAAAAATCTTTAATAACAGGCAAAGCCACATCCGCTTCCAGTAATGCCATACGCACACTACGCAGCGCATCTTCAATATTCTCAGCAGTGAGACGGCCTTTACCCGTTAATTGTTGTATCGTTTGCTGTAAGCGTGAACTTAGATTTTCAAACATAATGAACCTCAATTGGAAATACTCAAGGGATCATGACATAAGGGGGAGATAAAGTAAAATTGTCCTGCCTTAAATTATCCCGCCTTGTTGAACACCATTCATACTAAAAAATTACACCTTATCTTGTAAATGACCAGCAGCATATTTATGTAAAACACTGGCGATTAGCGTTTGATAGGGAAGTCCTTCAAAAGAGGCTTTTTGTTTAATATGTTCTAAATCATTTTCTGAAATACGAATATTGATTCGAGCACTTTTACGAAAATAATTTGCAGCAGCTGTCTTTGCTTTTTCTTTTTCAGCTTTTAAATTTTTTACACTGGTCCATTCACCGCGATCAAAAGAATCGGATAATTCTTGTTCTTCAGCATCTAAGTTAAAAACAGGTTGTTTACGTTTAGTCATGATCATCACCTTGGTTTACATATTTTTTAACCGCTTTACGATTAGGAAATGCAGTTTTAAGAAATATTTTCTCACCTTGTTCTACAAACGGCACCATATAAATATAATCTAATAATTCAATAATATATATTTTTTGATTGGGGTATTTTATTCTATTGGGATGTTCAATCACATCAATAGGCCCTCTGCTTTCTAATATCGATATTATTTGCTCAAAACTAATCCCTCTGACTTTAATAAGCCAGGCGTTTTTTTTGGGGTCAAAATCATAAGCAATGGTATCCATACCATAATAATCCTAGTACATTGTGTGCCTAATGTCAACATTTACTTTTCTGGTAAAATCGTCTGCGCGCGGATGTTATTAGTTTTTTATGATTGATAATCATACATTATCTTACCCTGAATCACCGTAATCGCTTCACCGGTTAAATAAACACGATTATTTTCAAATCGTACTTTAACAACCCCGCCGCGTTTTGAAGCTTGATAGGCAATCATAGTATTTTTGCCTAAACGCTCGGCCCAATAGGGCGCAAGTTTGCAATGGGCGGAACCGGTGACAGGATCTTCGTTAACACCTTCACGTGGTGCAAAAAATCTTGAAAAGAAATCATATTCATCATCGCCTTTAGCGGTGACAATAATGCCGCGACAAGGGATAAGACTTAATTGACTGATATTTGGATTTAGATTGACCACATCTCTAAAATGTTCTAATTCTACTATCCAATCATCATGTGCTTTATGTATAGCAATAGGGGCGATGCCTAGGGCATTTGCCATATCATCAGACATGTCGACTTTGGTATTCTCATAAGCTGGAAAATCTAAAGTAATTTCATGCGCATTGAGCGTCGCAATTAATTCACCGCTTAAAGAATTAAAATGAATGACATCGTGTGGAATATGTAATTCATTCCATAGCGCATGTGCTGCAGCTAAAGTCGCATGTCCACATAATTCAACTTCAGTTGTAGGCGTGAACCAGCGAATATCATATTGACCAGCTGTTTTATGTACCACAAAAGTAGTTTCAGATAAATTAATTTCATTGGCAATCTGTTGCATCAAGTTAATATCAGGAAACTTTTCAACAATACAAACGCCGGCAGGATTACCTTTGAAAGCTTGATTGGTAAATGAATCGATGGTCCAGAATTTCATGGGGCCTCTCTTTTGAAGGTGTAAATCTAGCGAATTGTAACATACCTGGTATATCGAGTATAATGGACGCATGATGAAAATTTTAAAGAAATACACCGTTGTTTTTGCTTTATCCATGTTAATTACATTGGCAACAGGCTGATTATTTTAAGCCAGGTCAAGCTTGGCGTTATTCAAATACTAATTATATTTTATTAGGGAAAATTATTGAAAATAAAACTAAACAATCTTTATCTAAAATATTTGAATCGGAGTTTTTTGAGCCACTGGCTTTAAAAAATAGTTATTATAGCGACACTAAATATTCTCCAGAAATATTAAAACAAACAGCTCATGGCTATGATAACAATCAAGACATGACCACAACTATTTTGGCAAAAAATGTGAGTAATATAGGTCCTCCAG
The DNA here is from genome assembly GCA_013289085.1 of Gammaproteobacteria bacterium. Classification (GTDB taxonomy): domain Bacteria; phylum Pseudomonadota; class Gammaproteobacteria; order JABCZS01; family JABCZS01; genus JABCZS01. The sequence continues at coordinate 43,960 of JABDAR010000007.1, read as the reverse complement.
GCGGTGGCATGTTAATGAGTACGATGGATCTGGAAAAGTGGATCAGACATTTATTAATTAAAAAAAATATTCTGCCCGCAAAGCAATTAAATGAAATGTTAACAGGTGTTGCTATTCCTGATAATAAAATAAATTTACCCCATCCAAGGCGTATTAAAAATCAACTCACATCTGACTACAAATTTCAACTAATACTCCATTCAAATCACGAACATAAGCCACGGTTTGTCCCCAAGGTTTTAGAGTAGGTTCTTTTATAGCAACGGCTCCAGCAGTGAGCGCTTGTTGATAGGCAACAGAAACATCATCAGCGATGAGGGCAATTTCAAATCCTGGAACCTTATCGGTATTATTACGGTTGTTGATAATATTCACACCATTAAGTTCAGCCAATGCTTCAGAAGCAAAAGCAAGCTTGGTGTCACCTGTATCTAATTCTCCATATTGCAGGCTTTCATGAAGAAATAGTTTTTTTAATTTAAATGCTTGTTCGTAGAAGGCAAGTGTTGTCTCAACGTTAGATACATAAATAATTGTGTAACCAAATTTCATAAAACCTCCCAATAGGTGGATAATATCAATATTAATTTACTATCTATGTTTCTTGCTGTGGAGTCAAGCATGGCCTAATGTTTGTTTATATGCTAACATATACGCCACTACTTGCTTCTTAGCCAAATATTTGCTAAAAAGTACTCTTATTGGTAACAAAAGGTAAACTTTTACTTTGCACGATCTTCCCCTGATAGTTTCCATACTTATCCTGGTTTTCCTGCTGATTTGTTCAGCCTTCTTTTCCAGCTCTGAAACGGCGATGATGACGCTGAATCGTTATCGGTTGCGCCATTTAGCAAAATCACATAAGAATAAAAGTGCACAGCGCGCTGAGCGTTTATTAAGACGCCCTGATCGGCTTTTAGGCACCATATTAATTGGTAATACCTTTAGTAATATTTTGGCTTCAGCGCTTGCGACTGTGATTGCAGTACAAGTCATGGGTGAAGTTGGGGTTTTGGTTTCTGCGATAGTATTAACTTTAATTGTTTTAATTTTTGGCGAGATTATGCCAAAAACTGTGGCGGCGCATTATCCTGAGCGTTTAGCGTTTATCTTGTGTTGGCCTTTAGGCTGGATTTTTGTTTTACTCTATCCTTTGGTCATTCTGACAAATGGGGTTGTGAATGGTATTTTATATGCCTTTGGTATGCGTAAGCCTACGATGGGCGCTGAACACGTTACCATTGAAGAATTGCGAACTATTGTTGCTGAACACAGTAAAAGTATTCCCACCCAAAGTAAAAATATTTTACTGGGGTTGATTGATCTTAAAGAAGTGACCGTTGATGAAATTATGGTGCCGCGCAATGAAATTACCGGCATTGATTTGCAAGAAGATTGGGCGACCATTAGCATGCAATTAGCGCATAGCCAGCATACCCGTTTGCCCTTATTTCAAGATACGATTGATAATGTTACCGGTATGTTACACATGCGGGATTTGGTGGGATTATTTAATAAAGATAGTTTTAATAAAGAAGGTTTGATTAACGCTGCTGAAGAAGTTTATTTCGTGCCGGAAGGTACTTCCTTGATGACGCAGCTTGCGAATTTTCAAAACAGTAAAAAGCGTATTGGTTTAGTGGTTGATGAATATGGTGATATTCAAGGTTTAGTGACGCTTGAAGTTATTTTAGAAGAAGTGATCGGTAAATATACGACTGATATTTCGTCTGACACTAAATTTGTGCATCCGCAGGAAGATGGCACATTTATTATTGATGCAAGTATGGCGATTCGTGAATTAAACCGCACGATGACTTGGGAATTACCTACTGAGGGTGCGAAAACATTAAGTGGTGTGATTATCGAATTTTTAGAATTAATTCCGCTTCAGGGCACCTGTTTACGTTTAAATGGTTATCCATTGGAAGTATTAGCGGTAAAAGATAATAAAATTGAAACTGTGCGGGTTTATCCTGATTTGCGTATTGAATCAAATGAGTAGGCCGGCAATCACTTGTCGTCCTTCATTAGCCAGTAAATTATAAGTCCGACAAGCCGCTTGTGTATTCATCACTTCCACGCCAATATTTTTTTCATAAAATAGGACTAATTGTTCTGGCATAATAAGCTTTGCATCAGCACCGGTACCTATTAATATCAGTTCTATATTCTCTTTTAATAATTTTTCAAAATCGCCATCCCAGAGCTCTACTTGCTCTGGCGTTATAATGATTGAATGAGAATAGGGCACTTGATTCACCCAAATAGTGCCGACTTCATAGGCTGTGACTAGAAACTCGGTAAGGGGTGTGTCTTCGCTTAATTGCATATTTTACTCTCGTTCTTTAGAATGATAAAGTTTAACATATCACAAGGACGTTCATGCAAAAAACCATTATTCGCCGCGAAGTGCCTGTCATTCCTGAAGCACTTGCACAATTACATCCTGTGTTAGCCAAAGTATATGCTGCGCGCGGCATGAGTGCGCCTTGTGAATTAAAAACTCAGCATTTATTGCCTTACCAAGATTTAAAAGATATTGATAAAGCAGTCCAGATTTTAGCGGATGCTTTGACACAACAAAAAAGAATTATATTTGTCGGTGATTTTGATGCGGATGGTGCAACCAGCGTCACCGTAGGTATGCGTTGTTTGCGTGACATGGGCGCGCTTCATCTCAATTATTTAGTACCTAATCGTTTTGAATACGGTTATGGACTAACGCCGGAAATTGTTAAAGTCGCGCAAACTTACAAGCCTGATTTAATTATCACCGTGGATAATGGCATCTCCAGTATTGAAGGCGTGGCTTATGCCAAATCACAAGGCATACAAGTATTAATTACCGATCATCATTTACCCGCGCCTACATTGCCAAATGCTGATGCGATAGTTAATCCCAATCAATTAGGCGATACTTTTGCGAGTAAACATTTAGCGGGGGTGGGTGTTATTTTTTATGTGATGCTGGCATTGCGCGCGCATTTACGCACTCTAAATTGGTTTATTGAAAAAAATATTCCCGAGCCTAATTTAGCAAATGTTTTAGATTTAGTGGCACTTGGCACTGTGGCAGATGTCGTGGCTTTAGATCCTAACAATCGCATTTTGGTTCATCAAGGTTTACAGCGTATTAAAGCCGGGCAATGTTGTAAAGGCATTCACGCATTACTACAAGTTGCGCAACGTCATTATGAAAAAATTTCTGCCAGTGATTTAGGTTTTGCGATTGCGCCGCGCTTGAATGCTGCGGGACGTTTGCAAGATATGTCTTTAGGGATAGGTTGTTTATTATCGGATGATTTAAATGAGGCCATCGATATGGCTTTGCAATTAGATACTTTGAATCAACAACGTCGCACGCTTGAAGCGCAAATGAAAGATGAAGCCATGGCAATGATAGATGATATTGCCCTAGGCATGCGTGAAAAATTGCCTGCAGGCGTGTGTTTATTTGATCCCAATTGGCATCAAGGCGTCGTGGGGATTTTAGCAGGACGTATAAAAGAGCGTTTGCAAAGACCGGTGATTTGTTTTGCAAAAATTAGCGAACAAGAACTAAAAGGTTCAGCGCGATCGATTCCGGGTTTACACATTCGTGATCTGCTGGAAAATATTACAATAATGCATCCGCACTTAATTATGAAATTTGGTGGTCATGCGATGGCTGCAGGTTTAAGTATTTTGCCCGCGCATTTCCCGCAATTTGCAGAAGTTTTTGCTGAATATGCGTCGCAATTAATGAATACCAAACAGTTACAAGGTTTTATTGAAACCGATGGCGAATTGCCAATAGAAGCGTTTACTATGGAATTGGCTGAAACTTTAAAAAGCGCAGGTCCCTGGGGGCAAGCTTTTCCAGAACCTATCTTTGATGGTCAATTTGAATTATTAAATCAGCAAATTCTAGGAGAAAAACACGTTAAATGTTCATTGCGACCAATAGGCTCTGATATTGCAATCGACGCCATCGCTTTTTTCGTAGATTTTGAAACGTGGCCAAAAGCGGCCAATACTGTGAAAGTGATTTATCGTCTTGATGTCAATGAATTTCGAGGCCAAAAAAAGCTGCAATTAATGATCGAGCATTGTTTTTTTGCCTAAATAAGTCTAGGCTATAGCCATTAGCCTTCTCAAGGGAAATAGTTATTAAACTTTAATATAAAAGGATTTTGTCATGAGCGAACAAGAAGTTTTAGTTGTTGTGTCTAAAGTAAAAGATTACATTCGTAAACAATCAGAAATGAACACAGCAGGCTCAGTAGCCCCAAAAATATCTGATCTCATTCGTAAACTATGTGATGATGCCATTGCATCTGCACGCAAAGATGGCCGTAAAACAGTTATGGAAAAGGATTTTGCATAACTGACCTGTCACTTTGCATTTGCCTGTCACCCCGCACTTGTTGCGGGGTGATAGAATTGAGACTTTGCTTAGGTCTTAAATAATTTGCTGATTTGGCATCAATTGCCGCAAAAAAACTTCACAAGGCATGCATAGGACTTTTCCACGGCGAAATGTTTCTGTGCCGCGGTATAATAAAATGGCTTGTGCTTCTGGATAATCAACTAGGAAAGCATTGAGTCCTTTCTGGTCTTCTTGCGAAACATGTTTGGCATTTTTCACTTCTATAGCCCAGAATCCTTGGGGACCATAGACAATAAAATCAACCTCAACGCCAGAACGCGTGCGCCAAAAATAAATGCTATGTTTTTCCGTTGAATAATCATTCCATGCGCGCAAATGTGCGCAGATCAATCCTTCTAAACTTGCGCCATTCATTTCATCAATGCGATCTAAAGGACCGCGAGGACGTAATGCATAATAGACACCGTTATCAAATAAATAAAATTTTGGGTGTGAGCTGAGTTCACGTTTTGCACGTTTTGAAAATATGGGAATTTGATACGCTAACAATAACTCTTCTAAAATGTTAATATAATTTTCAACAGTTTTACGCTTTACCATACAATCACGTGCAATATTGGCTACGTTTAATAAACTGGCATGTGAAAATGAAATTACCTCTAAAAAGCGAGAGAAATTTTCTATATTGCGTACTAATCCTTCCATTTGCACTTCTTCATGCAAATACAAACTAATGTATCCATGTAAAATGTCCATGGCATCACTTTGTCCTGTCACTAAAGGCAATAAACCTTGTGTGAGCGCTGTCTCTAAATTAAATAATTCACCGAGTTCTGCCGCCATAAAAGGATGCAGTTCACGTTTTAGTGCGCGCCCGCCTAATAAATCTGCGCTGTTGCGTTTGAGTTTCCTTGCACTAGAACCTGTTAAAATAAATTGTATACCTTGTTTTTTTTCAATTTGTTGATGCACGATAGAAAGTAGGGTGGGTGCTTTTTGTACTTCATCAATAATCACGACTTTTTTTTCTGGATAATCCTCGATGAGTTCAACTAAGCGTGAAGGCTTAGCTAAATAGGATTGCAATACCGCAGGGGTGAGCAAATCAATATACAGTGCATCAGGATAGCTTTTTTTCATCCAAGTAGATTTGCCAGTACCGCGCGGCCCAAATAAAAAAAAGCTGCGCTCCGGTGGTATAAAAAGCCTATTTATCAATGGCATAGTATATTCTCTTGCAATATGGCATCACTAATGCCACTTTGAGACTCATTATGGCATTATCAATGCCATATTGCAAGGATACTACATTTGGGCTTGTTGATAATTCTCAAGACCTACACGATCGATTAAATCTAACTGTGTTTCTAACCAATCAATATGTTCTTCTTCGCTGGTTAAGATACTGCTTAATAAATCACGAGAAACATAATCTTGTACTTGTTCGCAATAAGCGATGCCGGCTTTTAGATCGGCTACAGCTTTTTGTTCAAGCTTTAAATCGCAAATAAACACTTCTTTAGTGTTTTCACCAATTAATAATTTGCCGTAATCTTGTAAGTTGGGTAAACCATCTAGAAATAAGATACGCTCAATTAATGTATCGGCATGTTTCATTTCATCTATGGATTCTGCATATTCTTTTTCATTTAGTTTTTGCAAACCCCAATGATTAAATATACGTGCATGAAGAAAATATTGGTTAATTGCGACGAGCTCATTACCTAATGCGGTATTTAAATGTTGAATAACAGTTTTGTCACCTTGCATACCTAGTTTCCTTTAGTTTGACCTTGATGGCAGGTAGTTTAACAGAGTATTTGCGCTTTTGCTGTGAAACGAGTAAATTAGCCTTTTTGAACAAGCAAAGAGAGGAAGCTATGGATTTTTTGATTAATGCTGCTGTTGCCGCTGATACAGCTGCTGCGCCTGCCGGTTCAGGTTATTTAGAAATCGGTATGTTAGTATTTTTTGTGGCTATTTTTTATCTAATGATTTGGCGTCCACAAGCCAAACGGGCTAAAGATCACCGTAATTTAATGGGCTCATTGGCTGTAGGCGATGAAGTCGTCACAAGCGGTGGATTAGTTGGTAAAATTAATGAAATCAAAGATGATTTATTTGTATTAACCATAGGCAATAATGTCAATGTTTTTTGCCAAAAGCATGCGGTGACTTCCGTGTTACCTAAAGGCACACTTAAATCGCTAGAGAAATAACGGCAGAATAATGGTACCCAATCAATATCCTTTATGGAAAAATAGTTTAATCATCCTTATCGTGATATTGGGTGCCATTTATGCATTGCCTAATTTATTTGGTGAAGACCCTGCGATTCAAATTTCTGCTATCAAAGGCGAAGTCAATCAGCAAACAGTAACGCAAGTAGAAACTGTTTTAAATAATGCGCATATTCCCTATCAAATTGAATCTGAAAATGAACGCATTTTAGTGCGTTTTGACAGCGCAGATAATCAATTAACGGCCCGTGATTTAGTCGCCAAAGATTTAGGCGAGAATATGGTAGTGGCTTTAAATTTAGCACCGAGTACGCCGCATTGGTTACGGGTATTGCAGGCAAAACCCATGAAGCTGGGTTTAGATTTGCGCGGTGGCGTACATTTTTTATTAGAAATTGATACGGCATCTGTAGAAGCCAGGCGTTTAGACAGTTATTTAGGCGATTTACGCACACGTCTTCGTGAACAAGATATTCGTTATCGTGGTATGGAAATTAATGCGTCGCAACAATTAGTGATTCGTTTTGATGATGAAGCCACGCAAGCTGCTGCAAAGACTCTGCTTAACTTAGAATTCCCCGGTTTAGAATTAACCGCACATCCATCCGGACAAATTTATACTTTAGAAGGTGGTTTGTCAGAATTAGAAATGCGCGAGACTTTAAATTTTGCGGTGGATCAAACTATGACCACATTACGTAATCGCGTTAATGAATTAGGTGTTTCAGAAGCCTTAGTACAACGTCAAGGTGCTAATCGTATTGTTGTAGAATTACCTGGCGTACAAGATACTGCCATGGCAAAAGATATTTTAGATAAAATGGCGACAGTTGAATTTCGCTTAGTGAATACTGACAATGCTGTGGGTGAAACATTATATGAACGTAATGGCTCACCGGTTGTTTTGGAGAGACAAATTGTATTAACGGGTGATTCAGTCGTAGGCGCACAATCAGGTTTTGATGAATTTGGTAAGCCCGCAGTATTTATTCAATTAGATGGAGATGCCAGGGCTTTCTCACGGATGACTGGACAAAACATTGGTAGACCCATGGCGACAATTTATATTGAAAGCCGATTTGTAGATAAAGTTGAAAATGGCGAAACGGTACGTACAGTCGAGCAAACAAAAGAAGTCGTCAGTGTTGCGACCATTAATTCTGCTCTGGGTAATCGTTTTCAAATTACCGGTCTTGCAAGCGGGGAAGAATCTCGCACACTCGCTTTATTATTACGCGCAGGGGCTTTGCCTGCACCGATAGATATTGTTGAAGAGCGCACGGTCGGTCCAAGTTTAGGTATTGATAATATTAAAGCCGGTATTTGGTCGACACTTGCAGGTTTATCATTAGTATTATTATTTATGATATTTTATTATCGCACTTTTGGCGTGATCGCCAATATTGCTTTAATTATTAATTTAATTTTAATTATTGCGATTTTATCGGTATTAGGTGCGACCTTAACGCTACCTGGAATTGCAGCGATAGTATTAACCTTAGGTATGGCCGTTGATGCGAATGTGTTAATTTTCGAGCGGATTAAAGAAGAAATTACACAAGGCAATGCACCGCAAGCCAGTATTTATGCTGGATTTGAAAAAGCATTTGTGACCATTATTGATGCGCAATTAACCACATTTATTGCTGCGCTGGCTTTATTTTCCTTAGGCAGCGGCCCGGTCAGAGGATTTGCCGTGACTTTAATCATTGGTTTAATCACTTCTGTTTTTACAGCAGTGATGGTGTCACGCATGATAGTCAATCGTTATTATGGCAAGCGTAACGTCGATAAATTATCCATAGGAATATAAGCGCCATGCGATTATTTGCATCCCCCATAGATTTTATGAAATACCGCAAATTAACTGCGCTGGTATCAGTCGTATTAATCGTGGGATCTGTTTTCTTTTTAGTGACACGCGGTTTAAATTTTAGTTTAGATTTCACCGGTGGCACGGTTGTTGAAGTTTCATATCCAGAATCAATATCAGTTTCAGATGTACGTGATACGCTGGCGCAAGCAGGTTTTGCAGATGCAGTCGTTCAACATTATGGCTCAACACAATCTGTATTAATTCGCCTAGCACCGCAAGATACACAAGGTGTTGCGGTTGGGCAGGCCATATTATCCGTTTTAAAAGCGCAAAATCCAAATGTAGTCTTAATGCGCACCGATGAAGTCGGCGCACAAATTGGTAAAGAAATGGCTGAACAAGGCGCACTTGCTATATTAATTGCCTTAATCGGAACCGCAATTTATATTGCAGCACGCTACGAATATCGCTTTGCAATAGGCGCTGCAGTTGCACTGATGCACGATCCTCTAGTGATCTTAGGCATATTTGCCATGTTGCAAATAGAATTTGATCTACCCGCACTTGCAGCCATCTTAGCCATTATCGGTTACTCATTAAACGATACCATAGTTGTATTTGATCGCATCAAAGAAAATTTTCTAAAAATGCATAAAAATACGACTGAACAAATCGTTAACGCCTCACTCAATCAAACATTAACACGTACATTAATGACCTCGTTTTTAACACTATTAGTCGTAGTCGCCCTATTATTATTCGGCGGCAAATCATTATTTGGTTTCTCGTTAGCATTAACAATAGGTATCATAGTCGGTACATATTCATCCATCTATATCGCCAGCAGCCTGTCTTTAGCCTTAGGCTTAAGCCGTCAAGATTTAATTCGCATTAAAGAAAAAAATCCTGAGGATGATAGACCTTAAGGACAAAGCCTCAATATAACTCCCCTTCATGTTTGCCTTCTTGACGTTAAAGCTATACTGACTATAAATGTATAAGTAATACATCTACAAGGAAAATAGTCATGTCAATCAATCCATCTTCTATAAAAATTTTTGTCGCGACGGCTGTTAGCCTGGCCATGACTCATGTTGTGCATGCTAAAGCGCAAAATTGTGGCGAAATTGCTGATAAGACGAGTACGCAAGAGTGTCAATGTACACCGATTTATAATGGAAAAAATCTTGTAAAATCTGGACAAACGGATTGTGCTTCTGCAAAGAATAACCATAGTTGCGCGGGGCAAAATGCGGCCAATGATATGGATGCTTGGATATTATTACCGGCTGGGGTTTGCGATAAAATTACGACGGGTAAGACTCAAGAACTTTCGGCTGATGAAAAAACTAAATTATGTAATAGAATAGAATGTTAATCATCGTCTACCTAGAAAAATATCTTTCGCCGCTGTTGTTATTGGCTATGCGCTTATGGATGGCGTCTATTTTTTGGCATTCGGGACTGACTAAAATTAATGATTGGCAAAGCACGGTGGCATTGTTTCAAAATGTTTATAACGTGCCCATACTTTCACCACAAATAGCCGCCAGCCTTGCCACCATGACAGAATTAAGCTGCCCTATATTATTATTGTTAGGGTTTGCTACACGCTTAGCCACTATTCCGATGTTAATCATGACCGCAGTGATTCAATTGACGTATCTGCAAAGCCCTGAACATTTTTACTGGGCTATGTTATTAGGGACTTTATTATGCTTTGGTCCTGGTACCTTATCTATAGATTATTTGCTTAAAAAGAAATTATGAATTTGTCTTCTCCGCTAGGGATTGGGTTGCGTCAGCCACATTATCAACAAGTACTGCTAGAGCGGCCACAGATAGGTTGGTTTGAAGTCCATAGTGAAAATTTTTTTCATCTGGGTAATGCAGCGGTAGAAATTTTGTGCGAGATTGCAGAGCATTATCCTATTAGCCTTCATGGCGTGGGACTGTCACTAGGTTCTACTGATGGCATTCAAAAACAACATTTGCTGCGACTGAATGCATTGATTAAAACTGTGAAGCCATTTTTAGTTTCTGAACATTTATCATGGGGACGCTTGGGTCAAGTGGTGATGCCTGATTTACTGCCGATTCCCTATAATAGTGAAAGTCTAAATTTATTTTGTGATCATATTAATTACACACAAGATTTTTTAGGACGGGAAATCTTGATTGAAAATCCTTCTTCATATTTAACTTATAAATCTTCTGATCAAGCAGAAGTGGATTTTTTAGTTTCTATTTGTGAGCGTACTCAAGCTAAAATTCTGTTGGATGTCAATAATATATTTGTGTCTTGCAGTAACCATGGATGGGATCCTATAAAATATATTGATGCGATTCCAAAAAATGCTGTCAAAGAATTGCATATTGCGGGACACTCATTAAAAACCATTGCGCAAGAAAAGGTTTTACGCATTGACACACATGATCAAGCCGTTTGCATAGAAGTTTGGGAATTATATAAAATGGCTATCAATCGCTTTGGAATTGTACCGACATTATTAGAGTGGGATGCGCATATTCCTAGTCTTGAATGTTTATTGCAAGAAGTTTATAAGGCCAAAGCCTATGTCTTTGCTTGAATGCACGCAAAAAAGTTTTTACGAAGCTATTTTAGATAAAGATAGCGCTTTAGATTTTATTGCATCAAATTATTCTTCCGCGTGTTTAGATATATATCGCGTAACGATTATTGAAAATTTACGCAATAGTTTAGCGTTAACTTTTCCTGGAGTTTGCGCATTATTAGGGGATGAATGTTTTAAAAGTGCTGCTTATTTTTTTATCATAAATCCTAATCATTTGCCTAAAACCGGTTGTTTAGATGATTGGGGTGAGGATTTTCCCCAATTTTTAGCAAAGCAACCGCAGCTGCAGCATTTATCTTATTTAAAAGATTATGCGGCTTATGAATGGTTGTTGCATCTTGCTTATCATGCGGACTGCGCAACCGCGATAGACCCCATTGAATTAGAAAAAATTCCCGAAGATCGCATTGAACATATTCGTTTTAAATTTATTCCGTCAATGTTTTTGTATAATGCTGCGTTTCCGATTGATCTGATTCAAGCACAGATTAATCAAGCTGATGCATCTTCTATTATTTTAAATCAAAATAACACCGGTGTGGTGATTACAAAAACAGAGCAACAGGTGATGAGTTTATTTGTTAATCAAGATGACCTGGCGTTTTTCAAATATTTGTTTGATGGTGAGAGCTTAGGGCAGACTATTGCAAAAACTACAGAAAAATACCCCGATGTTAATGTCACCCTGGCTATACATTTTTTGCTTTCGCATTCACTGATTCAATCATTACTTTGATAACATATCTTTTCTAATGATGATGAACACAAAACCTAATATCTGAAGAAAAACAGCTATCATGGTATATAGACGATTTTTTTGCTTAACATCAGCCACTTGTCTTTTTAACGCCGTCTCTTCAAAATACAGATTATTAATATACTCACTGTTACTTTGGCTCGCTTGTTCTATCGCTTGTAAAATTTCTTGTATACTGGGATCTTTTCCAAGCCCAGTAAATTGTGATAAATAATAATCTTTTATCGCAGATATGTCCGTGTTGCTTTGCTTCGTAAATAGCATGAGCATAATTGCATAATTTGCTTTATTTTGATTGACACTCACATTATTCCAAACATCTTTGATTAAGGTTTGTTTATCTTCCATTTCCATCGTCAAGGAAGTGATGAGCGTATCATTTTGCTTAGTGAGGTAGTATGTTATCACGGCTGAGCTGCCCATCATGATGATGGCGAAAAATAAAATAAGCGTACTGAGATGACGCATTACAATTATCCTTTAATCGTCTGTGTCAGTGGCGCAATTAAAGTGGCATTTGCAGCAATCACACAACCTGAAGTCATAAAATGTGCTTGTCCAGGTGGTTCTGTGACTACGCCACCGGCTTCTTGTACTAATAATGAACCTGCGGCAACATCCCAAGGCGATAAATGCCAATCAATACAGCCATCTAAACGTCCAGCGGCAACATAGGCTAAATCTAAGGCAGCAGATCCGCTGTGGCGTATGCCCGCGATTCTTCCAGTTAGATCTTTGCGAAGTTTATCACTGACATCCATGCTAATTAATGCACCCTCTAATTTACGGCGCTGGGCAACACGCAGGCGATGATTATTCATTTGTGCACCACGGCCACGGGTGGCTGTAAACAATTCTTGGCGCATGGGATCATAAATCACTCCATGTTCAATATTATCCCCATGTTTTAAGGCAATTGACACACAAAAATGCGGATAGCCATGAACAAAATTAGTGGTGCCATCAAGCGGGTCAATAATCCAGGTATATTCTTCATCGCCTTTAATCTCACCAGATTCTTCACACAAAAACCCATAATCTGGATAAGACCTCGCCAAAATCTTAATAATCGCTTGCTCAGCCTTTTGATCGATATCAGTGGTCAAGGTTTTATCTTTTTTAGCAATAACCTTAACTTCATCCAAACGCTCCAAAGCACGAATAATAATATCCCCGGCTTTGCGCGCAGCATCGATGGCAACGTTAACAATAGGGTGGTGGTATAGCATGTGATGTTCCTAAATTTTGCATAGGATAACATAAATTAAGGCGTATCTCTAAAGAATACGCCTTAATTAAGATTGAAAAGAATGGAACTACATCATTACGCACTTATTAAGGTTATTTGCAGAGGCTTGAGGCGCCTTATCCGCTGTGTTTTCATACATAGCTCTGATGGATGAGTGAATATTTTGTGGTAAAAACCCAACAGCGTTTAAAAAGATAGGAAGGTCAGCTTTATTAATAAAAACACAATGTGGATGTGTTTGGCTGCCGGTACGTAAGTTGCTTTCCATCTGCAAACCTTCTACGTTTCTTAATGCTTTAAGCAGTTTTATTGCGCTATCCCGATTCTGTTCTGTATAACGAATCTCTAGACCAGACGGAACCGCTTGCACAAATGGACATTGTGGTAAAGTAAATGACTGATTAAGATACTGTAAAGACCCTAAGCGTTTAGCAATAGTGGTAGAAATCCCGCCACTGATCTCATTAGCAACACTGAGATTAATTTGTGATAAATCAAATGCACCCTCAACAGGCGTCTGAAGATTCTGAGTTATTGGATGGGCTGTGGATTGAGTGTGTGAGCCGGCGGGATCTTCATCACCCCAAAGTCTGTTAAAATAAGCTAAATCCATACTTATGGTTTCATGAGTCACTTCCTTCCCCAATTTTTCTTCCTTTGTATATTTGTCTAAAAGAGCTGCTTCTAGCTTTTCTGAGGTGTTTTTAAATTTTATTGCATATTCTTTAATCAATTCTTGAGTCTGGGTTTCTTTTAAGAGTTGTTCTACTTTCATGGCGTTTCTCCAAATATTTGATTAAAAACGAAAATACCTTAAACAAAAATATTTGTCAATTGTGAAACTAAATAGCATGTTTTATGATAATCATGCGTCGCCTCATATATATACAGTATGCAGAGTTTAATGATCAAAGGGAGCTTGCCAAGAAGAGCGCTTGAGCTTACTATAGATTGGACAGAGCTAGCCTCTAAAATGAGAGAAAATATAATGTATTGGGACGTAACCGAAGTTAAACCACAAGAACATTTGACGATGGCGAATGGGTATTGAAGTAAAAAATAACATCCGCATTATCCTACACCAACCTTCCCATCCAGGTAATATTGGTGCGACGGCTCGGGCGATGTGGACTATGAATTTAAGTTCACTCTATTTAGTTTCACCTAAATCTTTTCCAGATCCAGCTGCAACCGCACGGGCTTCTGGGGCGGAACATATTTTGGAACAAGCAATTGTGGTCTCAAGTTTAGATGAGGCTTTGGCAGATTGCGCTGTCGTGATAGGCACCAGTGCTCAGAATAGACATTTGCCTTGGCCGCAATTATCTCCTAGGGAATGTGCGCAATATGTTGTGGAACAAGCGAAGGTTCAAAATGTTGCAATATTATTTGGTCCAGAACGCACCGGTTTATCGAATGAGGATTTGCAACGTTGTCAGCATCAAGTTGCCATTCCCGCAAATCCAGAATATAGCTCGTTAAATTTAGCCATGGCCGTGCAAGTGATTTGTTATGAAATATATGGCGCATTATCGGAGCCATCGGATCAACCCATACAACCGCTTGCAAATGACGCACAAATGCAGAGTTTTTATTTACATTTAGATCAATTATTAGATGCGATACAGTTTCGCAAACCCACATCATCACCTGATTTAATGCCAAAATTAAAACGTATTTTTAATCGCGCGCAATTAGATGAAGATGAAATTAATTTGTTAAGAGGTGTATTTAAAAAAATATGCAAAGACCCATCTACTTAGATTATGCGGCAACCACACCCGTTGATCCGCGCGTTGCAGAGAAAATAACACACTGTTTGACAATGGATGGTAATTTTGGCAATCCTGCATCGACCACACATATTTATGGTGCAATGGCGCTTGAAGCTGTTGAGCAAGCACGCCTTGAAGTTGCTGATTTAATCAACGCACAATCTGAAGAAATCATTTGGACAAGCGGCGCAACAGAAGCTAATAATTTAGCCATACAAGGCGCAGCACATTTTTATCAGCATAAAAAAAATCATATTATTACTGTAAAAACAGAACATAAAGCAGTGTTAGATGTATGTTATGCCTTGGCAGAACAAGGGTTTAAAGTAGATTATTTATCCGTGCAAAAAAATGGCTTGATTGATTTTGATGAATTAAAAAGCTTGATAAATAATAATACCTTATTGGTTTCAATCATGCATGTTAATAATGAAATAGGCATCATTCAAGATATCGAGAAAATCGGGCAATTAACTAAACAACATCAAGCTTTATTCCATGTAGATGCCGCGCAAAGTGCAGGACGTGTTGCGATTGATGTCGAAAAAATGCAGATTGATTTATTATCATTATCCGCACATAAAATGTATGGTCCAAAAGGCATAGGCGCATTATATGTGCGTAAAAAACCACGTGTGCGTTTACAACCCTTAATGTACGGCGGCGCTCATCAACAAGGTTTACGTCCTGGTACACTAGCGACACATCAAATTGTCGGCATGGGTATAGCTGCACGTTTAGCTAAAACAGAAATGTTGCAAGATATGCTACGCATCACACAATTACGCAATCAATTATGGGTTTTGATTAAAAACTTACCGGGTTTACATGTAAATACAGATTTCACACATGCAGCCGGAAATTATTTAAATATCAGCTTTGAAAATATCGATGGTGAAGTGTTATTACAAGCATTATCAGAAATTGCAGTGTCTATGGGTTCAGCCTGTACGTCAGCACAGCAAACACCTTCACACGTTTTAAAAGCAATGGGCATATCAGATCAATTAGCTCAAAGTACTTTGAGAATCACTCTCGGGCGTTTTACCTCACAGGCTGATATTGACCGTGCTGGGGCTGTGATTCGAACAGCTTGCTGTGATATAATACGGTCATGAATATTTCAGTCACACAAGCAGCAGCACAACATATTGATAACGTGATAAAAAAACGCGGGTCTGGCGTTGGTTTTAAACTAGCGGTCAAAGACACGGGTTGTTCTGGTTATTCTTATGTGATGGGCATTGCCGATGAAGTGGGCGACCAAGATGTGGTTTACCAAAGCGAAGGTCTGCAAGTCATTGTCCCCAAAGACAGTGTGGATTATTTACAAGGTACGGAAATTGATTTATCTATCTCTGGCCTTAATCGGAAATTAGTTTTCCATAATCCTAATGCAGTTGATGCTTGCGGTTGTGGTGAGAGTTTTAATTTAAAAGAAGGAGTTGTGTAATGGCATTAGAATATACTTTATCAATTATCAAACCCGATGCAGTTGAAAAAAATTATATTGGTAAAATTTATCAACGTTTTGAAGATAATGGCTTACGTGTCGTTGCTGCCAAAATGATGCATTTAAGTCTTAAGCAAGCGGGGCAATTTTATGCCGTGCATGCAGCGCGTCCTTTTTATAAAGATTTAGTGGAATTTATGAGTCGTGGTCCTGTGATGGTGCAAGTGTTAGCCGGTGAAAATGCAGTTGCAAAACACCGTGAAATTATGGGTGCGACTAATCCTAAAGATGCTGCGCCTGGTACTATTCGTGCGGATTTTGCTGCGTCTATTGATGAAAATGCGGTGCATGGATCAGATGCTGCTGATACTGCTGCGCAGGAAATTGCGTTTTTCTTTGCACAAAAAGAGATTTGTGCACGGTAGTTATCGCCCCCTTTTGTAAAGAGGACAGCCGCATAGCTCGAAAAATCCCCCCGCCTTGCAGGCGGCCCCCTTTCATAAAGGGGGCGAGGGATAATGCAGGGAATCATGAAAACAATAATTATCATTTTAATTGCAGTATTGCTGACTGCTTGTTCGACAAAACGTACATCAGAAAATATCACTGCTGCAGATTATAATGTGCAACTTGGTTTAGCTTATTTAGAAAAAGGCGATACCATGCGCGCCAAAGAAAAATTATTACGTGCATCGGAGCAAGCGCCAGATTTAATCGATGCGCAGTTGGCGCTCGGATTTTATTATGAACACATTGGGCAAATATCTTTTGCCGATCAAGCCTATCAACGGGCTTTAAAAATAAATCCAACATCAGGACAAGTGAATAATAATTACGGCGCATTTTTATGTGGTCAGGGTGATTATTCGCAATCACTGATTTATTTTCAACAAGCTATCGATGATCCTTATTATCATCAAACTGCAAAAGCCTATGAAAATGCGGCGCTGTGCAGTCTGAAAATGAATGATATTCAAGCGGCTGCACATTATGCCGATTTAGCCATTCAACAAGATCCCGCAAGAAGTGATATCTTCCTGAAATTGAGTTATTTGCTCACGCAGCAGGGCGATGAAAATAATGCGAAACTGTATTTAAAGCGTTATCAACTGACAAATTCGTGATAGAATCTTCCCATGATCCAAATCCAAGCCATACGTGGCATGCACGATATAGTGCCTGCACAGATCGGAGACTGGCAGTATCTTGAAACCATACTGCGACAGTTAACGGCCGCCTATGGTTATCAAGAAATTCGTTCCCCCATACTTGAAGCTACGGCTTTATTTAGTCGTACAGTGGGTGAAGAGTCCGATATTGTGACCAAAGAAATGTATACTTTTTCTGATCGCAGCAATGAATCTGTGACTTTGCGTCCAGAAGGAACTGTAGGTTGTGTCAGAGCTGCACTCGAGCAAGGTATTTTATTTAAACAATCACAACGTGTTTGGTATATGGGTCCGATGTTTCGCTATGAACGTCCACAAAAAGGCCGTTTGCGGCAGTTTCATCAATTTGGTGTTGAGGCTTTTGGCATGCCGGGGCCTGATATCGACGCAGAAATCATCGCATTAACTGCGAGACTTTGGCAGTTATTAGGGGTTTCTGATCATATTTATCTAGAAATTAATTCATTAGGAACGGCCGAAGCACGCACCTTACACCGCGAAGCTTTAGTTGCTTATTTTAACAAAAATGTGGATGTATTAGATGAAGACAGTCAAAGACGGCTTACCACTAATCCACTTCGGATTTTAGACAGTAAAAATCCTGCGATGCGGGATATGTTAAATGCTGCGCCGGCATTATTAGATTATTTAGATGAAGAATCAGCCGCCCATTTTGCGCAATTACAACAGATGCTCGATGGCATGGGCATAAAATATACAGTTAATCCACGCTTAGTGCGCGGTTTAGATTATTATACAAAAACAGTATTTGAGTGGATGACTCATGATTTGGGCGCGCAAGGAACAATTTGTGCTGGCGGCCGTTATGATGGTTTGGTGGAGCAATTAGGTGGGGAGGCAACGCCTGCCATCGGTTTTGCACTTGGGTTAGAACGCTTGATTGATTTAATACATTTAAAACATGAGCCACAGGTGGCAATCCAGCCCCACGCATATTTTGTATTATTAGGTGAAAGTACAGTACAATCTGCATTGGTGATGGCTGAACGTTTACGCAATAGTGTGCCCGCTTTACGTTTATTGACCAATACCGGTTCAAACAGCGCAAAAAGTCAATTTAAACGTGCTGATAAAAGTGGGGCACGATTTGCTTTGATTTTGGGCGAGGATGAAATGAAGGCAAATATCATCGCGGTTAAAGATTTACGTGGTGATTTTAATGCACAGTTTTCTTGGGATGAATTAATTCAATTTTTAGGAGGGATTTGTGAACGCGATCGCAACGGATGAAGAAAACGTAATGATGTTGAAAGTATGGTGGCAAAAAAATCGTGCTTGGTTGTTAACCGTGATTATTTTGGTAGCAGCAGGTTTTGCTGCATTTCAATATTACTCAAGCAAACAACAAAAGACTACGGAAACAGCAAGTCTTTTATTCACTGAATTTTTTGGTGCGCATGCAGAAGGTAATCAAGAGCTAACAGCAACATTGGCAAAGCAATTACAACAAGATTATTCACAAACCCCTTATGCCAATACCGTTGCACTGATAATTGCGCGCGATGCTGTCAATAAAAATGATTTGGCAACTGCTACTCAAGAATTATCTTGGATAGTAGAAAAAGGTGCACCCTTTGCTAAAGATATTGCCATAGCACGTTTAGCACAGTTGAAATTGGCGCAGCAAGATCCAGAAGCTGCTTTAAAGTTAGTTGCTAATGTGAAGGGCGGAGAGTATCAGCCTTTATTAGATGAAGTAAAAGGCGATGCCTTGTTTGCATTAAAACGTTATCCAGATGCACGTACAGCTTATAGCGCTGCGATTGATGGTTATAGCAAACTGGGTTTAGAAACACATTTATTGCAATTTAAATTGGATGCTTTGCCTTCATGAAAATAAATGCTATCCCCGTTATCCTATTTTCTGCATTAATGCTGGGTGCTTGTAGTGATAAAATTGTAAAAGACCCACCGCATGAATTGACGACTTATCCTGAAAAATTCAGTTTTGAGGACAGTGGTTCTATTGATGTGGGCAGCGGTGATGGGGATACTTATTTACAATTTCAGCCTGCTTTAATCACTACAGATGATGAAGTATTGATTTATGCAACCGATTATAAAGGTAGAGTCACTGCAACACAGTGGAATAATGGGGTTAAGCGTCTTTGGCGCGAGCGACCAGATGATATTGATGTGACCGGTGGCATAGGTGCGGGTTCTGGCATAGTTTTAGTAGGTACACAAAAAGGCCAGGTGGTGGCGTTGTCACAATCTGAAGGCGAGGAAATTTGGCGTACTTATTTAAGTAGCGATATTTTATCTGCCCCACAAAGTGCTGACAATGTTGTCGCTGTATTAACCGAAGACAGTCGAGTTTACGGATTGGATGCAGAAACAGGCGCTATTATTTGGGAATATAAACATACTGCTCCGCTTTTACAATTACGTGGCAGTGCACCCGTCATTATTGATGATGGAATTGTGTATGTAGGATTTGCCAATGGCTTTGTGTGCGCGCTTGATTTAAAAACGGGTCGACTTTTATGGCAGCAAGCGGTGAGTTATCCTCGCGGGCGTTCTGAAATTGATAGAGTAGTTGATGTGAATGGCCGCATGGCGATTTATGATGACATACTTTATGCAGTCAATTATCAAGGACGTGTGGTTGCGATTGATGTCCGTTTACAACGTTTATTATGGGAAAAAGAGTTTTCGTCTTATGCAGGATTATCCGTTAATAATGATGCAGTATTTATTACGGATGATGAAAGTATTGTTTGGGCGCTCAATCGAAAGACAGGTGATACGCTCTGGCAACAAGATGAGTTATTGTATAGAGAGCTCACAGCGCCAACAGTTTTTTTTGATATGATTGCCGTCGGTGATTATGAAGGTTATATCCATTTAATTTCAGCTGATAATGGACAATTATTGGGACGTGTACAAGTGGGGAGTGATCCCATTCATACGCCGCCTATTACACAGAGCAATCATATATTTGTACTCAGTAGTGATGGCGATCTTACACGTTTAACACCTGTGCCAAGATCATGATTCCTGTTATTGCAATTGTCGGACAACCCAATGTCGGTAAATCAACTTTATTTAATCGTTTAACTGCGACACGCAATGCAATAGTTGCAGATTATTCAGGTGTCACTCGCGATCGTCATTACGGCCATACTACTTTCCTTGATACGCCGGTATTATTAATTGATACTGGTGGCTTTACCGGTGATGAGGAAGTAATCGCTCAGCAAATTGATCGTCAAGTCGAACAAGCCATTGATGAAGCCGAAGTGGTATTATTTGTGGTTGATGCACGTTTAGGTTTAACACCGGCTGATCAACATATTGCGCGGTATTTACGTCAAATCAATAAAATGCCCATTTTAGTGGTTAATAAAACCGATGGTTTGAATGCAGCTGCTGTGTGCGCAGAATTTCATGCTTTAGGTTTTGCGCATGTATTGCCGATAGCGGCAAGTCATGGCAGCGGTGTTGATGAATTGCAAGCAGCAGTATTAAATCAATTACCTGTCAATGAAGTGATTGAATCTGATATTCCAGAAGGTATTAAAATTGCGATTGTTGGCCGTCCTAATGTGGGTAAATCGACTTTAGTGAATCGCATGTTAGGTTTTGAGCGAATGATTGCATTAGATGAACCTGGAACTACGCGTGATAGTATTTTTGTGCCACTTGAAAGAATGGGAAAATATTACACTTTGATTGATACAGCAGGGGTGCGAAGACGTGGGCGCATTCATCAAGATATTGAAAAAATATCTGTGATTAAAACCTTGCAAGCCATTGATGCAGCTGATGTGTGTATTTTATTGATTGATAGTCATGAGAATTTAACTGATCAAGATTTACATGTATTGGCTTATGTTTTAGAAGCTGGGCGCGCCATTGTGATTGCCATCAATAAATGGGATGGCTTAGATGATTATGCACGCTCGCAAATTAAAACTACGTTAGAGCGTAAATTAAATTTTATTGATTTTGCAAAAATATTTTTTATTTCGGCTAAACATGGTACGAATGTAGGTAATTTATTTCCTGCCATCAATGAAGCCTATGCATCGGCCACTAAAGAATTACCCACATCATTGTTGACCAGTATTTTAGAAAAAGCGATTCATGAACACGCGCCGCCCTTGGTGCATGGACGACGGATTAAATTGCGTTATGCACATGCCGGTGGCCATAATCCGCCCGTCATTGTAATTCACGGCAATCAAGTCGATCATGTTCCAGTTTCTTATCAACGATATTTAATCAATACGTTTAGACGCCTGTTAAAATTGGTAGGTACACCGATTAAATTGGTATTTAAGTCAGGGGAGAATCCCTTTGCTGGGCGGAGAAACTTACTCACACCCAGACAAAAGAAAAAAAGAGAACGTGCCAAACGGATCTTTAAGGCTTAATTTGTTGTAAGCGTTTTACA
Source organism: Gammaproteobacteria bacterium (assembly GCA_013289085.1). Classification (GTDB taxonomy): domain Bacteria; phylum Pseudomonadota; class Gammaproteobacteria; order JABCZS01; family JABCZS01; genus JABCZS01. Next base: position 22,112 of record JABDAR010000007.1, on the reverse strand, counting down.
AATTCGTCTTCAGTGATATTCAATTGTTTTGCATAATAAGACTGACATTCTTTGGCTTCAATCTGTGCATGAAATGGATCGATGGGTGAATCAGCCATAATATAACCAATAATGCCAACTGCAGCGCCTAAAATAAACAGTAAACTTCCTTTCATGATTTTGCTCCTTATCGATGCACTTTACACCCTGGTTAATACAGGGTGTAAAGTGTAATGGCTAGTAGCCGCCTTGAGTTTGTGAACCATCAGTAGTGGCATTTAAATTCATTTGACCTTGATTAGAACCTGTTGTTGTAGGTGCTGCTGCTGGTGCAGTTGCTGGTGCAGAATGACCTTGGTTATCACCTGTCATAGGTGTACTATAACTTTCGATGACTTCATCTACTTGCAAATTTTTTTCACTAGATTTTTGCATAAACCACATACCACCTGCGCCGATGATAATACCTACTGCTAAAGCTACGATTGGTTTCATTTGATATCTCCATATATTCAAAGTTAAGAAAAATACAATTAATTGAAGAGTATAGCAGAACTTAGCTAAAACACTATTCTACTCGGCTTTTAATTTCGCCTTGACTGACTGTCGTAAAAATAGACTCATCTTTATTAACATCGCTTGCATTGCGGATTATCTGACCTTTGGTGTTTTTTACTATGGCATAACCACGCTCTAACGTTGCTTTAGGGCTTAAGGTTTGTAGGGTTTGTAGTAATAGGTTTAGTCGATGTTGACGGCGGGTAAAAAGTTTCTGCCAGGCTTGTTGTAATCTATGGGTTTGTTCATCTAGTTTTTGGGCGAAAAATTGTAAGCGTTCACGGGGATGGCGCAGGCGATTAATTAAACTTTGTAATTGATGTTGTTTAAAGGTTAATTTGTGCGTGATTTGTTGAATCAGGCGATTATGTATTTGTTCTAAATAAGCTAATAAAGCTTCGCCATCGGGGCTTGCTAATTCTGCTGCAGCTGAAGGAGTAGGTGCGCGCACATCAGCCACAAAATCAGCAATGGTAAAATCAACTTCATGGCCAACGCCACTAATAATCGGAATTTGACTGTTAAAGATAGCGCGAGCGACAATTTCTTCATTAAATGGCCATAAATCTTCCATAGAGCCACCGCCACGTGCGACAATTAATACATCACATTGTTGATGTTGATTGGCAAGTTCTATCATATGAACAATTTGCGGAGCAGCACTTGTGCCTTGGACTAAGGTTGGATAAACAATTACAGGCAGACTTGGATAACGTCTTTCTAATACATGCAAAATATCTTGAATTGCAGCGCCAGTAGGAGAAGTAATGACACCCAAACATTGAGGATAAGCTGGCAATGGTTTTTTATATTCGCTTGCAAATAAACCTTCAGCTTGCAATTTGGCTTTTAAAACTTCAAAAGCTTTTTGCAGCGCGCCCACACCTGCTTCTTCAATATATTCCACAATCAGCTGATAATCACCGCGAGGTTCATAAAGGCTGACTTTTGCACAAGCTAAAACGTGCATGCCTTGTTTCCAAGCATTTTGCTGATTACGTCGCCCTTTAAAATAAGCGCAACGTACCTGAGCATTTTCATCTTTAAGCGAAAAATAAATATGCCCCGAGCTTGCCCGAATAAAATTAGAAATCTCACCCTCAACCCAAATCGTGCCTAAGCCTTCTTCTAACAAAAGACGTGCGCTTTGATTGAGTGTTGAAACAGTATAAATGGGTTGTGTGGTCACAAGGTTTCCTTAAGATTTTTCAGTCAGCGGCTTACATGGTATGATGCATGCTCATATACGTCAATATATTAGAGGTGTTTGATGGCCAATAGTGTAGATATTTTTAAAGAACTCTGTGATGGCTTATTAAAAGATTTAAGATCTTCTACTCTGAGAAATGAGATGTGGCTGGCGATAACTTATGCGAGATGTCAATGCGCAGACCGGCTTTTAGCGGAGAACTATACTGAGCAGACACGTGATAAATGCATTGCAATGTACACTGAGTCTATTAATGTTATCTTGGTACATCCCGAGGCTATAGCACTAATACCTGAGGTGAAAACACTTTTTCAAACTTTTCATAAGAAGCTTAAAAATCAGATTAACCCATTTGTATTTGATTCTACACTAGATGGAGATGCGTTTAAAACCTGGGTTGAAAGTAATATAAATACTGTAAACAATATTGCCAATCGCCTACCCGACCCTCCTCATGTGTCACCAGTGATTTGCGGTGAATCTACTTTTAGAGGAGGTGTTATCGGATTACTCGCTATGAGTATGCTCGATGGCGTTATACCTAATTCATTCCTGATCCCCGTAGTCACGATGTGCATGGGTAGCTGTTCTGCTTATTATAAAAATAATCAAAAATTGCAGCGTTTTGAAAGCGAATGCTTGAATCAGGCATCCGGCTTCCAGCATCTTCAAGTGATTGAATATAGAAGACAAACAACTAATATAGAGGAAGAAAAAGTTAGGTATCGTAGCGCTCACTCTACTGACAAACAGCTATTCTCTATGGTATGATCGTCTATTTATCCAGGTGAACCATGAGCACAACATTACCCACTGAAGTCGCTTTAACCTTTGATGATGTTCTTCTTGTCCCGAGACACTCTATTATAACGCCCGCGCAAGCCGATTTATCGACTAAATTGACGGAAAATATTGTCCTCAATATTCCCTTATTATCCTCAGCTATGGATACAGTGACTGAAGCCCGTCTTGCCATTGCTTTAGCGCAAGAAGGCGGGATTGGCATTATTCATAAAAACTTATCGATAGAGCAACAAGCCTACGAAGTTCGTCAAGTTAAAAAATACGAAAGTGGTATTATTCGCAACCCCATTACTATTTCGCCACAAACCACCGTGCGGGAATTGTTGCAATTAATCGAAAAAAATAATATTTCCGGTGTGCCTGTTGTTGAAAATAAAAAACTGGTAGGCATTGTCACTAATCGTGATATTCGTTTTGAAAATCGTTTAGATATACCGGTTTCACAAATTATGACGGGCCAAGATAAATTGGTTACAGTACTTGAAGGCACTGAAAAAGAAACCGTATTGGGTTTATTGCATCATCACCGTATTGAAAAAATGTTGGTGGTGGATAAAGATTTCAATCTCACTGGATTAATTACCGTAAAAGATATTCAAAAAGCTAAAGATAAACCTTTGGCTGCAAAAGATAGTCAAGGACATTTGCGCGTAGGTGCTGCTATAGGTGTAGGACAAGGTACAGAAGAGCGTGTGGCTGCACTTGTTGAAGCAGGTGTGGATGTGGTTGTTGTTGACACTGCACATGGACATGCACAAGGCGTATTAGATCGTGTTTCTTGGGTGAAAAAGAATTATCCTCATATTGAGGTGATAGGTGGCAATATTGCGACCGCTGATGCAGCATTGGCGTTAGCAAAAGCGGGCGCAGATGCAGTAAAAGTAGGTATTGGTCCTGGATCTATTTGTACAACGCGCATTATTGCAGGCGTAGGTATGCCACAAATTACGGCGATATTTGAAGTCACACAAGCATTAAAAAATTCTAAAGTATGTGTGATTGCGGATGGTGGTATTCGCCATTCTGGTGATATTGCTAAAGCGATTGCTGCGGGTGCAAACACGGTCATGATTGGTGGTCTATTTGCAGGAACAGAAGAAGCGCCGGGTCAAGTAGAATTTTATCAAGGTCGTTCTTATAAATCTTATCGTGGCATGGGATCATTAGGTGCCATGAGTCAAATTTACGGTTCTAGCGATCGTTATTTTCAATCGAATAAAACCAGTGATAAATTAGTACCAGAAGGCATTGAAGGTCGCGTTCCTTATAAAGGCGCTATTTTAGGTATTATTCAACAACTTTTAGGTGGTTTACGTGCAGGTATGGGTTATACCGGATCTCATACCATTTCGGATTTACGTACAAAAACCAGTTTTATTCGTGTGACGAGTGCAGGTATCAAAGAAAGCCATGTACATGATGTCACCATTACTAAAGAAGCACCGAATTATCAAACGGATGGTTTGTATGACTAAAGATGTTCGAGACAATCGCATTTTAATTCTTGATTTTGGTTCGCAATATACACAACTTATCGCAAGACGTGTGCGTGAATTAGGCGTTTACTGCGAAGTACATCCTTTTGATTGGGCTGCGCAAGCCATTAAAGATTTTGCACCCCAAGGTATTATTTTATCCGGTGGTCCAAAAACCGTAACAACTGATAGCTCTCCACGTGCACCGCAAATTGTGTTTGAATTAGGTTGTCCTATTTTAGGCATCTGCTACGGCATGCAAACCATGGCTGCGCAATTAGGCGGTGAAGTATTAAATTCTCAAAAACGTGAATATGGTTCTGCACAAGTGATAGTCGAAAGTCACAATGAATTGCTTTCAGAAATTGAAGATCATGTGAATGCGCAAGGTGAAGCTTTATTAGATGTGTGGATGAGTCATGGTGATAAAGTCGAAAGTTTGCCCGCAGGATTTCATCGCATTGCCCATACCGATAATTCGCCTTATGCTGCGATGGCAGATGATGCGCGTAAATTTTACGGTTTACAATTTCATCCAGAAGTGTCACACACGAAGCAAGGTCAGCGCATTTTAGCAAAATTTGTACATGATATTTGTAAATGCGAAGCCTTATGGCAAGCAAGTAGTATTATTGACAGCAGCATCGAAAACATTAAGCAACAAGTGGGCAGTGATGCGGTAATTTTAGGTTTGTCTGGGGGTGTAGATTCTGCAGTATTAGCAGCATTATTACATCGCGCAATTGGTTCACAATTACATTGCGTATTAGTAGATACCGGTTTATTAAGATTAAACGAAGTTGAAAATGTTCTCGCCATTATGCAAAAAAATATGGGCATACAAGTGCATTGCGTAGATGCAAAACAAACATTTTATGACGCGCTTAAAAATATTATTGATCCAGAAGAAAAAAGAAAAATCATCGGTAAATTATTTGTTGATGCGTTTGAACAACACTCAAAAAAATTAACTAATGCTAAATGGCTTGCTCAAGGTACAATTTATTCAGACGTGATTGAATCTGCACAAGCAAGTTTCGGAAAATCTCATTTAATTAAATCGCACCACAATGTGGGTGGTTTGCCAGAGCGCATGGACTTAAAATTACTAGAGCCATTGCGTGAATTATTTAAAGACGAAGTACGCAAAATAGGCTTAGAGTTAGGCCTTCCCAAAGACATGGTATTTAATCATCCATTTCCAGGCCCAGGTTTAGCGGTACGTATCTTAGGAGAAATCAAAGAAGAATATATAACATTATTACGCAAAGCCGACGCGATTTTTCTAGAAGAATTACGCACATCCGGTTGGTATGAAAAAGTCAGTCAAGCTTTTGTAGTGTTTATGCCGGTAAAATCCGTAGCCGTCATGGGTGATGATAGATGTTACGATTACGTAGTCGCACTACGCGCAGTGCATACCACAGATTTCATGACCGCCCATTGGGTACATTTACCCTATGAATTATTAGCCCAAGTATCAAATCGGATTATCAACGAAGTCAAAGGTATCTCCCGCGTAACTTACGATATTTCTAACAAACCACCAGCAACGATTGAGTGGGAATAAATATACGCTCTAAACAAGCGTAGCTTTTTTTTAATAAAATTTCGGGTTTATAAACCGTTAATCCTTTGTTGTTGCCGCTGAGGTTGTTGCTGTTGCTGAGGCGGTTCTGCGCCCGCAGCTACATGGACATGTAATAATGGTCGAGGCGCATAAACATTATTGATATGTATGGTTGCTCCGGTTGCAATAGTCATGGCTATATCACTACCGGTTATTGCATAGGCCAATAATCCCATGGTGGTTGAGGAAACAGCTTTCACAATAAGTCTTTGTACTTCAGGATCATGGCGATTTTTCCAAAGCCATTCTGCGGCATCAACACTCCAAAAGCCTATCGCAAGACCCACTGCAACGCCTGCGTTTCGATTGTTTGGTGATAAATAGGCGCCTGCTGCTGCACCGACTAATCCAGCGGCTTGATTGGTGAAGGACATAACAAAGCTCCCTATGATTTAAAAGTAGGCATCATTATAACTTAAAATAGAATGTCTCTGCAATTGAATTTTTTTTTAAAAACCGGCATGATGAAACATACTTTTTTATTAAATACTAATGATGTCCACACAAATTGACCAACAATTCATGCAACGTGCTCTAGAACTTGCACAACATGCATCAATGCAAAATGAAGTGCCTGTGGGCGCGGTTTTGGTGCATGAGGATAAAATGATTGCAGGCGGTTGGAATCAGCCTATTGCGCGGCATGATCCGAGTGCGCATGCGGAAATGGTGGCTTTGCGCGCGGGCGGTTTATATTTAGAAAATTATCGCTTATTAAATACTACGCTTTATGTCACGCTTGAACCTTGTGCCATGTGTTTGGGTGCGATTATTCATGCGCGGGTTGCACGTCTTGTTTATGGTGCGAATGATCCTAAAACGGGGATGTTGGGCGGCGCTTTAAATTTGCTGGATGTTTTACCTTGGAGTCATCCTTTGACGATTGAAGGTGGCGTGTTAGCCTCTCAAAGTACAACTTTATTGCAAGATTTTTTTAAATCGAGAAGATGATTCAAATAAGGCGGAATACGTTCTTCTAGCCAATATTGAAATTTACCCAAGGTTTTACAACTGATAAAACCGACATGCCCGCCATATTGTTGAATATCTAAAATGACTTCTTTACTCACTTGTTGCGGACTTGGGATGGTATGTTCTGGAATCATGGGATCATCTTTGGCGTTAATAATTAAAGTGGGTGTCTTAATATGAGGTAAAAAATGAATGCAGCTGGTTTTTTCGTAATAATCTTTAGCATTTAAGTATTGATACAAAGGCGCGGTGACTTTATCATCAAAATCATAAATGGTTTTAATTTCGCTGAGCGTTTTTGCATCAACTTTTTGCTGGACGGTTTTTTTTAATTGTTTAACAAAATTTTTTTCATATAATTTACCAAGACCAGTACCCAGTTTTTTCACAGTGGCTTCTAAATCAAAAGGTACAGAAACACCTACAGCTGCGTGAATAAAATTTTGCTGGGGATTTTCGCCTAAAAATTTTAATAATAAATTGCCACCTAATGAATAACCGACCGCTGCAAAGGGTGCATGTGGGTAACGTGAATGTAGGTGTTGTAATATAGTGACTAATTCCTTAGTTTGATTATGACGACCACTTAAATGTGGAACAATGGCGCGCCATTGATGTTGTTTTGCTATCAGTAACATGCCTTGAATATAGGATGAATGTACAGACCCTTCTAGGCCATGTATCAATAATAAAATAGGTGAATCCTTTGTGGGTGCATCTATGCTATGTAATTCTAAAACATCCCCATCAGCCATGGATAAATGTTCTAAATGTGTTTTTTGCCGTATTCGCGGTAATAGGGTGCTTGCCAAGGTTTGTAAATGGCCATTGGCTAGAAAGCGACAGGGTTGAAATTGGGTGTTCATCATCTATTTCATAATAGGGATATTTCAGATATAATGCGACTTCTTATAACCTTGTCACATCGAAATAAGTTGAGTGACTAAAACCAAAAGGGCAAAATATGCGACATTATGAAATCGTATTTCTCGTGCATCCTGATCAAAGTGAACAAGTCGGTGCGATGGTTGATCGTTACCGCGGTATGATTGAAGGCGCAGCAGGCAAGATTCATCGTCTTGAAGATTGGGGCCGCCGTCAACTCGCTTATCCTATCAATAAAGTACACAAAGCCCATTATGTGCTCATGAACATTGAATGCAATGAAGACACTTTAGCAGAACTCGAAAATGCATTTCGTTTTAACGATGCAGTGATTCGTAAACTGATTCTACAACGTAAAGAAGCGATTACCGTACCTTCTTCTTTATCGAAGAGCAAAGAAGAAGAAGCCAAACGTGAAGCCGCTAAAATGGCACCCGTGTTTGAAGATGAAGAACTTGTCGAGTAATCGACTGCAATTATTAGGACAAATCACCGGCGAAGTGCAGGTGAGGTATAGTCCAAGTGGTATCGGGCATGCGGAATTTATGTTTGAACACCGGTCGATGCAATATGAAGGGTCTTTGTCACGACAGGCTTATTGTAAGATAAGAACAGTAGTGAGTAATCATGTGTTTACAGAACACAAAGACAGTTTGCACACCGATGCGCAATTAGTTTTAACAGGTTTTTTAAGTGTGCGACAACAACGTAATGGCGCACAAGAAATGGTTTTTTATGTACAACATTTGGAATTAAGTAAGGAGCATCAAAATGATCAAGAAACGTCCTCAATCGGCCCCTTGGCGCAAGAAATATTGTAAATTTACTGCAACTAATGCTAAAGATGTCGATTACAAAGATATTTACATGTTAAGAGCTTATATTACGCCTAGCGGACAAATTGTTCCCAGTCGTATTACCGGCACACATGCGTTTTATCAACGGAAATTATCTAAAGCGATTAAATTGGCACGCTATTTGGCCTTATTACCTTATAGTGATTAATAGATAAGGGATTTGTTATGAAATTGCAACGCATCGCTGAAAATTATTATTTAAGTTTACCTATCTCAATTGCATTGGTATTCGTGCCTTTGCTTAATTGGATAGGGTTAACTTGGGCAGTATTTGCAACTTTAAGACAAAATACCTATCTAGGCCTATTAAGTATTGGTCTTGTGGGTTTTGTTAATTTTTATTTTTTTAATAATTTGCGATTTAATGGGGAAGCGGGCGAATGGATAGCTCTTTTTGCTTTTGTGGCTCCATTATGGATTATGGCATATAGTTTGCGTGTATTTCGTTCTTTGAGTTTGAGTTTACAATTAGGGTTTTTCACCTTAGCCGTTTGTGCCTTATTAAATTATGGTATTTACGGTGTTGTGACTTATGATGAATTATACCAATACATGTCCCAGCGCATATTTTCCGGTGAATTGCCTACAAATGCTTTAGGGCAAACTATACAACAAATCTATTTGGAAACCATGACGACCACTATGATAGTGGCGTGGCCGATGATGATATTTCTATTGCAAGTATTACTTTTAATACTTGCACGTTATCTGCAAAGTCGCTGGTACAATCCGGGTGGATTTCAAATAGAGTTCCATCAGCTGCGTTTGTCACGTTTCATGGCAATTCCTTTATTACTGAGTTTTATATGGGCAGTAGCTGCGCCACAAATGCAAGTGAGCATACAGCTCGCAGGATTGTGTTTATTTTTGTATAGCATTGCTGGGATTGCTTGGGTGCATTGGTATATGAATTTCAAACTTTTAGGCACAGCTTGGATAGTATTGTTTTATGTCGTTTTGTTTGTATTAAGTGCATGGGCATTACCGTTATTAGGTATTATTGCATTAGTGGATAGTTATTTTGATTTAAGAACACGCACAAGAGGTAGATGATGAAAGTAATATTGTTAGAGAAAATAAAAAAATTAGGTAATCTGGGTGATGCTGTACAAGTCAAATCTGGCTATGCGCGCAATTTTTTAATTCCACAAAAAAAAGCAGTGTTTGCAACTGCCGCGAATATTGCCCGTTTTGAAGAAAAACGTGCGGATTTAGAAAAACATGCAGCAGAAGAATTGGCACAGGCACAAACTCGTGCTGCAGCTTTAAATGAACTGACTGTAGTGATTAAAACCAATGCCAGCGAAGAAGGTAAATTATTCGGATCACTGGGTGTACGTGATTTAGCACATGCGATTACGGAAGCTGGGGTTGCGGTTGAAAATAAAGAAGTATTATTACCACAAGGTCCGGTGCGTATGCTCGGCGAATATAAAATCGATTTACAATTACACAGTGATGTGACTGCAACTGTTAACCTAGTAGTACAGTTGGAGAAAGCTAAGGATTAGATTCATGGCGGATGTTGAAGATCTTAAAGTTCCCCCGCATTCATTAGAAGCTGAACAGTCTATTTTGGGCGGCTTGATGTTAGATAATGAAGCGTGGGAACGTGTATCTGAACGCGTGACTGAAGAAGATTTTTATCGCCAAGATCATCGCTTTATCTTTCGCGCGATGCAAAGCATGGTCGACAAAGGCCTGCCGATAGATGTGATTACCTTATCAGAAAATTTAAACACCATTCAGAAATTAGAAGCCATTGGCGGTCTTGCTTATCTTGTTGAACTTGCAAAAAATACGCCGGGTGCAGCTAATGTGGGTACTTACGCGGATATTATTCGTGAACGAGGAATCTTAAGACGTTTGATCAGCGCCGGTAATGATATTGCCCAGAGTGCTTATAATACTCGCGGTCAAGATCCCATGACATTGGTGGATGAAGCAGAGCGTAAAGTTTTTGCTATTGCTGAAGAGAAAACCCGTGGCAAAGTAGGACCGCAAAGTGTCAAAGGTTTGCTGGTGCGCGCGGTTGAACGCATCGATCATTTATTTCATGCCCAAAGTACAGTCACAGGACTTGCGACAGGTTATGACGATTTTGATGATATGACAGCAGGACTGCAACATTCAGATTTAATCATTATCGCGGGTCGGCCAAGTATGGGTAAAACCACATTTGCGATGAACATTGTTGAAAATGTAATTATTAAAGAGAAAAAACCAGCATTGATTTTTAGTTTAGAAATGCCAGGCGAACAATTAGCGACGAGGATGATTTCATCGCTTGGACAAATTGAGCAACACCGTTTAAGAACCGGTAAATTGGTTGAAGAAGATTGGCCGCGTTTTAGTTCCGCGGTATCGATTTTAAATGATACTGCTTTATTTATTGATGATAGTCCTGGGATGAGTCCGGGTGAAATTCGTACCCGTGCACGTCGCGCGGTACGTGAACACGGGGAACTTGGTGTGATTGTGGTGGATTATTTACAATTAATGACGGTTCCTGGTAATAAAGAAAATCGGACCACAGAAATTTCTGAAATTTCGCGTTCCTTAAAATTATTAGCTAAAGAATTAAGAGTGCCGGTCATCGCTTTATCACAATTAAATCGTGAACTGGAACATCGACCCAATAAACGTCCCATTATGTCTGACTTACGTGAGTCCGGCGCGATTGAACAAGACGCTGATTTAATCGCATTTATCTATCGTGATGAAGTCTATAACAAAGAAACACCTGATAAAGGCATTGCCGAAGTCATTATTGCCAAGCAACGTAATGGTCCCACAGGCACAGTCCGCCTCACATTCCGCGGCCAATACTGCCGCTTCGAAAATTTTGCTCCGGATAGCTATAGTTACTAGAATTAACTTAATTTATTTACAAACTAGGATGTAATTCTGATGACTACCCCTATCGCACAAATTAACCTGGATGCTCTACATCATAATTTTTCTGTAGTGAAAGCATATGCACCCGACAGTAAAGTATTAGTAGTGCTTAAAGCCAATGGTTATGGCCATGGTATAGTGCGCATCGCAAAAACTTTGTTAGAGGCCGATGCATTTGGTGTATCGCGTGTGGATGAAGCTTTAATGTTGCGACAAGCGGGGGTGACACATCCCATCGTGGCAATGACCGGTTTTTCTGATTTAGAGGAATTAAAAGCCTGTGCGCAATTTGATGTGCAAGTGGTGATTCATTCTGATTATCAAATTGATTATTTAGAACAAAATAATTTAGTAAAACCCATTACGGTATGGTTTAAAATTGAAACCGGCTTAGGCCGTTTAGGTTTTCCAATAGATAAAATTCAATTGGCGTATCAACGGTTAATGGCCTGTTCACAGATCAAAAAACCAATGATTACTTTAAGCCATTTGGCAAGTGCTGATAATGTTAGCAATCCTAAAACCGCGCAGCAATTAGCGCGTTTTCAAAAAATAACGGCTTCATTTGAAGGGCCACAGAGTCTTGCACGATCTGCAGCCATTATCTCTAATCCAGACACTCATTTAGATTGGGTGCGCCCAGGATTGATGTTATACGGTGCTTCACCTTTTCCAAATGAAGTAGGTAGTGATCGTGGTTTACAAGCGGTAATGACGATGAAAAGCCAATTGATTAGTATTAATCATATTCCAAAAGGCGAAACAGTAGGTTATGGTGAAACTTGGAAATGCGAAGAAGATATGCCGGTGGGTGTAGTGGGATTTGGTTATGCCGACGGATATCCACGGAATATGACGCAAGGTACACCGGTATTAATTAATGGCGTGCGCTGTCCTTTAATTGGTCGTGTTTCTATGGATATGATTACTGTAGATTTACGCACCTGCCCACATGCTAAAATTGGTGACGTTGCAATTTTATGGGGACCCGAATTACCCATAGAAATCATAGCAAAAGGCGCAAATACTACACCTTATAATTTATGGGTTAATATTTCCTCACGGGTGAAGTTTGTAGAAAAGCCCTAATAAATATTTTTAATGTTTAGGGCTTTTCAAAAGCATTATTTTTTATGCTTCTTATGTTGATGCTCGTTAATCGTCTGCGCAACTTTATTTGAATTCACTTCAACGCGACTGCCTGTGCCAGTTGAAGAAATGGTTGTTTTGAGGTTTATTTTTGCTGGAAGTGTTGCAGAGTTATAAGCTGTATGTGATGAAGCATTATTTATTTCAAAACTGGTGGCCGTATTTTTTACTTGAGTGTGACCTCCATTTATTGCATCAATAACGGTCTTGGCCTTAAACGAGGTTTGATTATTATTGTTGATTGAAGGTTCTAAAGCTTGCTTAAAATCAGTTTGGGGATTAAGGGCAAGCGCGCCAAGAGGTGCAGGTTTAGCAGATTCATAATGTTTTAACCAAATTTCAAAAATTTCTTTTTCAGTTTTATCATCCAGTATGTCAATTTGCTTAGAATGAAAATCATCTCGACGCGCATTGATTACTAAACGCATTCCAGCAATAACTGAAGCTTGCACAGAGTGAATATAAGGACCAATCACCGCGCCATAAACAAAGTTGATGCCATCACCATGTGCTAATAAATTTATTTTTTTCCCATTAGGAAGTGTATAAACAGAAACATGTTTAAATTTTTGCGGTGTAAAATCCTTTAAAGCAGAAAGATCAAGTTCATCATCTTTAGAAGTGCAAGAAGCAATAAACACATTATCTTTAAGTGAGAACCAATCGTTTCCATTGATCGCTTTATTTCCTGTGGCGCAAAATATAATATCTGCTGCTTGAAGCAAATATTTACGTCCTTCTTCAGTATGTTTGATATCAAATCCTCGGCTGCTGGCTATGCCAATACGCTCAAGATTTGTATCGTAAACACTTACATTTTTAACACGTCTACGACCTAATTCCTCAAGTATACCTTCACCGACTTTGCCCACACCTAAAACTGCAGTTTGCTGCATGCGCTCAAGCATTGAGGATACTTCTGATCGAAGTAATGTGTCTGTAGCATTTACAATTGATTTACCAACATTAAAATCTTCCATACGTTTTAATGTTACGCGTGCAGAAGAATAAATTGGAAAATAATTCATGATCACACTAGGAAGTTGCTTGAGTGCATTTTCATATTTTTGCTGACCATTTTCAGTATCTTCTACAATACCCAGTAAACATTTTCGTGTTATAAGGTCTTGGTTAAGCTCACGAAGTGCAGGCGCAAAATAACCGCCAATATCTAAAATTACAGCTTTTTCATCTTCTTTGATTTTGCTCTTTAAAAATGCAACTGCGTTTAATGAGCTTGCAAGATATTCTTTTGAAATATTTTCAGTAAAAATCCCTGGATAAGCATCGCGCAACCATTGTAATATTATAGGGTCTTTATGAGATCCTTTAGGAATGATAGCAACTATATCGCCAATTTCTTCTAATGCACGTAAATAGTATACTGTGGTTGCTAATACATGCAGCACAATAATAATTTTCACACGACTTTTTGATGAATCGATAGGATATTTTAAAGTAATATCTTTAAAAAAATTCTCAGTATGAAGCCTGTCATCATTCCCTTGGACGGTAAAGGGCAATTTTTTAGGAGGCATCGTTTATTCCTTATATAAAATTCAGCATATCTTATCATATTTGCTTTTGTTTTCACTATCTTTTATGATGCATAAATTATGTATAAACAACCTGAGCAGAAAGTAAATATAACCAGCAATATCAACGCTAATAGAAATGGATCTGCCTATGTACATAATAACCAAACGGCCCATACGATTAATAATAATGTAAACACGGAACCTCCACCTAAAAATATCATTACTTTACCTTCTGAAAACACATATTTTGAAGGGCGAGTTGAATTATTAAATCAAATAAAACAAAAATTTGAAGCTCAGAAAAAAGAGGGTCAACCAAAGCTTGTGGTTTTATATGGTCCTGGCGGTATAGGTAAAACATCGCTCGCATATAAATATGCACATTCAGCGTCTTTGCAAGACTTTCCTATTAAGATCAGAATTCGTGCTGAAAGTTTAGAAACAATAATAGAAGATTATCAAGAAGTCGCAGATAGACTAGCTATTGAAGTAAAAACTGAAAGTGAAAGCAAAAATGAAAATAAATTTTTGATCAGCATAGTCAATGCAGTCAATGCCAAGCTTACATCTGTTTATACCAATGGCATTATTATATTTGATAACGTACCTGATTATAAAAATGTATTTAATGAAACTAGAACAGAAAAGCCGGTTCAAACTTTATCAAAACTATTTCCAAAAAATAATAATTTTCAAATTATAGTAACTTTGCGTAACCAGGAGGGTTGGCAGAAAGAGTGTGGGGTGATGGTTAACTCGCTTGACCTGAATGCTGCTGTTAAACTGTTCGAGAGAATTTCAAATAAAAAATTTAATGAAAAGGAGCTGGGGGAATTTTTAGATGAAAAATTGGGGTGTTATCCGCTTGCAATATGTCAAGCTGCCTCTTATTTCATTAATTATGAAGAGTCGCTTAAAACCTATATTGATAAATATAATAATTATGTTGCAAGCAAAGCTGTGTTGAGTGAAATTGATTCCTTGCCTGCAACATTAATTTACGACGGGGAAACAGCTAGAACACGCCAAGCTATTTATACTACATTTGATATAAATTTTTCCTCAAAATCTCTCAACAAAACCTTTTTAGAGTTATTGCAATATGCTTCCTTAATGGACCCTGCTAATATTATTAAAAATGAACTTTATAAAATCTATAGTAGTGAGCAGTTAAGTGGCGATTTAAAAAGAGACTTTCAAGTAGCAATTGAGAAAGGATCTTTAGCTATATTTTCTCCTGATAAAATGTTTATCCATCATATTATAAAATATGTGATATTGCTTAAGCTCTCAAGAAAGGAAAACGGAAAAGATGAAATTAAAGCTTTCATTTCTGCTTTGCTTGTTTATTTCTTACGGCAAGACGTAAGAAATGCTAATTTTATTTATATTTTAAATAAAATAATAAGTAGAGAAATATTTTATGATGTTATCAGTTTGCAGGATATTAACGTAAGAAAAGGATTGGAGAAAACCGCAGATCAATATTGGGATGAAAAAAATGTTGATTGGGCAATTATATATTACAGCAGAATATTATTTTATTATAAAAAGGATTTTATAAATCAAGGGTGGCACGATGGTATTCAAGAAAAATTAGTAAATGCCATAGAATCGCAATTCTATTTGGACAATATCGATGAGCAATGGCTATATAAATTATTTACGATTCTTAATAAGGCATTATGCAGAAAATTAATTTCAGTATTACTAAAAAAAGAAAGAGAATATACTCATGAGCATATGAGATCTGATAACAAAGACTGGGGGCAATATTATGCATCTTTGCTAAATCTGTCTAATGCAACTATAAAATATTATAATGAAATTAAACAAAAAAACAAAGACGATAAAGCTTTGCATTCACAATCTTTATTGATTCGTGGCCGTACTTATCAGCAAAAATATAAAGGTATTACGAGTCGAATAAAGATTATTAATGATAATATACAAAGAAAACAGATAATAATTGATGAATTGCCCTCGTATAAGAAGCGAATAAAAAGCAAAATTGAAGCTGAAATTGATGAACTGCGTATGGAAAAAGAATCATTACGCGAAGAAAACCCAGACGCTTATTATAATATGGCCATTGAAAATCTTGAGGGTGTTGTTCTTATAGAAGAAGGTTTAGATGATAAAAATTGGTATATTTATTTAAAAGCGCTTATAAACATAATGCGATTAAATAAGATCGAAAAAATTCCTGTACTGATTGCTCATAAATCAATCCCTGAAATTGCGGGGATCATTGTGAAAAATTCTGAAAAATTAAGATCAGAGAATGATTATTACGAGGATGATATTGATTATTGTAGAAGTTTGATACCATCGACCCAGTCCACAGATCGTGGCGTCTATGAGCATTATAATAAAAAACGCGATCATCAAAATGGTCCGGGAGGCTCCCAATTTAATTTTGCAAATAAACGACTGTCTAAGTAATAATTAGCGCAGAGCAGTATTTAGATATAGTTAGGCAACTTGGTTGTGGCGAGAGCGTTTTAGTTCATCCAAAGTTTCATCGATCACTTCCTTGGCAAAACATGCGCACGAGCCACAACTTGTTGCGACCGGAAGAGTTTTTTGTAAGCTTTTCAAGCAACAAGCGCCTTTATAGACCTCGCATTGAATTTGCTTGTCCGTAATGGCATGACAGATACAAACGTACATGATAACCTTGCTTTTTATGAGTTTATTCTGGTATTATAAACGCAAATGAGAATCATTGTCAACATTAGGAGTAGCACATGAGCGAAGCAATATTAGTAGGCCGTAAGGCTCCAGACTTCACAGCGCCTGCAGTGAATAAAGTAGGTGAAATTATTGGCCAATATAATTTGGCAGAAAATATCAAAGACAAATATGCTTTGTTATTCTTTTACCCCTTGGATTTTACTTTCGTTTGTCCTTCAGAGTTAATCGCCCTTGATAAACGTATGGATCAATTTAATGAACGTAATGTAGAAGTCGTTGGTATTTCTATTGACTCGCATTTCACCCATAAAGCATGGCGCGATACCCCCATTAACGAAGGCGGTATTGGACCGGTAAATTATCCATTGATCGCTGATATTAATCATAAAATTGCCAAAGATTATGGTGTGCAACATCAGGAAATTGGCGTTGCTTACCGCGCAGCTATTTTGATTGATAAAAACGGTGTAGTCCGGGTTCAGATTATTAATGATTTACCGATTGGTCGTAATATAGATGAATTAGTACGTTTAGTGGATGCCCTACAATTCCATGAACAATATGGTGAAGTATGTCCTGCAGGTTGGACTAAAGGTCAAAAAGGCATGACAGCTACACCTAAAGGCGTTGCGAATTATTTAGCAGAGAATTCTGACAAGCTATAAGCGCGATCATTATTGTTGTTATGAGTCGTGGATGTTTGTGCATCCACGATACTATTGGATAATTGGCTCATCTGTAAAACTTGAGAAACGCTATTTACACCATACACATTTTTGTAAAGTTCGATCGCATTAGAATCAATCACATCACGACGTAAATTATTATAAAATTCTCTTAAACTTGCGGCCAATGGTCGGAATGTATGTAATTTTTTACACAGCTTTGGATTATCCATATAAGGTTGTATCATATAATAAAGTGCAATTTTGTCTTTATGACTTAATACAGGTCGTGAGCGCATGTAATTTTTCAACATATTTTTAAGTGTAATACAATGTTGACTCTCCATCAGTTTAGATAACCCTGTGCTTTCATTCTCCAGCATTCCTTTAAGCCTAAAATAACTGCTTTGTGAAAAATAATGACACTTATCCATTATCACATCTAGAGACATTTGAAAAAATGTATCATTGGTTTTTAATGCTGAAAAAAAATCAATTTCTTGAGTGTTTACATTGAATTTAGTGAGCCTTGCAATTTTTATTAATATTTCATTTTCTGGATCGGGTGGAATGTTACAGTGATTTAAATTAGCGATTAATAATATATGAGTAGTCATTTGCAAGTCACCACTATTTTTATAGTAAGCAATCAAAAATTGACAAATAAAACCACTCTTTATTTTTAGAACCGCATTATTGCTATTGACTGTTAGTTTGCATAATGTTCTGATAATGCGTTCTTGTGATTCTTTTGGGAATTCATTAAAAACACCATACAGTTCAGTCACTGAAAACTGAGGGTTGTTAATAAAATTTATCAAGTCAGTATTAAATTCAAATGATCCTAGCATGAGTAGTCGAGCATTTTTTTCGGCAAGCTTATTATCATGATGATTGATATTGTTGGTAATAAAAATATAAATATCATTTTGAATGTCTTTTGTGAAGGCATCATCACTGTATAGTTGAATCACAGCTTCGCTGGTTAATGTTGTATTTGATAAATTAGAATGAAAATATTTGTTAGGTAATTTTTCCTGGGGAATACTTTCATTTATTGCTTTAGCCGGTATAATAATTTTGTTATCTTTATATATTGCATTGGAAAAAGGACCTTCTTGATCATGAGATGCAGCTAACATGCGTAGCGTCAATGTTAAATCAATTAAATCAATATTGCTGTTGTCGGGGACGGTGAGCTCATAAAAGTTTTCGTTTTTATTTTCTATGATTGTTGAGACAGATGAAGAAGAATACGGAAAAATTTGTATTGTTTCATCTGTCTTTTTTTTGCGTTCTAATTCAAGAAGAATCGCTTGGATTAATTTTAGTGCTGACATTTTAAATTACAACAAAAATTCAGATTTTTTTAACCAATCTTCATCTGGATAATATGCAAATACTAAACTGCCACCTTTGATGGTATTAATCAACTCTTTATTCACATCAAGTCCAACAGCTGGGCAACCATGACTACGACCTAAACGTCCGTTTTTATCAACATAGCTTTCGTTCACATAATTGGCGCCGTGAATAACAATCGCACGTTCACGCGCTAAATGATTAATGCCTTCTTCTAAACCATCTAAGCGTAAAGAATAACCATTACCGCCCTGATAAGTTTCATCGGTAATAAATACCCCTAAACTTGTTTGGTAACTCTCAGGTGTATTGGAAAATTCTTTGGCGTAATTGTCACCACTACCGCGGCCGTGGGCAACTAATTCTTCAAAAAGTAATTTAGACTCGGCTAAATCAAATACCCATAAGCGTGGCTCGCTAGAAGCTTTGCTGTAATCGATAACAGTAAGGATTTGACTATCTGTAATTCCAGCTTCAACAGCATTATTGAAAGCGGTAAGTGCTTTGTTTAAAACCGCTGCGTCTAAATTATCAGTTTGTGCCAACAATTGAGTGGCAGGTTTTGTGCTCATATCAGCGTAAGAGCTCACAGCGGAGGCAGCGATGACTAAAAGGCTGGCTAGCATCACAGGGTATTTAATCGTTTTTTTCATAATCACTCCTACGTTAAGAATAGTCATTATCTCACAGCAATACCAGAAAATCAAGTTATATGACTAATATAGGGTAAGTAAAAATCCTAAGAAAATCAAGAGGCCAGTGATGTTATTGGCTAAGAAGGCTTTAAAAGGAGTTTGAGAAGGATAAAAAGTCCAACCTGCTGATATTATTACAAAAATTATAAAAACAGGTCCTAAGTAGTTGATTAAACCTATGGTTAAAATGCCTGCAAAAAATACAAGGTAAAGCACATGGGTAATGAGCAAATCATAGCGGCCAAAAAGTATGGCAGTGGATTTGATGCCTATTTTAATATCGTCAGCCTTATCAGCCATGGCATACAAGGTATCGTAAGCCACAGTCCAAATAATGCTTACAAAAAACAATAGCCAAGCCATGAAAGGCAGTTCATTTAATGAAGCGCTATAAGCCATCAATACCCCTGCGTTAAAAGTAATGCCTAATACCAGCTGTGGGAGGTTTGTAAATCGTTTACAGAGTGGATAGAGCACCGTCAGCAGCGCGGCAATGCAGGCAATCATAATCGTCAAGATATTCAATTGTAAAACCAATATAAATGCTAAAGAGATTAAAGCAAAAAAAGTAAGCCATGCTTGTTTTAAAGATAATTCACCTTGAGCCAGCGGTCGCATAAAAGTACGTTCTACATGTTTATCTAATTGTCTATCAAAAATATCATTAATCACGCAGCCAGCGGTGCGCATGATTAACCCACCTAAAACAAAAATAATCAGTAATTTTAAAGAGGGCATGCCTTGATTTGCGAGCCATAAAGCCCATAACACCGGCCATAACACAAGTAGGGTGCCAATAGGCTTATCTAAACGCATTAATCGGATAAGTGGTTTCAAGGAGCTTGACTCGCTTAGATTGAGGATAATACACTGCATTTTAACATAGAACGGGAGGACCATCATGTCCCTGACCTTTCAGATATTAGAACAACTTGCAGATGGCAAATTCCATTCCGGTGAAGCATTAGCCAAACAATTCGATATCTCCCGTGCACGCGTCTGGCAAACTGTAGATGAATTACGCAATTATGGTTTAGAGATTGCTGCAGTCACAGGGCGTGGTTATAAAATTTTCGATGGGTTAGAATTACTCAATGAACATAAAATCATGGCGCATATGCCCGCTCACTTATCTGCAAAAACACAAATAATATTGCGCGCGCAAACCGAGTCAACCAATTCGGTATTATCAGAACAATTAAGGCAAAAAACGATTAATAGTGGCACGGTATGTTTGGCTGAATATCAATCCCTGGGTCGAGGACGATTAGGCCGTACTTGGGTATCACCCATGGGCAGTAATATTTATTGCTCTATGGCTTGGCAATTTAATCAAAGTGCAGCGCAATTAATGGGTTTAAGTCTAGTCGTAGGCCTTGCCGTAATAGAAGCACTCAATCAAATGGGCGCAAAAAATATTGGCCTTAAATGGCCCAATGATATTTTCTGGCAAGGAAAAAAATTAGGCGGCATTTTAGTGGAAATTGCCGGCGATGCTTTGGGTCCTTGTGATGTCATTATTGGCATTGGTTTAAATGTGAACATGCCACGGCATATTAAAATCGATCAAGCCTTTACTGATTTATCGCATGTCATGCAACGCACAATTTCACGTAATCAACTCATTGCGCATATGATTACTGCATTAAATGATTATTTGCCAAGATTTAGTCAACAGGGTTTTAATGGCTTTTTAAACGAATGGTTAAAATACGACATTTTGCATAACCAGCCGGTTAAAATTACCCAACTAGATCAAATCTTAGATGGCTTAGCCATGGGTATTGATGAGCAAGGTCAGTTGAAAGTAAATATTGACGGTAAAGAACAATGTTTAACAAGCGCAGAGGTGAGTGTAAGTTTATGATGCTCTGTCCTTGTCAATCACAAAAACCTTATGCAGATTGTTGCGAGCCATTTATCACAGGACATGCACGTCCACAAACACCGGAACAATTAATGCGGTCTCGTTATACCGCTTATACACAAGCCAATTCGGATTATATTGTTGATACTATGCAGGGTAAACCGCTAGAGGGTTATGATAAAGAATCTTCAAAACAATGGGCGCAAAGTGTGCATTGGCTAGGGTTAGCAGTGTTAGATGCGCCCAAAGCGCAAGCTAAAAAAGGTTTTGTAGAGTTTATTGCAAGTTATGAAGAAAACGGCATTGTGAAAAAAATTCATGAACGCAGTGAATTTGCGCGCAGCGGTGACGAGTCGCGCTGGTATTATGTAGCGGGGCAGACACCCAAAGTAGAACGCAATGCCGCTTGCCCTTGTGGTAGTGGTAAGAAATTTAAAAAATGTTGTGGATTTCAAGAATGATCGAAAAAATTAAACAAGCTCACGCTGCAAAAAATGCCTGGAAAATATTAACCGCGACCCAACGCGCACAAATGTTACGACCACTCGTACAATTAATTAAAAATAACGCAGATAAAATTGCATACTTAATCACTGAAGAAATGGGTAAACCCATCACGCAATCTAAATCAGAAGTAGAATGGACAATTGAATATTTACACGATTTTCTCGACAATGGTCCAAAATATCTTGCACCCAAAACTACAGTGAAAGAGCATAATACCTTACATCAACTTGTGTATGAACCTTATGGTGTTGCCGCGAGCATAGCGCCGTGGAATTATCCCTTTAGCAACTTTATTATCAGTGTCATCCCCTTATTAATCGCAGGTAATACGGTGGTGTTCAAACATTCAGAAGAGTGCATGAAA
>JABDAR010000006.1:60000-85046 GCA_013289085.1 Gammaproteobacteria bacterium | reverse complement strand
TCTTCTGTCGATTTTGTAATGAATAAATGATTGTCTGCGCAGGATGCGACTTGTGCTAAATGGGTGACGCATAATACTTGCGCGTTTTTGCCTAATTGTTTTAATAATTTTCCGACAATTTCTGCGGTGGCGCCGCCGATGCCGACATCAACTTCATCGAATACAATAATGGGAATCGTATCGTGCGCTTGCATGGTGGTGACTTGGATGGCAAGGCTAATGCGGGATAATTCGCCACCGGAAGCGATTTTGTGTAGTGGGTAAGCGTTGTGGCCTTTATTGGTGCAGACTTTAAAAATGATTTGTTCCTGCCCGTGTTCGGATAATTCTGTATGGGGGATTAATTCTATTTCGAAATATCCGCCAATCATGCCCAGCGTTTGCATATGTTCTGTGATGGCGATGTTTAATTTTTTTGCAGCGCTCACACGTTGTTTAGATAATTTTTCACAAGCAGTTTGATAATTATTTTTATGTTCGGTAATTTCTTGCTCTAGTGCTGCAATCAGTAATTCTGGATTTTGCGTGTTTTGTAATTGTGCTTGTAATTTTTCATGTAACATCGGTAAATCATCGGGCTCGATACGATGTTTACGTGCGAGTTGATGCATTTTACTCATGCGTGCATCAATTTGTTGTAAGCGCTCAGGATTTAATTCTAATTGATGGGTATAAGCGCGTAATTCGCTATGCGCTTCTTGAATTTGAATAAAAGCACTTTGTAATAATTGTGCAGATTCTGTTAATTTTTTATCCGTATGCATTAGTTTTTGTAAAGCAAGTACGGATTTTTCTAAGGTATTAGCATCGAGTGTATTAACGACTTGTTCGCATTCGCTGATTAATGATTCTGCATGTGATAAACGCTGATGTTCAGCGCCTAAAGTTTGCCATTCATTAACTTCTGGCGCAAGTTCATCTAATTCTTGTAATTGAAACGTTAACAAGGCTAATTGATTTTGTGCATCCAATTGGGTTTGAATAATTTTACTAAGCGCTGCGCTTGATTTTTTCCAGGCTGAGTAATGATTTTTTACCTCAAGACACAGTGATTTATTTTTTGCATATAAATCTAATAAAATGCGATGCGTATCAGCTTTCAATAATAAATGATGTGCATGCTGACCGTGAATATCCACTAATTGTGTAGTCAATTCCCGTAATTGTTGTAAGGGCACTGCGCGACTATTAATATAAGCCTTCGATCCGCCATCGGCATTGACTGTGCGACGCAATAAACATTCATCAGGATGATCGGGATTATCAAGTTCTAATTCTGTCAGCCAGGTTTGAATACTGGGCAGGCGGCTAATATCTAAAGTTAAACCAATTTCAGCGCGTTTTGCACCCGTACGTACCACTTCTTTGCCAGCCCTATCGCCCATGGCCAAACTTAAAGCATCAATTAAAATTGATTTCCCTGCACCTGTTTCACCTGTCAAGGCGGTCATGCCAGAATGTAACTCTAGCTCGACGCTGTCGATAATCGCAAAATGGTGAATGGAAACATGTGTGAGCATCAGAATCTCCCTATTACAACTCTATAATAACTTTGGATAACTGACAAGAGTATTGACTTTAGCCGCGATAAATGATAAAAGTTACCTAACTTATAGCGGTAGGATAAATAACGATGTTTGTACCTTCATCTGATGAGCTTATCATAGAAGCCCTTAGGATAAAAATTTCTGGAGCCATTTCACGAGGTGAGTTTGATGCATTGGGAGAATTGCTAAAATTTTTCAAAAAGCATTGGCTGTTGCAGACTGAACAATTGTTTAAAAAGGATTTATTAAAACAAGCACTCCTATGTGGGGATCCTGAAATATTTTATAGAGTAATACATTTTTGTGCAGATCCAGAGATTAATCAGAAAATTCCTAATTTTTTGGTAAGACAATTATCACAAGAGTTTTTGGAAAATGTGCGTAAGCAAGATGATATCTATAAAAATGTGATATTAAAAATTCTCCAAAAATTATTAGAATATTGTGACAACGCTCACCTTCGATTAACAAAAGAATCAATACTGACTGTAGAATTATGCGCCATCATGTCTCTTTATGATGCTACATCACGACAAAATATGCTGGAGTTTTTTAGTAATAATAAAGCGTTATTAAATGATGGTGAATTATGTCCTGTGATCTTAATGAGCATTATTGACCGCGCGGTATGTGAAATCAGAGAAAAACAAACTACCTTACCTTCGTATCAGCAAGAGCGAATCACCCCAATGACCACTATGCGCACCCGGCTATCTACTTTAAATAGTTCGGATCCTAATTTTGAAGAGCAGTTGGCGGATATTGTAAAAGATAAAACCTATGAACAATTTCCTTGTTTCCAAAAAGGATATGGTAAAAAAATATTTGCAAACATACAATATTTATGCGGCGTTCATAGTTCTCAAGCGACTACGCAAAATTTTTTAAAAAATTAACTTCAGTATCATGATCTTAGCGGGTCTATGATATTTAATGATTTAAAATACTCTTTGAAAAAACCTCGATCCCGCGTGAGTAAACCTTCACATTGCTGCATGGCATGAGCACCTATTAAAAAATCTGGAATCATGTTGTGGCGTTTTCCGCCTGATTTGCGATATTGACGCCAAATGCGCGCAGCGGTAAGTGCGCAATCTTGAGTCATACTGACAAACTCTATATTTAACTCTTGCATGCTTTGTTTAAACAAATGTTCATGATTAAAAGCAGCAGCTGTTTCTGCAAACACGACTTCACAGGCGCATATGCCGTGTTGCTGCATACAATGGCGCAAAGCTTGCGCCGAGAGAGTGCCATAATTGGGATCTGCGGTAAAAATGTCTATCAGTATATTAGAATCAACGGCTATCATGGTGGTGCATCCTGCATTAAGTTATTCTTTGGGACCGCGAATATCCTCAATAAATTCATCGGTAGTTTGGTCCATTTTAAGGCAACCCATGACTTTTGCAATAGGATCTGTAGTCATGACCTTTTTCGCCACCAAATGACCATCTTCAATTTTAAAATCCAGCATAGCCCCAGGACGAATACCCAGTTTTTCTCTCAGTATTTTAGGAATAACAACCTGGCCTCGTTCAGCGACTTTAGATAGCATATGCATCTCTATATTAAGTATGTATTTCATATCATGATATCATACTTTTTAAGTATGTAAAATTCAAGGCCCTAATTTCGTGCCCCAATGCAATTTAGTACGTAAAATATCGTAATAATTGTATCCTAAGGGGTGGATTAACTTTAAGGGTTGAGGTTTGCGGGTAATATGTAATTTATCGCCGGCGGCGAGTTTGTTGAGGGCTTGGCCGTCGCAGCTGAATTTGGGGCGCATGCCGCGGGCGGAAGAAATAACTAATTCTATTTCTACATTATTATTTACGACTATGGGTCGTGAAGTTAAAGTATGGGGTGATAATGGAGTTATCACTACGGCTTGTAAGCCTGGATGAACGATTGGGCCGCCGGCGGATAAGGCGTAAGCTGTTGATCCTGTTGAGGTTGCTATAATTAAACCGTCTGATCTTAGGCTGTAAACAAATTGTTTGTCTATATATAATTCGAATTCTATCATTCTGGCTATGCTGCCTGCATAAAGTACTACGTCATTGAGGGCATCATGTTTGGGGTGATCGCCATGGCTTGCTTGTAATAAAAATCGTTCTTCTATTTGATAATCGCCATTTAATATGGCGAGGATTTGATGGTCCATATCTTTTGGGGAGATATCTGTTAAAAATCCTAAGCGACCACGGTTAATGCCTAAAACTGGCACGCCTAAAGTAGAAGCACTATGTGCGGTATACAGTAAACTGCCATCACCGCCGATGACGATGATTAAATCTGCATGTTCTGCGAGTTTATCGCGTGGTGCAGTTGTGTGGGCGCTATTTTGGAGTAAGCTTGCGGTTTGTTCCTCAATAATCAATTCAACTTTTTGATTTTCAAGCAAATTAATTAACGACCGCAGCGTATCTGCAGTGTTGGCTCTCTCAATTCGGCCACTAATGGCAATGCGTTTAAAGTTCATAGTCATATATTATAGTGCGAATTGCTTTAGCAATCTATAAAGAAGAGTGCTAAAATATTTCGGCTATGAGTAAACAACCCGCTATAAATGATCGCGCGCAGCAGATATTAAAGATTCTGATTGAGCGTTATATTCGCGAAGGGGAGCCTGTGGGTTCTCGGGCTATTGTGGATGGTTGTGGCTTGAGCTTGAGTTCCGCGACTGTACGTAATGTCATGTCTGAACTTGAAGATTTAGGTTTATTAAAATCTCCGCATACTTCAGCAGGCCGCATTCCGACTACTCGGGGTTATCGGTTTTTTATTGATAGTTTATTAACGATGACGCCTTTATCAGAAGAAAAACTGAAAGATTTTGCTAAAGAATTAGATCCCGTTCAAGACAGCAAGGCCTTGGTCGCAAGTGCTTCACAATTGATATCACGCATTACTCATTTAACCGGACTTGTGACTTTGCCGCGGCAAGAAAAATTAATTTTACGACAGTTAGAATTTTTACCTTTGTCACAACGCCGGGTGCTGGTGATTTTGGTGGTGAATGAACGTGAAGTGCAAAATCGTATTTTGGAATTACCAAGAGAATTTTCTCGCACCGAATTACAAATGGCGGCGCATTATTTAAATCGTTATATTGGCAAGGATTTATATAAAGTGCGCAATGAATTATTAGCAGGATTAAAAACCACCAAAGAAAAAATGGATGATTTAATGCAAGGCGTGATTGATATTTTGGATACTCAACCCCAAGAAAAAGATTATGTAGTGTGTGGGCAAAATAATTTATTTAATCAAACTGAAGATCATGATGTAAAAAAATTACATTCGTTGTTTGAAGCTTTTAATGAAAAACGCGATTTATTACAAATATTAGAACATTGTTTGCAAGCTGATGGCGTGCAAATTTTCTTAGGTGGAGAATCAGGCTGTGATGTGTTAAACGATTATAGTTTAATTACCGCGCCTTATTCCGTCGGTGGAAAGCCGGTGGGTGTACTGGGCGTGATTGGTAGCGCCCGTATGCCTTATGATCAAGTAATTCCAGTTGTGGATGTCACTGCAAAAATTTTAAGTAGTGCTTTGAATCAAAATTAAGGAGAACGCGATGTCAAAACATAAACACGAACATGAACATAAACATGAGCACGCAGACGCACAAGATCCTGCGCAAATTTCTGCGCCTACGCGTGAAGAACTAGAAGCATCCCTCACTAAAGCCGAACAAAAAGTCCAAGAAAATTGGGAGCTGGCTTTGCGCGCGAGGGCTGAACTTGAAAATATTCAACGGCGCACTCATAGAGAAATTGAGCATGCCCATAAACATGCCTTGGAAAAATTTGTTCGAGAGCTGATTCCTATAATCGATAGCTTGCAACAAGGTTTGGATAATGCACCAGAAGGTGATCCGATGCGAGCGGGCATAGTATTGACCTTAAAAATGTTTACAGATCTGTTTAATAAATTTACTATTACCATCATAGATCCTAAAGGCGAGCGTTTTGACTCCACATATCATGAAGCCATTGCCATGCAAGTAGATGCTACAGCTGCTCCAGGCAGTGTGTTAGTAGTCATGCAAAAAGGATATTTATTACATGAGCGTTTACTTCGCCCTGCACGCGTTGTAGTTGCAAAGGCACCTGAATAAAAAACTTGAAATATGGGGGTTGAACCCCCATATAAATATGTAATGTGCCGTCATTGCGAGCCGTAGGCGAAGCAAACCAGGACGGAAAAGATTTAACATTGGAGAAATTAATATGAGTATTGTAATAGGCATCGATTTAGGTACTACCAACTCTTGCGTCGCAGTACGTGAAGGTGGACAAGTTAAAGTAATTCCTAATAGTGAAGGCGATAGAACTACGCCTTCTGTAGTGGCATTTTTAGAAGATGGCCAAGAAAAAGTTGGTAAAGCTGCAAAAAACCAAGCGGTTACCAATGCTCAAAATACTTTCTATGCCATTAAGCGTCTTATTGGCCGTAAATTTGAAGATGATATCGTCAAACGCGATATGAAAATGGTGCCTTACAAAATTGTACCGGCCACTAATGGCGATGCTTGGGTTGAAGCCAAAATTAAAGGCAATATGGAAAAATTGGCGCCACAACAAATCTCTGCCAAAGTCTTAGCGAAGATGAAGCAAACGGCTGAAGATTATTTAGGCGTTAAAGTCACAGAAGCTGTGATCACAGTCCCTGCATATTTCAATGATTCACAACGACAAGCCACTAAAGATGCCGGTAAAATTGCCGGACTTGAAGTGAAACGGATTATTAATGAACCTACCGCTGCAGCTCTTGCCTATGGTATCGACAAACGTAAAGGCGATGCCAAAATTGCCGTATTTGATTTGGGCGGCGGTACTTTTGATATTTCTATCATTGAAATTGCGCAAGTTGAAGGTGAACAACAATTCGAAGTGTTATCCACTAACGGTGATACGTTCTTAGGTGGTGAAGATTTTGATATGCGTATTATCGAATATATTATCGATGAATTCAAAAAAGATCAGGGTATAGATTTACACAAAGATCCATTGGCATTGCAAAGATTAAAAGATGCGGCCGAAAAAGCGAAAATTGAATTATCAAGCTCGCAAGAAACTGAAGTCAATTTACCTTATATTACTGCTGATGCCGCTGGACCTAAACATCTAAATATAAAAATTACCCGTGCAAAATTAGAAGGTCTCGTCGAAGATTTAATCAAACGCACAGTAGGTCCTTGTGAAACTGCATTAAAAGATGCAGGATTAAAACCTAGTGAAATTGATGATATTATTTTAGTCGGCGGTCAAAGCCGTATGCCTAAAGTACAAGAAACCGTACGTGAAATTTTTGGTCAAGAACCGCGTAAAGATGTGAACCCAGATGAAGCGGTCGCTATCGGTGCTGCTATTCAAGGTGGCGTATTATCGGGTGAAGTGAAAGATGTTTTATTATTAGATGTAACGCCTTTATCTTTAGGGATTGAAACGATGGGCGGCGTGATGACTAAACTGATTGAAAAAAATACCACCATTCCTACCAAAACTTCACAAGTCTTTTCAACGGCTGATGATAATCAAACAGCAGTAACTGTACATGTGTTGCAAGGTGAGCGTGATATGGCCTCTGGCAATAAATCATTGGGACGCTTTGATTTATCAGATATTCCACCCGCGCCACGTGGTATGCCACAAGTCGAAGTGACATTTGATATTGATGCCAACGGTATTTTAAATGTGTCTGCAAAAGATAAAGCTACAGGTAAAGAGCAATCTATTGTGATTAAAGCCGGTAGTGGTTTATCTGAAGAACAAGTTCAACAAATGGTTGAAGACGCAAAATTACACGCAGAAGAAGATCGTAAATTTAAAGAGCTGGTTGATGTACGAAATGGTGCTGACAGTTCTATTCATGCTGTAGAAAAATCTCTACAATCAGCAGGTGAAAAAGTCAGTGCAGATCTTAAACAACAATTAGAATCTGCCATCAGTGATTTAAAAACTGCCCTCAAAGGCAATGATAAAACAGAAATGGAAACTAAATTGGAAGCACTTAATAATTTGTCTGCCAAAATGTCTGAACATTTATATGCAAATAATGATGCCCCCACTGCTGAACAACCTCAAGCTGAAGCACAAGCGTCACCTGGTGATAAAAACGATGAAGCCATTGATGCAGAATTTGAAGAAGTTAAAGACGATAAAGATAAAAAGTAGTAACACATGGCTGAGCAAGATTATTATCAAGCCTTGGGTGTTGCACGTGATGCAACACCTGAGCAAATTAAAAAAGCTTATCGAAGTTTAGCGATGAAGCATCACCCCGATCGTAATCCAGGTGATAAAACTGCTGAAGATAAATTTAAAGTTATCCAAAAAGCCTATGAAATTTTATCCGATGCGGATAAACGTCGTGCCTATGATCAATTTGGTCATGCGGGTGTACAAGGTGGCGCAGGCTTTGGTGGCGGTGGTCCTGGCGCCGCTGGTTTTGGAGATATTTTTGAAGATATTTTTGGTGATATTTTAGGTGGCCGCCAACGTGGACAACGTCAAAGTGGATCACGTGTGCAACGTGGCGCTGATTTACGTTACAACTTAACCTTAGATTTAGAAGATGCTGTTTTTGGTAAAACTGTAGAGTTACGTGTCCCTACTTGGGTACATTGTAAAACTTGTGCGGGTTCTGGCGCAAAACCGGGTACTAAACCCGTGACTTGTACGACTTGTAGAGGCCAAGGCCAAGTTCACATGCAGCAAGGTTTTTTTGCAGTATCGCAAACTTGTCCCACTTGTCGTGGTTCAGGACAAATTATTGCTGATCCTTGTATCCAATGTCGTGGACAAGGTCGTATTCGTGAAGAAAAAACGTTATCTGTTAAAATTCCTGCAGGTGTAGATGAAGGCGATCGCATCCGCTTAAGTGGTGAAGGCGAAGCGGGTATGCACGGTGGCCCAGCCGGAGATTTATATGTGCAAACCCATGTGCGCGAACATTCAATATTTAAACGTGATGGTGCCGATTTATATTGTGAAATGCCCATTAGTTTTGCGACCGCAGTATTAGGGGGTGAACTTGACGTGCCGACATTAGAAGGTCATGTCAAATTAAAAATTCCTCATGAGACCCAAACTGGACGTTTATTTCGTTTACGCGGCAAAGGCGTGACTTCTTTGCACAGTTCAGGCCGCGGCGATTTATTATGCAGAATTATGGTTGAGAGCCCAGTCAATCTGACTTCACAACAAAAAGCTTTGTTGAGAGAATTTGATAAGGATATTGCAGCTGATCCCACTCGCCATTATCCGAAATCAGATTCTTGGCTAGATGCAGTTAAAAGTTTCTTTAAGCGGTAGTTTTTGTGTATAATACACAAAATCAAATGAAGGAATGTAATCTTGTCGACCCCGGCTATACTCGCCTTAGCAAATGGCACAGTATTTCACGGCACTGCAATTGGCGCAGCAGGTCATGCAGTGGGGGAAGTGGTTTTTAATACCGCAATGACTGGATACCAAGAAATTCTGACTGATCCTTCTTATGCTGAACAAATCGTTACCCTTACTTATCCACACATTGGCAATGTAGGCACTAATTCTTTAGATCATGAGTCTGAAAAAGTCTGGGCCAAAGGTTTAGTCATTAGAGATTTATCACTGGCGACGAGTAATTGGCGCGCCACCAATAATTTATCAAATTATTTGCAGAGTCATCATATCGTTGCGATTGCCGATATTGATACCCGGCAATTAACCCATATATTACGTGAACAAGGTGCACAAGGCGCTTGCATTATGACAGGCGTTGATGAAGAGCAAGCTTTGAAATTAGCCCGTGAATTTCCAGGTCTAACAGGAATGGATTTAGCGAGTATAGTCGGCACGCAAAAAGCTTATGAATGGGATACAGCACGTTGGTCGCATTTACAACCTGAGTTATCACAAAATGCTCCTCATGTGATTGCTTTAGATTTTGGTATTAAGCATAATATTTTACGCTGTTTAGTGAGCCAAGGTTGTCGTGTGACTGTATTACCTGGCAATAGTTCTGTTGCAGATATTTATGCTTACAAACCTGATGGTATATTTTTATCAAATGGTCCTGGCGATCCAGCGGCTTGTAGTCAAGCCATTAAAACCATACAACAATTATTGACAGATAAT
Organism: Gammaproteobacteria bacterium; assembly: GCA_013289085.1. GTDB lineage: Bacteria > Pseudomonadota > Gammaproteobacteria > JABCZS01 > JABCZS01 > JABCZS01. The sequence goes on along the minus strand of JABDAR010000006.1, from coordinate 75,361 downwards.
ATTCCATTATTTGGTATTTGCTTAGGTCATCAATTATTAGCACTCGCATGTGGTGCAAAAACTTTTAAAATGAAAGTGGGACATCATGGCGCTAATCATCCTGTGCTGGATGAACAAAGTCGGCAAGTTTTGATCAGTAGTCAAAATCATGGCTTTGCTGTTGATGAAGCATCTTTACCAGAAGTATTAACAGTCACACATCGCTCTTTGTTTGATCACACTATCCAGGGAATTCGACACAAAGAAAAACCTGCATTTGCATTTCAAGGTCATCCTGAAGCAAGTCCAGGTCCACATGATGTCGTGCCGTTTTTTGCTGAATTTATGCAAATTATGCGAGATAAAAATGCCTAAACGCACAGACATTAACAGTATTTTAATTATTGGCGCAGGCCCGATTGTGATTGGCCAGGCGTGTGAATTTGATTATTCTGGCACGCAAGCGTGTCAAGCTTTGAAAGAAGAAGGTTATAGAATTATTTTAGTCAATTCCAATCCTGCGACCATTATGACCGATCCTGATTATGCAGATATCACTTATATTGAACCTGTGAATTGGCGGATCCTCGAAAAAATTATTGAACAAGAAAAACCAGATGCTATATTACCGACCATGGGTGGACAAACTGCGCTTAATACCGCTTTGGATTTAGCGAAACATGGTATCTTGGAAAAATACGGTGTGGAGTTAATTGGCGCTTCAAGAGAAGCCATCGATAAAGCAGAAGATAGAGAAAAATTCCGTCAAGCCATGCATAAAATTGGTTTAGCTACTCCGCACTCTGCAATTGCCCATAGCATAGAAGAAGCGTTGCAAGTGCAAGCCCAATTTGGTTATCCTACCATTATTCGTCCATCATTTACTTTAGGTGGAACAGGTGGTGGTATTGCTTATAACCGTGAAGAATTTATAGACATATGTGAGCGTGGTTTAGAATTATCGCCCACCCATGAATTATTGATAGAAGAATCTGTCATCGGCTGGAAAGAATTTGAAATGGAAGTTGTGCGTGATACCAAAGATAATTGCATCATTGTGTGTTCGATTGAAAACGTGGATGCGATGGGCGTGCATACCGGTGATTCTATTACAGTAGCTCCCGCGCAAACACTGACCGATAAAGAATATCAAATCATGCGTGATGCTTCAATTAGAGTATTACGTGAAATTGGCGTTGATACCGGTGGCTCTAACGTTCAATTTGCTGTAAATCCTAAAGATGGACGTTTGGTTGTGATTGAAATGAATCCACGGGTGTCACGATCTTCTGCACTCGCGTCTAAAGCAACAGGTTTTCCTATCGCTAAAGTTGCAGCAAAATTGGCAGTAGGATACACATTAGATGAATTAAAAAATGAAATCACGCAAGGTAAAACACCCGCTTCATTTGAGCCCACTATAGATTATGTGGTGACCAAAATCCCTAGATTTAATTTTGAAAAATTTCCAGGTGCAGATGCAAAATTAACGACACAAATGAAATCAGTAGGGGAAGTGATGGCCATGGGTCGCACCTTCCAAGAATCATTGCAAAAAGCGCTGCGTGGTTTAGAAATTGGCGTCTATGGTTTAGAGCCCATCGTTGATTTAAATTCAGCCGATATTAAAGAAACTTTAATAGCACAAATTGCAACACCGAGTCCTGAGCGTATCATGTATGTGGCGGATGCGTTTCGTTTTGGTTTAGATATTGAAGAAGTGCATCAATATTCAGGCATAGATCCCTGGTTTTTAGCACAAATTGAAGATTTGATGAATACTGAATCACATATTCAACAGATGAAATTAAATAATTTAGATAAACGCGCGATGCTCCAATTAAAGCGTAAAGGTTTCTCTGATAAACGTTTAGCTGATTTATTATCAGTATCCGAACAAAACTTACGTGATAAACGTTATGCATTAAATGTCCATCCAGTATATAAACGCGTGGACACTTGTAGTGCAGAATTTTCAACAGATACGGCTTATTTGTATTCTACCTATGAAGAATATTGTGAATCACGCCCAAGCAGTCGTGAAAAAATTATTGTTCTTGGCGGCGGTCCCAATCGTATTGGTCAAGGGATTGAATTTGATTATTGTTGCGTGCACGCGGCTATGGCCGTGCGCGATGCAGGACTTGAAGCCATTATGGTGAATTGCAATCCCGAAACGGTATCAACTGATTATAATGTATCTGATCGTTTATATTTTGAGCCTGTGACGCTAGAAGATGTTTTAGAAATTGTCAGAATTGAAAAACCAAAAGGCGTTATTGTGCAATATGGTGGCCAAACACCTCTTAAATTAGCACGCGCTTTGGAAACCGCAGGTGTACCGATTATAGGTACATCGCCTGATGCGATTGATAGAGCAGAAGACAGGGAAAGATTTCGGCAAATTGTTGAAGAATTACAATTATTACAATCACCCAATAAAACAGTGACGACACAGCTTGAGGGACTTGATGCAGCAACCAGTATTGGTTATCCATTAATGGTGCGTCCTTCTTATGTATTAGGTGGACGCGCTATGGAAGTTGTGTATAACTCCAGTGAATTAAATGAATATTTAACACAAGCCGTGATTGTTTCCAACGACTCGCCAGTATTACTCGATAAATTTTTAGATAATGCTATTGAAATAGATGTTGATGCTATCTGCGATGGCAAACAAGTATTTATTGGCGGTATTATGGAACATATTGAACAAGCGGGTGTGCATTCAGGAGACTCATCATGCTCATTGCCACCGCATCATTTAAGTCAAGCCATGCAGGACGATATTATTGAACAAATGACCCGATTAGCGTTAGGTTTAAAAGTAGTTGGATTAATTAACGCACAATTTGCGATTCAAAATGGCAAAATTTATATTCTTGAAGTCAATCCCCGCGCTTCACGTACGACACCTTTTGTGTCTAAAACCATAGGCTTGCCTTTAGCAAAAATTGCGGCGCGCTGCATGTTAGGTCAAAGCTTAAAAGCGCAAGGTTTAGATAAAATGAAAGTGATGCCGTATTTTGCGGTCAAAGCGCCGGTATTTCCATTCGATAGATTTTTAGGCACTGATCCTATTTTGGGTCCAGAAATGAAATCAACCGGTGAAGTGATGGGCGTAGGTACAACATTTGTTGAGGCTTATGCTAAGGCACAACTCGCTGCCAATATGCCACCGATTAAAGTGGGTCGTGTATTTATCAGTGTGCGTGATGCCGATAAGCCACTTGCGATTATTGTGGGTCAACAATTACAAGATCTCGGTTTTGAAATGGTCGCGACTAAAGGCACTGCATTGGCATTAACTGAAGCAGGATTAAATTGTATACCCGTTAATAAAGTGCGAGAAGGCCGTCCACATATTGTGGACATGATAAAAAGCAACCAAATTGATTTTATTATCAATACCACGGAAGGCAAACAAGCCATACGTGATTCTTTTACCATTAGACGCAGTGCTTTGCAAAATAAAATTAATTACATTACGACTATGGCGGGCGCGCAAGCATCGATTGCTGCTTTGAATTCAGGCGCACTTGTGCAAGTGACTGCCCTGCAAACATTACATCAATTGCTATGAAACCATTAAGCGTCGAAACCAAAGGCATTATTTACGTAATCTTGTCTGGATTTCTGTATGGATTTCTAGGTTTTTTTGGCGTAAATGCGATGGAGTCATCACCTGATATTGCTAACATGCTATTTTGGCGATTTTTTATTGCAAGTTGTTTCATCGCCCTAGTGATGTTGCCGAAATTAAAAGAAATAAAAATTGACTGGCGCACTATGCTCGCCATTTTAATTGGCAGTGCCATTTTTTACGGGACTTCTACTTCAGCATTTTTTGCTTCCTCAACCCATATTGGCACTGGACTTGCGATGGTGATCTTTTTTACTTATCCTGCCATCGTAGTTTTATGTAATCGTTTTTTTTACAAGCATCAGGTGAGTAAAGGTTATTATATTTCTGTGGCTTTGATTTTATTAGGCTTAATATTACTTGCTGATATTGGCGCTGATTTTAATTATCTAGGTATTTTATTAGGATTATTGTCAGCAGCAGGATATGCGTTTTACATCATGACTAGCAAAAAATATAATCAATTAAATCCATTATTATCAGCACTCATGGTCTCAATCGGCTGCATGATTTTTTGTTTAATGATTGCTTTGTTTGCTAATACTTTTACCGTACCTACGGATCTTTCATTTTGGTTGCATGGTTTGGGACTCGGCATTATTGCGACCGCCTTGCCCATTTTACTACTACTACAAGGCTTAAAATATATCAGTTCAGCAAAAGCATCCATTTTAGGTGTATTAGAACCCGTGTTCGTTGTCATTATTGGCGTATTGTTATTGGGTGAAGATATAAAATTTCTCCAGGCGCTCGGAGTTGCCATTATTCTAGGCGGTGCTTTACTTGCCTTAGTTGCTAGACAAACAGCAAATGAGTAGCTATTAGTTAAATAATAAACTGTTAATTAATGGAGAGTATCATGTTAAATTGGGTATTGTTATTTTTAGTAGTGGCTATCATCGCAGGGGTTTTTGGTTTCACAGGCATAGCCGCTCAAGCTGCCGATGTTGCAAGAATTCTGTTCTTTATCTTTCTTGTTCTATTTTTGATATCGTTGGTTATGCATTTATTTAGGTAATGAAAAAATACGATTATCAGACCCAGAAGTTTACACTCCTTCGAGAGCGTTATGCAATCGAGGGAGTTACTACTGAATTTAGTTTAGTTGACCGAAATGATGCTTATTCAAAATTTAAAGCATCCAATAATCAGCAATTACTTGATCTGAAAAATGTTAAACAAGCAAGTATTAATTCAGATTGTCTAATTTTACAAATAAACCATACCAACGCAGATACCAAGCCTTTTGCCAATACAGCTCAACAAGCAACATATAAGTTTATCAACATGCAATTACGCGTGTTGGATATGACGCGTACATTAGATTTAATGCTGCAAGCAAGAGAACAGCACGATCCAAAAAATTCAGCATTTTATGCAGCACAACGAGAAAAACTACATCAAGAGTTTCATAATTTAGATAGATATAATGATTCAACAAATTCTGATAGTGAAATAGCAGCGGCTGAGCAAATTTATGATGCAACGCTCATTAATATCATACAAACATGTCAATTAGATACGGGTATTCCCAAAACAACCGCAGGATATTCAAAGTTATTAGACAAATATCGTATCATGGCAGGTTTTTTAGATCCGGCTACTATTTTACAATCTGAATATACCGAAGACGAATTAAAACTAGTTGATATTAGTATTCCTGTTACCGAAAAAACTACTGCGCAAAAACAATCTTTAATAGAATTTCAATCGGGTACTAGCGAAGCTCAGCAAGAAATGGATCAGGTGTTTCTTCCCTATATGCTTAAAGATAATACTAATGCAGGTGCACAAGGACGCAAAGAAGTAGGTCCTACCGACAAAAATGCTTATGTAAACTATCAAGGAATACAAGAGGGAGAAAAAGTTTATTCAAAAACTAATCTCCGATCGGGTAGTCTGTATTATGAAAAGGGTAATAAAGAGATTGATGCATCGACTAGAACAACATATGCAGCACAAAATTTACAACAGCTAAAACAAGCACAGCAGCGATTAATTAGTAAAAATGAAAACCTGGGAGAACAACCGAAAAAGCTGGTTGTTATCCACTTGGTGACGAATTTGGGTTTTAATCAAGAAGATAAACAAATAGCTGAAACAAAAAAAGCGTGTAAAGCAAATGGCGATTCTTATAATAATATTCCGGTTAATCCTTGGGGGGCTATATTATTCAATAAAATAGATCCTGAATTTGCAAAAAATATTACTTTTTGGGATCGATTCAAAACTATATTTTCTCAGCAAGCGCGTTATGATTTAGCAGCAAAAGTGGCTAAAAATGCAGAAGAAGCAGGCTATGAGGTTGTTTTTATTTGTGCGAGCGGACAAGATCGCACTGGGTTTGCCATAGTAATGGATGCACTTAATTTCGCTAAAGATAAAGTGCAAAAATCATTTAGAGAATTGATCAATATCAGAGGTAAATTAGGACATAATGCCAATATTACAGACCTGAAAAACCTTGGATCCCCTGGCGCGAAAAGCGCCTCATTGCCTTTTTGGGGTTGGTTTACTGTTCCTGGTTTATCCAAATTAGGATTACCCCATTTCAATAAAGAACCTAAAGTTAAGGAAGCAGCGATTAAAAATAAAAATGAACCCAATGTAGATTTAAAAACTTTGAAAGAATTACAGCGTGAGCAACATATCACTGAATTAACTAAACCACATGTGAACCACAAAGAATATTTGCTAAAAAACGTTCCAGAAATTCAGCAATTATTATCTCTTTATACAGTATTAAAAGACAGAGCCGATATAGAAAATAAAACTGCAATTAACTTGGCACTGTGCGACCGATTTGTCACTCTATTGGAAGCTAATCATGATAATCCAACATTAGTGAAATATTTGGCTGAGCATCCAGATGTCATCACGTTACTCGAACATGCAGAACATCAAAAAGCGGATCCAGGATTAAGCGAGAAAGCAAAGCCCATTTTAAATCTTTTTAAAGCGCATGGTGGTGAAGCTAAAACTCAAGAAAGCACTAAACAAAATCTGCCGAACGCACTAGCAATGCATTTTGAAACTTCAAAATCAGCTATGGACCACGAAAGACAAAGCGGTAAAGTAACGTCTCGGGTAGGATGATATGAAAATATAAGGCCTTAATCCAGAAAGACCCCTTAGCACAAACATACGTGACGCTTAATGGAAGTGCATATGTCATAAAAACAAAAGGCTTCCGAAGAAGCCTTGTACACAGCTTCAATATGAATTGTTATCTTCACATTGAGCCGGCTACACTGGGCGGACCTTTGTGCAGTCTCGAATGCCTGATGCCGAGGCAGAGCAGGATACATTGCTATTATAGCGCACTTATTTTCAAATTCATTCAAAAAGTGGGTGTCAATTATTTGCTTTCTTGAAAATACTATAGTTAAGATTGAATCAGAATTGAGCGATTTTTAGTGGTTGAAAATGCAACTGCTGCAATAGCTTAAAAAGAAATTAATTACAATTTTTAAATATTGCAATTATTGCAGTCATTATTGCTGCTATAGAAGAAACAATTGTGTATTTTTGAGCAGTGTTGAGCATTTTAAATGCTTTTTCACTTTGATTTCTTAAATGAATTTCATAATGATCAGTTTCTACGCTACCTGTTTCAGTTGTTAAACAGCTGGGGTGTACTCCAAGCTCCTTCGCTTCTTTGTTAATAGCATTTGCCCTTTCATGGGGTGATAAATTATTTTTTTTTTGGAAAATATTTTTCATAATACTTCTTACTATATCAAGATTTTGAAAAATTTAATGGAGGCGGTGGGAATTGAACCCACGTCCGTTAATTCGCCACCCTCAGCTCTACATGTGTAGTATCGTCTATTGAGTTAATCGCAAATCGCCCGACGTACAGGGTATTTGCAATGAGTCTGAAACTTTTTAACTGCTTCACCTCAGACAGGTTTGGCTCGCGAGCTTATGTGATGTTACCCCCGCCATAAACGCATAAGCACATTTATTTTGGAGGACGCTTGCCGGTTATTAAGCGGCTACGAAGAATGCTATTTTTGCCGATTAGGCAGCGATAGCAGTTTCTTCAGCGTTGAAGTTTGCGTTGTTTGCAAGTATCATTTTGTAGCTGGTTTTACGAGGTCTGCTACGTCCTCGACATGCACTTCAGGCTTTGTCATCAACGTCGAATCCAAAACGCCCCCGATGCTCTAACATTTATATTATACCATAAAGTTGACTTAAGCTTCAATCTCTTGCATTTCAAAGTCTTCTTTAGTTGTACCACAATCTGGGCAACGCCAGGTGAGGGGTACATCTTACCAAAGAGTTCCTGCGATTATGCCATCTTCTGGCCAACCTTGTTCTTCATCGTAGATATAACCACATAATAAACACATGTATTTTTTGTATTGCATGACTCACCCTTAAAACTAGACTGCACCCAGTAGTTACTATACTATCATTGCTATGCCCAGAAAAAAAGTCACGAATGTTGTGCTTGTTTTTGCCGGTCATGATCCTTGCGGTGGCGCAGGTTTATGTGCTGATATTCAAGCCATTTCACGTCTAGGCGCGCATCCTGCGCCGATAGTAACTGCTATTACCGCACAAAACACCCAAACGGTTCGCCTTTGTGAACCCGTTGATAGCCAATTAGTCTATGAACAAGTAAATACATTATTAGTCGATCTGCCTATAGATGCAATTAAAATTGGTCTTATTGGCAGTATTGAAAATGCATGTGTAATTCGCGATTTAATCAAAATGCGCCCGGAAGTCCCAGTGATTTTAGATCCAGTCATTAATGCGGGTACAGGGCAGAATTTAACCGATCCGGAATTAATGCGCTTTATTCAGCAAGAATTATTACCTCGCACCACAGTGTTAACGCCTAATAGCGTGGAAGCGGATTTACTCGCACCTTATCAAAAAACCCGCATCGCATGTGCGGAAAAATTGTTAAATTCAGGCATAAAGCATTTATTAATTACCGGCGGTCATGATGACAGCGCGCAAATTATTAATCATTATTACAGTAGTCTTGGTGAATATATGCGATTTCGTTGGTCGCGTTTGCCGGGAGAATTTCATGGTTCGGGTTGTACCTTGGCATCGAGTATTGCAGCATTAATGGCAACAGGTTATACCGCCTTGCAAGCCATCAGTGAAGCGCAAAGTTACACCTGGTTAAGCTTAAAAAATGCCAACGCGATAGGCCGCGGCCAATTAATTCCTGATCGTTTACATGATGAAGAAATACATTAAGTTCCCTAATATCTATGCGATTACCCCCGCAGAAGAAAATACGACTACTTTATTAGCACAAGTAGAGTCCGCAATAAAAGGCGGCGTACGTCTCATACAATACCGCGATAAGTCGCTAAGTTCTTCAATCCGCATCGAACAAGCAAAAGCCTTGCGCAGCCTATGCAATAAATACAATACCCTATTATTAATTAACGATGATATAGAACTTGCCAAAATCTGCGAAGCCGACGGCGTCCATCTAGGCCAATCAGATAGTACATTATTAACAGCAAGAGAATATCTAGGTGAAAAAGCCATCATAGGTATCACCTGCCACGACAATTTAGAACTAGCCCAAAAAGCTGTAAACGAAGGCGCAGACTACATCTCCTTCGGCTGCTTCTTCCCCTCAAAAACCAAACCCAACGCTAAACCTGCACCCTTATCAGTCCTAACAAAAGCCAAGGAACAATTTAAGCTCCCCATAGTTGCCATAGGTGGAATTACCAAAGAAAATGCACAATCATTAATAGAGGCAGGCGCTGATTTGCTTGCCATAAGCGCGGGATTATTTAATAATCCAGATATTGGCCAATCATCTTGTGAGATATTGTCCATAATAAATTCTTAAGTATCTGATGTTATTATCAATAAAAATGATAAAGATAGTTGTAAAACTCATTCTGAGCTGGTAAACTATAAGCAGTATTGAGTTATTTGACTGGTTTGTTAACTTTTATTATTGAAGAATAGACTATGATTTCTGAAAATGCAAAATTAGCTGCAAAGACTCTGCGAGGCCGAGAAGGTGGTATTAAATCACTAATCACTTCTTTTGCCAATGCTCAGAGAGCTAAGAATGTATCTTATGAAAAGAATTTTTTTTATGGTTTAATGGTAAAATTTTTAAGTGATATTTCAAATGCTTTTATAAAGGATGATTTAAAGGATATAGAGGTTATCCCAGAGCTTGATACAAAGCTTACCAAAGAGGATATGAATTCTTTCAATTTTTTGGCAATACCTCATTCTCAACACATGATAAAATCATGGTTTCCTGGAGAGATTCAAAAAGACTTTGTATATATTATGGCAATCTCAACATTAGCAGTAATACATCTCCCGCAGTGGGTGAGAGAAAATGATCCTGCGGAAGAGATTGCTAATTCTACAGCTATTACTCCTCCATCATCTCTTTCAAGCTCATCATCCAGCTCAATTCATCTTGAACGTGAGAAGTCAGTGGAAATTGTAGTTATAGATAACATTTCCCCTGAACGGCAAGAGTTAATTCGCAAATTTCAGAATAAATTGAGTTCTTTTATTCTTGTTACAGAAGAAAACCAGTTTCAGAAGGAAGCTTATGCGGTTTTAATATCTGAATTAAAGAACCCCCAAAAGAAGATATCAGACATTCGAACTGAACAGCGTGCCCACAAGGTTAAACCACAAGGTTTTACAATTAATAATACATTAAATGATAACAATTCCCAATCCTTGCTTAATCAAGCTCAGCGAAAAGAAGAAATTGTAAGTGACATTAGGTTATTAGTAAAAAATATAAAAACGTTGACGGAGCAGCCACTTAATGACGAGTATTCTCAAGTAGAGCAGATGGCTGCTATTCTTGAAAGTTATCAATTAATTAAAAAATTAAAGCAAGAGTTAACCGCTGCGAATGTGACACTTACTCAAGCAGATTTAAAAGAAGAAGGTGAGTGGGAAATATATGGAGATAATAAATGGTTAGAGGCTTTAGCAGGCGCTAATTTTGGAGGACCCAAAGAAAGTTATTTACCAACTGGTTTGTCAAGTGAGACATTGAAACTAATTGATAAAAAAACTTCAATTAAAGGAACATATGCAGCTGAAGTAGACATTCTTCCAACATACCTTCAATTGCAATGGCAAATAATTGCAACTGGTATGGCAATGACTTGTTCGATTGTTATTGTATTTTTTCGTCGGATATTCAGTATGGATTGCACTGAAGAATTAAGCACTATAAATTCTCTAACGAATTTCTACTCTAAATTAGACCAACAGCATTCTGCATATAATGATTTAGGTGAAGAGAAGAATACTTTAGTTGCAGCAGACTGGCAGCGTAAAACGCAAGCTATTTTAACATCACCTACTGATGAAATAGCACAAAAAGTAGAGAATAAAAATAATAAATAATTATTAAAACGGTCGCACGACCGCCAAAATAATAATCGCAATTAAAAACACCACTGGAACCTCATTAAAAATCCGATAAAACCGACTTGAATGTCGGTTTTTATTTTGGGCAAATTGTTTTAGGTAATAGCCACACATGTGATGGTAGCCAATTAATAGTACGACTAATAATAATTTGGCATGCATCCAGCCGGCAGTTTTATAAATAGCCCAGTGGCTTCCGATTAATCCGAGGCCAAAAAATATGGTTAGTAGCATGCATGGGATCATGATGTAGTAATAGAGTTTTCGCTCCATGACTTTAAAGCGCTCAAGGCTAATCGTATCAGTGGCTTCGCTGTGATAAACGAATAAACGGGGTAGATAAAAAAGGCCTGCAAACCAGCAGACTATGAAAATAAGGTGAAAGGCTTTGATCCATAACATCAGAAAACTCCTCGAGATAGCTCTAAAGCTACGGTAATCCTTTGACGATAAGAAAGCAAGTTAGTTGAGAATAGTGGCTTGTAAGCATTAATTTATTAATACCGTAAGACAATCGCCATTGATATTCTTAAGTATCTGATAATAAAGAAATAAAAAGTGACAGAAATTTGTCGTTTTATTTGATTTAGTGAAATATATGTGATATATTCAAAATAAGTTAAATAACTTTTAGAGGGTAAAATGCCAATTTCAGAAAAACGTACAAAAGAGATTATTGAGGATATTGCAATTTTAGCAAGCCATTTTCTGTTGTTGTGCACGGCTGGCAAACCTATCAGTGAAGATGAAGGTGAAGGTGACAAACTTAGTGCTAATATTCTGCATAATAAAGATGCAATTATAGCGTGCCAAGAGTTAATTGTTGATTTAAAAAAACAACTAGTCAATGATGATTTAAATAAAGCTTTGAGAGCATCTATTACTTTTAGTCATCTAACAGAACAAGAACAAGCTCCACTGGTAGCATTTGTTTTGACCGCTGAAGATCTATTAATAACTCTTCAGGGAAAACCCGGTACAAATGATGGGGCTAATAATGAAGTAAATGAGCAGCCTGAATTTAACTTGAACCATCATATTTCTCTACCTCAAGGTTTATCAGATACTACATTGGCTGCAATAGAACGAAGGCAGAATCCTAAAGTGCTTCATAATTATTTGACGGATACTAGAGAGGAATTAACTACTAAAATCTGGTGTCTACGTCTTACAAGATTTTTCTTAGGTTGGTGGAAGTCTGAGAAAGATTGTCATTCTATCGATAAAAAGATTGAATGTTTAGTTGAGTTACGAGCAGTTTTGGAGTCACAACAAAAACAATCTTCAACTTCAGTTGAGAGAGTGCACGCAGTTGTTGAAAGATGGAAAGATATAAACTGTAATTATCAAAATGTCAGTGAAGTGAGAGATAAAGTAAAGGTCCCTGACTCGCAAGCTATCGTTGATAAGATAACCGACGATACTCGTGTGATATTCAAAAAGAAATAGGAATTTTAGAAAGCAAAAAAACCGGCATATGCCGGTTTTTTTACACCGTCATATTTGTACACTATGTTATAATGCCTAAAACCAAGGAATAATTATGTCTGAAGCACAACTAAAACCTGAATTCGCACCCATGCCCATGCTAGATTTCACTTTGGCGGCAGCCAATAAAGTGTTTTCACTTATTCAAGAAGAGGGTAATCCTAGCTTGAATTTGCGTGCTTATATTGTTGGGGGTGGTTGCTCTGGATTTCAGTATGGTTTTACTTTTGATGAAGTGATTAATGCTGATGATCAAGTGATTGAAAAAAATCTTGATGAAGAAGACGATGAAGGTGAGGGCGGTAGTGGTGGGCGTGGATTGGTGAAATTATTGATTGATCCCATGAGTTTTCAATATTTAATGGGCGCGCAGATTGATTATACTGAAGGGATTGAAGGCGCGCAGTTTGTGATACGTAATCCGAATGCACAAACGACTTGTGGATGTGGTTCTTCTTTCTCAGTATAAAGATATGAACATGGAAAAAAGTTTTAACAAAATTCTTCAAGGCTATAAAGATTTTCGTGATAAATATGCGCATGGCGATGAGTCTGTGATGCAATATTTATCGCATTATGGCCAAAAACCTCAAATCATGGTCGTGGCTTGTTGTGACTCGCGTGTAGATCCTGCTTTAATTTTACAATGTGACCCGGGTGATTTATTTGTGGTACGCAATGTCGCTAATATTGTTCCGCCCTATGAAAAAGATGAAATGCATCACGGTACCAGCGCAGCACTAGAATTTGGCGTGCGTAATTTAGAAGTGCAAAATTTAATTCTATTAGGACACAGTCAGTGCGGCGGGATTCAAGCCTTACTCGATAATCATACAGAAAATGATTTTATTTCTAGCTGGGTTTCACTGATAAAAACTAATCATTGCCATATTGGAGAATCAGACGATTGTGCAAAAGCGGCTTTGAAGCAATCTTATCAAAATTGTTTAACATTTCCTTGGATTGCTGAAAAAGTAGAACAGGGGAAATTAATTATTCATTTATGGTTTTTTGATATTAAAACAGGACAGATATTTAAATACTCTGATGTCCATGATCAATATCAAGAATTAAGTTAAATATACTGTACCTACAAGATGTGGCGCAGTGCTGCCTGTGATGTCTTTCAAATTTAATTTATGATTCTCTAAACGTTGCTTGGCAAGCCAAGCCATTAACATGGCTTCTAGCCAATGTGGATCAATGTTTAATTTTCCAGTTGTGTGAACCAAAACAGTTCCCGCATTATTTTGTAAACGTTCCATCAGATATTCATTGGCAGCGCCGCCACCACAAATATAGATTGCATCGGTGTTTGATGCGTATTGTTTAATTGCATTCATAATACTTTTTGCAGTGAGTTCTGTCAGTGTTGCTTGCACATCAACGGCAGGCATGGCTTGAAATTTTTCTAAATATTGATTTAAGCAATTTAAATTAAAATCATCACGGCCAGTGCTTTTCGGCGGTTGTTTATTAAAATAAGGATCGGATAATAATGCGGTTAAGAGATCTGCGTGAATTTTACCTTGGCGCGCCCATAGACCATTTTCATCATAGGGTTTGTGAATATGTTGTAATGCCCAAGCATCGATTAATACATTACCTGGGCCGGTATCAAAACCCTTGATATCTTTGTTTTTAGATAACACAGTGACATTCGCAAATCCGCCTATATTCACAATCGCGCGATTTTCTATTTCTGATTGCATAAACGCTTGATGAAATAATGGGGCTAAGGGCGCACCTTGTCCGCCGAGAGCAATATCATGGCGTCTAAAGTCTGCAACTACAATAATTCCCGTATTGACTGCAATCACATGCGGGTCACCAATTTGTAAGGTATAAGGGAAAGGTTGATGCGGAAAATGGCGCAGCGTTTGGCCATGACTGCCTATGGCTTTAATATCAGATGCCTTAAGTTTATTTTTATCTAATAAATGATTGACAGCTTGTGCAAACAATAGGCCTAATTCGACATCTAACTGACAGACTTTATTTAAATCATGCAGTTTATGTTCACTTAAGTGTAACAATGCATGTTTAATATGTTCCGGCATGGGATGTAAACAAGTGTCTAATAATTGAACATGCTGTTGATCAAATGAAACTAAAGCAGCATCAATGCCGTCAAAGCTTGTGCCTGACATTAAGCCGATAAACAAATCGGGCATTATTATGCACCTTGTTTAGGTGTATTAGGATTATCTTTTGTTTCAGCTTCAGCCAACTGAATGTTTTGATAATTGCTAAGTTGGTTCATGACATCTTTTGCATAAGCCAAAAATTGGTTTTTATGGCGAGCTTCAATAGGTTGAGAGTTAGGTAGTTTCACCGTCAGTGGATCGACATGAACGCCATTGACACGGAATTCATAATGTAAATGTGCGCCAGTGACCATACCTGTTTTACCCACATAACCGATAATTTGTCCTTGTTTAACTTTTGTACCATTTCTCATGCTGGGTGCAAAGCCATTTAAGTGTGCGTATAAGGTTGAATAAGTAGTGCCGTGTTTGATTTCAATGACTTTACCATATCCACGTTGTGTTCCAGCAAGTGAAATCACACCATCACCTACGGCGCGAACGGGAGTGCCAATAGGTGCGGCATAATCTACACCTTTGTGAGCGCGAATCGTATGTAATACCGGATGTAGACGACGAGGATTAAATTTTGAAGAAATACGCGCAAACTCTACAGGCGTACGTAAAAATGGTTTACGCAGTGTTTGGCCTTCAGGTGTGTAATATTCAGCAACACCATCTGCACTTTCAAAGCGAACGGCGTGATAAGTGACGCCTTGATTTACAAATTCCGCAGCAATAATATCGCCAG
>JABDAR010000006.1:0-55000 GCA_013289085.1 Gammaproteobacteria bacterium | reverse complement strand
AAACGTAGTGGGAAGGCATAGACAGCCAGGAGGTTGGCTTAGAAGCAGCCATCTTTTAAAGAAAGCGTAATAGCTCACTGGTCGAGTCGGCCTGCGCGGAAGATTTAACGGGGCTAAACTGTTTACCGAAGCTGCGGGTGCTAGATTTTTATCTAGCGCGGTAGAGGAGCGTTCTGTAAGCCAATGAAGGTGTGTTGAGAAGCATGCTGGAGGTATCAGAAGTGCGAATGCTGACATAAGTAACGATAATGCGGGTGAAAAACCCGCACGCCGAAAGTCTAAGGTTTCCTGCGCCATGCTAATCAGAGCAGGGTGAGTCGGGTCCTAAGGTGAGGTCGAAAGGCGTAATCGATGGAAAACAGGTTAATATTCCTGTACTACATAGTTCTGCGATGGAGGGACGGAGAAGGCTAGGTCATCTCGCGATTGGTTGTGCGAGTCTAAGCGTGTAGGGAGTTTGTCTAGGTAAATCCGGATGAATAATTCTGAGACGTGAATGCGAGTCTCCTTGGAGACGAAGTGATTGATGCCATGCTTCCAAGAAAAGCTTCTAAGCATAAGGGCTATGTACCCGTACCGTAAACCGACACAGGTGGACAAGTAGAGAATACTCAGGCGCTTGAGAGAACTCGGGTGAAGGAACTAGGCAAAATAGTACCGTAACTTCGGGAGAAGGTACGCCCCAAGTATGTGAAGGCACTTGCTGCCGGAGCAGAAAGGGGTTGAAGTGACCAGATGGCTGCGACTGTTTATCAAAAACACAGCACTTTGCTAACTCGTAAGAGGATGTATAAGGTGTGACGCCTGCCCGGTGCCGGAAGGTTAATTGAGGGGGTTAGCGTAAGCGAAGCTCTTGATCGAAGCCCCGGTAAACGGCGGCCGTAACTATAACGGTCCTAAGGTAGCGAAATTCCTTGTCGGGTAAGTTCCGACCTGCACGAATGGCGTAACGATGGCCATGCTGTCTCCACCCGAGACTCAGTGAAATTGAAATCGCTGTTAAGATGCAGTGTATCTGCGGCAAGACGGAAAGACCCCGTGCACCTTTACTATAGCTTTACACTGGACTTTGAATAGGTTTGTGTAGGATAGGTGGGAGGCTTTGAAGCGAGGACGCCAGTTCTCGTGGAGCCAACCTTGAAATACCACCCTGGCCTATTTGAGGTTCTAACCTGACTCCATTATCTGGAGTGGGGACAGTGTATGGTGGGTAGTTTGACTGGGGCGGTCTCCTCCTAAAGAGTAACGGAGGAGCGCGAAGGTACCCTCAGCGCGGTCGGAAATCGCGCAATGAGTGCAAAGGCATAAGGGTGCTTGACTGTGAGAGTGACAATTCAAGCAGGTACGAAAGTAGGTCTTAGTGATCCGGTGGTTCTGAATGGAAGGGCCATCGCTCAACGGATAAAAGGTACGCCGGGGATAACAGGCTGATACCGCCCAAGAGTTCATATCGACGGCGGTGTTTGGCACCTCGATGTCGGCTCATCACATCCTGGGGCTGTAGCCGGTCCCAAGGGTATGGCTGTTCGCCATTTAAAGTGGTACGCGAGCTGGGTTCAGAACGTCGTGAGACAGTTCGGTCCCTATCTGCCGCAGACGTTGGAAATTTGAGAGGAGCTGCTCCTAGTACGAGAGGACCGGAGTGGACGTACCTCTGGTGTTCCGGTTGTCACGCCAGTGGCATTGCCGGGTAGCTATGTACGGACGGGATAACCGCTGAAAGCATCTAAGCGGGAAGCCCACCTCAAGATGAGATTTCCCGGGGCTTGACCCCCTAAAGGTTCGTTGAAGATTACGACGTTGATAGGCAAGGTGTGTAAGCATAGTAATATGTTGAGCTAACTTGTACTAATTAACCGTGTGGCTTGACCATATATCACTTAAGTTTATTTGAATTTTATTCATCAAGACGGTTTTATTCTAAAGTGTTAAAAACGTATGTTATTATGTTTTTTTACATAAAAGTTTATGCCTGGCGGCCATAGCGAGTAGGTACCACCTGATCCCATCCCGAACTCAGAAGTGAAACTACTTAGCGCCAATGATAGTGTGGGGTTTCCCATGTGAAAGTAGGTCACTGCTAGGCACCCTCCAAAGAGAACCCGTTGTTATTTAGCAACGGGTTTTTTGCTATATTATTTTTCAATAATATATAGTGGATTTGCTGATATACTTACCTAAATACAAGGGAAAATATCATGCAAACTTCAATATTTTTAGCACAGTTTTTTGCTATTTATTTTTTAATTATTAGCATACCTCTATTATTCTGCACCGATTCGTTTAGACATCGTGCAAAAGCCTATATGAAAGACGATGCAGCAATGCTATTGGGTGGGATTATTGCCTTAATTTTAGGTGTTGTTTTAATTTTAATTCATTCTATCTGGGTATATGACTGGCGTCTGTTAGTGACTTTGCTAGTTTGGCTTACTTTCATTAAGGGTATAGTCCATGTAGTATGTCCCAAAATAGCACAACATATGATGGAGCAAATGAGTAACTTGCTGGCTTATCGTATTAGCGGCGCAATTTGTTTATTATTAGCTATATTTTTAGGTTACCATGGCTTTGATATTAAAATTTAAGGATTAACAATGAGACGTCGGCTTTATTTTTTATTACCTGATATTCATCATGCAAAAGGGATTGTAAACGAGTTATTATTATCACGTATTGATGAAAAGCATATCGCCCTGATTGCCCGTGAAGATGTTGAACTTGATAGTTTACCTGAAGCTTCTTTTTTACAAAAATCTGATTTTATACCCGCCCTAGAACGTGGTGCTTTATTAGGTGGTGCTACTGGTCTATTAGCAGGATTAGTCGCTGTATCTATTCCAGGGATGAATGCAGTATTAGCCGGTTGGGTGATATTAACAGGAACAACTATTGCTGGCGCTGGGATGGGTGCACTTGCCAGTACTTTAATTGCGGTTGATGTACCTAATCGCCGGCTCAAAGAATTTCAGGTTGCCATAGAAAAGGGCCAAGTACTCATGTTGGTTGATGTGCCTTTTGAACGCGTCGAAGAAATTTCCAAGGTCATTAAAAAACATCACAAAGAAGTTAATATTGAAGGTGTTGAACCCACCATACCCCCATTTCCCTAAACTATGTGAGTAAATATGGAATCTCTAATTCTTTACACGGATTATTTGGCAGGTATTGCCCGCAGCTATCCTTTTATTATTTTATTGTTGGGTACAGGTATTTATTTAACCGTACGTTTGCGCGGAATTCAATTTCGCGAATCACGTTATGCATTTAAAATTATGCTTGGAAAAAAAGATGCAGAAGAAGGTGGTCGTGGTGAAGTATCTAATTTCGAAGCGGTTGCTACAGTATTATCAGGCACTATAGGCACGGGTAATATTGCCGGGGTTGCCACTGCAATCACATTAGGTGGTCCTGGTGCTTTGTTTTGGATGTGGGTTACTGCATTATTGGGTATGGCGATTAAATTTGCCTGTTGTTTACTGGGTCATCATTTTCGTCGTGTTGATGAAACAGGTGAAATTGCCGGCGGACCTATGTATACCCTGAAATATGGCTTAAATATGCCGATTTTAGGCGGGGCATTTGCGGTGTTTACTTTACTTGCAGCATTTACTACCGGCGCAATGGTACAAACACACTCGGTTGTTGATGGACTTATTTATGTGATGCCGCAGGCAAGCGATTATAAATTATTATTTGGTGTCGTAATTGCTATTTTTGTAGGTGTGGTTATTTTAGGCGGCGTTAAACGCATTGCTCGGATTGCTTCTATTGTCGTACCGTTTATGGCAATAGCTTATTGCGGCGCAGGACTTTTGATTTTATCCACTCACGTTACTGAAATTCCCAAAGCATTTGGAATTATTTTTCATTATGCTTTAAGTCCAAGTGCAGCAGGCGGTGCAGCTTTAGGCTTGGCAATTCAATATGGCGTATTACGTGCTTTATTTGCAAGTGAAGCAGGGCTTGGCACCGCACCGATTGGACTTGCTGCTGCAAAAACCAATTACTCTGTACATGCAGGATTATTAGGTATGATTGGCCCTTGGATTGATACGATGATTATTTGTACCATGACGGGTCTCGTGATTATTATTACTGGTGCTTGGAATGTCGCAGGGACTGAAGGTTTAATTGGTGCGGGTTTATCTGCTTATGCTTTTGAAAATGGCTTAACCAAATTATTTGGTGAACTTGCAGGGACAGTAGGTGCTTGGACAGTTGGGCTGGGCTTAGTATTTTTTGCTTATACCACGATTATCGCATGGGCCTATTATGGCGATCGCGCAATACAGTTTTTAATGGGTGCCAAAGCGGTATTACCTTTCCGACTTGTTTTTATTTTATTTACTGTGTTTGGCGCCTTAAGTCCGTTACATTTAGCATGGAATTTTGCAGATATTGCGAATGTGTGTATGGCGATCCCCAATTTGATTTCAATTATTTTATTGGCAAGTTTAGTGAAGAAATCGCAAGAAAATTATTTTGAAAATAAACATTTACAATTAAGATGACAGCATTCTCCTTTCGGTCACAATGACATCTAACGGAATGTCATGTGCCTCAAGGCTTAATTGATCCACTTGTTGAAAATGATATGCAAGTCCTACCAAATAAGGTTTGTGTGTTGAAGAATGTTTTAAAAATGCAAAAGTCCTATCATAATAACCTTTACCCATACCTAAACGATTGAGGCGTTCATCAAACGCAACAAGTGGCACAAATACAAGATCTAATTGCCAAATAGGAATATGATTTTTAACATCATCTATTACAGGTTCTAGAATACCAAAACGATTAGCAACCAAGTGATCGCCAGGAGCATAAGGTAAAAAACACAATGTGCCAATTTTTTGTGAGTGCAATACGGGTAGATAACATTTCTTACCTGCGTTGTGTGCTTCTAACAGTATTCGTTCTGGATTAAGTTCATTTTGTGCACTTAAGTAAAATGCAATATGTTGACTAAAACGATAACGAGGTAAATGTATAACCTGTTCATATACTTGATTTGCAGCATTGTTTTGCTGCACTAAAGATAATGCGCAGCGCTCTGCGCGAATATGTTGACGAATTTTATTTTTACTATTATTCATGATGATAAAAGCACGGCCCCCAAGCGGTAAGAGGTGTTTTGAACCTTTTGGTTCAAGTGGTATTCTCGAGGTTCGCTTTAGGCTTCCCAGTCAAGCTGGGCTTGCACACCACAAACACTATTCTCGAACACCTTAAGATAAGAAAAATATAGTTCTAAAACACAATTTCCTATCGTACTTGGTAGCCTATGCTTACAATTTAAATATACCATAATATAAGTGGTATGTTAAGTGCATTAGTGATAGTTCAGCCTATCACCAATTGTTCGATTTTATTTAAATGAGTTTCTAAATCATTTTGTAATGACAGTAGTTCATGGGTAGAATTGAGTGCGACTAAAATAGCGATTTTCTCTATAGTTGCACTGGGGTTTTGAGCTTGGATTGCGTGCATTTTTTGATCAAGGGTGCGAGCAGCCTTATGTAAGTTATTCAGCTCTTCATTGCTTGTTGCAGTAACTCGCAATGGTTTTCCTAAAATCATAATATCTAGCTTATCATTCATGAGGCACTTCCACTTTAGTTAATTGACCCAGTATTTGCTCTATTTTTTTCTTGGCGAGTGTGTTTTTTTCTTGCAGTACTCGGTTTTCCTGCTGCAATTGGATTAGGTATTTTTCAATTTTTGAAAGTCGTTCTTTGAGGCTCATAGCATTCCTTGCATTACAGCGCGAGATGATTACAGTATAATGTACGTTATGGAAAGTCAACTATCGTTTGAAACAATCTATCAGCTACTTGAGCCTTTTGAGCCTCCGGTTGGTCCTGCCTATTTACATGGCTTATGGTGTGGTCTGATTGCGGGCGAACAATATTGTAAGCCACAAGACTGGGTTGATTTAGCCTGGGATGCAACTGATGTATGGCCAACATTAAGCCAAAAAGCACAAGCCCTATTATTACAATTGGCAGAACAAACCATTGTGGGTTTAAGTACGTTTGATTTTGGTTTTTGGTTATTGTTGCCAGATGATGAGGTCACTTTGCAGCTGCGAGCAGATGCGCTCAATGATTGGTGTGAAGGATTTGTTTATGGTTTACACAATCAACGTTATCAACATACGTTACTGACAGGAGATGGTGCACAAGCATTGGCAGATATCACTAAGATCGGTGAGATAGATTTTGGCATTATCGAGTGCGAAGAAGAAGAGCAATCTTACATGGAGATTGTTGAATTTGTGCGTATAGCGGTGTTGACAATACACCAAAACTTTTTAGAAAACACGGGGAATCAAGGTGGACCAATTGCCGTACATTAACAGGCGTCATCAATTGATGCAACAAATGGGCGCGGATACAGTGGCTATTATTTTTAGCGCACCGCCAACGTATCGCAGTCGTGATAGTGAATATGCATATCGACAAAATAGTGATTTTTATTATTTGACGGGTTTTTGTGAAGCACATGCAGTGCTGATATTAAGCCCAGGAACCTCTACGCCCGTGACCTTATTCAATCAAGCACCCGATCCTAAAATGGAGCAATGGACAGGTCCACGCATAGGACAACAAGATGCAGTGAACCATTATGGCGTAGATGCAGCATTTTCTATCGATCAAATTGATGAAAAACTTCCAGCATTATTAGCCAATAAAAAATTGATTTATTTCCCATGGGGGGAAAACAGTATTCGCGAGCGCATGTCAAAATGGATAAAACAAGCCATGCAAAATACACGTTACATGCCTTGGCCTGATTTAACTGCGTTGCAAAAATTAATTGAAACCATGCGCTTAATTAAAAGTCCGGAAGAAATTGAGTTATTAAAAGAATCGGCGCGTATTTCTGCACATGCGCATAATCATGCGATGCAATTTATTAAGCCTGGCATGATGGAGTATCAACTCGCTGGTGAATATATTCACCAGTTTACACAACATGGCGCACGTGATATTGCTTATTTACCGATAGTGGGCGGTGGTAAAAATGCCTGCATATTACATTATATTGCAAATAATGATGTGTTACGTGATGGTGATTTAGTATTAGTCGATGCGGGTTGTGAGTATCAATATTATTGTGCAGATATTAGTCGTACCTTTCCTGTTAATGGTCGATTTACCGATACACAGCGTGCAGTATATAATGCGGTGCTCAATGCTTATCTTGCGGGACTTGAAAAAATGAAACCGGGCAGTGACTGGACTTTTGTACGCAGCGCAGTTGATGAAAGTCTGAAACTTGGGTTACGCGATTTAAAATTACCGGGTGAATTATCTGAATATTTTATGCATGGCCCAGGGCATTGGTTGGGACTTGATGTGCATGATGCTGGCCCTTACAAAATAGATGAAAAGCCAACAATATTTAAACCCGGAATGGTATTAACTTTAGAGCCAGGCTTGTATATTAATGATTGGCAGATAGGGATTCGAATTGAAGATGATATTCTTATTACAGAGCAAGGCCATGAAGTGCTAAGTAAAGACTCACCGATTTTACCTGAAGATATTGAGCAGTTGATGCGATGACAGATGATTATGACATTATCATTGTAGGCGCAGGATTTGTAGGTTTAACTTTAGCTTTTGCATTTTCACAGAAACATAAACGTGTTGCACTTATTGAAGCTAAAGAAAAGCGTGAAAAAAAACACCAACATGAAATAGATTCGCGAGCACTTGCCTTATCATCTGCATCAAAACAAATATTAGAGCGTTTCAACATTTGGCAGCATTTGCAAGCTGTGCCTATTAATGAAGTTCAGGTTTCAGAGCAAGGTGGCTTTGGGAAATTATATTTAACTGCAAAAGAGCAAAATCTTGATGCATTAGGTTATGTGATGCGTGCGCATCAGTTAGGTGAAACATTGTTAAGCTTATGCGAAGCCCAGAAAAATATTACTTGGTTTTGTCCGGCCATACTTGAAGGTATCAGTCAAGAGCAGCAAAAAATAATAGCAAAGTTAAATAATCATACCGCTATTTCAGCTGCTTTATTAGTCATTGCCGAAGGTGTAGATTCATTGACGCGTACACAATTATCATTTGCAACTAAGTCGCGTGATTATGAACAAATAGCCATGGTGGCTAATATCAGTTTAAGTCACGCGCCTACAGGTATTGCGTATCAACGTTTTACTCCGCAGGGGACAATCGCATTATTACCTTTAAATGATAAACGTTTTACCGTTGTATGGACCGTAAAAAAGGATCAATATCATGACTGGGCGGACAATGAATTTTTAGAAAAAATACAATCGTTTATCGGTTTTCAATTAGGTACAGCTTACGATGTAGGCCCACGACAGTCTTATCCATTAAAAGCCGTATTTGTTGAAAAAGCTTATGATAATCGCTTGTTATTAATGGGTAATGCAGCGCATACCTTGAATCCAATTGCAGCGCAGGGATTCAATTTAACATTGCGTGATATTGAGTGTTTATTAAATGAGTCTTCTTTAGAACGTTATCAAGAAAAAAGAATACAAGATCAAAAGAACATGTTACGTTTCACTGATACGTTGGTGAATTTATCTTCTATGAAATATGCAAAGCACTTACGTAGTTTCGGATTAGGCAGTTTGAATTGTTTACCTTTTGCCAAACGACGTTTGTTTGAACATTTATTGGGGTATTAATGCAACACACGCATGATGTCATTATTATTGGCGCAGGTATCGCTGGCAGTGCGATGGCCTTAGCGCTCGCCAAACAGGGCTTGCGAGTTGCTTTAATAGATAAACAACAGCCAAGTCCCATCACGGCAGAAATGAATTTACGGGTGAGTAATATTAACTTGGTTTCTGAACAATTTTTAAATACTTTGGGTGTTGTATTCCCAGAAAACAGACGAGGTCTTTTTAAACATATTAAAATATTGCAAGAAAATAGCGCGCAGCACTTAGATTTTTCTGCATCTCTGTTAAGGCTGCCTTATCTCGGAAGTATTATTGAAAATAATGTTTTAGTGAATTTAATGCAAGATATATTGCAAAAACAATCGGGTGTAAATTGCTATTTTGCAGTGACAGCAGAAAAATTTGTAATTAATAAAACTGCAGCGCTAGCATATTTGTCGAAAATGGGTGTATTAAGTGCGCCATTAGTGATAGGGGCAGAAGGCGCGCATTCTAGTCTGCTTGAGCATTGTGGAATTGCTCAAGCTCAAAAAAATTATGGACAAACTGCGTTGGTCGCCCATATTGCTACGCAACATTCACATGAGGAGATGGCGTATCAACGTTTTTTAACCTCGGGCCCGCTTGCATATTTACCCTTACACAATCAACATCATTGTTCAATTGTGTGGTCAAGCACGCCTTCGCATATTGATTATTTATCGGGTTTGAGTGATGAGGCATTTGCGCTTGAAGTTGCAACTAATATGTTGCATGAACTCGGTACAGTGGAAATAATTTCCAAGCGCGCCTGTTATCCTTTAGTCATGCGACATGCATCCCGTTATATTTCAGAGCGTGTTGCCTTGATTGGCGATACCATTCATACCCTTCATCCATTAGCAGGACAAGGTGCCAATTTGGGATTAATGGATGTTGCGTGTTTAGCGCAATGTATCAAAGATGCAAAAGAAAAAAATCGTGATATCGGTGATTGTGCACAATTGCGCCCCTATGAACGTAAAAGAAGGATGTCAAATACTTTGATGTTGCAAGCCATAAAATTATTGACAAAAAATCAGCAACCCTTTTTAGGATTACGTGCATTGGGGGTGAGTTGTCTTATTCATTCTCAATTTTTAAAGCGCATTATGATACAATTTGCACAAGGGGCCTATTATGATAGATAAGCAAGGTTATCGTGCCAATGTTGGAATTGTCCTTTGCAATAAGGACAATCAAGTACTATGGGCGCATCGATTAGCACAAGATGATAGGGCATGGCAATTTCCACAAGGTGGCATTCAACACAATGAACAACCTTTGCAAGCCATGTACCGTGAATTATATGAAGAAGTCGGTTTGATACCAGATGATGTTCAATTACTAGGTGAGACTCACGATTGGCTCGCATATGAATTTGAAAATACTAAACTGACATCACAAGGAGAGAAATATATTGGGCAAAAGCAAAAATGGTTTTTGTTACGCTTATTGGCTGCAGAATCTAAAATTTGCTTGAATAAAGGTGATTTACCTGAGTTTGATGCCTGGCGCTGGGTGGATTACGATTATCCCATTGCGCATATAGTGGCTTTTAAAAAACATGTTTATCAGCAGGCTTTAGAGTTGCTGCGCACTTATTTGTAACACGAGAGGAACCCGAGGCAACATGCTAAAAATGATGCAACGCATTATCCAAGAAGTAAATGCCGCACACAGTGCGCAAGAGGCATTACATATTGTTGTTGAAAGAGTATGTGAAGCCATTGGTGTGGAGGCTTGTTCTATTTTTGTATTAGATCGGTCTACCCATCGTTATATGCTCATAGCATCACGTGGCTTTAGAGAGGGCGTTAATGGTGTGATTAGTTTGGCTGAAGATCAAGGTTTAGTGGGTTTAGTAGGACAACGCGAAGAGCCCATTAATTTAAATAATGCCTCAGTTCATCCCAATTACCATTATATTCCTCGCACAGGTGAGGAAAAATATAAAGCTTTTTTAGGTGTGCCCATTATTCATCAACGACGTGTATTGGGTGTGTTGGTGGCGCAGCAAACAAAAGCCCGAATTTTTGGCGCAGATGAAGAAGCTTTTTTGGTGACAATTTCCACGCAGCTTTCGGATTTAATCGCTCATGCACAATCAGCTGGAGTTTTATCGCGAAGCACGAATCAAACTGATAAACGTATTGTTGGTATTCCTGGTGTCTCTGGTGTTGCAATAGGCACGGCTGTTATTGCTTATCCGCTGGCTTCTCTTGATGCGGTACCTGATAGAAAAGTAAAAGATATTGCAGTAGAAATCGATATATTCAACAAAGCACTGGTGCGTACCCGCGAAGAAATAAAAATGTTAAGCGAGCGCTTATCACATCATTTACCGCTTGAGGAACAAGATTTATTTGATGCTTATTTACGTATTCTTGATAATGAAAGTTTAGGCATTGAAGTGATTGCGGTGATTAAACAAGGTCAGTGGGCACAAGGCGCTTTAAAACAAGTCATTGCGCATCACTCTCGTTTGTATGAAGAAATGGATGATGCATATTTACGCGAAAGAGGCGCTGATTTACGTGATATTGGCAGGCGCGTTTTATCCTATTTGCAAGCTGATGCACGAGAAAAAATTATTTACCCAGAAAGAGCGGTATTAATGGGGGATGAAATCACGCCTGCACGGTTAGCAGAAGCGCCCCGCGAAAAAGTCGTTGCGATTGTGACTGCAAAAGGATCCATTAATTCCCATGTAGTCATCATTGCACGCGCGATGGGTATTCCTACTATTATTGGTGCAGAAGGATTATTGCTAAGTGATCTTGAAAACAAACCGGTCATAGTTGATGCTTATCATGGTGTGGTTTATATTGATCCGTCTAAAACCTTACTCGAAGAATTTGCTCGTCTTGAAGCCGAAGAAAAAGAACTTTCACGTAGCCTTGAAAAATTGCATGGCGTGCCTGCGCAAACACCCGATGGTTATCGCATTCCCTTATATGTGAATACAGGATTAGTGGGTGATATTCAAGCATCCTTAAGTGTTGGCGCAGAAGGTGTAGGTTTATATCGTACGGAAGTGCCTTTTATGGTACGCGATCGTTTTCCTTCAGAAGAAGAACAACGCATTATTTATCGGCAATTATTAGAAGCATTTACTCCGCGTCCTGTGACCATGCGTACACTGGATATTGGTGGCGATAAAGTTTTGCCTTATTTTCCAATAGAAGAACCGAATCCATTTTTAGGATGGCGTGGCATTCGTATTACCCTGGATCATCCGGAGATTTTTTTGGTGCAAGTGCGGGCCATGATTCATGCCAGTAAAGATTGTAATAATTTACAGATCATGTTGCCGATGATTACGAGTTTGCATGAAGTGATTGATGCTAAAGTCCTCATTACTCGAGCATATGAAGAATTACGTGAAGAAGGTCATGATGTGGTCATGCCGAAAATTGGTGCCATGATTGAAGTGCCTTCTGCGGTATATCAAGCAGAATTAATTGCGCAGCAAGTGGATTTTCTCTCTGTCGGTAGCAATGATTTAATTCAATATATTTTGGCTGTCGATCGTAATAATTTTAGAGTTGCAAATTTGTATGAAGGTTTACATCCTGCAATTATCAATGCCTTATTGCATATAGTCAGAGCCGCGCATGCACAAGATAAAAAAGTAAGTTTATGTGGGGAGATGGCCGGTGACCCCACTTGTGCTATTCTTTTACTGGCGATGGGCTTTGATTCACTCAGTATGAGTTCTGCAAGTCTTCCGCGGGTGAAATGGGTGATACGTAATTTTAATTTAAGCCGCGCGCAAGAATTATTACAAGAAGTATTACTCATGCATCATTCAAAAGCGATCCGCACACATTTAGAAAAGGCGCTTGAAGAATCGGGTTTAGGTGGTTTAATTCGCGCAGGGAAGTAATTGATATGTTTGATCTTGACCCCATACTCTTAGCCAGAATTCAATTTGCTTTTACAATAAGTTTTCATATCGTATTTCCAGCCCTCACCATAGGGCTTGCGAGTTTTTTAGTCGTCATTGAAGGTCTTTGGCTAAAGACGGGTAATTCCAATTATTATCAAATTTATAAATTTTGGATTAAAATTTTTGCAGTAGCCTTTGGTATGGGCGTAGTTTCAGGTGTGGTTATGTCTTACCAATTTGGGACGAATTGGTCGGTGTTTTCTGACAGAGTCGGAAATGTGATTGGACCTTTAATGGGTTTTGAAGTATTAACAGCATTTTTCTTAGAAGCGTCTTTTTTAGGGATTATGTTATTTGGCTGGGGGCGCGTGAGTCCGCGCATGCATTTTGTGGCAACGATTATTGTGGCTATTGGCACCATCATTTCTGCTTTTTGGATTTTAGCTGCCAATAGTTGGATGCAAACCCCGCAAGGTTTTGAGATGGGCGCAGATGGTCGCTTATATCCAACCAGTTGGTTAGAGATTGTTTTCAATCCGTCTTTTCCTTATCGATTTGCACATATGGTTACAGCCGCTTATTTAACTTCCGCGTTTGTGATTGGTGGTGTGGGTGCGTTTTATTTGTGGAATAAACGTCATATGCCGCAGGCCAAAATTATGTTAGGCATGGCGACTATGATGGCGATATTGGTTGCGCCTTTACAAGTATTTATCGGTGATTTACATGGTTTAAATACACTGGAACATCAGCCTGCAAAAGTCGCGGCAATGGAAGGGATTTGGGATACTGAAACTAATGCAGGCTTACGTTTATTTGCTTGGCCCGATCAAGAAACTGAAACGAATCATTATGAAATTATCATTCCACATTTAGCGAGTTTAATTTTAACTCACACATGGGATGGTGAAATAAAAGGCTTAAAAGAATGGCCTAAAGAAGACAGGCCGCCGGTGGCTTGGGTGTTTTTTTCTTTTAGAGTCATGGTTGGGATAGGTTTTTTAATGATATTGATTGGAATAGTTTCTACGATATATTATTTTCGTGGAAAATTATTTGACTCACGGCCACTGCAGGCTTGGTGGATGTTAATGATGCCATCTGGTTTTATTGCGCTACTTGCCGGTTGGTTTGTCACTGAAATTGGCCGTCAGCCTTATACTGCTTATGGTGTTATCCGCACAGTTGAATCTGTGTCTCCTGCAATATTAGGTCCACAAGTACTTTGGTCATTATTGGCTTTTGTTGTCATGTATACTTTGGTATTCGGCGCTGGCACTTATTATATTTTAAAGTTAATTTTTAAAGGGATCCCAGAAGGAGATCAACATGTTTGATTTTTCTACCATGATAGATTTACCTTTGATCTGGGGTGGCCTGATCGCTTTAGCGGTATTCTTATATGTGTTATTAGATGGTTTTGATTTAGGTGTAGGCATTATCTTTCCTTTTGCACCCAGTGATAAATGTCGCAATCGAATGATGAATTCAGTAGTACCGTTTTGGGATGGTAATGAAACTTGGTTAGTATTAGGTGGGGGTGGCATGCTAGCCGCTTTTCCATTGGCATATGCTATCTTAATGCCCGCATTTTATATGCCTATTATTATAATGTTATTGTGCTTGATCATGCGTGGTGTTGCCTTTGAATTTCGTTTTAAATCAGAAGGCTTGGGGCGTTTTTTATGGGATTATGCTTTTCATTTTGGATCGTTAGGTGCAGCGTTTATGCAAGGCGTGATTTTAGGCTCATTTGTTCAAGGTGTAGCAGTAGATGGTCGTAATTTTGTTGGCGGTCCTTTTGATTGGGCCACAGGTTTTAGCATGATGACCGGTATTGCTGTTGTATTTGGTTATGCTTTATTAGGTGCAACTTGGCTTATTATGAAAACAGAAGACATTACTCAAGCATGGGCACGCAAGGTTGCTGCTTATGTATTAACTTTTGTGGGTATTTCGATGATATTAGTGAGTATTTGCATGCCATTAATACATGAACATATTCGACATTTTTGGTTTAGCTTACCGAATTTTTATTATTTATTGCCCATTCCCATTATTACATTACTATTATTTTTATTATTGTGGCATGATTTATATGGTGCTCACAAAGAATCTCGACCATTTCTTTTAACGCTAACGATTTTTGCTATGGGATATTTAGGATTTGGTTTGAGTATTTATCCTTGGATAGTTCCATTTCATTATACGATAACTGACGCTGCAGCCGCGGGTCCTAGTTTGTCTTTATTGTTGGTTGGTATTGTCCCATTATTACCACTTATCTTAGGGTACACAGCATATAGTTATTATACCTTTCGTGGGAAGAGCGATCATGAACATACGTATTAAACAATGGCTGATGCAGCATCCCAAAATTCGCCAATGGCTGTGGTTTATTGTTTTATGGATCAGTGGCTTATTGACGGTTATCGCTTTAACTTATCCAATTAAAATATTAATGAACTCTGCTACACTCAATTGATGAAAAAAGTTTTCATCATCATATTCATATTTAGTTTTTTGCTGGTATCTTGCAGCCAATATACGCCAGATGATGTCGTGCTAGATGTTCCCAACGCATGGCATGCCAGTGATGATAACTATATCAATGCCGACGAAGATTTGGTGAATCTGCCTTGGTGGCAGCAATTTGATGATCCTACTCTGAATGAACTTGTCGATAAAGCTTTGCTGTATAACAATGATATTCAAGTCGCCATGGCCAATGTTGAAGCTGCGGAAGGTGAATTAAAACGTGTGCAATTGCAATGGATTCCGGAAGCCGATGCGATAGGGGGTTATTCCTCATGGCCAGATACGGGATTCCCCGGTGTTGTATTTGCCATTGTACCTCGATACGCTATCAATATTTTTAAACAAATTAAAGAACAAAATAAAGCGGGCTATGAATTAGAAGCCAGTGAATCCATGCGAGATGGGGTACGTTTGGCGGTGATTGGCCAAGTAGCAGGGAGCTATTTTAATTATGTAAGTCAAATAGAGCAATTGGCTTTATTAACAAGACTAGAAAAGGATTTTGCGCAATTGGTGGATATTGCGCAAAATATGCATGAAGGCGGTTTATACGCACAAATAGAAGTCGAAAGGGCACATGCTGCGTTGCAACGTATCAAAGCCCGTGAAAAAGTAGTTCAACAAAATATTATTATTAGCCAAAATGCGCTGCATTATTTAATCAATGAAGCTCCGGGGGAGCTGACACCAGCGCGCACGTTTAACCAATTAAATGGCGAACATATGATTGTTGGCACATTACCCTTTAATGTCATTGAAAATAGACCGGATATGCAAGTTGCCGCACAAGAATTAGCCGCTTCTAATGAAGACATAGGTATTGCATTTTCACATTTATTACCCACAATTGAATTAAGAGGCGCGTATGGTGATATTGCAAAGACGTCCAAAGGTTGGGATTTAGGCCAGTTTTTCGCTTTTAATGAATTTTTGTTAGAGGTTCCTGTGCTTAAGGCCTCGGTTTATGGAGAAATTGCAAAAAACAAAGGTTTAAATAAAGCGTCTTATTATCGCTATACTGATACCTTGCTTAGAGTACTGCGAGATGTGAATAATGATTTATCAGCCCATGACTTATACACTAAGCGCTTGGATTATTTGTTAACAGCTGAGCAACATACGCAGAAGGTATTTAATTTTAATAATGATTTATACCAAAGAGGTGTTATTAGTTATCTGGCGCTGATTGAGGAGAGAATTTTACTCCATGAATTGGCGATCGAAGTGAACCAATTTAAATTAGATCAATTCATGACGATAGTAAATCTTTATCAAGATTTAGCTGTGGGTTACAATTATACACCTGATTCTGAAGGACTAGAGGATAGCGATGTTGAAGATATTTAAAGTAGCAAAAGATAAAATAAATTTACCCATAGTTGTCATTGTCACCAGTGTGATTATTTTCATTTATTATATCTTTTCTTATTTGATCCCCTTTACTGGACATGCGTTTTTAGTGACTAATGTCACACCGATTGCTGCTGATGTATCGGGATTTATTACCGAAATTTATGTGGAAAATGGCAGTATGGTCAAAGAGGGCGACCCATTATTTATGGTGTATCAACCGCCTTATCAATTGGCCTATGAAAGTGCTAAAGCAAAATATGAAGAAGCCATTGAACATGTAAAAGTGATTGAGCGGCAAACAGATAAAACCAGAGCCTTGCTTAATGTCGCTAAATTTGAATACGAGCGCGCCCAATATGAATATGATTTAAAAAATGCGCAAAGTGTAGCGCAAGCTTTATCAAAGCTTGAAGTCAAAGAACTGCATTATAATTTACAAGCTTTAGAAAATACTATGGACTCATTTAAAAGACAAATTGCTGTGGAAGATCAACAAATTGTTCAGCAAAAGAAATTGATTCAAGTATTAAAAGCAGACATGGATAATGCAAAAGTAAATTTAGATTTAACTGTAGTCAAAGCACCATCCGATGGCGTTATTGATAATTTATATATTGGCGTAGGCACACCCGTAAAAATCCGTGAGCCTTTATTTTCATTTATTGATACTTCCAAATGGTGGGTTCAAGCGAATTTTAACGAAACGGACTTACGCAATGTGAGGGTGGGAGATAAGGCTACTATTATGCTGCGCACTTACTATTTTGATAAAATATTTCATGGCGTCGTTGTCAATACGATGTGGGCTGCGGATCGAAAAATTACTGATCCACGTACTCAACAACAAAAAATCTCTCAGACTAATCAATGGTTATTAGAACCACAGCGTTTCCCTATCCAAATAGAAATATTAGATCCTGATCCAGATTACCCCTTCAATCCTGGGGCTAGTGCCTATGTGTATATCAGCACTCAATGAACGTATAGAGGCTTATGATCCTTATGGTGAACAACGCCTTAATGGGATCAAAGTAGTTTATATCGTCATGATATTGTTTGCAGTCAACTTCGCGCTGCCTATACCTAATCCCTATTTTTATTTTTTCTTTGCGCCTGTTTTTAGTATGATAGCCGAGATTGCGGGGCAAACGATAGCAGAAAAATATCGAAACTTTTTTCATTGTATGATTTTTTCTATTATCACTGTTTTCGTTTTTGATTACTTTGCAGCTTATTGGTTTATTTTTGTACTGGTATTTTTTTATTCACTTATACTATATTATTCTGTGATCAATAAACAAGTCTATGTAGTCTCTATTGTACCTATTTCATTAGCCATGGGTGCTTATTCGTTATTATATGAAGAATCTAATACCAACTTTTATTATATTGCGAATAATACGTTAACCCTTTTATTGGCCATGGCAGTTATTTTTGGGGCGCTTTTATGTTTTCCGCTGAGTTATTATTATCGATTGTGGTTAAGAGCAGTATTATTGCTAACCCAGCAAATCATTGAACATGCATCCATCATATTGCAACATAAGGAAATTATATTTGACCCTGTAAAAGGTCATACCACGCGCTTATTTCGTTATGCGAATATGTTACCGCGTGATTTTCCTACTTATTCAATATTGAAAATAAGTTGCTTGCTCAATGATCTGCATTTAAAGATATGTGTTCCTGAATATGACGAACTGATATTCGATGAGCAAAAGATTAATGTGCTGATCGAAGAGTTAACGACGTTCAAAGCTGCTGTTGAACAAGAAAGACCTTGTGAACTCAAGAACACTTCTTTCATGGAGTTAGATAAAATCATTCATTCTTGGAATTATGTATTAAAGATGGAGAAGAATTAGTATGAAATGGTGGAGGAGAACGTCTGAAGCAGATATTGAAAACTTGTCAGATCAGTTTGCAGAGCAGTGTGCAGGCCATGACATTGTTGATGATGCTACATTCGATACTCAGATGGTTGAATCATTTTCAAAAAAACATAACTGTATTGCTACAGTATTTGTAAAATCCAAAGATGAGTTCGTTCGAATTGCCACCACTTTGCGCCAGCGTGATGGAACGACGGCGGTAGGCACCTTATTAGATCATTCTAATCCTGCTTATGCAAAAATTCAAAATGGTGAAAGCTTTGCCGATACTGTAAATCTTTTTGGCGTAGAATATATCACGAAATATGATCCTATCTTTGATGAGCATGAAAATGTCATTGGCATACTGTTTGTTGGATTACGCAAAAGGTCATATCGTGAGGCACGTGCATTTCAGATTTGTATAGTTTTCTCTGTGGCCATATTCATCCAATTGCTCACTACAAATCCTCATGTAGCATGGATAGGTTTTACTGTCATGCTGATATATGCTGGATTTGATAAAGGTGCCAGCCTACGTCGAAACAAAGAAAGGGTTTTTGGAGTGATTTTTGGCCTATTTGTGGGTTATTTTATTTGGTTACTCGGTCAAATTGATTATCGCTTTATTATTTTTATTGTGCCCATCCTCGTTTTTATGACTTTCTTTTTCGTGGGTAGAAGCTTTATGTATTTATCCGCTTTTATTGTGGCTTTAAGTGTATTAGGTTCAGATTTTTATAAAAGTAGCAATAATTCAGTAGTTAATTTTTTATTCGAGTATCTATTATTTACTTTATCGGCATTTGCAATTTGTATCATATTTGATTATTTAGTCTTTAGAAAAGTTAATCTATCTCGTAAATTCTATTTTGATTTACAAGAGAAAATTATGGTTCATTTAAATGAATTATTTCAGATAGTGACCCAGCAATCCATACGACGTGCACATTATTTAAAAGAAAGTAATCAATTTAATGTGAGCGTTCTTGACTTATATGCGTTTATCGAAACCACAAAATTTGATATTCTCAATAAAACTTTAGAGGATGACTCAAATGAGTTTAGAGAAAAAATGCAGCAGGTATATCATAATATAAGGCGGATATTTCTTCAAAACCAGCTGAGAAATGATCAATTGATATTGCAAACCCAGCAATTACTTGAGGAACTCTCAAGGTCTGTCTATAGCACATAATCCACCCGATGAAGTCCACTATAAAATGTAGCACGTTTATCACGACAAAATGCAGCTAAGGTAATATTCGCTTTTTCAGCCATTTCAATTGCCAAAGAGCTTGGCGCAGAAATAGCGGTTAAAATAGGGATTTGCGCTCTTGCGCATTTTTGAATAATTTCAAATGAAACTCGGCCACTGACAGTTAATACCTTGGCTTGTGTTAATAAATCATTTTCCAGAAGATAACCTATGACTTTATCAACGGCATTATGTCTGCCAATATCTTCAAATACACACAATACTTCGCCTTCTGTATTTAAAGCAGAAGCGGCATGACAGCCACCGGTTTTGGAAAATATGTCTTGTAATTTTGCAATAGATTGATATTGATCTGCAATC
Source organism: Gammaproteobacteria bacterium (assembly GCA_013289085.1). Taxonomy (GTDB): domain Bacteria; phylum Pseudomonadota; class Gammaproteobacteria; order JABCZS01; family JABCZS01; genus JABCZS01. Next base: position 35,069 of record JABDAR010000006.1, on the reverse strand, counting down.
ATTTCTGCATTGATAAAATGATCAGTTTGCACAGGGACTATAGAATCAAATAAATTATTAAGACTTTTTTTACCGCAAAGACCGCAAGAAGAAGTAGAACTTAAAGTTCTAATATTGAGGATGGGTTTTTTACAAGCGACTTCAACACTGACTATGGTGCCAAAAGTTTCTTCTTTTTGGGTGTAACTTTTGAATTCTGAATGATTAAATCCTTCTGCATGTAATAAGCCGCGCACTAAATAACGTTCATCACCCGGAGTTTGCATGGTAATGGAAAATTCTTTGAAATTGACCATAATTTGCAGGGCGCGTTCGACGACTAATAATTCTTGTTGATAAACATGATTTTGTTTTTCTTGTCGCAGGCAATGATATTGTGCTGTTTTTGTATGCATGATTAGGCAAGCATATCACACAGTTTATAATATGCTATTATTTTAACATTATGGAAAATAAAGATAATTTAGTTGTAGATGTAAAGGCGCAGGGCGAAGGGCCTAATGAAGGTAAAAAACCTAGCCAAGCGCCCTATACCCATATCACGGGATCTTGGGGTGCGTCTTTTAGCGTTGCCAAAGTATTGATTGAAAATGGCGCGCCAATAAATGGGACCCGCGCCATTTTTCGTATGAATCATGAAAATGGCGGCTTTGATTGCCCCGGTTGTGCGTGGCCTGATGATCGCAAAGGCCTGCACATGGATATTTGCGAAAATGGTATTAAACATTCAACTTCAGAAATGACACCTAAACGGTGTGATCCCGAATTTTTTGCAAAACATACTGTCACAGAATTAAGAACCTGGTCGGGTTATCAATTAGAACACGTAGGCCGACTTACCGAACCTATGGTTTATGATCCTAAGACTGATCATTATATTCCCATTTCTTGGGATGATGCTTTCAAAATGATAGGCGATAAAATACAAAGTTTAGAATCGCCTCATCAAGCTGCTTATTATACTTCAGGTCGACTTTCAAACGAAGGTAGTTTTTTATATCAATTATTAAGCCGAGAATTAGGTACCAATAATCAACCTGATTGTTCTAATATGTGTCATGAAGCTTCGGGTCGCGCGCTTACTGCAGCTTTAGCTACAGGAAAAGGCACAGTAGATTTAATCGATTGGCAAAAAGCGGATCTGATATTTTTAATGGGTATTAATGCCGCTTCAAATACCCCACGGATGTTAACTGCGCTTACTAATGATGTGAAAGATCATCAAACTAAAGTAGTTCATATTAATCCATTAATAGAAGGCGCGGCGCGTAAAGCCATCACTCCGCATGAATTTATGGATATGGCTCTATTGCGTGCCACCAAAGCAAGTGCCTTGGATGTACAACCTAGAATTGGTGGCGATTTTGCATTATTACGGGGTATGGCAAAAGCTTTATTAGAAGATGCCGAAAACGAACCTCATGCTATTGATAGAGAATTTATTCACAATCATACCCATGATTTTGAAAAATATGTGGCTGTCTGTAAAGCTGAAAATTGGCAGCATTTAGAACATCAATCGGGTGTTCTCGAAAGTACTATGCGTGAAATGGCAAAAATGTATAAAGCATCTCGCGCCTGTATTTTTGGTTGGTGTTTAGGCCTTACCCAGCACGAACATGGTGTCGATACCGTGCGTGAAATTATCAATATATTATTATTACGCGGAAATTTAGGTCGTGAAGGTGCAGGTCCAAGTCCTGTGCGTGGTCATAGTAATGTGCAAGGTAATAGAACTTGCGGCATCAATAATCGCCCCACAGAAGATTTCTTGCAAAAAATCGATGAAGCTTGTGGCATTACCTCGCCACGGGAACATGGATATGGCACGGTAGCGACTATTGAAGCTATGATGAGAGGCGATTTGAAAGTATTTATTGGCCTAGGTGGTAATTTTGTAAAATCGGTACCTGATCCAGAATATACTGAAAAAGCCGTACAAAAATGCGATATGACTGTGCAAATTACCACAAAATTAAATCGCAGTCATGTTGTTCACGGTAAACAAGCGCTGATTTTACCCTGTCTTGGACGTACAGAAATTGATATTCAAGAAAGTGGGGCACAATTTGTAACTGTTGAAGATTCAATGGCCATGGTGCATCCATCAAAAGGCATGAAATCGCCAGCTTCTAAAAATTTATTATCTGAAGTTGCTATTGTTTCTGGCATAGCCAAAGCCAGTTTGCCTAAGTCCAAAACACCTTGGGATGATTACGTTAAAAATTACGATAATATTCGCGAAACCATGTCTCAAGCTTTAGACGGATTTGAAGAATTTAATCGTCGTGTACGTCAACCTTTAGGTTTTCGTTTAAGACAACCCGCGCGTGAATTGATATTCAACACACCATCAGAACGAGCAGAATTTTCCCTAGCATCATTACCTGATGTTGTGCCCAAAGAAGGTTATCTAAAATTGATGACCATGAGATCTCACGATCAATTTAATACGACTATCTACGCAGACAATGATAGATATCGCGGTGTAAAAAACATTCGCACGATTTTATTGATGAATAAAAAAGATATGCAAGATCGCGGCATAGCACATCTAGATTTAATAGATATTACCAGCCTAGCAAGAGATGGTACCAGAAGAAAAGTATCAGGTTATCGAGCTATAGATTATGATATTCCTGTAGGTTGTACAGGCGGTTATATGCCAGAGTTAAATGTACTTGCGCCGATAGGCGACTTTAGTACTCAAAGTGAACAGCCCATATTTAAAGAATTAACAGTTGAGGTCACACGCCAGGTCAATCTGGAGTAAAAATATAATGTTTTTATTCTGTTCTTGGTAAGTGCTAGATAAGCCTTTTTTGCTAGGGTTTTTAATAAGATATTCCAATTGCTCGCTAGGCACAGTCAAAGTTAAAATATTATCTGCATAATTTAAATTGATATCATCAGCGATTTTAATTAAATAATTTATTTTTTGTCCCAAAGGCAAATGCAAAGTTTCAGTAATCATTTGCTCAGCCAATAATTTTTCAGCTTCCTGCTCAGATAATCGAAAGCGTATTTGAGTCGGATCAATGCGTAATTTCATTTATATATCCTGATAAATCTCGATTAATTCATGTTGTTGATATTCTTTAGCTTCACTTAATGCAGCCCAACAATTGGCTGTTAATAGGGGTTTCATTTTAAAAGATTCTTGTCCTGATAAAATATCGACGATTAATTCGCCCGATGGACTTATTTGACTATGTGCTTTATAAAAAGTATGCAAGCTGTGTTTTTTATTGATAGGATCTTTTAACTTTGCGTGCAGAGGTTTTTCAAGTGCTTGTCCTTGGATACTACGCAGTAGGGGATTAACAAAAAATCTTAAGCCCACAGCTGTGGAAATAGGATTACCTGGCAAGCCAAAAAAATAAGTTTGTTCTGATAATCTTGCCGCTAAAATAGGTTTCCCAGGTCTTATTGCTACTTTATGAAATAAAATATCAGCATTTATTTCACTTAATAAAGTAGGGATAAAATCCCATTTACCTGCAGAGACAGCGCCAGTTGTGATGATCAAATCTGGCGCAGGTTGTCCATTTTGCAATTGCATAATGATGTTTTTAACAGTATTTAAATCATCAGAAAAACTGCCTAAAAATTCTGCTTGAATATTGGGTGTTTGTAAAGCATGCGCAAGATATATGCCATTAGAATTTCTAATTTGTCCCGTTGCAAGATTTTTTGTTTCGATATTCACTAATTCATTACCTGTCGACAAAATCACGATCTTTATTTTTCGATATACTTCTATTTGGGTTAAACCCAAGCTAGCTAATATCATGATATGTTGAGGTTCAATAATTGTGCCTTGACTTAAAATTAAATCATTGATTTGAATATCCTCACCGGGGTAGCGAATATTTTGTCCAGGCTCGAGCGTTTGCTGAACCATGATTTTTTCATGATCGATAACTGTAACTGTTTCAATAGGAATCACCGCATCAAAACCTTCTGGAACAACAGCGCCCGTCATAATTTCACAAGCAGGATTAATATGTGTAGATATAGATATGGGTGCATCACCTGCAGCCACTGAGCCTATTACAGATAAATATACCGGGTTTGTAGGTGAACATTCTTTAAGATTTTCAGTTTGAACTGCAAAACCATCCATAGCCGAATTTATAAAAGCAGGCATTGCTTCATGAGAATAAATAGTTTGCGCACATACACGACCCAAAACTTCATTTAGATGAATGATCTCAGTATGAACTAATGGAACATTAGAGAGTAATAAAGTTAATGCATCAGAATAAGTAATCATATGGTTTTACAAATAGAACATCTAGGTTCACGCTGCACTTGCACAGTACGATAATGCGTTTGATATAAATCAATAATCAATAATTTTGACAATAATACGCTGCCATTACCAGTCAATAGTTTTATCACTTCCGCTGCTTGCATGGTACCTATTATTCCAGGTAAAGGTGATATCACGCCTTGCTCTGCACAGGTTTGCTGAGTATCTTCGGCATGGATTGGATAAACACATTGATAGCAAGGTTCATTCGGTAAATAGCCTTTAAATACACCGAGCTGTCCTGTATATCCTATGCATGCGCCCATGACTAATGGAATTTTTTCTTTACATGCTTTAGCATTTAACCAAAATCGGGTTTCGAAATTATCCGTTGCATCAACGATGATATCTATAGTTGACCAATCTAAATTAATTTTTTCGATGGCTTCAGTATATGTTTTGATCACTATAGTAGGATTGATAGTGGCTAACTGTTTTGCAGCCATATTTACTTTGAATTCGCCCACTTGCTCTTGGGTATATAATATTTGCCGAGCCAGATTACTGAGTTCGATCTTATCGTGATCAACTAATATTAAATTTCCAATGCCACTTGCAGCTAAATATTGACTCACCGCACAGCCTAATCCACCTAAACCGACAATTAACACGGTACTGTTTAATAATTTATTTTGCCCATCAAAATCGATGCCCGGTAGCATGATATGTTTGCTGTATCGTAAAAGTGCTTCATCGTTCATGTCAAAATTATCATGGTGTTAGCTCAACAAGTCAAGATTTTTATCGGGGTTTTATGTATTCGCTTATTTTTTGATGTAATCGTTGAGCCTCATCTGGATAATTTAAAATCCAAGTAGTTATTCTATGAGGGCAGTCTGGAATAATATAAAGTTCTTTCTTGCTGGCATTCTGTGTATTTGCATTGATGAGCGCTATCACCCCTGATGGAATAACCTCATCGTTTTCTCCCATTACAATTAATAATTGCCCTGTGAAATTATTCAATGTATGCAGCGCATCTGTTCGTTGCCAGCTTTCTGTTTGTCTGATAATTTCAGTGAAACCTTGATCAAATTGAGCATCATAGGCAGCACCGTCATATAATGCCGGACAAAAAAGAATAAGTGTATCAACCTGGAATAAATCAAGCATTTTAATGGCAATAAATCCACCCATGCTTACACCGCAAATAGTGAGTGGTTCATGCGAAGCAAATTTATGAATAACTGATTCAGCTTCTTTTACACGTTTTTTTAAGCTTCCCCTTTTTAATTCACCGCTACTTTCGCCATGTCCACTAAAATCAAGTGTCAGTATGTTGGTATTATTTTCAAGAATGGGTGCTGCGATACTATGTACTTTCTCTTTGTTACCGGTACCTGCACCATGTAGAAATATAAATCGAGGGAGAATTGCAGTATCATTTTGTGAAATAATGGCGCAAGAAATATGTTCTTCATCTACTTTTAAATTGAAAGGTTTATAAATCATACTTGCTCATATGTCCTAAAGAAAACTCAAGAAGCTTTACGTGCAATTTTAGATATAATATCAAGCGGTTAGCTTTGTGGCAATATGCACTGAAGGCATTGAAACATCAAAATATTTTTGGTAGAATGACTAAGTATTTTTTAATCCTGGGATGAGTATGTTTTCACATCTACCTGATGCAGCAATGGTTTGTTATAGCAAAGACACGCAAGGGAATTATTTATTCGTCAATCCCGCATTTCTAGTTCATGCACAAATATCAAGTGTAGGTGATTTGTTGGGGCAAAAAGATCGCGATCTGCCTTGGTCAAATTATGCAACAAGTATGATGGAAAATGATGCGCAGATAATAAAAAATGGTACAACTCAGATTTTTTTAGAATCGGGTTTGTATAAAGGAAATTTTCAATGGTGCCGCAGTTTTAAATCTCCTTTTTTAGGATGTCATGGAAAAGTACTGGGTATTTTTGGTGTGTCAATTCCTATTCAAGCAAAAAGTCTTATTCCATTGACGAAACAACAAACGGCTTGTTTAAAACATCTTGCGATGGGTTTAACATTTAAACAAATTGCATTAGCGTTGGGATTATCTCCTAAAACCGTAGAACATTATTTAGATACAGTAAAAATAAAATTAAATTGTCAGTCACGATCTGAATTAGTTTTGCAAGCCATTGAGCGTGGTTTGGCTAATATATTTTAAGGTAACATTTTATAGAAGATATTGATTTTTTTTAAAAAATCATATAAAGTTTAAAAACATCCCAATTTCAAACAAGGTGGAATCATGAAAATATCTGCTTAAGCCCAATTACCTTTTGTAATACTTAAGAGAGATCTATCATGCATAAATCCATTCAACTTAAAAATATCAACCTAACATTTTCACATAAAGTTTGTTTTACAGATTTTAGCGCTGAAGTTCCATATGGAAGTCGCATCGTCATTATTGGCCGTAATGGTAGTGGAAAATCAAGTCTGCTTAAAATGTTGCTCGAAATAGTCCCACAAGATATTCGCGTAGGATATGTGCCGCAAATTGTTGAAGATTTTGAATCGTTAAGTGGAGGGCAGCGTTTTAATGCGGTGCTGACACAGGCATTGAGTATTGACCCTGATCTATTATTATTAGATGAGCCGACCAATCATTTAGATTTGAGTAATCGGCGTTCGCTGATGCGGATGTTGAAAGCATATCACGGGACATTGATGGTTGTATCTCATGACTTAGAATTATTGCGTAGTTGCATTGATACATTGTGGCATATTGATCATGAAAAAATTTATATTTTCACTGGGTTTTACGATAATTATATACGTGAAATAAATATTAAACGTACATCAATTGAGCAAGAATTATCACGTCTTGCACGGCAAAAAAAAGATATGCATCAATCGCTGATGCAAGAGCAAATTCGAGCAGCTAAAAGTAGGGACAAGGGTGAGAAAAGTATTGACCAACGCAAGTGGCCAACCGTTGTGAGTAAAGCCAAAGCCTTGCAGGCGAGTGAAACATCTGGACGTAAAAAATCTGCAATTTATGATAAAAAAACAGCTCTGCAAGAAAAATTATCAGAGTTGTCTTTGCCTGAAACAATCATTCCAAAATTTTCATTCCAGGCAGCAGATATGGGCAGTAAAATGTTAGTGTCTATTCGTGATGGCAGTATCGCTTATGTTTCAGGTCAATATGTATTGAGCCATATTAATTTTTCTATTTTTAATGGTGAGCGTGTTGCTATATTAGGAGATAATGGCAGCGGCAAGTCTACTTTAATTAAAGCGATATTAGATGAAAGCCAAATGGTTAAAACAGGAGATTGGAACGCGCCAAAATCCCAAGATATAGGCTATCTTGACCAACACTATGGGACACTCAATGCGCAGCAATCCGTACTTGAATGTATAGAAGCCTGCGTACCCACTTGGACGCATATTGAAGCACGACGTCATTTAAATGATTTTCTATTTCGTACTAATGAAGAAGTCAATGCAAAAATTTCGATACTTTCAGGTGGTGAAAAAGCAAGGCTTAGTCTTGCGCAAATTGCTGCAAAAACGCCAAAATTATTAATCCTGGATGAAATGACTAATAATCTAGATCTAGAAACACGTGAACATGTGATACAAGTTTTAAAAGTTTATCCGGGTGCTATTATAGTGATTTCTCATGATCAGGACTTTTTGCAAGCAATAGATGTGGTGAGTGACTACTATTGTGAGGATGGATTATGTCAGGATAAGATCACAATGGAGAAGAACTAGGGGTTTATCTCCCCTAGAGTAAATTTTATAGTCGTTATATAATTTGTGATTATTTTTTATTTTAGGAAAATCTTCATGTTAAGTCTATATGGGATTGCGCGTCGTTCTATGGGTACTTGGACTAGTTTAGCGCTGAGTTTGACGCCACAACAAGCTGCAAAAATGATTTATGCCATTTTAGCATCAGATAGATTGACGGGATGGGATCCGATGGACAGCGAGTCCGGTTTTAGCCATGTTAATCTTGATGATTCAGATCAGGATTTGAATCCTGACACAGCAAGAAAATTGTGTAATGTTTTTAAAGAGAATGGTATAAAAGCTAGAGTAAATAATAATTGGCAGATTGAATTCTCAGCGATCGGTCCAGAAAAATTACGTAAAAAAATGCATGCACTGGCTCGTGAACTTGAAACACAACAAACACTTGCATTTGTGCCGAATTATGAATCTGAAGTGATTGCTAGCCTTAAAGAAACAATAGAAAAGCAAAGTATTATTATTGCTGCGCAAGCAAAGCGCTTAGCAGATTTAACTGGAATATGTCCAGCAAGTGCCTTGGATTTACTGGATAAGATGCTGAAATATTCTCCTATATTGGAAGTGACCGATTCTAGACAGTGTACATTCAATCTTTACGTGGAAAATGTTCTCGGTCGTGATGCTCCTCAATACGAAGTGATAGAAAATCTACGATCATTTTTAAAAGAACAAGGCATACAGCTTGATAATTCAGATGTATATGGTGAAATGACATTTCAAGGTATTGGCACAAAAGATGAGTTAAAGAAAAAAATAGAAGAAATAAAAACTCTGACACATGAATCTCCACTGATTGCGAGTCTTAGAGAACCAGAAGAAAAGCAGGGTATTGTAACTGCCTCTAAAGTTAGGAAATTTGGTCGATGATCTTTTCTTCTTGATAATGTCTATTAATAAATTTTAATCTCATTGTTCTATTTATCGGCCTAGAATAATAGCTGGAGATTAATTGTCCACCTATTCCAGATGCAACAATAATACCCATATACCATAAAACCACCATATCAAACGATTGGTTTGTGGCAGAAAAAATACTTGTGAAAATAATTACAAAAAATACATGGGTTAAATATATTTCATAACTATTGCGGCCAAACCATTGAAAGGGCATAGCTAACCAATTTTTATGAGGGGCAGTTGTCATGGATTTTTGATATAAAGCTATAATTAGAAGTGCCATGCCTATTTCAAGAATAGTCACATTTACTCCAATATGCGTTAAACCTAAATCATATACTTGTTTTCTGAATACAACTATTAATAATGTAAGTGTTATGCCGCTGTACTGTAAAATTTGCAAATGTAGTTTGGAGAATTTTATTTTACTTGCTGCCAATCCAGCAAGGCAGCCTAATGCGATTCCATCCATGCATGATAAATAAGAATGATCGGTCCATATGTCATTACTGGTAAAAACAGTACGCGCTAGTGGCCCGAGTATTACAAATACAAGCATGAGTAAAATAAAATTAAGATCATTTTTTACCCATCTACAAATCAGCGGGAAAAACAAATAAAACATTTCTTCTACAGAAAGTGACCATAATACATTCCAAGCCGCAGGCAGATAGCCCGTTTTTGCTTCAAGCCAATTAAGGTTAAATGTAAGCGCTGAAAATATAGCTTGACCCAAGGAAGTTTGCTCCGGGTCTATGACAAATCCTTCAACTCCGGTTCGATCTAGAATACTTAAAATAATTAATAGTCCAATGAGGCAGGGCATAATGCGAGCAAAGCGAATTAAATAAAATTGATCGTATTTAACATTATTTAAACTACCCCAGCGTTTGATAGAAGACGTAGTAATCAGAAATCCTGAGATGACAAAAAATATGATAACGCCATAGTACCCGCTCCAAAAAACAATTTTATATAACGCTGGCGCAAATAGTTGTCCGATAGCGCTTTTATCAAAAGGGATGATAAGATTAATATGCAGCAAAATAACCGCAATAATGGATAGGCCACGTAAAAAATCTATAGAATCAATTCTGTGATTAAAGGGCATATTTTTTACAGATTGTTAAGCCGTAACAACGGTCAAAGGCATGTTGAGCTTGAGCATTTTGTTGTCTGTCGCAGTGTTCATCTTTCATGGGAGGAATAGCACGTTCTTTCAACATGGAACCTCGATAAGCACATCCCTTTGTGCAATAATTTCTATCAATTTATGGGGTGTTGAAAGAAACGGAAAATGACATGCTGCTATTTTCTGAACTTTACAAGGATAACGTTCAATCACATTCATTTGCGTCTGCGGATGCACATCACGATCATTTTCACATAAAATATAAGTTCTTTTGTGAAGAGTCCTACCAGAATCTTTCCAATAAATAGGCGTTGCAAAAGGAGCAACAGGCTGCGGTTGTAACTGTTTAATAGCCCAATCGGCGATATCAGAAGGGCAGTCATAATAAAATGCCTTTTTTACTTTATTGAGGTCAAGACTTTGAGTTTTATCTTCAGGATTATCTATCAAGATATCGGGGATGACTGACGGACCACCTTTTGTAACCACATCAAAAAGAGACTCTCCATCTTGCGCGACTATAGCCGCGATTAAATACAAATGTGCAATCTTTTCAGGGTAATTGTCTAAAAGAGGCGCTGCCATCATTCCTGACATAGAGTGGGCGACAAGGACAACTGGTTCTGTGTGTTCTAATAATTCTTGCTCAAGACTTTTGTAATAGACCTCATAGGTAACTTCTGATAAGGGATAAGGATTTTTTCCATGTCCTGGAAGATCAGGAGTAAAAACCTGATGTCCTTGCTCGCGCAAAAGTTTTGCAAGGCCTTCCCAACACCATCCACCTTGCCATGCGCCATGTATTAATATAAAAGTAGTCATATGATAAATATATCATAAATCATGGGGTTTTAACCATAGGGGATAAAATCCCCTAAGCTTACTGATCATATGGCTATATGGTATTATTCGAATACTTAACAAAGGAGTACATCATGGAATTATGGTTAGACACCGCGGACATCGCCGCCATTAAAAAAGCAAATGAATTAGGTATTATATATGGGGTAACCACAAACCCTAGTATTTTTGCACGAGAAAAACGCTCCGCAAAAGAATTGATTGAAGATTTACTCAATAGCCAACCAGGAGTCGTAGCATTGCAAGTGACACGTCCAGGTAATGTTAATGAAATGGTTGAACAAGCACGTCAATTATCTGCATTAAGTTCACGTATTGTGATAAAGATTCCTGCAACACCTATCGGTTTTGCCGCAATGAGTCAATTGAAAAAACACAAAGTACCCGTTTTAGCCACGGCAATTAGTTCTCTTAGTCAATTTGTTTGCGCAGCAGCAGCCGGCGCTGATTATGCAGCGTTGTATTTATCACATATGCAAAATGCAGGGAAAAATATTGCAAGCGAAATCGATGATATGCTTGCAATTGCTCAAAAACACAAATGGTCAGTTAAACTCATGGGCGCAGCCTTTGCTGATGCAGCAACTGCACAAAAAGTAATGGGATCTGGTATACCCTCCGTCACACTACCTGATGCTATTTTAACTGAATTATTAGCTGTTGATCCACTGGTCAAGAAACAAATAGAACAATTTGATAACGATTGGAAACATTATCAAGAAAATCATGACGCTGGAATATTACTTAATAAAATCATATAGGAAATAACTATACTGCAGCAATGCGGGGTATAATCATTGTTTTTTATGGATATTATTTTACATGGCAAGTCTGCAAGATAACTACGGACGGCAATTTTATTATTTGCGCTTGTCGATTACCGACATGTGTAATTTTTATTGTGGTTATTGCTTGCCAGATGGCTACCAAAAAAAAGAACGAGATTTTTTGAGTATGGATGAGATACGACGTCTGGTAATGGCTTTTGTTGAACTGGGTGTGCAAAAAATTCGTCTTACCGGCGGTGAGCCTACTATCCGCAAAGATTTTTGTGCAATTGCTAAAACTTTATCTCAAATATCGGGCGTGAAAAAACTGGCATTAACTACCAATGGTTATCATTTATATAAAAACATTTTAGAATACAAAGACGCAGGCATTGATAATATTACCGTAAGTATCGATAGTTTAATTCCTGAAAAATTTCATAACATCACTCAACATAACTGTTTAGAAGATATTTTGGCCGGCATTAATAGCGCCCAGCAATTAAATTTTAATGCTGTAAAAATAAATGCAGTTTTATTAAATCATATTAATACTGATGAGATAGATTCTTTTGTTGAATTTACAAGAAATCAAAACATCAGTATGCGTTTTATTGAGCTCATGCAAACCGGATCTAATATCGATTATTTTCGTCAGCATCATATTAGCTCAGATTGTGTGCGTGAAAAATTACACAGTCAGGGTTGGCAAATAGTAGAGCGAGAAATAGATGCCGGTCCCGCAGTAGAATATCAACATCCAGACTATTTGGGTAAAATCGGTATCATTGCTCCTTATGGGAAAGGATTTTGTGCGACTTGTAATCGCTTACGCGTGACCGCTAAAGGCGAGCTCTGTCTTTGCTTATTTGACAGTGTGGGTTATTCGCTACGTCATCTACTGCAAAGCGATCAGCAACAATCAGAATTAATAGAATTTATTATCAGTAAATTACCGTATAAACATGAGACACATTATTTATTGCAGGGCAATCCCGGCATGAATCATAATTTTGCAGCTATTGGAGGCTAAATTTGGACACACATTTTCAGATGATTGATATTGCCAATAAGGCAGCGACGCAACGTGTTGCTATCGCAGAAGGGTCAATATACGTCGGTGAGAGTGCTTTTGATTTAATTGCGCAACGCACACTACCTAAAGGTGATGTATTAATTCTGGCGGAAATGGCTGGCATACAAGGTGCGAAAATGACACCGCAATTAATTCCACTCTGTCATCCTTTAAATCTAGATCAAGTGCAAATATCTACTGCCTTAGATCAAAAAAACTCAATCATAAAAGTATATTGTCGTGTCAGCGCCTATGCAAAAACCGGTGTTGAAATGGAGGCTTTAGCAGGCGTTAATGCAGCTTTATTATGCATCTATGATTTAACTAAAATGGTGGAACCTGCTTTAACAATTAAAGACATTCGTCTTTTAGTCAAACAAGGCGGTAAACATGGTCTTTGGTTTCACTCAGATGGCATACCAGAAGAAATCAATCATTTAATGCCCACTACAAAGATTCCAGAATATACTGGAATCAAAGCCAGTATCATCAAAACCAGTGATCGGGCGTCACAAGGTTTATATTCAGATACGGATGAACTTATTTCAGGTGTTGAAAAAAAATTAACTGATTTGGGCATGCAAGTGATAGCAACTAAAATTTTACCTAATGAGCCCGAACAAATTCAGCAATATTTAATATCTCATATAGAACAGCACGCGCCACATTTGGTATTTACTTTAGGTGGCACAGGATTATCAACTCGTGATACTACACCCGATAGTATTACGCAAATATGCAGTCGACAAATTCCAGGCTTAAGTGAATTATTACGTTTGGAAGGCTCGAAATATACAGAACATGCGTGGCTTAGTCGCAGCATAGTAGGGATGAGAAATAATAGTTTAATTATTACCTTACCGGGTAAGCCCAAGGCGGCTATAGAAGGCATAACTATATTGCAATTAGTCTTATCACATGCGATAAAATCCATTATAGGAAAAGCCCATCATGCTGAGCATTAAAATTCATTTATTTGGTGCGTTTCGAAATTTTTCAAAATATTTCGAAAACAAAGATAAAATTGAATTGCAGTTTGAGAGTTCATGTACAGTTGCAGAACTTCGCATAGCCTTTGAAAAAGTTTTACAAGAACATTGTCCAGATTTTAATGCGTTACTATTAAAGCAATCTGTTTTTGCCAATGAGAATAATATTTTATCTGAAGCTGAGATTTTAGAAAAGTCGCATGAATTAGTGATATTACCGCCGATTAGCGGAGGTTAAAGTGATGCATTCGAATATTTATACCGCAATTCAAGCTCCCGCATTAAATATTGTATCTGCTTATGAATTTATTGCCGACCCCGGTCATGGGGGCACTAGTGTTTTCCAAGGTACCGTGCGTAATTTTAATTTTGGTAAAGAAGTCATTGGCGTGAGTTATGATGTTTTTGAACCTTTAGCAATTAAAAATTTTACTGATTTAAGTTTTGAGGCCATAGAACAATGGGGTGAGCATTTAAAAATTTATATTACCCATGCTTCGGGTCGTTTAAACGTCAATGATATTAGTATCATTATTGGTGTGAGCGCGGTGCATAGGGATGAAGCGTTTAAAGCCAGTCGCTTTTTGATTGAAGGTATTAAACATCAAAGTCCAATTTGGAAACAGGAACATTATGTTGATGGCAATAGTGAATGGGTCCAAGGGCATGCACTATGTCAACATTAAATAATATTTTTTTGCAGGCTTTGCAACTGATTGTTGATGTTGATCCTATGTTAATTCAGATCATTGCAGTCACTGTGAAAATGACTTTTTTTGCTTTATTGATCGGTGGCAGTTTGGGTGTTTTTTTGGGTATGATTCCCGCAATATTTCGTTTTCCTGGTCGACAACTTTATTTGGGTTTATTACATGCTTTTATGGGATTGCCACCGGTAGTAGTGGGTTTAGTTTTATATTTATTGCTTAGTCAAAGCGGGCCTATGGGTTTTTTAAATTTATTATATACACCCACTGCGATGATCATTGCCCAAAGTATTTTAATTATACCTATAGTCGCCGCGCTCACTGCTAATTTAATAGAACAGATGTGGCTAGAATATCGCAGTCATTGGCATTCATTTCAATTATCACCTTTGCAACAAATATTACAAATCGTGATTGAAGCGCGCGTTGCATTAGTTGGTATTTTACTAGCGGGTCTTGGTCGATCTTTATCAGAAGTAGGCGCCGTTATGATTGTGGGTGGTAATATTGCTAATTATACACGGGTGATGACAACTGCTATTGTATTAGAGACTTCCAAGGGAGAATTGGTACTGGCCTTAAGTTTGGGTCTTTTGCTGATGACCTTTGCAATATTATTAAATTTAACCATAGCCTTGAGGTATCGGCATGATTAATTTAATAATAAATAATCTGTATTTTGCTTATCCAGATCGCATTCTGTTAAATAATATTAATTTGGATCTTAAAAGCGACGGCATAACCTGTATCACGGGTTGTAATGGCAGCGGTAAATCAACCTTGTTACAATTAATGCACGGTATCATCAAGCCCAATCGTGGTTATGTCCAATGGGAGGGAGAGATTCAACACCCTAAAATTGCCATGGTGTTTCAAAAGCCATTGATGTTGCGTCGCAGTGTATTAGCCAATATACAATTTGCATTAAATATACAAAAGAATCATGCAGACCCATTTGAATATTTAAAACTATTAAATTTAGAACATTTGGCAGATCAATCAGCCCGTAGTTTATCAGGTGGGGAGCAACAAAAGCTGGAAATTGCGCGAGCGCTTGCCTTGCAACCCGATATTATTTTACTAGATGAACCCACCGCTCATCTGGATACAGCAGCGACTATGAAGATAGAGCAATTATTAATAGATTTATCTGCACAGGGTAAAAAAATATTCTGTGCTTCACATGACATGAGCCAAGTGCAGCGTATCGCAACAGATATTCTGCACTTGCAAGATGCACAATTATATAGGAGTTAATGATGTTAAGATTTTTATTACTATGTTTGATGAGCCCAATTGTTTGTGCTGGATTTACTTTAGGCGCAACGTCAACGACTACGAATTCTGGTTTAATGGATTATTTGCTTTCACATTATGAGCAACAAACCAATCAGAAAGTTAAAGTCGTCACGGGTGGCAGTGGATTTATTTTAAAACAACTGGAAAATAATGATGTAGAGATCGCCATTACTCATCAAGAGCAGCTTGAACAAACTTTGCTTGTAAAATATCCATCCGGTAAACGTCAGCCCTTTATGTATAATTATTTTATAGTCATAGGCCCTAAAGATGACCCCGCTGCAGTTGCTAAAGCCACTTCATTTGCACAAGCACTGACACAGATGTATACACATAAAAGTAAGTTTATCAGCCGTGGCGATAATAGCGGCACACATTTATTTGAATTAAATATTTGGGAAAAATTACATTTGATAGAAAAAGAACGGCAATGTCCCTGTTATATTCAATCCGGCCAAGACATGGGCCCCACCATTAATATGGCCAGTGAATTAGGTGCTTATACTATTGCTGATCAAGGCACATGGCTTGCCTATGAGCCGCGTAGTCCACTTAAACTTTTATATCAGGGAAAAGATGATGGAATGAACGTATATAGCGTCATCCAGTTAAAAGAAACGGCCCAATTATCACCTGAAGCTGCTGAGTTTATTAATTGGTTATTACAAGAGAAAACCCGCACTTTAATTAATGATTTCAAGATTAATGGTCAGCAGGGATTTTATAGTGTTAATTGATTGCTTAAGTTTACATAATCCGCAACTGATAAATTTTCAGCGCGCGATAAAGGTGATATATTTAATTGTTTAAATATATCATCACTGACTAAATCTTTTAAACTATTACGAATAGTTTTGCGGCGCTGACCAAAAGCTTCTCTCACAATATCTGCAAATAATTTTTCGTCTTTTGCAATAAAAGGTTTTTGAAGATGCGGAATTAAATGCACCAGTTTAGAATACACTTTCGGCTGTGGTGTAAAAGCGCTGGGCGGAATCACAAATAAACTTTCAACTTGGCAATGATATTGGACCATGACACTTAGGCGGCCATATTGTTTATTATTAGGTGGTGCGGCCATGCGATCGACCACTTCTTGTTGCAGCATGAATACCATATCTTCTATAATATCCAGCTGAGTTAATAAATGAAAAATCAGTGGCGTTGAAATATTATAGGGTAAATTACCTATGATTCTTAATTTTTTATTATTTTTAACTAAGGGATGAAAGTCAAAACTTAAGACATCACCTTGATGAATAATCAGATGGCCTATATTTTTACTGCTTTGTAATAATAGGGGAATCAGATCCCGGTCTATTTCAACTGCTTGTAAATATTTTATTTTTTTTAATAATGGAATAGTGAGTGCGCCAAGACCGGGACCAATTTCTATACATTCATCATTTTCTCTTGGCGCAAAGCTCGCAATAATATCCGCAATTACTTGCCCATCGTGTAAAAAATTTTGTCCAAAACGTTTGCGTGCTTGTGTCATATGATATTCTCAACACACAAGCAGTTTTGAAGCAACTGGTTTATAAGTCATATCAATCCATTCTTGATTTTCTGTTGAGGCAGTCATGGCGCTGCGTTCATGCTGGAATTTTAAAAAATCAAGATGGGTAGTTTCTTGAGAAGTAGACATTTGTTTTTCCTTAGAAATAAGTGTTATTTGTAATTGGATTTTAATTTGTTCTTTAAGTGCGCTCATAACTGCCTGCCAAGTGTTGGTATTCCCATAAGCACCTGTAATTTGAAAAATTCCTCTTTCTTGCCGAAGAACCACAAGATTTTTAGGTAGATTTGTTTGTGCCGATCGCTCTAACGTTATATTTTCTTCTTGAATGGTACGCATTATTTTTGATAGCTCAGCTAAATCATTTAAAGAAAGATACTTTATATTTTTAATAAATTCCTCTTTAATGGAAGCTTTTGAAAACGGGTTATTAACATAATTGATCTGCTCAATAAATTGATCAAAAGTTATTTTTTCTACATTATTGTTTATTTCCAAGAGGAGCTTGACTATATCTATATGTTCATTGAAATAAGCAATATATAAAGGGGTTATCCCTTTGGCACTTTTATTAAAATCGATATCTTTTTGCATTAAAAGTAGTTTTACAATTTCCGCGTTACCATTTTCGCACGCTAGATATAATGCGGTTTCACCTGAGTGCATTGCTTGATTGTAAAGAATGCCCGTTTTTGCTAACAGAAGTTTTACAATTTCTATCTGATTGTATTCACAAGCGATCATTAAGGGTGTTTGGCCTAGTTTTCCAGCTTTATTGTATTCAATGTTTTCCATGGCCAAGAAACGTTTAACGACTTCTATGTGTCCGTAACCAGCAGCAGCAGCTAATGGAGTGAGAAACCCCCTGGGGGTAATTTTATTGATATCTGCTTGTTTATTTTCCAATAAGAATTCAATGGTTTCTAAGCAGTTAAACCAAGCTGCTGTATTTAAGCCATATTTTTTTTCAGCATATTTTTCTAATATAGTTTTTTTGTTTGGATAGATGTTTCTAGGTTCTTCAATAAAGCTGGAAGCTTCAATGATAATATCAAATACGTCCCAGGGCATACTATTGTGCACATAATATTCTAAAATAAATTCTGCTAGTTCATTTAGAGTGTTTGTGATTTTTATTCCTGTATTACCGTCCACAAAAAAATAATCATCATTTATTTTAAGAAAACTTATGGCATGATATGCATCGGTACTATTATTTATTTTACAGGATATAGTAAAAATATCGTCCATAGGGTTGAGTTCATTCAAAACCTTTGCAAAATTCTCTTGGGTGAAAACTGCGGTTAATATATATGTGTTTGTACGGTATAGAATTCCACTATCTTTCGCTGATGAATGAGTGCTAATTTCAAGGAGGCTGATTGGCCGCTCCAAAGGAAATTCATTTAGAAAGTCATGAGCAGATTCATTTTGAATTAAATTCAACAACGATAAAAAATCATCTATATTTCTTTTATTTTCGGCAGATAGGGAGGATAAATTTTCATCCCAGTTTTTTAAAAGATTAATGGTGTTTTTGCACCACGCAAAATTATGCCTGAATTTTTTTTCAGAGGTGCTGGTTTTTGAAATCCACAAGGCTGCGGAAATGAGAACTGCATAACCATGACAACCCCCTTTTTTTATTGCATTGATGAGGTCAGTTACTTCTTCCGCATCATATTGTTCAGGTGAGGCGGCGCTGATTTTGGACAAATAAACAATTAGTTTTTTGTTAATGTCGCGCTGATACATTTCAAAAAACATGTGCAGCGACCTTATTTGACGCGTGAGGCGTATTCACCGGTTTGGGTATTCACTTTAATCACTTCACCTTGTTGTACAAATAAAGGTACACGCACTACAGCGCCTGTTTCGAGCGTTGCGGGTTTGCCGCCACCGCCACTGGTGTCACCTTTTAAACCAGGATCAGTTTCAATAATTTTAAGTTCTACAAAAGCTGGGGGTTCTACAGATAAAGGTGCATCGTTATATAACACTACAATACAAATGGCTTCTTCTTTTAACCATTTTGCGGCATCTCCAACAATAGGTGCATTGGCAACATATTGTTCAAAGGTATCCATCATCATAAAATGCCATTCATTACCATCGTTATACAAATATTGCATTTCACGTTCAATGACATCAGCGCCTTCTACGCTGTCACCGGATTTAAACGTACGTTCAATCACGCGTCCGGATTTTAGATGACGTAGTTTGACGCGGTTAAAGGCCTGACCCTTGCCTGGCTTCACAAATTCATTTTCGATGATGCTATAAGGGTCACCATCTAACATCACTTTTAAACCACTTTTAAACTGATTAGTTGTATAACTTGCCATAATGTTCACCCTTTTTGCCGCAAATTTGTTAAAATATTCCGCTTATGATACCGAAAATTGAAAAAAAATGTCAGCCTCATGCTTGGCAAATTGCATTAAAAAATGTGATTCGCGACCCCAAAGTTTTACTTGAACGTTTAAATTTAGATGACACTTATTTGCCCATGGCAGAAAAGGCCGGACAATTGTTTCCACTACGCGTGTCAGAAAGCTTCGTCACACGCATGCATAAAGGTGACCCGCATGACCCCTTATTACGACAAGTATTACCTTTAGAAGAAGAATACCATGAGGTTCAAGGGTTTACTGACGATCCTCTGAAAGAGCGTGAGCAAAATCCCATTCCAGGTTTATTACACAAATTTAAAGGACGCGTGTTACTTACAGTGACAAGTGCTTGCCCTGTACATTGTCGCTATTGTTTTCGTCGTACTTTTTCGTATAGTGAAAATAATCCAGGCCGTGATAAATGGCAGCAAGCCTTTGATTATATTGCTAGAGACAATACTATTCATGAAGTCATTTTAAGTGGTGGCGATCCGTTTACATTAGATGATGATTATCTAAATTTTTTCATGCAGCATATCAATTCCATTCTGCATGTTAAAATTTTACGCATACACACGCGTATGCCGATTATGATTCCAGAACGTATTACTGATGAACTTATTCATACATTAATCAGCACTCGCTTAAAACCCGTTGTAGTTGTTCACTGTAATCATCCGCAAGAAATTGATGCGAGTGTCGGTTCGGCCTTAAAAAAATTAGCACAACATACTCATGTACTCAATCAAAGTGTATTGCTGCATGGTGTGAATGATGATGCCGATACGCTACGTTCACTCAGTGAAAAATTATTTGCCCATGATGTGATGCCCTATTATTTACATCAATTAGATCAAGTCACAGGCACAGCACATTTTGCTGTAGATGATAAAACTGCAATAAACCTACATCAACAAATGGCTGCCCAGCTGCCAGGATATCTGGTACCGCGGTTAGTTCGTGAAGTGGCAGGCTTTGCGGCCAAGCAGGCAATCCTTCCTTGAAAAAAGGAAGGATTATGGTATAATCTTCCTATGAATAAAGAAAAGCTAAAAGAGATTATACAGAATTCTCAAGAATATCAATTAGGTACAGTATATCCGCGCGCCGAAAATATTCCCATTGATATTGATAAAATTATTACTTTAATTGGCCCTAGGCGGGCAGGCAAGACCTTTGAACTTTATAATACGATTAAATCGTTATTGGCAGAGGGCGTTAGCCCTGCGCATATTTTGTATATTAACTGTGAGGATGAGCGGTTTAGTCACAGCGTCGAAGAACTAGATGCTTTGCTAAAAGCATATCAGGAGTTACATCCGGATATTAATTTATCAGATTGTTATTTTTTCTTTGATGAAATCCAATTATTTGAGAAGTGGGATAGATTTATTCGCCGCCTGAATGATTCGGTCAGCAAGCATATTTTTTTAACAGGTTCTAATGCAAAATTACTGAGTACAGAAATAGCAACCCACTTACGTGGGCGTTCTTTATCTTATACTGTATTACCACTTAGCTTTGCAGAATACTGTGATGTTAAGCACGTCAATACCACGCAATATGATCGTAAAAGTCAAGCATTGCGCTTTAATGCACTCGCTGAGTTTTTGCAATATGGCGGCTTTCCTGAGATTTTAAAATTAGATGAATCTCTTAAAGTTAAAACCTTGCAAGAATATTTTAATGTGATGATGTATCGCGATCTAGTAGAAAGATTTGGGATAAAAAATGTAGCCTTGTTAAAATATTTTATAAAACGCTTATTCGCGAGCGCCACTAAAGAATTTTCCATTCATAAAATATTCAATGAATTAAAAACAGCTGGATATAAATTAAGTAAAGATATCTTGTATGAATATTCAGGCTATTGTGAAGCTATTTTCATGGTGGTTGTCGTTAAAAAATATGCACATTCTATTCTTCATCAAGAATTATCTGAGAAAAAAGTCTATGTCATCGATAATGGTTTATATAATGCATTAAGCTCAAAGTTTTCAAAAGACATGGGTAAACTGATGGAACAAGCCGTGCTGCATCAGTTAATGCGTGGTGAGGGTGAAATATTTTTTCACAAAGATAAGTATGAGTGTGATTTTATTATCAAAAATGGTTTTGATATTACCATGGCCATACAAGTCTGTTATAACATGGAAGATAATGAAACTTTAAGACGAGAACTTAATGGTTTATGCGAAGCCTGCCGTGCTTACGGACTTAGTTCTGGCATTATTATCACCTATGAGGAAGAAAAGGAATTTGAAGTAGAGGGTATCAAAATACAACAAATTCCTTTATTAAAGTGGATTTTATAAGAAATAAATATTAACCCCCAAACCAAATTGAATGGCATGAGTATCCATCTTTACTTCATCAGTAATATTGGCATTCTCTTCTGTAACAGTCGCTGAAACTTGATTGTCATAATCTTCGTAGACGACATACAGCACTTGGCCGGCAATACTAATATATTCAGTTAAAAACTTTTCAAGGCCGACGCCAAATCGTACACCTGTTAAAGTAGGTTCGTCTGTATGGGTAGTATAAAGTTCATTACCGGCAGGGTCTTGAACGCCAAACTGCGTATTTACTTTAAATTCTGTTTCAATAATCCCTAACTTTGCAAACGCCAGCCAGGATTCATCGATGAAATACCCTTGTTTGAGTTCAGCACCATAACTCCATTGCGTCGTGACTTCTTGCGCTAAGGTATTAAGATGAAGTAGGCTCATTCCCCAATAAGAATCATGGGCATTTTGTCCTGCCGCAAAGATTTCTATTGCAGTTAAAAATTGTGGGTCTTCCCAGCGCATATACGCACCTAATCGACCTTCACCATTTAAATCACCATCACTTAGACCAAAGTCCACGCTATCAGATAATGTACTGGGTATCGTTTGCGTAAGGTTATTCTCCATTCGATAATCCCAATTACTCCAGGTAAGATCGCCACCCACATAGACGCCAAAGTCATCGATATCATCTTCAGCATATAATGGCAGGCTGGCTAATAATGATGCTATTAAAGTGCTGGAAAGGTAAATTTTTTTCATTTTTACGGACCTTGTAAATGAAGATGACTAAAAATTATTGTTTTATTATAGATCCTAAACCATCATTTGCTTTTAAGTTACAAATTTTGTACAATGCTTGTTCTATTGCGGGGTGGAGCAGTCTGGCAGCTCGTCGGGCTCATAACCCGAAGGTCGTAGGTTCAAATCCTACCCCCGCTACCAGATAAGTTGTAAATAGGGCCCAGGAAGGCCCTTTTGTTTATGTTTTTCAAATACATAGAAATTAAGAAGGACGGGCTTTAGGCCCGTTTTTCATGTAAGGGGCAAATGAATCTACATTCAGATGAATTACAGACGGCTTTAGAGCCAATCCTCGAGACGATGGGTTATCGTTTATGGGGTGTTGAGGTCATTCCTCAGCATTATCCTTTGGTGAAAGTGTATGTAGAAGGCAGTGAAGGGCCTATTACTATTGGACAAATAGGGCAAGCCAGCCATCAAGTGATGGATTGTTTGCGCCTGAATGGGGTAGATACTAACCAAATGCATTTGGAAGTCTCTTCTCCAGGAATGAATCGCCGCTTATTTACTTTGGCGCAATGTGAAGGATACATTGGCCAAGTGATAGTGGTGAAATTAAGACAAGCGTTGTTAGGTCGACAAAAGTATAAGGGTGTATTAAAGGCGGTGATGGAAGATAAGCTATTAATAGCACCGCCAGATATAGAACAAGTGGAATGTCCTTGGGATTTAGTCCTTCGGGCGAATGTTATTGCTGATTTACGCGCGTATTTAACATCGGAAAAAGGTGGAAAAAGCCATGAGTAAAGAAATTCTTTTAGTAGCAGAATCCGTATCACATGAAAAAGATGTGCCCAAAGAAGTCATTTATGAAGCAATTGAAGCGGCGCTGGCAATGGCTACGCGTAAAAAACATGGCGCAGAATGGGACGTGCGGGTTGCAATTGATACTAAAACTGGCGAATACGAAACATTTCGTTGTTTCACAGTAGTTGAGCCTGATTTTGATGAATTTGATGCAGGTGTTGAATTTCCTGATCGGGAATTAACGCTTGAACAAGCACATGAGAAAAATCCTGATGCTGTCGTGGGCGATATTATTGAAGAACAAATTGAATCTGTAGAGTTTGGTCGTATTGCTGCACAAACTGCGAAACAAGTGATCGTGCAAAAAGTGCGTGAAGCAGAGCGCTCAAAAGCATTAGATGCTTACAAAAGCCGAGTCGGCGAATTAATCACGGGTGTTGCGAAACGTGTCACACGCGATCATGTCATTTTAGATATTGGTCAAAACAACGAAGTGTTATTAACACGCAGCGAAATGTTACCGCGTGAAGCCGTGCGTATGGGTGATCGTGTTCGTGCTTATTTATATGAAGCCAGTCCACAAGCCCGTGGTCCACAATTATTTGCCAGCCGTATTCATCCGAATATGTTGCGTGAACTATTTAAAATTGAAGTACCTGAAATTGGCGAAGAGTTAATTGAAATTAAAAGCGTTGCCCGCGATCCCGGTATTCGTGCAAAAATTGCCGTTAAAACCAATGATGGCCGTATCGATCCCGTAGGTGCTTGCGTGGGTATGAGAGGCGCGCGCGTTCAAGCAGTGTCTAGTGAATTAGGCGGTGAGCGTATTGATATTGTTGTTTGGGATGATAATCCTGTGCAATTTGTGATTAATGCTATGGCACCTGCAGAAGTGGTTTCCATTGTGATGGATGAAGATGCACATACCATGGATATCGCAGTTAAAGAAGAACAATTATCACAAGCGATTGGCCGCGGTGGTCAAAACGTGCGTTTGGCCAGCGAATTAACCGGCTGGGAACTCAATGTGATGAGTGAAAAACAAGCTTCTGAGAAAAGTGCCGAAGAAACAGAACGCTTAGTGCAATTATTCTTAGATAAATTACAAGTCGATGAAGATTTGGCAGCTGTTTTAGCTGAAGAAGGATTTTCATCCATTGAAGAAGTGGCTTATGTGCCGATACAAGAAATGTTAAATATCGAAGGCTTTGATGAAGATATTGTCAACGCGTTGCGCACACGTGCTAAAGATGTTTTACTCTCAGAAGCGTTAGCGGATGAAGAAATTGCACGTGCACCTACAGAAGATTTATTGAGCTTACCTGGAATGAGTCCAGAACTTGCAAATCTATTCGCTGAGCACGGTGTGAAAACACGTGATGATTTAGCGGACTTAGCTGTAGATGATTTACTAGACATTACTGATATTGGCCAAGAAAAAGCATCGGAATTAATTATGGCTGCACGTAAACATTGGTTTGATGAAGAGGCGTAGAATACGTTATGACAGATGTGACTTTAAAGCAGTTTGCAAGTGAGCGGAATATATCGATCCAAATGTTGCTTACTGAATTGCAGCAGGCTGGGGTATTAGAAGCAGGCAAGCCTGTTGATCCTGAAACCCAAACGATTAGCAATAAACAAATTCAGCAATTTTTGGATTATCGTAATAAGCAAAGTGCTGGGCAAAAAATTACTTTAAAACGCAAACGTGTTGAAGCTGTTAAAGTGGGTGCTAAAACCATTAGCGTTGAAGTGCGGAAAAAACGCACTTATATGCCGAAAAAAGCAGAACCTGAAGTTGAAGAAGAAGTGGTAACACCTGAACCTGAACTTCAAGTGCCAGAAACGCCTACTCCACCTGCTGTAGAAGAAGTAGTAAAAGCACCTGTTGAAGAAGCACCTAAACCTAAACCTGTCGTGCGTGAAAAACCAGAGAATAAAAAGCGTGGCGGTAATGAACGTTCGGATCGCAATGATCGTGGGGGTGGACGTCCTACTTCACGTAATGATGATGATCGTGATTTTCGTGATGGAGAAGTATCTCCACGCAGACGTAAAAGAAGAAAGCCAGAAAAAGTCGCAAGCTTATCGGGGCAACATGCATTTGCAAAACCAACAGCACCGATGGTGCATGAAGTAAAAATTCCAGAAACCATTTCTGTTGCTGATTTAGCACAAAAAATGGCAGTTAAAGCTACTGAAGTCATTAAAGTAATGATGGGCATGGGCGCCATGGTGACTATCAATCAGGTGATTGATCAAGATACCGCCGCTATTGTGGTTGAGGAAATGGGTCATACACCCGTGATGCTGAAAGGTACAGGACTGGAAGAAGTATTGGCAGAAGGTTTCAAAAACGAATCAACGGGCGATACAAAACCACGTCCTCCGGTGGTGACCATCATGGGACATGTTGATCATGGTAAAACTTCATTGCTTGATTATATTCGTACAACACGCGTGACTGCAGGTGAAGCCGGTGGGATTACTCAACATATTGGTGCATATAGTGTAACCACTGAAAAAGGTCGCATTACATTTTTAGATACACCCGGACATGCGGCATTTACAGCCATGCGTGCACGTGGTGCAAATTGTACGGATATCGTTGTATTAGTTGTGGCTGCTGATGATGGTGTCATGCCACAAACCATAGAAGCGATTCAACATGCCAGAGCTGCTAATGTGCCGATTATTGTTGCGGTTAATAAAATGGATAAGCCGCAAGCTGATCCAGATCGTGTGCGCACAGAATTAGGCCAATACAGTATTATTCCTGAAGATTGGGGCGGCGAAAATATTTTTGTATATGTTTCTGCTAAACGTGGCGATGGTATTGATACGCTGCTTGATTCTATTTTGGTACAGGCAGAAGTTTTAGAATTAAGAGCTATTGAAGATGCACCCGCAAGAGGTGTAGTACTCGAATCACATTTAGACAAAGGTCGTGGTGCTGTTGCTGATTTATTAGTACAGCAAGGCACTCTGAAAAAAGGTGATATTGCCTTAGTCGGTATGCAATATGGGCGCATTCGTGCGATGTTTGATGAAAATGGCAAAACCAAAGACTCTGCTACCGCATCAACGCCCGTAGAAATTTTAGGTTTATCGGGTACACCGAGTGCGGGTGATGAGTTTATTATTTTAAATGATGAACGCAAAGCCAAAGAAGTGGCGCTGTTCCGTCAAGGTAAATTCAAAGAAGTGAAGTTTGCAAAACAAAAAGCGGCTTCATTAGAAGGTATCTTTACCCAAATGAGTCGTGAAGAAGTGCCGGTGCTTAACATCGTCGTTAAAGCAGACATGCAAGGTTCTGCAGAAGCCATTTGTGATTCTTTAGTGAAACTATCAACGGCTGACGTGAAAGTTAAAATTGTAGGTCAGGGTGTCGGTGGTATTAATGAAACCGATGTGACTTTGGCCATGGCTTCACGTGCTTTATTGATTGGTTTTAATGTGCGTGCTGATGCAAAAGCCAAACGTGTTGCTGAAGATGAAGGCGTAGAAATCCATTATTTCAGCATTATTTACGATCTGATTGATTTAGTGAGAAATGGTTTAACCGGATTATTACGTCCTGAAATTAAAGAACAGATTGTCGGTCTTGCCCAAGTACGTGATGTGTTCCGCGCAACCAAATACGGTTCGGTTGCAGGTTGTATGGTCATTGAAGGTTCCATTAAACGTCATTTACCCGTACGTGTATTACGTAATAATGTCGTGATTTTTGAAGGTGAAATAGATTCATTAAGACGCTTTAAAGATGATGTGAACGAAGTACGTCATGGCATAGAATGTGGCATCGGCGTTAAAAATTATAATGATATTAAACCGGGCGATCAGATAGAAGTCTATGAAAAGATTAGCGTGGCGCGGAAGTTATAATGCATAAATCAAGTGAGTTCAGCCGTCTGGATCGCATTAATAAAACCATCGCAAGACATTTGGCGATGATTTTACATAAAGAAATTGCCGATCCTAGGCTTGCATTTATTAATATCACCTATGTGCAAGTTACACCGGATTTATCCGAAGCGAAAGTTTATTTTACGAGCAGTTTGAATAAAGAAGCTGAACTTGATGGTGGGAAAACGTTGTGCAAATTATTAAACAAAGCGCAAAAGCATTTACGTTATGTATTAGCACAAGAAGTGGATTTACGTCGCACGCCAAAATTATATTTTCATTATGATACAAAACTATTAGAAGCGCTGCGAATTGATTCGTTGTTGAAGGGAAAAAATTAATGTCATTACAAAAAAAACCAAGACGTGCATTGAATGGTATTTTATTACTTGATAAACCACTTGAGTTAACTTCTAATGCAGCCCTGCAAATCGTCAAACGATTATTTAATGCTGAAAAAGCAGGCCATACGGGAAGTTTAGATCCATTAGCAAGTGGCATGTTACCTATTTGTTTTGGGCAGACTACAAAATTTTCACAGTTTTTGCTAGAAGCGAATAAAACTTATGAAGTTACTGCACGTTTGGGGCAAAAAACCACAACCGGGGATGCTGAAGGCGAGATTATTGCCGATAACCCTGTGCCTGAATTTTCAATGGATGTATTGAATGAAGCCTGTATGTCATTTCGTGGTCTTATTTCGCAAGTGCCTTCTATGTATTCAGCGCTTAAGGTCAATGGACAAGTGCTGTATAAATTAGCTCGCAAAGGCATTACGATTGAAAGACCTAGTAGACAGGTCACTATTGAAGTTCTCGAAATTTTGGATTATGCCAATTATGAATTAAAAATGCGCATTTCATGCAGTAAAGGCACTTATATTCGTACCTTAGTAGAAGATTTGGGCGATAAGCTTGGCTGTGGTGCTTATGTAAGCCAATTACGGCGCAGCTCTATTGCGGGCTTAAGTGAGCTTAAAATGTATGATTTGCCCACTCTAGAAAATTTAGAGATGGATCAATTAGACGCCTGTTTAATCGATTTAAGCACAGCTTTACAAGGTTTCCCTATAGTGATTTTACAAAGAACCGCTGCCCATTATTTGCAGCAGGGACAAGCAGTTTCTTTGCCAACGGTTTTGGGGCAACAAAAGTGGGTTCAAATGTATTATAATGACCAGTTTTTTGGGATGGGTGAAGTTCAGCCTGATGGTAGAATTGCCCCGAGTCGTTTATTGCGAGCTAAGTCCCTGGTGGCTTAGGTCTTTGTTTAGTGGTAGAATAGCGTGGTTATTTTGTAAGGAGGATTTTAATGTCTTTAACGGCAATACAAAAAGCAGAGTTGGTTGGTCAGTACCAACGTGGTGAAAATGATACTGGTTCAGTGGAAGTGCAGGTGGCCTTGTTGTCAGCGCGCATTAGCCGCTTAACTGATCATTTAAAAATTAAGCGCCAAGATAAACATTCTCGGCATGGTTTATTAAAACTGGTGAGTCAGCGCAAGTTATTATTAAAATACTTGAAGCGTACCGGCTATGAACGTTATGTCACTTTGATTGAACGTTTAGGGATCCGCGGTTAAATACTTTTGGTTTAAAAAATAAAATTAAGGATACGTGTGTGAACGAACTCAAGTTTCAATATGGGAAAAATAACGTTACCTTGCAAACGCATGAGATTGCAAGACAAGCGACAGGCGCAGTGTTAATTGATGTGGATAGTACGACTGTTTTAGTAACAGTTGTGGGTATGGAAAATGCCAACCCCAATGCAGACTTCTTCCCTTTAACTGTGAATTATATGGAACGTACTTATGCTGCTGGCCGAGTGCCAGGCAATTATTTCCGTCGTGAAGCGCGCCCGAGTGAAAAAGAAACTTTGACCTCACGTTTAATTGATAGACCGATTCGTCCGCTGTTCCCAGATGGCTTTATGAATGAAGTGCAAGTAGTGGCAACAGTGATGTCAGTTAATCCGGAAGTGGATCCTGATATTGTTGCAATGCTGGGTACTTCTGCGGCACTTGCGATTTCTGGTATTCCTTTCAATGGACCATTAGGCGCTGCCCGCGTAGGTTATAAAAATGGTGAATATTTATTAAACCCAAATTTGGATGAATTAGCGAGCTCAGAATTAGATTTAGTGGTGGCTGGAACTGCACACGCTGTATTAATGGTGGAATCTGAAGCTAAAGAATTATCTGAAGATGTGATGTTAGGTGCGGTAATGTTTGGTTTTGATCAAATGCAAACTGCGATTAAAGCCATTGCTGAATTTGCCCGCGACGCTGGGAAAACCCGCTGGAATTGGCAGGCTCCGGTTCGTGATGAAGCATTATTAACCAAAGTAAAAGATTTAGCACAAACTGAATTACAACAAGCTTATCAAATTAAAGAAAAAGCACAGCGTAGAGCTGCAATTGCTGCCAGCCGTGATAAAGTATTATCAGCTTTTGTTACAGAAGAAACCAATGCACAAACACTGATTGGATTATTTGATACTATTGAACGTGATCTTGTGCGTAACAGTATTTTACGTGGAGAGCCACGTATCGATGGTCGTGATACTAAAACAGTACGTCCAATTAACACCCGTGTAGGTGTATTGCCGCGCGTTCATGGTTCTGCATTATTTACGCGTGGTGAAACTCAAGCTTTAGCGGTTGCTACTTTAGGGACAGAACGTGATGCACAAAGTATTGATGCATTAATAGGTGACCAAACCGATCGCTTTATATTTCATTACAATTTCCCCCCTTATTCTGTGGGTGAATGTGGTCAAGTTGGCGCGCCAAAACGTCGTGAAATTGGTCATGGTCGTTTGGCAAAACGCGGCGTACAAGCCGTTATTCCAACGATTGAACAATTTCCTTATGTGATGCGTGTTGTATCTGAAATTACTGAATCCAATGGTTCGAGTTCAATGGCGAGCGTTTGCGCAGCAACATTAGCCATGATGGATGCCGGTGTGCCGATTAAAGCACCTGTTGCCGGTATTGCCATGGGTTTAATTAAAGAACCTCATGCTTATCAAGTGCTCACTGATATTTTAGGTGATGAAGATCATTTAGGTGATATGGACTTTAAAGTCGCAGGCACACATGAGGGTATCACTGCTTTGCAAATGGATATTAAGATTGAAGGTATTAATCGTGAAATTATGCATGTCGCCTTGGAACAAGCCAAACAAGCGCGTTTACATATTTTAGGTGAAATGGCAAAAACCATGACGCAATCTCGTGAAGATGTGTCTTTATTTGCGCCACGCATTACCATTATCAAAATTCATCCCGATAAAATTCGTGATTTAATTGGTAAAGGCGGCGTCACTATTCGTGCCCTAACCGAAGAAACCGGCACTAGTATTGATATTGCAGATGATGGCACAGTAAAAGTGGCTGCAGTAGATGGTAAAGCCAGTGAAGCCGCAATTCAACGGATTAAAGAATTAACTGCAGAAGCAGAAGTCGGCGCACTTTATGACGGCACAGTCGTAAAAATCGTAGATTTCGGTGCTTTTGTAAACTTCCTTCCCGGCCGCGATGGTTTAGTCCATGTCTCTGAAATCAGCAATGAACGTGTCAATAACGTCGCTGATGTATTATCAGAAGGCCAAAAAGTAAAAGTAAAAGTCCTAGAAATCGACCGCCAAGGTCGTGTTCGCCTCAGCATGAAAGCAGCAGCCGAATAACTTAAGGTTTATGCCAGCGTGTTCTTCCCTACCTCCCGCGGCTCGTCCGCGGGAGGTAGTTCCCAAAAATTAAATAAGTACTTGACTTATAATTTAAAAATAAGTTAGAGTACACAATATAATTTAATTTTTTTAGCGAGGATAATATGCCCAGAGTAACAGAAAAAGCAACAATTGACGCTATAATCAGTGGAACTTTCTGTGGTTTTGGCGGATTCTGCACTCTGGAAATAGGACGTCAGATTGCGACAGCATTAGGTTGGCCTGCATCAGCAGCTTTCGGCTGGCCAGCAGTTCTTTGTTGTTTAGGAATAACTGGCGGTGTGCTTGCAAATACAGATTGTTCTTCCGATACACCCACACCCACACCCACACCTACACCTACACCTTCAAATTCAAATTCAAGCTCAAGCTCAAATTGCTGTTTTCGTAATTGGGGCAGCAATACAAATGATGATGCGTCAGTGATTAAACACAAAAAGAAAAGAACTACTCGCACCGATCATGAAAAAGGTAGCGATTTAGGGGAGGATAGTACTTTTTTTGAAACTCCGGTTAATAATTACGGCAGTGTAAATAATTCTAAATAAAATCACACAGACGCGATGCTATACCTTAGTCATCGCGTCTGTGTTACTCTTCTGCACATCATGACTATTTTTCTTGAAACCGAACACTTAATTTTAAAAGAACCTGAACCTTCGCATTTAGCGGATTTAATTGCTTTGCGCGCAGATCCGGATGTGATGCGCTTTATTGGCAATAATAATGGACAGCCGCAACCTGCACCAGAAGTAGAACGATTTTTAAAAATCTCGATTGAATATCAAAAAAAATATGGTTTTGGATTTTGCTCGGTATTTGAAAAAAATACCGGCGAGTTTGTCGGACAAGCAGGATTATTTCATTTGGGATTTAATGAAGAACAATCTGAAATTGAAGTCGCTTATCGCTTACACAAAAAATTTTGGGGCAGAGGTTATGCTACAGAATTAGCACGGGCCTTAATCCATTGGGGCTTTGAAAATTTACCCAATGATAAATTAGTGGGATTTGTGTTTCCTGAAAACATACGTTCGCGACGCGTACTAGAAAAAGCCGGCATGATGGATATGGGCAAAACAGAATATCGCGGCCATCAAGTCGATTATTTTGAAATTTATCGCAATGATTTGGTGACTCTTGTAGATTATGATGATGATTGGCCCATCCAAGCTGAACATGAAATTAAAAAACTTTCTCAAATTTTACCAAAGTCACATATTATCGATATTCAACATGTCGGCAGTACTGCAATACCTGGCATGCTTGCAAAGCCCATTATAGATATTCAAATTGCAGTAGATGCACTGAGTGTTTTCAAAGCCATTGCTATTGATATTCTTAAATCCCATGAATATGTTTATTGGGCAGAGAATCCTGATCCCACGCGTTTGTTTTTTGTAAAAGGCATGCCACCCTATGGCACAAAGCGCACTCACCATATTCATATAGTAGAACCAAACTCTCCACATTGGATAAATAAAATAAACGTTAGAGATTATTTAATTTTACATCCAGAAACAGCCCGTGAATATGCTGAATTAAAAATAAATTTAGCCAAAAAATATAAATATGATCGCGAACAATATACCGAAGCTAAATCAGAGTTTGTGAATAAGGTGCTTGCCGTCATCCCCGCGCAGGCGGGGATCCATTGACTTAAATAAGTTCATCAACTACAATAGAGCCATTATGCCTACCACAGTGCACTCACAATACAGACGTTCGGCTTGACCCTGTGTTGAATGACAAAAGCCTTTTGCCATTTAACATATATTAAAATATCTGTTATTGGAGTGTATTATCATGAATAATCAACGTTTTTATTACGTGCCTGCTTTTATTATTGCGTCTATCGCTTTAATTGAAATGGCAACTGATATGTATTTGCCTAATCTACCGGCGGTGATGCGAGAGTTTAACACCACCGAAAGTCTATTGCAGTTAACTTTAAGTGTAAATTTATTTGGACTCGCGACCGCTGGTTTATTAGCGGGACCTTTATCTGACACTTTAGGTCGGCGTAACATGTTGCTTTCTGGTTTGTTATTATTTTTAATCGCTGGTATTTTTTGCACCCTTGCGCCTTCTGTAGATATTTTACTCATTGCACGTTTGTTGCAAGGTCTAGGGGGTGGCATAGTGTTAGTTGTCGGCACTGCAGCAATTCGCGATTTATATCAAGCAGAAAAATTAGCTAAAATTATGTCAATGATGGGGATGGTGATTGCAGTATCCCCCGGCATTGCACCGATTATTGGCGGTTATATAGGGATGTATTTTGATTGGCGCGCAACTTTTGGTTTTCTAGTCGTCTGCGGTGCATTATTAGTGCTGTTGTTTTTTTACGCGATGCCAGAAACTTTATATACCAGCAGTAAAAAAACATTTTCTATCAAACCGATTTTAACAAACTATCTAGAAATTGTTAAAATTCCCGCGTTTGTATTAAATGCTTTATTATTAGCGTTAACCATAGCGCAGCTCTGGATAGAAATGGGCAATTTACCATTTTTATATATTCAAACGTTAAATGTGCCAAGCCATCATTACGGTATTTATTTTGGTAGCAGCGTGTTTATCTTTGTTTTAGGGACTTTGTTTAATCAACGTTACGTCATGACTTATGGCGTTGATCGTTTATTATTCAGTGGGATTTTATTAAAAGTTATCAGTGTATTATTAATCTGTTTTGCTGCCTGGTTAAATATACAGCAAGCGTGGCTCATCCAATTATTCTTTTATCCAGGCGCCTTCGGCTTAGCCTTGGTTATTAGTAATGCATCCAGTCGCAGCTTAAGCGTAATTACACAGCACGTAGGTTGCGCAAGCGCCGTATTGTATCTATTAGAAATGGCATTAGCGGGATTAGCTTTATATATTGCTGGATTATTTTTTAATAATACTTTGTGGCCCATTGCAATATCAGGCATCATTTGGATGGGCTTGGTGTTTGGATTGTATGGCTTACGTAAAGTGAGAGTAACATAAATAAAGTGCGGTTATGATCAACAATAATCCCATGGCAATATTAACTATACGTAGGCGAAAAGGATTGTTTAATAAAATAGATACTTTATCGCCTACGAATGCCCAAATCAAAAGGCTCGCGTAACACACAAAAAAATATATAGTAATGAATATTAATAGCGGTCCATAACTGTCTACGCTTGCAAAGATTGAAATACCTGATACGGCTGCAATCCATGCTTTAGGATTTAACCATTGCAATAAAAAACCTTCATGAAATTTAGGGATATTAATCTCTTTAATTTCTATTGTGGGCTTTGAGATCGCAATTTTATAACCCATGTAAACAATATATAACGAACCACCAATAGCCAGATAATTTAAAAAAATGGGGTAAGCCTGAATAAACTGCTCCAAAACAAACCCTACAGCCAGTAACAACAATAAAAAGCCTATATTTGCGCCCGCAACATAAGGCATCGTTTTCTTGAAACCATAATTAATCGCTGATGATAAAATAATCATGTTCACAGGTCCTGGCGTAATAGACATCGCTAGAGAAAATGAAAACATGGCTAATAAGACTGACATAGGTCCACCTTTTAATCAAATATGTTACATGTTATTAATTTACTACAATGTAACCAAGCAAAGCAAGATAGATCTAGTGCTGAAAAAATAAACAACTAACGGTATTTTATGATAACTAATCGTTAGTCTTCGTTAATATCAGGTTTTTTCTGACTTGTACCATCATCGTCACACATATCACCATGAGCAAGCCAATACTATTTAGAGGCATTGGTTCAAACATAAAAATAGAAAATACCCAAAGGGTGCTATAAATAGATGGAATAATAATGCTTTGCAAGATCCCGCGCCCTATAAAAACTAAAATACAAAT